>CALBZA010000036.1 GCA_937890005.1 uncultured Verrucomicrobia subdivision 3 bacterium | reverse complement strand
CGAAGTTGCCGATGACGTGGTGTCTGGTTGTCCAACGGAGCGCGGGTCTGTGACCCGCAGCAATGTGCGCGATCCGGAATCACAGGTTCTTCAAAGCGATTCGAACCTGTCTGCTTCGCTGCGACTCGCAGAGTCGCGGTCCGAAGGAGCGGACTTGCGTCCACTGCTGCATCATCCTGACGGTCGTAAACTCATCTTCCTCGGCGACCAGGTGGATCGTGGCACGGCGACGGAGAATCTGGAGCGACTGCGCGCGCGTGGACTTTCAACCAAACGGTCGTTGGCTCTTCGTGAATTTGCGCTGGGCATTGAGGCGCTGGAGCGGTTCGTTCGCAAAGAGCCATTGCGTCGCGTGCGTGAAGCCGTGTTTGGTGTCTTGGCGTTGGAAAGCGAGCCGGTCGATCCGAGGCTTTAGAGGCGCCTGCCTGGGGTGTATGGGAAGCAGAACCTCCGCTTGTGCGCGGAAGTTTGAGATTTCATTGCGGTGTCCGGAGGGCTATTTTCCCGCCCATGTCTGCCATTTTGATAGACGAAGAATTTTCAGCCATTGAGCAAGCCGTCAAGGCCAGCACCGCGCCGGCAGAAATCGTCGCCGCGTTCAACGAGCTGTCCGCGTTGCGCGCCCAGTTGAGTCGGCTCGGCGAGGCGGAGAGCTACTACCTCAAAGCCATGAACTGCCCGCATCATCACCGCATTTTTGCGGCGGAACCGCGCAGTTATCGCGATCTGCCGTTGCGCCTCGCGGAATACGGTTGCTGCTATCGCTATGAGCAATCAGGCGAGTTGTTCGGCCTCATGCGCGTGCGGTCGCTCAACATGAACGACGCCCACATCTATTGCACTGAAGACCAGTTCGCCGAGGAGTTCCGCGCGGTGAACGACATGTATCTGAAGTATTTCAAAATCTTCGGGCTGGAAAAATATGTGATGCGTTTCAGCACGCATTCCAAAGAAGGGCTCGGCAAGAAATACGTCGATCAACCCGAACTCTGGAAGAAGACCGAAGACATGGTCCGCAGGGTTCTGATCGAATCCGGCATCAACTACGTCGAGGTGCCGAACGAAGCGGCGTTCTACGGGCCGAAGATCGATGTGCAGGTCTGGAGTGCGATCGGCCGTGAGTTCACGATTGCGACGAACCAGGTCGATTTCGCCGTGCCTGCGCGATTCGGCCTGCAATACAAGGATCGCGACAACACGCTCAAGACTCCGCTCTGCATTCATCGCGCGCCGCTCGGCACGCATGAACGTTTCATCGGATTCCTGATCGAGCATTACGCCGGCAACTTCCCGCTCTGGCTCGCGCCCGAACAGGTTCGCGTGCTCACGATCGGTGATGACGAGCCGCTGGTGAATTACGCCAAAGCCATCGCGCAGGAACTACGCGCCAACATGGTCCGCGTGGAAACCGATTTCGGCACCGATCCGATCAAGGCCAAGATCGCCGAGGCCGAGAAGGCGAAGGTCCACACGATGCTCGTCATCGGTGGCCGCGACATGGAAGCCGGTGCGGTGAGCGTACGTCTCCATCACGGCGGTCCGCAGGGTGCGAAGCCGAAGGGTGAAGTGATTGCGAACATCCTGACGGCTATTCGCGAACGGCGGGGCTGATGTGAACGATGTTGTAGTCGGCTGAGTGGCAGCTTCGTCCCAGCTGAAGGTGGTTGTGCCGCCGCGCAGCCTTGGAACAGCTTTCCGAATTAGCCGCCCAGGATTTTGTCCAGACGCGGTTTGAGCTGTGCGTTGGGCGACATGACCGGATGAGCTTTTCGTGCGTTCTCAATCAGCTTTTCCCGCTCCGCGATGGAAAGATGTTCTGGCGGCGATCCGTGGTGGGATGCCTGAAGGCCTATGGGAGATGAATCTTCCCTGATCGAAATATGAAGTCGGGATTGGCACATGGGACAGGCGCAATGCAGATCAATCTCGTGAACTTCCGCCGCAGTGTGATTCCTTTCCGGGTTCGACATGGTTGAGGCTGGGCTTGCGGAAGACTTCTGCGGCTTGTTCGCAATGACTTGATTCGTTTCCGCTTCATCCTTGAGGCCGACTGTCGCTGGTATGGGTGCGTAGGACACTTTTTCGCCGCCCGGCGAGGAGAACAGGCTGGCGTCATTTTCAACCTCGGTTGATTCGATTGGTTCGGCGGTCAATGGAAGGCGGATCATGGTTGCGCAGGAAGGGCAGGGGACATTCTCGCCGGCATGGCCCGGTTCAAATTGAATGCGCTGCCCGCACGACGGACATAAAAATTTGATCTCTTTCATGGTTCATTTTGAAAGTTGGAACAGCTCCGAAACAACAAGATGGAATTGAACGGGATTTTCGCAAAAGCCGTTTCCTCGGGTGTTCGCCTACCTTTGACGCGAGCGCTGCAAAAATCGCAGCATTGCATCCGGGAACCGGTCCGATAGTAGTGAGCGCAACATGAAACAGATTCGATGGGGAATTCTCGGCACGGCAGGCATTGCGCGGAAGAACTGGCGCGCCATTCGTGAAAGCGGAAACGGCATCGTCACCGCCGTCGCCAGCCGCGATCTCGAGAAAAGCCGCGGCTTTATCGAATCATGCCAGTCGGCGGTTCCGTTCGAGAAAAGGCCGAGCGCACTCGGCGGTTACGAAGAATTGATCGGGTCGAAGGAAGTCGATGCGATCTACATTCCGCTTCCAACCGGGCTTCGAAAGGAGTGGGTGCTCCGCGCCGCAGCGGCTCGCAAGCATGTGCTTTGTGAAAAGCCGTGCGGGTTGAACAGCGATGATGTGGCGGAAATGGCCGATGCGTGTCGGCGCAACGGCGTGCAGTTCCTCGATGGCGTGATGTTCATGCACAACCATCGATTGAGCCGCATCCGCGAACTCATCAACGACGGCAGCAGCATTGGAGAAATGAAGCGGATCAGCTCGATGTTCACGTTCCGAGCCGTCGAGGATTTCTTCCGCGACAACATCCGCATTCACAGTGAGCTGGAACCGACCGGCTGCCTGGGCGATCTCGGCTGGTATTGCATCCGGTTCAGTTTGTGGGCGATGAACTGGCGGATGCCGGCGCGCGTGACAGGGCGAATTCTTTCGCAACGCGGCAGCGTGTTGAGTCCGGGGCCGGCGCCGACCGATTTCTCGGGCGAACTGATTTTCGATGACCAAACTTCGGCGGGTTTTTTCTGCTCGTTCCTGACCGAGAAACAGCAGTGGGCACAGATCAGCGGCAAGAAGGGAAGTTTGCGCATTGCCGACTTCGTTCATCCGACGAGCGATCAGGAACCGGCGATTGAAATCAATGGTGTTCAGGAGGCGGTTTCATGGCGGGAAGCCGTTCATTCGAATCCGCTGAAGCAGGACGCGCGGATGTTCCGCAACTTCGCAGCTCAGGCGATGACCGGATCGCTGAACGAAGACTGGCCGTTGTGGGCATTGAAAACCCAGCAGGTGACCGATGCCTGTTTTCAATCGGCGCAGCGAGGCGGAATGGAGATTCCTCTGGAGAAATGATTTTGCTTCAAAGAGCCCGTCTCAACTGGCAATGCTTTCCGCGCGGACGGAGGAGACGCATCCATTCGTGAGTTCAGGACACTGATGAAGTCGGTGCTGAAGAGAGTCCGGATGATCGCGCTGTTCGTGGAAAAGGACCGTTTTAACACCAATCGACATTCAAGCCATGTTCAAATTCAAGCACTCCATCATTGCTGTACTCGCACTCGCCTCGGCCACCGCTTACGGGGAAGTTGAGATCAAGGGAACGCCAACCGAATTGTCGCAGTATCTGCAGTCAGTTCCGAGAAGAGCGACATTCACCGGTGAAGCTGAGGTGCGCGTGCCGGCGCATCGTGCCGTCGTGAGTCTCCGAATTGCCACGGAAAGCCGGTCAATGCAGGAAGCCCTTCGGTTGAACCAGGGCGTGCGAACGAAGGTGATCGGGCAGTTGAAGCAACGCGGCATCGCTGACGATCGGATCAATACGACGCGGTTTTCCTCAACGCCCCGGCCCGGAGTTTTCACCGACAAGGCGCGAAGCTTCAAAGTTGAGAACGTGCTGCGGGTGACTGTGACCGATGACGCCGAGTTCAGCGCGATTGCAATCGTTGTTGACGGTATTTCGGAGGCGCAATTCGCAGGTGTGGAGTTTGAGTATGCCGACAAAGAAACTTCCAAGGAAAAAGCGCTGAAACAGGCATGCGACAAGGTCAACCAACATAGACGGATTTACGAACAGAAGTTTGGAGTGCGGCTGGTGCCTGTGAGTTTTCAAGAAGGTGAAGTGATCGGCGGCGACGTGCCGGCTCGGGTTGCGTACGGTCAGAAGGCTTTCGGCTTTTCATCAATGGCTCCCGTGGACGCAACTCTTCGCGGCGCCAATCAGGCGGAGGCGGATGGATCCGCATCGTCCTTTGGAGAAATGATCTATACCGCACATGTCGCAGTGGAATTTACCGTTCATCCGCAGTGATGGCCGGTTTTGCTGAGGCGGGCGGATTGAATCGGAGTTGAGGTTCCCTCTGACCTGGAACCTGGAATTTGGAATTTGGAATTTGGAATTTCGATCTGGATCTTGGGCTTCGCCCGGCTTGGAATTCATCTTCCATCCCCAGTCCTGATTCCACTATTCTCTCGCCCGTGCGTTTTCCGAAGATCACAATCGTCGGCGTCGGTCTGCTCGGTGGTTCCATTGGGCTGGCCGTGAAGCGTCGTCGTCTCGCGGATGAAGTGGCTGGATACGTCCGGCGCGAGGCTGGAATTGCCGAGTGTGAGAAAGCCGGCGCGACGGATTACGCGACGACCGATCTTCTTACCGCGGTTTCCAATGCCGACCTCGTCATTCTCTGCACGCCGCTGGCGCAGATGCGTTCATTGACGAAACAACTGCTTCCCGCCCTGAAACGCGGTGCGATTGTGACCGACGTCGGCAGTGTGAAAAACAGTGTCGTGCGCGACATCGCCGGATTGGTTCAAAAGGCTGGTGCTCATTTCATCGGCAGTCATCCGATGGCTGGCAGCGAAAAGACGGGAGTTGCCGCCGCGCGAGCTGATTTGTTTCAGAATGCCGCCTGCGTGGTGACACCGACGAAAAATTCGAGTCCCACTGCATTGAAAAAAGTGGAGGCATTTTGGAAGGCGCTCGGAAGCCGGGTGCTTCGGATGGATGCGAATCTTCACGACGAACTGGTGAGCCGGTCGAGTCATCTGCCGCATCTCACCGCCGCCGTGCTCACGAACCTGGTGCTGAATCCGAAGCTTCCGAAGGAGCAGGCGAAATTGTGCGCGACGGGATTTCGCGACACCACACGCGTCGCCTCCGGTTCGCCCGAAATGTGGCGCGACATTGCCATGGCCAACCGGAAGAACCTGGGTCGGACGCTCAAACGATTCATCCGCGACCTTCAACAGATTCAAAACGCTCTTGAACAGGCCGACGTCACCGCGCTGGAAAAATTCTTCCAACAGGCCAAACAGCGACGGGACCACTGGTGCGCCGCCTGCGCTTCACCTTCACCCGAATAATTGAGCCACAGATGAAACACAGATGAAACACGGACGCTTCTTTCAAAGTCGTATTTTGAATCTGTGTTCAATCTGTGTTTCATCTGTGGCTAAACAAGCCCGTGGCTGATCCGTATGCCGTTGCCTGATTTGATCGAAATCGTTCCGCTCGAAAAACCGGTGCATGCCGAAATCACGGTGCCGGGCTCGAAGAGCATCACCAATCGTGCACTGATCCTCGCAGCGCTGGCTGAAGGCGAGGTGACGCTCGAAGGGGCGCTTTGGAGCGAGGACACGCAAATCATGGTCGAGTGCCTGCAGGAACTTGGGTTCATGGTCGATGTCCGGCCCGATCCCAACGAGGACTGCAACCGCACAATCACGGTTTACGGGAAGGGCGGCGCGGTGCCGTCCGGCGGAACGGAGCAGCAGCCGGTCGAATTATTTGTGGGAAACGCTGGAACGGCGGCGCGCTTTCTGGCGGCGTTTGTCTGTCTCGGCAAAGGCGTTTATCGGCTGCATGGAGTTCCACGCATGCACGAGCGTCCGCAGGCGGCGCTGTTCAAGGCGTTGCGGGAGCTCGGATATCGCGTCGAATCAGAGCAGGAGATGGAAAGGTTGCCGGCGAGAATTTGGGGTGGGGAAGAAGTTTCAAGTTCCAGGTCCCAGGTTTCAGGTTCCGCGTTGAAACGGTCGTGCCAGGTGAGCATTGAGCAGAGTTCGCAGTTTGCGTCGGCGTTGTTGCTGTGCGCGAAAATTGGCGGTTGGAATATTGAGGTCGTGGGTGAGAACGCGGAGGAATCGCCTTACGTGGTGATGACCTCGAAGCTGATTGAAGTATTTCCGCATCACGGAGGAAAATTCCAGATCGAGCCGGATGCGAGCAGTGGGAGTTATTTTTGGGGAGCCGGGTGGATCGCGCCCGCGCCGATATTCCAACGGAGCGAGAGTGACAACGAAAAGCTCCAGCAGATATTCGCGATGGTTGCCAAAAACCCGGAACTGAACGCTGAACTGGGAGCAATACTTCGCGAAGATACTCCCTACTTCAAATGGTGGACCCGCATGCCCGAGCTCGTTGGGAGAACCGGTGCCGAATCAGGGAGATGGCTCCGCGAAATGAAAAGCCGGCATTCACTCGTGGGAGTCCGCCAATGGCCATCGAGTAACTGGCAAATCGACGAAAAATTTCCGTCGGGAGGAAGAGGCTTTCCTCTCATTTCCAGAAAACACGATCTCGGGGACAGCATCATGACTTCGATCGCCCTCGCTCCGTTGGAGAGCGAGGCAGTTTGCTTTACCGATCTCGGCCGTCTCCGCGTGCAGGAATGCGAACGCGTGGTGGCTTTGCGCACGGAGCTGACGAAGTGCGGGGCGAAAGTGATCGAGGAGGGCGACACGCTGGCGGTTTATCCGTCACAATTGCATGGCGCGGAGATCGAAACCTACAACGATCATCGCATGGCCATGTGCTTCGCGATTCTGGGATTGAAAGTTCCGGGAATAAAAATTAAAAACCCCGCCTGCGTGAAGAAGACCTTCCCGAACTTCTTCCAGAAACTCGCCGCAGCACCGCCCAAAGGACTCGGCGCCACCATTCTGGATGCGAAGACTGGACGTTCCCTGACGCATGAAGAATTGTTTGCGGATTGATGGTCGCGGCACTCGGTGAGCGCTGTTTCACTGCCGGCGGTTGTAGGCCGCGGCTACAAGTCACGTATAGAGTCACGATTTGAAAAACAACATTGTCATCGCCATCGACGGCACAAGCGCCAGCGGCAAGAGCACGAATTCCAAGCTCATCGCCAAAGAACTCGGCTTTGTGTACGTCGATACGGGCGCGATGTATCGGACGCTCGCCTGGTATTGCCTCAAGCAACGGATTGACGTCCACGATGAGAAGGCCGTTGCCGCCGCATGCCGCAAGTGGAAGACAACCTTGGAATGCGTCGATGTCGGCGGTTATCGCGCGGCGCGCATCCTGGTCGATGGCTATTTTCCGGAGAAAGAAATTCGCACGCCGGAGACGGCCGCGGCCGTGGCTCACGTGGCGGCGGTTCCGAAGGTGCGCGATTGGATGAAGAAAAAGCAGCGTGAGTGCATCCAGTTCGGCAGCCTCGTGATGGAAGGCCGGGACATTGGAACGAACGTATTTCCGGAAACCGATTTCAAATATTACCTCGATGCCGGCCTGGCCGAACGGTCGCGCCGGCGTGCGGCAGAAGGCGTGAACGAAAATCTCGCGGCGCGTGATCAGCGCGACAGCCAGCGCGCGGCGGCGCCACTGATGATTGCGCTGGGCGCCAAGGTGATCGACAACTCGGGTCAGACACCGGCGGAGACGAGCGGATTGATCATCGCCGACGTCAGGCGGCGGATGGCGGAGAAATGAACACGGTTTATTTCATTGGCTGGACCTTCTTTCGCTTCATCTACGCCACATATTTCCGGTGGCGGGTTTTCAATGCCGAACGCGTGCCGCTGACCGGGCCGGTGATTCTCGCCGCCAACCACGCCAGCTTCATCGATCCGCCGCTGGTCGGTTCGGGCATTCATCGCGGAATCAATTATCTCGCCCGCGAGAGTCTGTTCCGCTTTCCAGGCATCGGCTGGCTGCTGCGGAAATGGAATGCGGTTCCGGTCGATCGCGACGGCGGTGGCGCGAAGGGATTGAAAATCATCCTGGATCGTCTCCTCGATGGAAATGCGATCATTCTGTTTCCCGAAGGCACGCGGACGAAGGACGGCAAGCTCCAGCCAGCGCGATCGGGAATCGGTTTGACAGTGATCAAGTCGAACGCCGTCGTGATTCCGGTGCGCGTGTTTGGAACCTATGAAGCTTACGGGCGGCACATGAAGATTCCGCTGCCGAAACCGATCGCAGTGAAGTATGGCCGGCCGATGATGTTTGAGAAGCTGCGTGCCGAGGCGAAGATTTGTTCCAAGGACCGGTTGAAGCAGATTTATCAGGAAGTGGCTGATCAGCTCATGGCGGAAATCGCGAAGCTGGAGCCATGCGAGGACAAGGAGAAATTTCCGTAAAAATTTATGATGTATGATTGATGATTTATGATTTGCCAGACGGTTGGTCGCGCTCGTTCAAATCAAATCGTAAATCGTAAATCATAAATAATTCAGATTCCGAGGTTCGACAGCGTCTGGCTGATCGAGTTGACGATCTGAACCAGCTGCGGGTGCGACTTCTCGAAACCTTCGACCGACTGCGACATTCCCTTCAGCGAGAGATTCAGCAACTCGGGGTTTTGTTCTGTGCGAATCGCTTCGTGCGTTGAGCGTTCGGTGAAGCCGGCGATGCTTTCCGCCTGTTCCTTCGAGACGCCGGAGATTTCCGACTTCAACGTTGCGAGAAGCTTCAGGAGTTCGGTCTTGCGCTCCGGTGTGATGGTGTCGGCTCCGTGAATCTTCGACTCAATTTTCTGAATGGTATCCTCAATCATAGGTGGCTCCGTTCTGGAGAGAACATACCGACGGCAAAGATTTCGGCAAGGCGATGGCACTCTCATTAACACCGCGCTTGAGCGCGGTGCCCGCCGGTCATTCCGATATAAAGCCGTTTAAACGGCTTCCCGCATTCACGTGCCCACCGTCCTGAAGCGCGGTGCTAATGAGAGGATCCTACTTCAGAAGCTTTGCGACTTCGCTCCAGATCGCATCGCGCACGGATTCGATCGTTCCGATGGCGTCGATCACTTTCACGCGATCCGGCTCTGCCCTGGCAATGGCATCGTAACCTTGTGCCACTCGTCCGAAAAAGCTTCGGTCCGCCTCCTCGAAACGATCGCGGACGGCAGGCTGACTGGCGGATCGACTCCGCTGACGTTCTTCGCTGGTTGTTTGCGGAATGTTGAGCAGCAGCGTCAGGTTCGGACGGGTTTCACCGACCGCAACGTCGATGATCGACTGAATCATCTTCAAATCGAGCTGACGTCCGTAACCCTGATACGCGACGGTTGAATCGTAAAAGCGGTCGCACAGAACGATTTCGCCGGACGCAAGGGCGGGGCGGATGATCTCGCGCACGAGCTGTGCGCGGCTGGCGTTCATAAGCAGAAGTTCCGCTTCGGCGGTCATGCCGTGGTTGGCGGGGCTGTGCTTGAGTGTGTGCCGGATTTCCTCGCCGATGGCTGTGCCGCCGGGTTCACGCAACATTCGGACGATTCGGCCTTCGGAACGCAGGCGTTCGGCGAGCAGGCCGATTTGCGTCGATTTGCCGCAGCCTTCAGTGCCTTCAAAGGTGATGAAGAGGCCGGTCATTGAAGCGGGAATGCGTGATGCGTGAATGCATGATGTCGGGACTACGCTTTTTTCAGTTTTGGGCCTTTGGGGGTGTCTTCGATGACCCAGCCTTTGGCTTTTAATTCGTCGCGGATGGCGTCGGAGCGTTTGAAGTCTTTTGCCTTCCGGGCGGCCTGGCGTTCTTCAAGCAGTGCCTGCAGTTCGGCAGGAACTTCGGCTTCGGCTGATGCGGTGATTCCGAGGACTGTGTTGATCCGATCCCAGGCGGCGAGCGCGGATGCGGCTTCATTTGCGCTGAATGAAGTTTCACTCATCCGGCGGTTCGTTTCGCGAATCCACTCGAACACGCAACCCCACGCGGCGGAAATATTCAGATCGTTGTCGAGCGCAGCAGTGAACTGCTCGATCAGGGCGGCATCCGGTTCGGCTTTTGCGGCACCGGCGCGTTCTCGCAGTTTGCCGGTGCATTCGTCGATGCGGTTCAGAGCGGTGCGCGCACCGTCCAATCCGCCGAGCGTGAAATTAAACGTCTCGCGATAGTGCGCGGTGAGCAGCAGGTAACGGATTTCACGTCCGGAAAAACCTTTCGCCAGCAGATCACGCAGCGTGAAGAAGTTTCCGAGCGACTTGCTCATCTTCTTGCCTTCAACCATCAGGTGCGCGCCGTGGAGCCAGTATTTCACGAAATGCTGGCCTTCGTTCTGAACACCCGCGCCTTCGCTCTGCGCGATTTCATCCTCGTGATGCGGGAATACAAGATCTTCGCCGCCAAGATGCAGGTCGAAGCTGGGGCCGAGCAACTTCATGCTCATGGCTGAACATTCGATGTGCCAGCCCGGACGGCCGTCGCCCCATGGACTCGGCCAGAAAACATCGCCATCGTCCGGCACGCGCGCTTTCCAGAGTGCGAAGTCGGCCACGGATTCCTTCGCATATTCGTCGCTCTTCACGCGTTCCCCGACGCGCATTTCCTCAAAGTTCAGTTTCACCAGCTGACCGTAGGTGCAGCCGCAGCCGCGATATTTGTCGATGCTGAAATAGACCGAACCGTCGGCGGCCTTGTACGCAATGCCGCGGGCGATCAGCTTTTCGATCAGCGAAATGATTTCGGGGATGAACTCGGTCGCATGCGGGCGCTGATGCGGCTCGAGACAGCCGAGTGTTTTCAGATCTTCGAGAAAGGCGGCTTCGTATTTCCCGGTGAACTCGCGCAGTGACGTTTTCGTTTCGCGGACGCGCTTGATGATCTTGTCCTCGACGTCGGTGATGTTCATCACGTGTGTGACGCCGTAGCCGCGGAACTCGAGGTAGCGGCGCACGAGATCGGCGAACACGAACGTGCGCCAGTTGCCGATGTGCGCGAAGTCATAGACGGTCGGCCCGCAACAGTACATTCCGACGTTTTTTCCCGCCGGATCGAGCGGGGTGAAGTCCTGAACCGAACGCGACAATGTGTTGAAAAGCTTCAGAGCCATTTGCGAATGGCCCGGAGATTAAGCCCCGGGTGGGGAAAGCAAAAGCGGAAACTGGCTGTTCGAGCGGTCATACGTGCAACTGACACAATTTCCCTCGCCCCGCAAGCGAAGCGCGGGGAGAGATTTCTCGCAAATGGAATTTCGCACTTCTGAACCCCTGAACCTGGTTCGTGAGGAGGACTTGCTTTACCCGAACGATTTTTAGTCGGAGCGGCAGCTCCGCCCTGTCAACAATAGGTAGGGCAAAGTTGCCGCTTTGCCCCATATTCCGCACCGACCGGTGCGTTCCGTTCGTCAACGACATCACGCCAGGAAATATTTCCTTGGCCGCAGGCGAATGCGCCGTAGAGATTTCTCCCAGATGGAATTCGTGCTTTGAACCTCCAAACCAGTTTCACGGGGAGGGTTCGGAAGAGACTCTGAGCTAAAAACCTCCGGCTTCGCTCGGAAGAGCGACAGGCGGAAAGCCTGCTCCTACGAGGCTAGTTCTTTTCGGCAGCGCGGACTGCGAGCGGATTCCAGTTGTCGTTTCCGGATAGAACCGCCTGGGGCGTGATGGCTGCCGCTTCGGAAGCCGTCAGCTGTTTTGCCCAGGGAACGCGCTTCGACGTTTCGGCGCCTGGACCGCGATTGTTGAATTCCGCGTAGCGCGCTGTCTGTTCGGCTTCCTTTTTGTTCCAGTTGTGCCAGCCCACGGGGCGAACGACGGATGACATGTCGCAGTTCATGAAGATCGTGCTCGCGAAGTTGCGCCACGGACGGCCGAGATAGGTCAGCACATTCGTTTCGCCGGTGATTTTGCAGTTGGAGAAAACAAATCCAAACTTTTGCGTGTCGGGTGTGGATGCAGCGGTGATATAACCGTTGCGAAGGCAATGAATCTGGCAGTTGTCGAAAAAGGCCGTGGCGCCGCCGAAGATGAAATCGACGTGGCCGTTGATGAAACAATTGGTGAAATACTGGCGGCCGCGGTTCAGCAGGATGGTGTCCTGCCAGCCGAGAAACCGGCAGTTGCGGAACACCGCGCGATCGCCATCGACGCGAATGGCCAGAGCCTGCCCAACCGGTCCGGCTGAGTTTTCAAACGTGATGTTCTCCGCCGTGAAATCCTCGGCATCGATCAGCGTGGACGGCGTTCGGAACGTGCCGATCGGTTTGCCATCGGGCCCCTTGATGTTCGCATTCAGGTCGAATGTGAGAATGGTCGTTTCCGGATCTTCGCCGATCAGATGAAAGAATCGTTTTTCACGCTGAACGTAGATGACCTCCTTGTAGGTTCCCGGTTTGATATGGATGAACACGTGGTTCGAATTGCTGCCCGCCGGGACCGCCATGATTGCCTCCTGGATCGTCTTGAATTGCGCTGATCCGTCCGCCGCGACGAAGAGGTTCGTATCAGCAACGGATTGAGAAATCGCAGCGGAGAAAATGGAAAGGAACAACAGGGAACGCAGGTGGCCGAGATGTCGCATAGGTTGAAGGATCATAGTTCGACGTGTGGGAAATGAGACTTCGAGTTTCTGCATCTCGCCGTGAAAATTGGGCAGCGGCTAATGACACTCAACCGTTCCTTGCTCGCGTTTTGAACGTGTTGGCGATCTGATCCGTCCCGAAACCGATCGGGCACGAACCTTCGGGGGGAGGGCCGAGCCGGCGCACTGCCACGCCCACAACCGACACGTCATCACTGAACGCAGCACTGCCACAGACCTGCTCGATTTCCGCCATCAATTCCTTGAACAACTCCGGTGCGGTGAGATGCGTCCGCCGATGAACCGCCGTGACGAGCCGTTCCTCGTTGAAGCATTCGTTGTTGTTGCCTTCCACTTCGATCAGACCGTCAGTAAACAGCAGGAGAAGGTCATTGACCGCAAGCTGACGCCGGCATGTCGGAAAGGCGGCATCCTCGAACAGTCCAAGCGCCGGGCCCTTGGATTTCGTCGGTGAGCCAAGCATTTCGACGTGACTGTCGGTGCGCTTCACGTAAAGGGCGTCCGGATGCGCCGCGCTCGCGTAATGCAGTTCGCCCGTTTCGACATCGGCCACGAGATACAAGGCGGTGGCAAACATCGTCGCTCCGCTCATCTTGAAAACGCTCGCGAGGGCCCGGTTGATCTGCGCCAGCAAATGCCCTGGATCGGCGGCTGAATGGCTCAGGTCTTGAACGAGCGAGCGCATCATCGCAGTGGTGAGCGCCGCGCGAACGTCGTGGCCCATCACGTCGCAGATGAAAATGCCAACCTTGTTGTCCGACAATTCGACCACGTCGTAGAAATCGCCGCTTACCGAGCCGTTCGGAAGAAAGAAGCTGAAGAACTCGAGCGCGCTCTCGTGATAAGGAAGGTAGGGCGGCAGGCAGGGAAACTTTTGAGGCAACATCGCGAGCTGAAGTTCGCGCGCCATCTTGAGTTCTTCCGCGATCTGTTCGTTCTTCTGCTGCAACTGGCGGGTGCGTTCCTCCAGAGCAAGCTCGGCCTTCTTTCGTGCTGTGATGTCGCGGGAAATGCCGAAGGTCCCGATGATTTTTCCCGACTGATCGCGCAACGGCATCTTGGTCGTGGAAACCCAGGTCACGCTGCCATCGGGCCAGGTCTCGGCTTCTTCAATGCCCACGAGCGGCTGTCCGGTCCGCATCGTTCGTTGCTCGTCCGCAAGCGCCTGATGGGCGTGTTCGGCGCTGAAGAAATCGGCATCCGTTTTGCCGATCGCTTCGGCAGTGTTGGAAAGATTGAAGCGGCGCGCGTGTGCCTTGTTGATCCGGATGAAGCGGCTTTCCGTGTCCTTGAAGTAGATCGCATCCGGAATGTTGTTCATCAGGATTTCCAGAAGGTGACGATCCCGACGGGTTGAATCGAGGGCATGATGCCGGTCAATCGCTTTTCGAACCGACGCTGCCAGCAGTTCGATGGAAAGACTGGAGCGGACAAAGAAATCCTGCGCGCCCAGATGCATGAGGTCGTGTCCGATCTTCTCCTCCTCCGGACCGATGAGAATGATGAATGGAATGTGTGGGGCGACGCTTTGGAGTTTGATAAAACTCTCGATCCCGGCGCACTCCGCAGCGGCGAAATCGAGAATCGCGAGGTCGAACTTGTGCTCATTCAACGCGCGGGCGCCGGCTGTCAGCGAGGTGTGTTGAACCACTTCGAAGCCGGCGGCACGGAGGGCGGATGCGAAGCTCGTGGCCGCTTCGATAACCAGCAGATGCTGGAGCGCTTTTGACATGGATGAAAGCATGGTAGGCGAATTGTCGATGATGTCCAGCGCCCGGAACTCGCGGGCATCCGGCACGGGGTGTGGGGCTGTACATTTGTACAGCTGCACACATGTCCAGCTATTCGCTTTCATAAAGGCATGGTTCAGTTGACATCGTTAACCAGGCTTCGGACCGAGAACGTCGAAGTCGAATTTGCCGCGCCTGAATGCATGAACGGACCAATCCATCCGGTACACAACTCCTGTCGGACACGCCTGTCCTGAAACGATTTTCATGAAGCTCTTTTTCAATAATCCAATGTCCCTTCTCAAGTTCTTCTGCGTTCCGCTGATGTTCTGGAGTCTTTGTCTTTCGGCGCCTGCGGCACTGATTTTTGAGGACTCGTTCGACTACACCGTCGGCGAGGATTTGGGCGAATCGTCATCTTCGACTCGTTGGCAGAATCCCAAATCCAACATCACCATCGCTTCGGGAAGTCTGAGCTATGCCGGACTTCAAACTTCATCCGGCAATCGCGTGAACGTGAACGGCGGGACATCCAATCTCGACGGCGCTCGAACCGCACCCGGGACCTGGACACCCAGAACGAATGGAACGCTCTATCTCTCCTTCATCCTGAGGCTGAACGGACTTTCCGGCATCATTTCAACCGGCAACGGCATTCCGATCCTGAACATCAGCCAGGCAAGCTCGGTTTCACAGCAGTTGATCTCGGTAAACCTTCTCAACAGCTCCGGCGTGAAGCTGGGTGTGGTTAAGTATCCATCCAGCAACGTTGCGGTTTCATCAGCGTTCTTTTCATCCGGCCCCGGAGCGAATCTCTCTGCCGATGGCGTCACCACTTATTTCGTCGTGGCCAAATACGAATGGGTGGCTGGAACCGGAAATGACATCGTGACGCTCTGGGTGAACCCGTCCACGCTCGGTGGCGAGGAAGACAGCGGCAACAAGGTGTTCACGTCGGAGGGCAATGACGGCACCGCAAATGCCGGACGGCTCTACATCAATCGAGGACCGAGCCTCGATATCGATGAACTGCGCATCGGCGAAACCTGGGCGGATGTGACGCCGACTGGCGGCGGTTCGGTGAATTCATCGCGGCCGGTCATCACGGAAGCGTTTCTGTCCCCACAAGGCATTGTGCTTCGCGGGACGAATGGAACGCCGTCGGGCGTTTATCAGGTGCTGCGTTCTCAGGAGATTCTCAGCCCTTCGTATTTATGGAACAGCATTGCGACCAACGCATTTGATTCCATGGGAAGATTCGACAGCACCAATCCGGTTCCATCGGAAGCACAGCAGGCGTTTTATCGGTTGCTGACGGGAGCCGATTTGCCGCCCATTCCGACGGCGCCGTCGATCACCACGCAACCATCCGACAGAACCGTGCTGATTGGACAGAGTGCATCGTTCAACGTCGTTGCCACCGGCACAGAACCACTCAGCTATCAATGGTTCTTCAACGATGCGCCGATTTCCGGTGCAACAGCCGCCTCGCACACTGTGACTGGAGCCACAGCAGATGATTCGGGGCCGTATCATCTCGTGATTTCAAATCCGTATGGTTCCGTGACCAGTGTGGTGGCCACGCTTGCGGCTGTTCCGATTCCGCCGACGGGGACTCCCGATGGTTACGCGACGATTGGGACGGGAACCACAGGCGGCGCGGGCGGACCGACAGTGATCGTGAGAACGTTTCAGGAATTGGAATCGTATGCGAACAACAACACCGGGCCGTTCACGATTCTTGTCGAGGGAACGATCAATCTGGGCGGTTCGAATGTTCGTGTTCGCAATAACAAGACGATCATCGGTCTCGGAACGAATGCGACGTTGATTGGCGATCTGAAGGTGGACGGCAACCGCAACGTGATCATCCGCAATCTCACCTTCACCAATCCGAATGGAGCAGGGGACAAGGATGGGTTGACGCTTCAGGATTGCGAGAATGTGTGGGTGGATCATTGCACGTTCGTTGATGGCGCTGACGGCAATCTCGATATCAGTCACGGCGCGGACTGGATCACGGTTTCCTGGTGTCGTTTCTATTACACCGATCCGTCCAAAGATCATCGTTTCTCCAACCTTGTCGGACACAGTGACAACAATGCCGGCGAAGACGCGGGCAGACTGCACATAACCTTTCATCACAACTGGTGGGGACGGCTGGTTCACGAACGCATGCCGCGCGTGCGGTTTGGGCGAGTGCATCTTTACAACAACTACTACAACGCGACGGGAAACAATTATTGCATCCGCGCCGCGTTGGGTTCCGAGATCCTGGTCGAGAACAATTATTTCGATACCGTGAAGAACGTTTGGGAGCTGTATCGAACGAGTGGCATCGACGGAAAGGTGTTCGCCGCCGGGAACATCGAGGTGAACACAACCTGGTCCGCTGGAGACGATTCCAATTCGATTCAAATTCCGGGAACGGATGTGCTTTCCGATGATGTGAACGGTTTGAATCCGGCCCCCTACGCCTACGTGCTGGAAGCGACGGCGAGCATTCCGAATTCGGTGACGAACAACGCGGGCGCGGGCAAAGGCCCGTTTGCACCTTGAGCCTGTCTCAAACGAGGGCGGCTTCAGGATTGAGAATTCCCTGATTGGGTGATTGCAATCGACCGGTTGGCTGCGTCAGATTCCCGCCCATGTTGCGAACTTTTGCTCTCATCATCATCGCCGCAGCGGGATTTCTTCAGACCGTCCGCGCCGCGGAAGATCCGTTGAAGTGGTCGAACCCAATCCTCTGGCAGCGCGCCGATCCGCACGTCACGCTTCACACGGACGGCTGGTATTATTTCGCTGCCACCGTTCCGGAATACGATCGCATCGAACTGAGGCGCGCGCGGACGATCGGCGGGATTTCTTCCGCCGACGTGAAGGTGATCTGGCGCAAGCATGCCCGCGGTCCGATGAGCCATCATATCTGGGCGCCGGAAATCCATTTCATCGACGGCAAGTGGTATGTCTATTTCGCAGCCGGACGCGCGGAGGCGATCTGGGACATCCGGATGTATGTGCTTGAAAACGCGTCGGCCAATCCGCTGGAAGGCGAGTGGGTGGAGAAGGGCGAAATCAAAATGAACTGGGACTCGTTCACGCTCGATGCGACCACGTTCGAACATCGTGGCACGCGTTACCTTTCCTGGGCGCAGAGCGTTCCGGACGAACGCGGGACCAGCCTCTTCATCGCGAAGATGGACACGCCCTGGTCGATCACGGGAAAGCAGGTTCGCATTTCCAGACCCGAGCTGCCGTGGGAACGCATCGGCCATAATGTGAACGAAGCGCCTGCGGTCATTCATCGCAATGGCCGGTTGTTCATGACCTATTCCGCAAGTGCGACCGACGCGAATTACTGTCTGGGACTTCTGACTGCAGATGAGAATGCCGATCTCCTCGACCCGAACTCGTGGGTGAAGACGCAGACGCCGGTGTTCAAGAGTTCTTCGCAGACCGGTCAGTACGGTCCGGGTCACAACTCCTTCACCACGACACCGGATGGGAAAACCGACATCATGCTTTATCACGCCCGCAACTATGAACGGATTGATGGAGAACCGCTGCACAATCCGGATCGCGCCACCCGCGCCATCGTGTTGAAGTGGAATGCTGACGGAACTCCGAATTTCGGTGTGCCGCCCGCGGAAGATCGTAGCCGCATTCACAGCACTGGCGGCAATCCGATCATCACGAACGTCTTCACCGCCGATCCCGCCGCCATGGTGTATCAGGGCAAGGTTTACCTTTACACCGGGCACGACGTCGCGCCGGACAATCGGGGCAGCTATCGCATGAACGACTGGCTCTGTTTCACCTCCACCAACATGGTGGATTGGGAGGAACAGGGTTCACCGCTGGCAGCCCGCGATTTCGAATGGGCGAAAGGCGATGCCTGGGCGAGCCAGGTGATCGAACGCGACGGCAAGTTTTACTGGTACGTTTCCGTGGAGCACAAAACCATTCACGGAAAAGCCATCGGTGTCGCTGTGGCAGACAAGCCGACCGGCCCGTTCAAGGATGCGCGCGGCTCGGCGCTGGTGAGCAACGACATGACCAAGGCGACAGGGATCAGTTGGGATGACATCGATCCCACGGTTTGGATCGACACCGACGGACAGGCCTATCTCTTCTGGGGCAATCAGAAATGTTATTGGGCGAAGTTGAAGAGCAACATGATCGAACTCGACGGCGAGATTCATGTGATTCCGGACGAACAGGTGAAGGGCTTCACGGAGGCGCCGTGGATTCATAAACGTGGAGACACGTTTTATCTGAGCTATGCGACAGGATTTCCGGAGAAGGTTGCTTACTCAACCAGCAAGAGCCTGACGGGGCCGTGGACGTATCGCGGACTGCTCGCGGAAATTGCCGGGAACAGCAACACGATTCATCAATCGATCATCGAGTTCATGGGCCGCTGGTATTTCATCTATCACAACGGCGGCGTTCAGACGACCGGCGGCAGCTATCGCCGATCCGTGTGCATCGATTTCCTGGAATACAACGAAGACGGAACGATGAAGCGCGTCGTGCAAACGACCGAGGGCGTTGCAGGGAAGCGTTGACCGTGTGCGGCGTGAGTTGAAGAGTGGCGGTGGTTCCCGCTGTCACTCTCGCTGATCAGACCTTGAAATGAAAAAGGCGCCGGAGTCCGGCGCCTTGAAATTTTCTGAAGATCGAATCGTTCAGTGGTGGTGATGTCCGTGATCGTGGTCGTGATCGTGACCACCGTGTCCGCAACCGCAGCCGTGACCGCAGCTGCCTTCGAAGTCGGAGTCGGTCGGCATGCGGCCGAGTTCAAGCGTCTTGCTGACGTACTGATTGATCGATTCGTGAACCTCGTGAAGTTCCTGCTGGGCATCAAGGAATCCGCGGGCGACAGGATTGTTCAGGAGCGCCTCGCGGTCGGTTTCGAACGCGCTGATTTCCTCCTGTGTCAGCTGCTGTGAGCGCTGCTGCTTCTGCTGAAGCGCCTGTCCCTTGGACATGAGGCTCTCGTATTGCGCCTTCGCTTTGTCGTCGTTGATGAAAGCTTCGATGGCCTGGCGGGCGGCGCGCAGTTCAGGCTGGTCGAGAATCGCCTGGCAAAGTTCTTTGGTCTTCTGCGTGACGATGGTTTCTTGAGTCGTTTGCATAGAATAATCCTGACACGGGCGGTTCAGCCATTGGCGGGTCAGCGCCCTAAGTAATCACAGCAAGGTGTTGAACGCAACTGATTGTTCTGACACTGTCCGGCCCGAGGAATGAACCACTCCATCTCAACCACCCGCTGTTTTCCGATCTCCACTGTTGGCACTTATGTGTGATGCTCCTCGCCGCGGCCTGCTGTTCGTGCGCCACGAAACGCTACGTCCAACCATCGGTTCCGCCGGAACATTGCGCCACCATGGAGGCGACACCTCCCGTCTGGATTCATTCAATCGACGGCAGGCGGACGCCGAAGGGCTTCGGCGGAGCGACGCGGCAGCTTCGAGTCCCGCCTGGAGAGCAGAGCATGTCGTCGAGTTGGATTCGGCGGCGTCAGCAGGTCCATGGTCAAGGTGGGAGAGGATTTCAATCCGTGGAAGAGGTGCGTATCTATCGTTCGAACGGAAGAACTCCGACGGTGCTGAAGCTGCGTCCGGGGAAAGTTTATCCGATCAAGTATGAACTCCTGAGAAGGAGTCAAAGGATCAGATCTTTTGTTTTGCAATGACCCGTACGAGGGGACGGCTTTTTAAAGTTCTGAACCGGTCGTGATGGAACACATAAAGTCCTGTTCGCTTCCCGATTTTGGCAATGTCTTTCCCTCTTTTGGTTTAGAGGCCTGAAATCATTAGTTTTTCTCCACACGACGTTGACACTACCCCAGCCTTTGTTATCGTCGCACCCGTTTTCTGCGGAGTGTCTTCCGTCGGAATCAACCGGTCGATTCACGAATTTGAAATTTATGGCTAAAGCTACCAAATACGTTTACGTCTTCGGCAACAAGAAGGCCGATGGCGATGGCTCAATGAAACCTCTCCTGGGTGGTAAGGGCGCAAACCTCGCGGAAATGACGCGCATCGGTTTGCCTGTGCCTCCGGGATTCACGATCACCACGGAAGTCTGCACCTACTATTACCAGCACAAGAAGACTTATCCGAAGGAACTCCAGTCGCAGATGGAAGCCGGCATCGCGAACATGGAGAAAATCATGGGCACCAAATTTGGCGCCACCAACTCCATGCCGCTCCTCGTCGCTGTCCGCTCCGGCGCGCGCGATTCGATGCCCGGCATGATGGACACGATCCTCAACCTCGGTCTGAACGACCAGACGGTGCTCGCACTCGAGAAGGCCACAGGCAATCCGCGCTTCGCATGGGATTGCTATCGCCGCTTCATCCAGATGTACGGCGACGTCGTCCTCGGAGTGCAGAAGCGCGCCGGTGAAGATCACGAACCGTTCGAAGTCGTCATCCACAGCTACAAGCACGAGAAGTATCACGCCGACATCGAAGACTCGAAGCTCACCGCTGAAGACCAGCAGGAACTCGTCAAGCGCTTCAAGGCGCTTGTCAAGGAACGCACCGGAAAGAACTTTCCGAACGATCCGTGGGATCAGCTCCGCGGCGCCGCGGGCGCTGTGTTCGGTTCATGGATGAACGACCGCGCGATCGTTTATCGCCGCAAATACAACATCCCGACCGAGTGGGGAACAGCCGTCAACGTGCAGGCGATGGTGTTCGGCAACACGGGCGAAAATTCCGGCTCCGGCGTTGCGTTCACGCGCAATCCCGCGAACGGCGCGAACGAATTCTACGGCGAGTTCCTCATCAACGCCCAGGGCGAAGACGTCGTCGCCGGTGTCCGCACTCCGGAACCGGTCGCGAAGCTCAAGGAGCATCTCCCGCAGGCCTACGCCGAGCTGCTCAAGGTCCGCCAGATTCTTGAAAAGCATTTCAAGGACGTGCAGGACGTCGAGTTCACGATTCAGGACGGCAAGCTGTTCATGCTCCAGACGCGCAACGGCAAGCGCACCGCGATGGCCGCGCTCAAGTTCTCGATGGACATGGTGAAGGAAAAGCTCATCGACTGGGAAACCGCGATCCTTCGCAACCCGGCCGATCAGCTCGACCAGCTGCTCGCCCCGGTGTTCGATCTGGCCGATCTGAAGAAGGCGAAAGCCATTGCCACCGGTCTTCCGGCCGGCCCTGGCGCGGCCTCCGGAAAAGTTTATCTCAACGCCGATCGCGCCGTCGTTGCTGCTGAAAGGGGTGAAAAGGTTCTGCTCGTCCGCAACGAAACCTCGCCTGAAGACCTGCGCGGCATGATCGCAGCCGAAGGCATCCTGACTGCCAAGGGCGGTGTCAGCTCGCACGCAGCGCTTGTTGCACGTCAGATGGGCAAGGTCTGCGTCTGCGGCGCCAGCGCACTGGAAATTGATTACACGGCCAAGACGGTCACGGCCGCCGGCCAGACCTTCAAGGAAGGCGATTACCTGTCGATCGACGGAACCTCCGGCACCGTTTACGCCGGTGAACTGAAGACCGCTCCTTCCGAAATCATCACAGGCCTGCTTCACGGCGACAAAGCCGCGCAGGCGACTGAGAAGTTCAAGAACTTCCAGACGCTGATGAAGTGGTGCTCGAAGGTGACGCGCCTCCAGGTCCGCACCAATGCCGACACGCCGGAACAGACCCAGAACGCAATTGCGTTCGGCGCGACTGGCATCGGCCTGACCCGCACCGAGCACATGTTCTTCGAAGGCGATCGCATCGACGCCATGCGCGAAATGATTCTCGCTGAGAACGTCGATGATCGTAAGAAGGCGCTCGGCAAATTGCTGCCGTATCAGCGCGAAGACTTCATCGGCATCTTCAAGGCGCTCAAAGGATTCCCGGCGACCATCCGGTTCCTCGATCCGCCCTTGCACGAGTTCGTGCCGCACGACGCGAAGGCGCAGGCCGACCTCGCCAAGAAGCTTGGAGTTTCCGCCGAGAAGATTGCGAAGCGCGTGAATGCGTTGCACGAGTTCAACCCGATGCTCGGTCATCGCGGCTGCCGCCTCGGCATCGCGTATCCGGAAATCACCGAGATGCAGGCCCGCGCCGTGTTCGAAGCCGCTGCCGAAGTGCAGAAGCTCAAGATCAAGGTGAAGCCTGAAGTCATGATCCCGCTCGTCGGCTTCAAGAAGGAACTCGACCTCCAGGTTGAGATCGTCCATCGCGTCGCGAAGGAGGTCATGGCCGAGAAAAAGGTGAAGATCGATTACCTCGTCGGCACGATGATCGAAGTTCCCCGTGGCGCGCTCACCGCTGATGAAATCGCGCAGACCGCGCAGTTCTTCAGCTTCGGCACCAACGACCTGACCCAGACCGCGCTCGGCATCAGCCGCGACGACATGGGCTCGTTCCTCATGCCTTACGTTGAGAACGAAATCTTCAAGAAGAATCCGTTCGCGACGCTCGATCAGACCGGCGTCGGCCAGCTGATGAAGATCGCCGTGGAGAAGGGCAATGCCACACGTCCTGGCATCAAGCTCGGCATCTGCGGTGAACATGGCGGCGATCCTGACTCTGTGAAGTTCTGCCATCGCATTGGCCTGAACTACGTGAGCTGCTCGCCGTATCGCGTCCCGGTCGCCCGCCTTGCCGCTGCGCAGGCTGCGATCGAAGACAAGCGGAAAGCCGCTGCGAAGCCGGCGAAGAAAAAGAAGAAATAACTTTGTGGCGATACTGGAGCGGCGGTCTGTGACCGCCGCTCATTCCGCTACAGTCAAATGACAAAGCCGCTCCGGATGAAAGTTCGGGGCGGTTTTTACTTTTTGGAAGTTTCCGGTTTTAGCAGCGGTCGGAGAACCTTCCAGACGTTGTCCGCAATGATTCGTTGACCTTCGGCTGTCGGATGAATCCGGTCGGCCTGATTGAGATCTGCGCGACCACCGACGCCTTCCAACAGAAATGGAACGAGCGGCAGTTTGTTGCGTTCGGCGACTTCCGCAAAGACTCGCTCAAACTGCTCCCGGTACTCCGTTCCCATGTTCGACGGCATCTTCATTCCGGCGATCACGATGACAGCGTCCGGATACTTCTTGAGCGTGCGATCGATGATTGCCTGAAGGTTGCTTTGTGTGGCGGATGGACTGACGCCGCGCAGGCCATCATTTCCGCCCAGTTCAAGAACGAGAATGTCGATGCGCTGCCGCAGGAGCCAGTCGATGCGACGCAGTCCGCCTGCGGTGGTATCGCCGCTCAATCCGGCGTTCACCACCGTGTAAGGCAGGTTCTCTCCATCGACCTTCTGCTGAAGCAGTGTGGGAAAGGATTCCTCGGGTTCCAGTCCGTAGCCCGCGGCGATGCTGTCGCCCAGAACAACGATTCGCCGCTTCGACTCTGTCGGTGTGGGTTCTCCAGCCCGGGATGATTCGACTATTCCAATGAAAACCGCGCTCAGGAGCAGAGTGAGAAACAGATTCATGCCGAGACTTTCCTTTGACTCCGTTCGGCGTGCAACTCGATTGTGAGTGCCTGTAACCCGCAGTTTGATGCGGCGTCTGCGTCAGCATCTGTAGTTGAGCTTTTCATGCGTTCAACCAGCATTGACACCTAAACATTTGACCGACGACAGCAGTCGTGGAAAGTCAGGGGCACATGACGCCGATTCTCGAAGTTCAGAAGCTGACGAAAAGTTATCAGACCGAAGCCGGATCGCTCACCGTGCTGAAGGAAATCAGTCTCGAGATTCAACCGGGCGCGACCTGTTCGATCGTTGGTCCGTCTGGAAGCGGCAAGACCACGTTGCTGGGGTTGTGCGCCGGACTGGATGTGCCGAGCGGGGGAACGGTGCGGCTGGATGGACGCGATCTTTATTCGGTGGATGAAGATGGGCGCGCTCGCATCCGACGTGAGCTGGTGGGATTTGTGTTCCAGAACTTTCAGTTGATTCCAACGCTGACAGCGCTGGAGAACGTGATGATCCCGCTCGAACTGCAGGGCAATCGTGATGCGAAGGCGCGCGCGCTGCAATTGCTGGAAAAAGTCGGCCTGGCAGACCGTCCCGGTCATTATCCGGCGCAACTCTCCGGTGGCGAACAACAGCGGGTGGCGCTGGCGCGCGCCTTCATGAACCGGCCCCGAATTCTTTTCGCAGATGAACCGACCGGAAATCTCGATGCCGAAACAGCGGATCACGTGGTTCAGGTTCTGTTCGAGTTGAATGCCTCGTTCCAGACCGCGCTCGTGCTGGTGACCCACAATCTGGAACTGGCGCAACTGACACAACGTATTTTCAAACTTCATCGGGGCGCGCTCGTATCAGAAGAGCAGGGGAAGCTTGCAAACCAAGCTCTGTCCGGCGCCGCGTCATGAAGCAGATGCTTGAAACCATCCTGCATCTGTTCCGCGCGTGGACGTGGCAGATGGCGTGGCGCGACAGTCGCCGAAGCCGGCGCCGACTGTTGCTTTATGCGGCGTCGATTGTTCTCGGCGTGGCGGCGTTGACGGCGATTGCATCGTCGGGCAGACAGATGCAGCGTGCGATCGATGAGCAATCGAAGGCGCTGCTGGGAGCCGATCTGGTTGTCAGTGCGCGCGATGCCGGTCTGACGCCGGCGCAGGAATCATTTCTTAAAACGCTCGGAGGCGAACAGGCGCGGGAGATCAGCTTCGCGTCGATGGTTTATTTTCCGAAATCGGAAGGAACGCGCTTGGTGCAGGTGCGGGCGCTGGCCGGAGGATTTCCATTCTACGGCGAACTCGAAACGTCACCGAGTTCAGCAGTGGATGCGCTTCGGAATGGAACCGGCGCGCTGGTGGAGCAGAACCTCATGGACGTCTTCGGCGCGAAAGTGGGTGACGACGTGAAGGTGGGCGACATCACGCTGCCCATTGCCGGAGTTCTCAGCCGTGTGCCGGGCGAAACGATGGGTTTCGCGACCATTGCGCCCCGCGTTTACGTTCCGTTCAACAGCCTTGCCAACAGCGGGCTTCTCTCGGAGGGAACGCTGGCGCGCTACAAGGTTTACTTCAAGTTCGACTATAATTTCGACGTGGAGACGTTTGCCGATGCACGTCGTCCGGAGTTTCGACGGCTTCAGCTTTCCTACGACACCGTGCAGGAACGCCAGCGCGACCTGGGCCGGGCGCTGGAGAACATGATGCGATTTCTCAACCTGATCGGATTCGTGGCGTTGCTGCTGGGTGGGGTCGGTGTGGCGAGCGGAATTCACGTTCACATGAAACAGAAGCTGGCAACGATCGCGACGTTGCGCTGTCTGGGAACTTCCGTCGGGCAATCGTTTGCCGTCTATCTCGCGCAGGCGGCGGCGCTGGGAATGATCGGCGCTGTCGCAGGCGCGGTGATTGGAACCGTCGTTCAATACTTCATTCCTTCGCTGCTGGCCGACTTCATTCCTTTTGCCATCGAACCGGCGGTTTCGTGGAAGGGACTCTGGAGCGGCATCTGGATGGGATTCCTGATTTGCATTCTGTTTGCGCTGCTGCCGCTTATTCCGGTCAGAAAGATTCCGCCGCTCGCCGCATTGCGAAGCGCTTTTTCCGATGACAACGGAATGCGTCGTGATCCGTTGCTGTGGCTGGGTTACGCGGTTGTGATTGCAGGGTTGGTGGCATTCGGAATTCTTCAAAGCCGCCGCTGGCAGCATGGCGTCGGATATGCCGTCGGAATTGTCGGGGCATTCGCGATGCTGGCCTTCGTCGCGTGGATGATTTCGTTCGTGATGCGGAAAGTGGTTTCGAGTTCATGGCCGTTCGTGATCCGGCAGGGACTTTCAAATCTGTATCGTCCCAACAACCGCACGGTGCTGCTCATGGTGTCGCTCGGAATGGGAACGTTCCTTGTGCTGACGCTCTACCTCGTCCAAATGAACCTGCTGGGCGAGTTGCTGCGGCCCAAGAGTGACAAGGACGGCAACGCGGTGTTGTTCGACATTCAGCCGGATCAGCGTGAAGGCGTGCGCGCGATTCTGAAATCGCAGGAGCTTCCGGTGATTGAGGACGTGCCGATGGTTTCAATGCGGCTCAAGTCGATCAAAGGCCGGACTGTGGAGGAGATTCGGAAAGATCCGCGCAGCGGCATTCGCGGCTGGGCGCTGGCGCGTGAGTATCGATCCACCTATCGCGGAGAACTGGCGCCGACGGAAAAGCTGCTGTCCGGCACATGGCATGAACGGGTGGACAGCGCAGACGAATCGATACCTGTTTCACTTGAGCGCGGGATTGCCGAGAACCTGAAGGTCGGACTCGGTGACGAAATTGTTTTCGATATTCAGGGCGTGCCGGTGGTCACGCATGTGGCCAGTCTGCGCGAAGTGGATTGGCGGCGGCTGTCACCGAATTTCTTCGTCGTGTTTCCGCGCGGCTCGATTGAAGACGCGCCGGCAATGCACATGATGCTGACCCGTGTGGAAACGAGCGAGCAATCGGCGCGTTTGCAGCGCGAGGTGGTGCGGCAGTTTCCGAATGTGTCAGCCGCGGATCTGAGTCTCATTCTCCAGACTGTCAGCTCCGTGCTCGACAAGATTTCCTTCGTCGTGCGGTTCATGGCGCTGTTCACGGTTGGAACCGGACTGATTGTTCTCGGAGGAACGATCGTGAGCGGGAGGTATCAACGTCTGCGCGAGAGCATTCTGCTGCGGACGCTGGGTGCGAGCCGGAAGCAGGTGCTGCAGGTTTTGATGGTGGAATATGTACTTCTGGGCGCGCTTGCCGCGCTGACAGGAATCGTCTTTGCCGTGGGAGCGAACTGGGCGCTGGCGAGTGTTGTGTTCGATCTCAAACCACGGATTTATCCGATGCCGATGCTGATTACGATCGCGTCGGTTTCATCGCTGACGTTGATCTTCGGGCTGCTGGGCAACCGGACCCTTCTGAATCGTCCGCCGCTGGAAGTGTTGCGGGCGGAGGTATGACGGAAGACAGACGGAGTTACAGAAGGTAACGAGAGAAACGAAGGAACTCGGAACCTGTGGAATTGGTAGAAATTCTGTACCCCTTCGTTCTCTTCGTTCCCTTCTGTGAAAAACAGACGTTCAACGAAGCAGCGGCCCGGCACCGGGAGTGTTTGTCTCGGGCGTTTCGAAAATGATGACCATTTCGTCCGGCTTCGCGTAGCCGAGGCGTTCGCGGGCGAGACGCTCAACGGCTTTCGGATCTTTCTGAAGCATTTCCGAGGTCGCTTTCAGCTGTTTGTTGATCTCTTTCTCCTCCTGAATGCGGGTTTCGAGACGGAGCACCTCGCGGCGCATTCGTTCGTTTGTTTTAATCTTCGGCAGATACAGGAGTCCCACGTAGAGCGCTCCGGCCAGCAGGAGGAGAACGATCACCACATTGGTGAGCTTGCCCCAGATGCCAAGATCGACGTTCATTGCGCGAAGTAAATCACGCGAACGCCACGGGCGGAAGCAGGAAGTTTGCGATTGCGGATTGCGGTTTGCGGATTGGCTGTTCTCTCCCGCTTACTTCGCAAATCGTTTCCAGCTCTGAAGTTTCCCTTCCGGATTGAATATGAGTCGAAGGAAATAATCCGGCGTGTCGATATACGCCGGCTCGGGCGGCATGGCATACCAGTACGGATAATATCCCCAGCCGCGATACGCCGACGCATACGTTCCGCCGCGTCCTGTCAGCCATTCGGCGACCAGCGTGCCGTCCTGAAGCTTCGCCTGCTTGTCCGGAGGTCCAAGCTCCACCACGGCGTCATCGAACGTGTAGGATCCAACCCGCGCAGACCAATCGACGCGACTCGTGGCGCAGCCAATCATCAGAAGGAGCGGCAACAGGGCGAAAACTCGATTTAAACGCGTGCTCAGGATGAAACGCATGTAAACACGTTAGGACAACTGTCGCCAAATGCAATTGGGTGGCGATCGCTCTGGAAAGCAAAAAGGCCGCTCCAACCTGGAACGGCCTTGATAGTTTGAGCGTGATCTCAGCCCAGGAACGCTGCGTGGATGGCTTTCATGGCCTGCTCGCCTTTCGCGAGGTCGATCACGACGGAGACTTTGATTTCGCTGGTGGAAATCATCTCAATGTTCACGCCCTCATTCGCCAGCGTTTCAAACATCTTGCCGGCAATGCCGCTGTGGCTCTTCATGCCGACGCCAACAACCGAAAGCTTGCCGATCTGCTCGGCCACGATCGGATCCTTGAATCCGATTTCCTGCTTCAGATTGTCGATGACCTTCTTCGCCTTCAGCAGGTCGGGCTTGTCGAGCGTGAACGAAATGTCGGTGGCAGGAGTGCCGGAGCCATGGCTGATGTTCTGCACGATCATGTCCACATTGACGGCAGCCTCGCCGAGAGCCTTGAAAATGCGGGCGGCAACACCGGGTTTGTCGGGCACGCCGACGAGCGTGATCTTGGCCTGGTTCTTGTCGAGCGAGACGCCGCGCACGACGACGCCTTCCATGCTTTTCGTTTCTTCTTTCACAATGGTTCCTGGATTTTCGTTGAGGCTGGAGCGGACTTCAAACACGACGCCGAACTTCTTGGCAAACTCCACGGAGCGGGATTGCATCACCTTGGCCCCGAGGCTCGCGAGTTCGAGCATTTCGTCGTAGGAAATTTCCTGAAGCTTCTTCGCATTCGGCACGATCCGCGGATCGGCCGTGTAAACGCCGTCCACGTCGGTGTAAATCTGGCAGAGGTCGGCCTTGAGCGCCGCTGCAAGTGCAATGGCGGTAAGGTCCGAGCCGCCGCGGCCCAGCGTCGTGATCTGGCCCTCGGAAGTTTCGCCCTGGAATCCGGCTACGATGACCACCTTGCCTTCGTTGAGAAAATCATGAACGGCCTTGGGCGTGATGTTCTTTATCTTCGCCTTCGTGTGAACGCCGTCGGTGACAATGCCCGCCTGGGCGCCGGTCAGCGAAACCGCGGGGATGCCGATCGAATGCAGCGCCATTGCGGTCAGCGCAATGGTCGTCTGCTCGCCCGTGGCGAGGAGCATGTCCATCTCGCGTTCGGTCGGGAGGGGCATGATATCCTTGGCGAGCTTGATGAGGTTGTCGGTCACGCCGCTCATGGCGGAGACGACGACGACAATTCTGTCGCCCTGGGAATGATACTTCGCGACGCGGTTCGCCACATTCTTGATGCGATCCGGATTGGCGACCGACGTGCCGCCGTACTTTTGAACAATCAATGCCATAAAGCGCTTGCCGGGATCGCCAGCAGGATGAGCCGTCAGACCCCGAAAGGGACCCGAAGAGTAGAGAGGGGTAACCCCTTTGAAAAGTCCGGAATTGGCCCGGATGGCTGCGTGATTTGACGGGAGCCCGCCCTTGCGGAGGCCTTCCGCCGGTGCCAAGCTTCGGCTGAAAACGGGTGACTGACGAGAACACTTATGAAGATGCCGAACCAATTCATTCCGTTGCTCCTGGTACTGGTGACGTTCGTTATGGGAGCCGGTTGCCGATCCACCTATTACGCCGCGTACGAAAAGTTCGGCGTTTACAAGCGGGACCTCCTGAAGAAAAACGTGATCGCCGCGCGGGATGAACAAAAGGAGGCGAGCGAACAATTCAAGGACGCGTTGACGCAGCTGAAGCAGATCTACGGTTTTAGCGGTGGTAATCTCGAGAAAGTTTACAGGAACCTCCAGGCCGAATACGACGACTGTGCCGCGCAGGCTGAGAATGTCCGCAAACGGATTCGAGAGGTGGAGCGGGTTTCGAGCGATCTGTTCTCGGAATGGGAAAAGGAGATTCAGGAAATCTCAACCCCGGCGCTTCAGAGCAGCAGCCGCCGTCAGCTTCAGGCAACGAAACAGCGTTATCAGAGCCTGCACCAGGCGTTGAAGGACGCGGAAAGCAGCATGGATCCGGTTTTGACGCAGCTGAAGGATCAGGTGCTTTACCTCAAGCACAACCTGAACGCGCAGGCGATCGCGTCGCTCAAGGGTGAAGCCATGAGCATTCAGACGGACATCTCAAAGCTTATCGCGCAGATGAATGCCGCGATTGCAAAGGCAGACGAATTTGTGAAGACGCTGCAGACCGATGCTCAATGACCTTAGGTGTTCAACGCAGCCGGAATTGACGATGTCGCGCCCTGCACCAAAGTGCGGTTCAACTCCTGAACCCGGTCCACCGCCAAGACCGCGAATTCTGATCGTCGATGACGAATCGGCGGTGCGGGCAATGTTGAAGACGCTGCTGACGGAAGCGAATTTCGACACAAGAGAGGCGCGCGATGGCATTGAAGCGATTGAGTTGTTGAATTCCTTGGCCGCCGACGTTGTCCTGCTCGACCTGAAAATGCCGCGACTCGGCGGAATGGCGGCATTGCATCGGATTCGCCAGCGCTGGCCCGTGACGAAAGTGATCGTGTTCTCCGGTGAAGGAACATCCGCGGATGAAACACCTCTCGACAAGGCGCTCGTCGCTGGAGCGGATTTTCTGCTGGAGAAACCGGTGAGCAGGGATGGTCTTTTGACGGCTCTTCAACTGGTGCTTTCGCAGGCCTGAGCTGAGTGGACACAGGTTGGAGAAGAGAAATTTTGGCGTCAAAAATGTCTCGACTGCGACGCCAAGGAGGTGGGGGTGGGGAACCCCGCTGAAGAAACGTTCACAGTCGAGACACTGCTTTTCTACGACAGGTCAGGTCTGTTTGTCTAACCCTTTATTGCTGTGCAATTTTTGCCCACAGGAGCAACTCAGGCGGACTCCCGTCAAACAACCATGAAACGTTCATTTTTTCTCGTTGTCTTCATGGCATTTACAGCTGCTGCGCTGGGAGTCATCTTGCTCCCGTTCAACGGTTGGAAAGACCTTGCCGAAAAATCTCCCGACATCGTCATCGTCCAATGCACGACGAATCCAGCGCCCGGACCCATAATGGACGGAATGATCTGGTCGGATATCGAAGTCATTTCCGTGCTCAAGGGAGAAGGCAGAACAGGTCTCTCACGGATGGTGTCACAATATCGACCTCACGCGGGAGAGCGCTTCCTTCTGTTCGGCGGTTATCAGAGTAACGAGCTGTATCAGGCGTACAATGCGACGGAATCCTACCGAGTCATTCCGCTCGCGTTTTATTTCTCCACGAACGCGCTCGCCGGCAAAACGCTGGATCAGCAGATTCGTCTGATTGTGGAACACAGGTTGGAAGTGGTGAAACAGGAGTTGAAGGAGCGTAATGAGGAAAAGGCGAGGCTCGAATCTTTCGTCAGGGAGATTCAAAGCGAATAAGTGCGCCGCAACTTTGGATCGGTTCGCAGCTTGGACTGGTCGGTCATCAGACAACCGCTTTCGATTCTATCGGCATGGATGACGATTGCGGAGTGACGATCTCAACCTGCGCGAGACGGATCTGCCGGAGGCCTGACTGAATGTAGGCGAGCAGGGCGATCCACGCCACGAAACCGAGCGCGATAAATTTCAAGTAGAGCGGCAGAACGATCGGCGAGTTCCAGATCATGTGCAGTCCAGCCCAAAGGGCATACACGCGAAGGAAGCGCGGGTCCCACAACATCTCCCACGAGAATTTTTTGTCGCCGCGAACGCGCCATAGTGCGCCGCCGATGAGAGCGGTCCAGAGGACATGCCCACCGAGAATGCTCAGCACACCGCGGGTCATGATGCTTTGCAGCATGGCCGATTTCCCGTACGCGCCGCCGATCAGATAGGCGTAACCGGCTGATTCAAAGGCGGCGAAGCCCGTTCCCACTGCGGCGCCGAACAGCATTCCATTTAAGGTCCATCGATACTTCGATTTGTTGATGACGAGCTGGAGCGCCGCGGTCACGCTCCTTTTGAAGCCAGCGCGGAGCCCAGTGCGAATCCCAGCCACGTGGCAACAAGACAGAGAATGGTGGAGAGAAGCACGTTCGCGCCTGCGTGAAGCCATTCGCGGTTCTGCAGCAATGTCAGCGTCTGCAGGCTGAATGAGGAAAACGTCGTGTATCCGCCGCAGATGCCGATCATCAGAAACTGCCGTGCGGCCGGACTGATGATCCAGCGGCTGTCGGGTTGATGGAATGCCGCGAGAAATCCGATCACCAGACAACCCAGCACATTCACCGCGATGGTACCCCAGGGAAACGCGCCGCCGATTCTCGTGTCGATGACACCGGTCATCCAGAAACGTGTAACGCTTCCGATGGCGCCCCCGACGGCAACGAGTAGATAGGCCTGCATGTGCGTCACGGATGAAACACGGATGGAACACGGATGAAAATACATTTTCTTGGAGTCAGGCTTTTCTCCATTTCGGCAACATTTCGACAAAGGGTTCGTCATTCAATGCCCCATGCCTAATGCCTAGTGAAAAAGCATCTCTTATCGGGATGAATTGTAGTGGCAAAGCGGCGGCTTTGCGGCACCGATCAAGATAGGTAGGGCGAACCTGCCGGTTCGCCCATACTTCAAAAACCAGCGCAGCGAAGTTTTTGTCGGTTGAGGCGATTTCGCTGGATGAATGCGTGTGCCGTTTCATTCGCAAAAGCGAGAATGGGAATAGTGGCAAAGCGGCAGCTTTGCCCTGTCGAGATGAGGTATTTCCTTCGCGTCCTTTGCATCCTTCGCGTGCGGCTTTGCGGCTGTGGGAAAAACTCGGCTCGGACAATTTTTCGAATTATCTGTGTTCCATCTGTTTTTCATCCGTGGCTAACCCGACTTCCGCTATTCGAGGTGGGGTGAGGATATAAGTGGCTGGTAATCA
>CALBZA010000035.1 GCA_937890005.1 uncultured Verrucomicrobia subdivision 3 bacterium | reverse complement strand
AGTCTCCCGACGGTGGCGGAAATCGAATCCGAGTTGAACAAGGCGCGGAAGTGATCGCGCGGCTGAAGTCGTATGAACACCAAAGATTTTATCCGGCTGGGGGTGCCGTTGGGTGAAGCCACACGGCGGGCGACGGATTTTTTACCTTTTCACCAGAACACTGCTTTCCACGCCTCGGGACGAGCTGAGACCGCTGCGGGTCGCAGACCCGTGCTCCGGAGCGCGCCTCTGCGAGGCGCAGCAGGTTCAGGATTTAGTGGGCGCCGTGCTTTTTTGGAAAGTTTCACCTCGTGGAGCTTTGAACCGTGAATGAACCAGGCGAGAAATCTCAGTCGGAGAAACCGAAACCACCATCAGACCGTGGCAAATTCCCCGCACGTCTCCATGTGTTGCTCGCGCGCGACGCAAAGGTCGGCCTGGTGATTCGACGCGGGCCGTCGAAGTCCGTCTGTACCGTGTTGTGGGATCGCAGGCGCAACACGTTCAAGCTCGGACAATGGTTGCGCGGCCGAATTTACGAGCGGTGCTGTGATCTGTCGCCGGATGGAAAATACTTCATCTACTTCGCCATGAACGGCCGGTGGAAATCCGAGACCAAAGGTTCGTGGACGGCTATTTCGCAAGTTCCCTATTTGAAGGCGATCAATCTCTATGCGAAAGGCGACTGCTGGCATGGTGGTGGATTGTTTTTGTCGGATCGCGAGTTCTGGCTCAACGACGGATATGGCCATGTCGAACTGAAGAAGTCCTCGCATCTGCGCCGGAATCTGAACGGTCATCCACGCACTTACTTCGGGGGAGAGTGTCTGACGATTTATTACAACCGCCTGCAGCGCGACGGCTGGACGATGGCTGAGGAGGAATATCAGGGAGCAACGCTGTTCGAAAAAAAGCTTCCGAACGGCTGGCGGTTGCGAAAACTGGCTTTCGCCGAAACCGGAGCGCCACCAGGACGCGGCTGCTATTGGGATGCACACGAACTGCGGCACGATTCCACCGGAACAATCCTGGCATTCCCCGAATGGGAGTGGGCGGATTGCGTGGACGGACGTTTGATCTTTGCGTGTGAAGGCCGGCTTTGCGCGGCGAAATTGCAGCGCGGAAAATTCGTCGGCGAAAAGGTGCTGCACGATTTTAACGGAATGAAGTTTGAGGCGATCGCAGCGCCGTATTGAGTTTCGTACTGGTGACGTTCGTTGTTCGTCAACGCTTTCCAAAGGTGTGTCATTCGTTCATGCAAGACAGCCCTGATTCTGGTCACTGTCCAAAATGCGTTCCGAGGAAGTACCTGATGGCACGAAGGATGCGTGTTCAGGTCGGTGCAGTTGGTCGGAAAATACAGATTTAAACGCGGATTCACTTTAACGGAAATCTGCTTCTCCCTCGCAATCGTGACGCTCCTCGTCACCGTGGCCTTTTCCTCCATCACCTACTCGCGTATCACGAGCCTGAAATCGAAGGAGCGCGGCATGGTGACGGATTTCCTGATTCACTACGCCGAGAACATCAAGAGCATCGAGTTCTCGAAAATAGTGGCCGGCTATCCGGTCAATCCGCTGTATGACGGTTCGGGAGGCGCGATCCTCATCGCCCTGCCCTCCGCTCCCGCCGATCTTTCAACCTCGGCGTATCGCACCTTTCATCCGGACCTGGAATTGATCCGTTACCGAACTCCGCGGCTGCACGCAAACATCACCACGACCTCCGTCTCCGGAACGCCTCATAGCAAACACATCAGGCTGCGCGTGGAATGGGATGCGCCGATCAACCGCGGGCCAAGACTTTCCGAGGAGCTGACGATCGTGCGGGTGAAGGACCTTTGAGAAGATGAACATCCGTTTTGCAGACATCCGGAGGAGATCGGCTTTCACCCTCGTTGAACTGGTTGTTTCAACCGGAATTTCGGTGCTCGTCGGCGGCGCAATCATGCTCATCCTGCTGCAGGTTGCCAAAGAACATTATCGGGCCGTCGCGGATCAAACGGTGGAAGCTGTCTCAAGCGACCTCGAAAACCGGCTTCTCCAGCGGTTGCGCTCCATGAGCGGCAGCGGCGGCGCCATCTTCTCCAGTCCCGTTGCATCCGGCGGCAAAACGTTCCGGAAGGTGATGGTCTCTCGAGGACCTGCGCCCGATTATCCGCGCGAGGAATTGAGCTTCGATTCGGCGAACGGCCGGGTGATGCACGTCACCAATGTCGCAAAAGCAGGAACGTCCATCGTGCTCTTCACCAACAAACCCGGTTCCTACCGGCTGCTTGATCTCCATTTTTTTCCCGGTGTGAAGCCGGATGGCAGTCCGGACGGGTCGCTCATCAACGTTTCCTTCACGATCGATGATCACGGTTCCACAAAACGCCTTTTGACCGGAAGCCCGGTCACGCTGGAGCGAACGTTCTCCGTCCGGGTGCGCAACAACTGACGTATGAAAATCAGAACATTCAACAGGCATCAGTCCGGGCACACGCTGGTGGTCGTGCTGGTGATTGCAGCTGTCATCGGAATTTCCATCGGCGCAACCATGCGCCTGGCCAACTTCGCATCGTCCACCACCAAAGGACGGGCCGAATGGACCGCGGCGTTCTACGACGCGGAAAACTGTTTGCAGTGGATGGCGCAGAAGATTGCCGACACGGCCTCACTCAGCGCGTCCAATTTCTACTCAACGCAATCCGGAACGCTCACGCTGCCGTATCTGACCGCAGGTTCCAATTCGCTGCCGAGGAAGGCGTGGGTGACGGCGGTTCGGACGAATGCCTCGCTTCAGAACGTTTACCTGGTGCAGGCTTCCGCGCGTGTGGGTGAAAAATACCGCACGATTCAGGCGGTGATCACAAAGAATCCGCCGAGCCTGGTGTTCGACTACGAATACTTCCTGAACAACTGGGGCTGGTGGTGGGGAACGAGCATCACGGGACATGGTGGAAACCGTGCCAACTGGGATTTCGATTTCCGCGACAAACCGACCGTGAACGGCGTCATTCTGGCGAACGGAACCATCAACAGTAACAACAAGGAATGGAAACCCGGAGATACGGTTCCATTCGGCGGACTCGCCGGAGGGAGCCCGGACACCTACGTCCGCGCTGGTGTGCCGCGCGAAACGATGCCGAACTTGAAGGACTTCTCCTACTATGAGAGCAAAGCGCTCGCATCGACTTCAAACGGCATCTGGATCGGCAACACCCGTCTGGTCACCGGAGTTCACACCGGAACGAAGCCGGGGCTTTATCTCGCAGGAACCGATTCCTCCCCCATCAAGATTGTGGGCACTGTCGTCATTCCGGGCGACGTGGTCATCAAGGGAAAGATCACCGGTCATGGCACGCTTTACGTCGGCGGAAACCTGTACGTGGCGGGTGACATGACCTACAAAAATCCGCCCAACTGGAATGCACCGCCAGAAACCATGAACGCCACGCAACGGGACAAATGGGTGGCCGACAGCAAGGACAAGGATCTCGTGGTTTTCGCAGTGCGTGAAGCCATTCTCGGCGGTGACGTGACGAGTTCCGACTGGAAAAACAATTGTTACGAAGCGGCCGGCTACGGCCTGAAGAACATCGGCGGAGAGTCGAACCTTGGCCAGGATGGCATCGCCCAGACGGGCGACGATGGTGTGCCCTACCTTCACGAGGACGGAACCAAGAGTGCCTGGTTCGACGCGGACGGAGACGGCGTGATGGACGGGAACTACAACTACAACACGCAGATCACGATGAACTCCACACGCGCCTCGAAGATCAGCGGATATCCGACCAGCTCCGGCTCGCCGGTGGCTTACAACACGGTAGCGAACAATAACATGAACTTGCTCGACGGCGTCTTTTACACGAACCACGCCGCTGCGATGCGCCTGGCGAAGAACAATGCGCTGTTCCACGGCTCGATGATTTCACGGGATGAAGCGATCATCTTTTCCGGTTCGCTCACGTTCATGTACGACTCCCGGATTCACAGCCGCTACAACACGAATCCCAACCTTTACGTTGACCTTGATCTTCCGATTGCAGGACGGCTGGCGATCACGGCCTTCGCTGAACTCGCCCCGAACAAAACAGGATTGTGAGTATGAAAGCTGGCTATTGTTACGGTTTGATCCTTTTGCTCTGTGCCACCGCGCAGGCAGCCGTTGACGTCGGTGTGAACAGTGAATCCCAAACCGAGCAGCGGCTGGGTCAGATTTCGGTGAACGCTGAGTTTGACCTGAATGAAAAACTTCGTGTCGGACAGCAGAGATACGAAGAACGGATTCAATCCAAACAGGCTTTGACTGAAATGTTGCAGGCCAGAGCGGAGGCTCGCGAAAACGAATTTTCAGTCGTCCGAGCCATTCCAGTCCAAGCTGCCGCGAAACAATCCAGGTCCGATTCGATTCAAATCCAGATCCTGGTCACCATTCCATTCATCCTCCTGATCGGCTTTCTGGAATGGACGCGACGACGGAATACCAACCCAGCATCCCTTCGTCCTTGCGAACCGGAGACTGGTGCGGTGGCTGCCGAGATTTCAGCAACCGTGGAACCAGCCCCGGTGTATCGTTCCCCTACTTCACTCGGTTGAGTCGATCAGAGATCGCTCTTTTCGCTCTTGTCCTTGTGCTTTTCCGACTTGTCGCGATCGTGAGCTGAGCCGCTCATGCTTTCGGAATCCATGTCACTGGCACCCATGGCCGATGACGGCTGCTGGATTTTGTAATGTCGGTAGATGCTTTGAACGAAACTCGGGCTGTCGAGCTGTTGCCATTCGTTTCGAGCGAGCGTCGGTCCCGACTGCAGTTCCTCCTTCGTTGAGTTGATCGTTACCTCCGCATTGCGAAGGACACCGGCCGGACGACTTACATTCAAAGCCTGGATCGGCAACACTGCTTGGCGCCCGCCATCGACCTCAACAGAAGCGAATGTCTCGCCTGATTTCGGACTGATCAGAACGTCCTGAATGTCGCCCAGTTTGTTCCCCGAGTTGTCCTTGACGTCGGCGCCAATCAAATCCTTCGAGCTGTAGAAGGTCTGGCTTTGTTGTTTCGCTGCCGGTCTGCTCATCCGATTGGTATCACCCGTCGGAGGAAGCCAGGCATCGTTCGGCAACACCTGCGCTGATGCCGCTGCCGTGGACAGGCCAAACACCAGGCCGAGCATGTACATTGATGTTCTTTTCATACGCTTTCCTTTCGTTGGTTCTCTCCCTCAATTTCGAGCCCACCAACGGGCGCTCAACTAGGTCAAACACCCGAGGCAATTTGGTGAACCGAGAATTGTGGGGCAGACATCCCTGTCTGCCGGTGAGGGCAACTTCCAGTCGCGCGTTTCGAGATGCAGGAATTTCAAGAACGACAACCCGGAACTCAAAGTTTTCCAACCGGCAGACAAGGATGTGCCTTACGCGCTCCGAGGGTAGGCATTGACCCGTGAAGCCAATCGGGCGGCCCGTAGGATATTACTCCTGAAATCAGTCGAGAATACGCGGCATGAAGCGATCACACCTAAATCAGCTTCGAGAGGAGGATTTTTTCTTCTGGGCCACCGGCATTGAGGACACGTTCATCACCGAACCGTGGCCAGCAACCGGGCGCACGCTGGACGAATATGAGCTGACGCAACATTACTCCCGCTGGCGCGAGGATTTTGAACTCGTGAAAGAACTCGGCGTCACCCACGCGCGTTATGGCATTCCGTGGCATCGGATCAATCCGGCTCGTGGAGAATGGAACTGGCAGTTCGCCGATGAAACGCTCGAACGACTGCTCGAACTTCAGGTTGAGCCAATCGTCGATCTCGTCCATTACGGTCTGCCGCGCTGGATCGACGGCGCGTATCTGAATCCGGATTTTCCAAAGTTCATGGCCGAATACGCCGCGCGCGCCGCGGAACGTTTCAAAGGACGCATTCATCTCTGGACGCCGCTGAACGAACCGCGCGTGACAGCGTGGTATTGCGGAAAGCTCGGGTGGTGGCCGCCGTTCCAGCGCGGATGGAGCGGCTTCATTCAGGTGATACTTGGTGTCTGCCGCGGAATCGTCGAGACGGTCAAGGCATTGCAGTCGGTGGACAACGAAAACGTGGCGGTTCATGTCGATGCCACTGATCTTTACGAGTCCGCCGATCCCACGCTTGCCGAAGAAGTTTTCCGCCGACAGGAAATCGTCTTCCTCGCGCTGGACCTCGTGAGTGGCCGAGTCAAGCCGGGCCATTCGCTCCACTCCTGGCTGCGCTCCAAAGCGGTTTCAGAAGAAACCCTGGAATGGTTCGCTGCGAATGCCGTTTCACTCGATCTCATCGGCATCAACCTTTATCCACTCTTTTCCCGAAAGGTGCTGGTGCGCTCACCGCATGTCCGGATCAAGATGCCGTATGCGAACAGCGACATCGTTGAGCGTCTCGCGAAGCTCTATCACGATCGCTATCAGGTCCCAATTTTCGTTTCGGAAACTGCATCGCTCGGCACAGTGAAACGTCGCGCCGCGTGGCTCATTGATTCCGTCGAATCCACGCGTCGCGCCCGCGCCAGCGGTATTCCGCTGGTGGGTTACACCTGGTGGCCGCTGTTCGCGCTTGTCACGTGGGCCTACCGGCAAGGACGCCATCCGCCGGAATATTATCTCAAGCAAATGGGACTTTGGGATCTTCGAGCGAACAACGATTCGCAGCTCGAACGCATTTCAACTCCTCTCGTCGGACAGTTCAAACAACTCACGAGTGCCGGCAGCGAAACCGTCGGTCGTGTCGCCGCGGTTCCAGACTGAATCATTATGTTTCGAAGCTTTTTCTTCGCGGGATTCGAATGTGCGACCGGTTACAACGCCTCGCGCGAGTGGATCGACCAGATTGCCGCGACGCACCACGATAAACATGCGGACAGTGATTATCGATCGCTTCACAACGTCGGCATTTTCGCCGCGCGCGAAGCGATCCGCTGGCCGCTCGTGGATCGTGGCGGCCAATACGACTTCAGCTCCGTGGAACCGTTTCTCGAAGCGAGCCGCAAGTACGGCATCGAGGTGATCTGGGATCTGTTCCATTACGGTTATCCCGATGAACTCGATCCGTTCTCAGACGACTTCACAAAACGATTCGCCGACTACTGCGCCGCGGCGGCGGATTACATCTGCCGGAATCAACCGGGCACCTGCTACTTCACGCCCGTGAATGAGCCTTCGTTCTTCTCCTGGGCAGGTGGAACCGTCGGACGTTTTTCGCCGCACTGCATCGGACGAGGCGTTGAATTGAAACGCGCGCTGATCCGTTCGGCGATTCAAGGGATCAATGCGATTCGTTCCGTGATTCCCGACGCCCGCATCGTGAATGTCGATCCGCTCTGCCATGTGCTTCCGGAAAATGACAGCGAAGGTGCCCGTCGCGCAGCCGATGCGTTCAACAACGAGGCGGTGTTCGAATCCTGGGACATGCTCTGCGGCCGGCTCGCGCCCGAACTCGGCGGCAGTCGCGCGCATCTCGACATTGTGGGACTCAACTACTATTGGACGAACCAGTGGATTCTCGGGAAGGACGAACAGCCGTTGGCAGAAGATCATCCGCAACGGGTTCCGTTGCGCGAGTTGATCAAGCGCGTCTATGAACGTTACGGCGGCGAGCTGTTGATCACCGAAACGTCTCACGTCGATGACATGCGCCCGAAGTGGCTGGCAACATTGGTTGAGGAGGTGGAATCGTTGATCGCCGATGGCGTTCCGCTCAAAGGCGTTTGCCTGTATCCGATTCTCGGAATGCCCGAGTGGCACGATCAGGCGCGCTGGACACAGATGGGGCTTTGGGAACTTCGCCAGTCCGAAACCCACCTGGAACGCCAGCTCTGCGAACCGATGTATCACGAACTCTGCCGGGCACAGAATCGAATCGCGTTGCTGGCCCAGCAGATGGAAAACGGATCGCAATCAAGACAGCAGCGCTTCCGTGCGCGCTGGCGATGATCCCCGTTGCAACTGCGTCGGCGCTTCGTGAGCGCCGATCTGAAGCGTTTTCAATGATGAACCGGAACGGCGGTACTGACGCCGTTACAGGCCGCCATCACAGCTTGTAGAACTGCTCCCACTCCTTGCGCGGCGGAACGCCGGCGAGAAGCTGATTGGCCTTGCTGTGATTTGTGATCTGCTTCTTCTCGCGATCGAACTCCAGCTTCGCGTTGAATCGCTGCGCCAGCACGCCCAGTCCAAGCACCTGACACAACGGCCCCGCCACGGCGAATGAAGACCGGCATTTCTCCTGCCCTTTCGCCGCACGCAGGAAGTTCAGGAAATGATTCGAAGGACTCCTCGGAACCTGCGGCAGCTTCGACGCCATGTCTTTCGCCTTCGATTCCGGAATGATCGACAGCGTCGATCCATGCGAACCGCCTTTGAAGGTCAGTTCGTCACCATAAATCACCTTGCCCGGCGGATACTTTTTCGTGTCGATGCTGCCCGCGCTGGGAGGCGGAATGTTTGCGTCCACAACCGCGGCACCGAAATCCTGCGGCAGCGGCGGCAGATTCTGCTGGCCGTCATACCAGGTGATCTCGACCGGCGGCATGTCCCCGCGTTTCGGAAACCTGAACGCCAGCGTGGAGGCCTGCGGGAAAATCCATTCGCTGTGACCTTCCGCCTTCACCGACTCCACTTCGACCGGCAGACCGAGATCGAGGAATTCATGCGCGGTGTCGATGATGTGCGCGCCCCAGTCGCCAAGCGCGCCGTTTCCGAAGTCGTACCACGAACGCCATTCGCCATTGATGTAACCCTTGTTGTATTCGTGGAACTGCGCCGTCGCGAGCCAGGTTTCCCAGTCGAGCGTTTCAGGAATCGGCTGGGCCGGCAGATAACCGGAAACCTTCATTCCATGCCAGCGGCGCGGATTGTTCATGAACGCCGTGATCTTCGTGACGTTCTTGATGATTCCGGCTTCGACCCATGCCTTGAACTGGAAATAGTTCGCGTCCGAATGCCCCTGATTGCCCATCTGCGCGGCGACCTTGTATTTTTTCTCCGCCTGCATCATCAGCTCGATTTCGCGGAACGATTGTCCCATCGGCTTTTCGCAATAGACATGTTTGCCGAGCGACATCGCGAGCATCGCGACCGGGAAGTGCGAGAAATCGGGCGTCGAGACCGCCACCGCGTCGATCTGGTTCGCCATCTTGTCGAACATCTGTCGGAAGTCGCGAAACCTCGGCACGTTTGGAAATCGTCGGAGAATATCCGTCGTGTGCGGCGCATCGAGATCGGTGTCGCATAGTGCCACGATGTTCGCATGGCCGGTGTTGAACAGCGCCTTGACGACATCCGCGCCGCGATTTCCGATTCCGACGCAGGCGAGATTCACCTTTTCACCGGCCGAAACTCCGGCGCCTCCGGAACTCGCGGCGGCAAATGCCATGCGCGGTGCGATCATCGAGAACGCGCCGGCGGTCAGGCAGCCTTTGAGGAACGATCGCCGCGGCAATTCGCGGCTGATGCTGATTTTGCGATTCGATTTCATAAACAGGGATCTCTGCAATTACTTGCTGGAAAAGGTTCGGATTTTCACGTTGCGGAACGACACTTCGTCGCCGTGTTCCTGCAGGAGAATGTGTCCGTCCGCCCATTCGCCAAAGCCCGGGATGTTCTTGTATTTGCTTTGTGCAACGAACTGCCGGAACGCATCGGAGCCGCGATCGTATTTCAGAACCTTTTCGCCGTTCAACCAGTGCTCAACGTGCTTGCCGCGCGATACGATGCGCGCCGTGTTCCATTCGCCGATCGCATTGGGCTGCTTGGACGAAGCGGCCGGCATCAGATCGTACAGCGAAGCGACCGTTCGATTGCCGTTCCTTCCCGCCCTGGCGTCCGGATGACGCGCGTCATCGAGAATCTGGAACTCGCAGCCAATTGCCGAGCCGGTGGCAGACTTCGCGCCAGTGCCGGTGATCGGATCAAGGTTCGGCTGCACGAAATATTTGATGCCGCTGTTCGCGCCGGGCGTGATTTTGAAATCGACGAGCAGTTCAAACTCCGAGAAACGTTCCCGGGTGATGATGTCGCCGCCGCCGACCGATTCGCCACCTCCGGTTGAATGAACTGTGAGGACACCTTCCTTGATCGACCAGCCCCGCGAAGGAAAGTTTTCTCCTTTCGCACTGCGCCAGCCGTCCGCGGTTTTGCCATCCCAGAGAAGACGCCAGCCGTCCTTTTTCTCCTGTTCCGTGAGCGTATTGGGTTCCACTTCTTTTTCCACCGAAGCAGAGATTTCCTTCAGGCGAATGTTTTTGAACTGCACTTGCATTCCGGCGTTGTCCGGGCTGTTTCCAACACTGTGAACCTGGAGACCAATGAACCCTTTCGGCGTCATGGAATCTTCAATGTGCGCCCGCAGCACACCGTTCAGGTAGGTTTTGATCGACGGGCCATTCGCCACGACGCGAAGCTTGTTCCAATTGTCCTGCTTGAACACCTGCAACCCCAGTTTGGTGAACGTGTTTGTGTCACCGCCAAGCAATCCCGGATAAAGCCACGTGCGCCGCGCCTCGTCATAAAGACCCGCGGTCCAGCCCCGCTTTTTCACCGGATCGGGATCGATCTCGACCTGATAACCGTGGACGCGGTTGGCCGCGATGTTGATGGTTTTGCCCTCCCATTCGACGCGGGTCGCCTTGTCGAAACATTCGCTGCGGATTTGCACGCCGGAGTTCAGGCGTGGATCGACCTTGAATTCCAGTTCCAGGATGAAGTTGTCGTAGTCCTTGTCCGTGCAAAGAAAACTGTTGGGAGTGCCGGGCACCGTCTCTCCGACGATGACGCCGTCCTGAACCGAGTATTTGGCCTTGCCCCCCTTTTGATTCCATCCGGAGAGATCCCGGCCATTGAACAAATCGATCCAGCCGTCTGCGGCAGAAAGTTGAAAACTGCTGAGACCGAGACTGAACAGACCTGCAAGTGCAACGTGGAGATAACGCATAATTCGAATTCGAGTTCTGAAACGGACGCCATGCATGGCGCTGACGTTACAGCGGCCCGGAATGTTGTCTATCGTACAAACGTCGTATGAACCTATGCAGCCACAGATTGAACACAGATTTTTGAAAGCTTTTCCAGCGATTGCTTTGTCCTTGAGCCTCCGCGAGATGACAGCGGCGGCGACTTTCATCGGGTTTTACAACAATGCGTGGGAACGATTGCGACAGGTGCAGCCGGTGTCTGGAATCTGTGTTTGATCTGTGTTCCATCTGTGGCTCGTTTTTTTGCCTGTGGCCCCCGAGCAGACTCTGATTGAAAGGTTCGCGGGCATCACGTATCAGTTCGGGCAATTGGATCACATGAAATCATTCTCCACCTTGTTCTCGGCGCTGATCGGGACCATTCTCCCGTTGATGGCTCAAACCAACGAAACACCAACCAGCCTGATCGCACCCGGCGCCAGGCTGGAGAAACTCTCGGGTGAATTTCAGTTCACCGAAGGCCCGACCTGCGACAAGGACGGCAACGTCTTTTTCACCGACCAGCCGAACGACCGCATCATGAAGTGGAGCGTGGACGGAAAGTTGTCCGAGTTCATGAAACCCTCAGGCCGCGCCAACGGCATGTATTTCAGCCGCGACGGCAATCTCATCGTCTGCGCCGACGAGAAGACCGCGCTCTGGTCGATCACACCCGACGGAAAACACACGGTGCTCACCAACTCCTACGAAGGCAAAGCGCTCAACGGTCCGAACGACGTCTGGGAACGGCCGGATGGAGCGCTGTATTTCACCGATCCGTTTTACAAGCGGGAATGGTGGGATTACAACCAACCGCCTCAGGTGACACAGCAGGTTTATTTTCTCAGCGCCGATCGGAAGACACTCAAACGCGTCACCACCGATCTCTCCCAGCCGAACGGAATCATCGGCACACCTGACGGCAAAACGCTCTTTGTGGCGGACATTCGCGCCCGCAAAACCTGGGCGTATGACATCCAGCCGGATGGCGAACTCACGAACAAGCAGCTGCGCTGCAACATGGGTTCGGACGGCATGACGCTCGACACCGAAGGCAATCTCTATCTCACCGGCCGCGGTGTGACAGTCTTCGACCCCAGCGGAAAGGAAATCGAAAGGATTCCTGTTCCCGAAGGATGGACCGCCAACGTCAGTTTCGGCGGCGCGGATCGCCAGACCTTGTTCATCACCGCGAGCAAATCGCTCTATTCGATCCGGCTGCGCGTGAAAGGTGCGAATCTTTCCAAGTAGAATTTCTGGAGGTTCACATTGGTGTCGAATCGGTATTCCATCACGCCGCGTTTTCCAGTACACCTTCGCCACCTTTAAACGATGCAAGACCTGATTGCCAAAGCCGCGACGCTGATGGAAGCGTTGCCTTACATACAGAAGTTCAGCGGAGCCACGTTCGTCGTGAAGTACGGCGGCAGCTTCATGGATTCGCCCGATGCCTCCGTTCGAAACGGCGTGGCGCGCGACATCGTTTTTCTCGAAGCGGTGGAGATCAATCCCGTGGTCGTGCACGGCGGCGGAAAAGCCATCACACGCGCCATGGAAAAGTCCGGGCTCAAGGCCCAGTTCATCCAGGGCCAGCGCGTCACCGATGACGCAACGGTCAGAATCGTCGATGACGTCCTCTCGCGTGAAATCAACCCCGAGGTGGTCGCCACGATCAATTCACTGGGCGGAGTGGCCAAAGGGATTGCCGGCCCCGACATCTTCAAATGCCGCAAGCTGTGGCTCGATGACAAAGAGAATCCCGGACAGAAGCTCGACATCGGTTACGTGGGTGAAGTGGTCGAAGTGAACACCGCGCCGCTGCTGGAGTGCATAGCGAATGGCGTCACACCGGTCATCAGCCCGACGGCACGCGGCGAGGACGGTCATATTTACAACTGCAACGCCGACGTCGCCGCCGCCCAGGTGGCGCTGGCGCTCAAGGCGAAGCGGCTCGTTTTCATGAGTGACGTTCCCGGACTGTTGAGCAATCCCAAGGATCCCGAATCCGTCATCTCTCATCTCAAGACAGATCAGGTCGCCGAACTGAAGCGCACGGGCGTTGTGGACAAGGGAATGATTCCGAAGGTGGACAGCGCCGTGGCGGCGTTGAAGGCGGGCGTGGAAAAGGTGTCGTTCGTGGACGGCCGCGTGCCGCATGCCGTGCTGCTGGAAATCTTCACCGACGAAGGCGTCGGAACCGAAGTCGTGCTTTGAGGTTCGGCATTGTGCGGCAGGAGCGCGAAGCATTGCTCCGCACGATGCGCGCGGACCGATGATCCGCGCTCTGTCGATCTGGATAACCACGCTCTGGAATGTTCTATCAGGTTCGGGGGCGTTTCCTTCCTGCGGGATTGCCCCACCTTGGCCTCAATGCGGTTTCGGCGATACTTACCGCTATCACTCCATCCGGCCATGGACTCAATCAAGGATCGCATTCTCCGCTCCGTCGCCCAGCGTGGCATTCTCGGGACCATTCCCATGTGCTGGTGGAGTGTCCTGTCGCTGATCCGCCCGACAGCGCGACACATCACAGCGCGACGTGAACAGGTGGACGCGGAATTTGATCGCACACACGGCGTTCGAACCGGCGGCAACGTGCGTCCGAAATCCACCGCCGTGATTGGAAACAACTGGCTGCACGGCGTGTCGTATCAGGCGGTTGATCCCGAGGAATTTCATTCCACGCTGGCGGAGCTTCAAATTCCATTCGCGGAATTCACCTTCATCGATTTCGGCTGTGGCAAGGGACGCGCGCTGATCCTGGCTGCGGAGTTTCCCTTCCGGAAAATCGTCGGCGTGGAATATTGCTCGGAACTCAGCCGAATCGCCCGGGAAAATCTCACCGCAAACAAATCCAGAAGAAAATGCGACGCAATCGAAGTGATCGATGCCGATGCGACGCTCTTTGAATTACCGGACGGCCCGCTGCTCCTCTATTTCTTCAATCCATTTGGAGAACCCGTAATGCAGAAGGTGGCGAACAACGTTCTTCAAAAGTTACACATCAGCCCCGAACGCATCGTCGTCGTTTATTTCACCCCCTATCACGCGAACGTCTGGGAAAAAACCGGCATCTTCCATCGGCTGAAGGAGAGTCCGGCAGTTTTTGAAACGGCTCTCCGGTAGCTGCTGATTCGAACGCCACTGTTTCACGGCCATGTACGCTCCAGGCAGACCGGCGATTTCCCGTCGAACTCCTGAACGAAATAACGTTGGGCGAATTCGTCGATCGAGCCTGGACGATCTTCAGACAAAATCCCGGCCATTCCATTGCAGAAGTGGTAGCTGCTGTAATACCAGCGTCCGTTTGAACCTCTCGCCAGAAAAAGATGATCGACAAAGCCATTGTTCCGGCCGTGCCGGAACGCATACACCAGGTACTCGCCATTGGTCATTACGAGAAAAGGTTCATCCACCCACGCCTCAAATTCGTTGTTCGCCCGGCGCTCCATCATCGATGCGAACCTGTCGGCCCAATCGCTGTTGGTTGGAGAAAGCAGACTCAGCCGTTCAACAGCGGTATCCTTCCATCGGGCTCGCTCGAGCGCGCTTTTCTGTTTCAGACCGAAATATCCAAGCGGCAATGCAAGCACGAGAATGATCGGGATGCCTATCCACCAGATTTTCTTCATAGGAAACAAAGTGAAGCGATGCGGACCCTATCCAGCCCCGGGAAAAGTTCCAAGTTCCAAGTTCCAAGTTCCAAGTTCCAAGTTCCAAGCGCTTCCCCCTTTCTCCCCACCCCTCTTCTCCCCTGCTCCTCTTCAAGGATTGGCTAAGGTCCTGCTTAACAGGCATACGCGGCGAATTTTGCCGGGTTGGAACCCGTGAATTCGACGCAAGAATTTGAACAGAAAAACAACACTGAGCACGCATGGGCGCCCTGAGTGACAGATTGCGGAAACTGGTCCCTTACGGGGATTTATGGCTGGTTATCGCGCTTTTCGGCACGGTTTTGTTGCTGATCCTGCCGATCGCGCCGTTCCTGCTCGACCTGCTCCTGGCGGTAAGTATTGCCCTGTCGCTCCTGACCCTGCTGGTCATTCTTTACCTACGCACCCCGGCGGAATTTACCGGGTTCCCCACCCTGCTCCTGTTCATCACGCTCTACCGGCTGGCCCTGAATGTCGCGTCCACGCGACTTATTCTCCTCGACGGTTATGCCGGTCACCTGATCGAAGCTTTCGGAAATTTCGTCGTTCGCGGCAATTACGTCGTCGGCCTGGTCGTGTTCCTCATCCTGGTGCTGATCAATTTCATCGTGATTACCAAGGGCGCGGGCCGTATCGCCGAAGTGGCGGCGCGCTTCACATTGGACGCCATGCCCGGCAAACAGATGGCCATCGACGCCGAACTGAATGCCGGTCTCATCAACGAAACCGAGGCGCGCAATCGCCGAAAAGCCGTTGAAGAAGAAGCAGATTTCTACGGCGCCATGGACGGTGCGAGCAAGTTCGTCCGCGGCGATGCCATTGCGGCCATTCTCATCACGATCATCAACATCGTCGGCGGCTTCGCCATCGGTGTGATGCAAAAGGGAATGACGATGGCGGAATCGCTCCAGCGCTTCACGCTGCTGTCGATCGGCGACGGTCTGATCTCGCAAATCCCGGCACTGGTCACATCGATCGCAGCCGGTGTGCTTGTCACCCGCGCCACATCGAAGAACGATCTCGGCCGCGAACTCGGAGCGCAGCTGCTCGTTTATCCCCGCGCGCTGATGATTCTCACCGGAATGCTCGGCGTACTGGCCATCGTGCCCGGTCTGCCGATGATCCCATTTCTGGTTCTGGCCGCAATCGTTGGAATCCTCGCCTACACCGTGAAACGTCATGGTGGCGCCGAGACCAGCGCCGCAAATGCCGCAGCCGCACGCTCCACTGCCGGAGCCACATCCGGAAGACCCGCCGCTGCCGGCGCAGCCGCCACGCCCGAAACGAAGGCGAGCGAGCCGCTGGAAAATCTTCTCACACTCGACACATTGCAGATCGAGCTTGGATACGGTCTCGTCGCCATGGCGGACACACGCAAGGGCGGCGACCTGTTGGAACGCGTGACGGGTGTCCGAAAGAATTTCGCCCAGGAAATGGGAATGCTGATTCCTCCGATTCGTCTCCGCGACAACCTGCAACTCGGCACGAACGAATATCGATTCCTGCTGAAGGGAAATCCGATCGCTCAGGGACAATTGATGCCCGGCCATTGGCTCGCGATGAATGCCACGAACAGCAAGATCACCTTGAAAGGCATTCCCACAGTCGAACCAGTTTTCCAACTGCCAGCCACATGGATCAGCGATGTCGAACGAAAGACCGCCGAATCGCACGGTTACACAATCGTCGATGCGCCGTCAGTCCTGGTCACGCACCTTGCGGAAACCGTGCGCCGTCACAGCCACGAAATTCTCACACGTCAGGACGTGCAGACGTTGCTCGACAATCTCAAGCAAACGCACTCCGCAGTCGTGAACGAACTGATCCCCGGCCAGCTGACAATCGGCCATGTTCAGCGCATTCTGCAGAACCTGCTCGCCGAAGGCATTTCGATCCGCAACCTCGCGGGAATTCTGGAAAAGGTCAGCGATTACGCTTCCATCACCAAGAATCCGGACGAACTTTCCGAGTTCGCTCGTCGCGCGCTTGGTGCTCAGATCACGAAACCGTATCAGACCGAGAACGGTTATCTCCGCGCCATCACCATCGATCCTCGGCTCGAACAGACGCTCGCCCAGGGCGTACGACAGTCGGCCACCGAAGTGGCCCTTGTCGTCGAACCGAAAATTGCGCGGCACGTCATGGACACGCTGTCGAAGATGATTCAGCAGATGCTTTCTGCAGGCCAGCAGCCGGTTGTTCTCTGCGCCCCGCAATTGCGCCTCGCCTTCCGCCGGTTCTTCGAATCGACCTTCAGCGACCTCGCGGTGCTGTCCTATTCGGAAATCCCGGCGCGCGTCCAGGTGCAGAACGCCGCCACTATCCCGCATGTGGAATAGGAACGTGAAACGTGAAACGTGAAGGCGTGAAAACGTGATACGTGAAACGTGAGGAATGAAAAGTGGAACGTGATGCGTGAATGAAAAACAAGGCCTTAAAATCGTCCGCTGCATGAGCTGTTTTTCAATCCGCAATCCGCAGTCCACAATCCGCATTCTCCCCTGATGCAAGTCCTCCAGTTCATTGCAAGCAGCCCGGCGGCAGCCCTTGAGCAGATTCAAAAACAGCTCGGGCCGGAAGCCGTTGTGTTGAGCGTGCGACCGCTGCCGGTTCAGGGATTTGCGAAATTTCTCCCAAACCAGAGCCGGATCGAAGTGCTGGCAGGAATTCCGGAAGTTGAAAGCGCCCCGACGCAATCGCTGCGGCGCCCCGCTTCGGAACAATCCAGCGCCGGTTTGTCGCCGACAATCGCGCCTTCTTCATCGCATCGCTGGAAAAGCATTGCCTGGTTGGAATCAATGGGCTTGCTTCCTGACCACGCGGACCGACTTCAGGCACACGTCTCGACACTGCACGGCTCCACTGCTCCCGAGGTATTGGAAGATGAATGGACCGCGGTCAGCCACTCGCTCTCGCAGTTCTGGCGTCCGACCGCTCCGATTGAGGATGGTTTTCATGTTCGACCGCATGTGTTCATCGGCCCGGCCGGTTCCGGAAAGACCACTGCGCTTTGCAAGTGGCTGACGCTTGCAAGTCTGATGGAGGAACGTCCGACGCGCGTGTTCCGGCTCGACGGCAGCAGTGCGAACACCGCCGATTACCTGACGATTCATTGCGAAATGCTGGGCACACCGGTGGAACGTTTCTGGTCGTCACCCGCCAATCGTTCCGAACTGGTCTTCGTCGATCTTCCGGGCATTGACGCTCGCGATCCGCAGGCGCTTCAAACTCTGAACAATCAACTGGCCTCCCTGCCCACTCCGCACGTTCATCTAGTGCTGAACGCCGCTTACGACGTCCGCAATCTGCTCGCGCAATACCGAGCCTTCTCGGCATTGCATCCGCACGACATCATTCTGACGCATCTCGACGAGGAACCGAATCCGCTCAAGCTCTGGAATCTTCCATTCGCCGCAACGATCCCGATCCGTTATCTCAGCAGCGGACAAAAAATCCCCGGCGAATTTCGTCCCGCCAAACCCGAACTGCTCTTCTCCACCGGCCCAGCGTGATCGGTCCAAAAGCCGAAGGATACGCGTCCGGAAGCTCTTTCTGTTCCCAATCTGCCGAATCTTCCAGCCGTTGACCGCGCGTGTGGAGAATACGGAAACTGATGGGAAGAAAGAGTTGAAGACGGAATTGCCTTCCGGTATATCCGCTGCACGCATGAAATCCAAGGATGTATTGTTTCTGTTGTCGCTGATGCTGGGATTCACCTGTTCCATTTTTGCCGAAACACGTTACGTGGATATCAACAACGCCACCCCCGCCGCTCCCTTTTCCAGCTGGTCCACCGCCGCGAATCAGATTCAGGACGCCATCGATATGTCATCGAATGGCGACATCATCCTGGTGGCCAACGGTGTTTACGCTGCGGGAGGAAAATCCGTCACGGGAATTCTGACCAACCGGATTGCCATCGACAAGGCGGTCACGGTCCAAAGTGTGGATGGCCCGGAAGTGACGATCATTCTCGGTTATCAATCGCAGGGGCCGGACGACGACAGTTCTCCCGTTCGATGCGCATACCTGGCGGATGGAGCGGTTCTAAACGGTTTCACCTGCATGAACGGCAGTGCCCGGAACACATCGGATCCGAATGAAGCAACCGGCGGCGCAGTCTGGTGCGCTTCCACCAATGCGTTTGTCTTCAACTGCATTTTGCGATCGAACGTTGTGGTCAATTCCCTTGAAGGCATTGGCGGCGGCGCCTACTCGGGCACGTTGAGCAACTGCGTTCTGGAAGGCAACTCGGCTGTGGGCGGCGGCGGAGCAGCTCACTCCGTTCTGATCGACTGTCGATTGGAACGAAACGTGGCTTCACGGTTCGGCGGAGGCGCATTCAACTCCATTCTTAAAAACAGCTGGCTCTCCGAAAATTCTGCAGCGAACGGCGGAGGAACCGCGCAATCCTATTTGGAGAGTTGTGTCATCTCACAAAACAGTGCGACTGAAAAAGGCGGAGGAATCATCACCGGGACTGTGCTCAACAGCCGGATCACCGGCAATCGCGCAGTTGAAACGGGCGGCGGCATCTACTTCGCCTTCGCTACCAATTGCATCGTTGCGACCAATTCCGCACGCATGGGAGGCGGCGCAGACATGACCACTCTCGAACGATGCCAGATTCACGGAAACATCGCCTATCAGTCCGGCGGAGGGGTAAGCGAATCGACTGTTCTGGCAGGCGCACTTTTTGAAAACCGGGCGGCGTTATCCGGTGGCGGCGCGACCTCTTCCACTCTGATCCATTGCACGCTGGCCGGAAACACAGCGAGTGCCGGCGGAGGGGTCAATGCATGCAATGCGACGAATTCCATCATCTACTTCAACTCGGCGCGAACCGACGCCAATTTTGCCGCAGGCATCCTCGATCATTGCTGCACCTTCCCCGTACCCACGAATGGAACCGGCAACATCATTGCCGATCCGCAACTTGTGGACTTCACCCACATCAACCCCGCTTCGCCTTGTGTGGCGCAGGGCTCTCCATCAACCGGAACAGATATTGACGGACAAAGTTGGAACGCCGTTCCTTCGATCGGCTGCGATGAACCGCTCGAAGCGATTTCATCGGAATCGCTTTCCATTTTCCTGACGTCAAGCTGCCCCGGCGCGGCAACCAATGTTTCCATTCTCTTCACGGCCCGCGTTTCCGGTCATGCGACCTCCAATATCTGGGACTTTGGCGACGGACAGTTCGCGACCAATCTTGTTTTTGCGAATCATGCCTTCAGTCATGCCGGAACTTTCATTGTATCCGTTCGCGCATTCAACGATTCGAATCCCGACGGCGTTCTCTCATCGACCGCCGTCACGATTGCCGATGATCCGGTTCAATATGTCGCCATCGGAAACCCGTCCCCGACTCCGCCCTACCTGACCTGGGAAACCGCGGCAACGAACATTCAGGATGCCATCGATCACGGGTTCGCAGGCGGTACCATTCTTGTTTCCAGCGGGGTGTATCAGACCGGCGGTCGGGCCCTGTTCAGTGACCTCACCAATCGGGTCGTGGTTGATCGGCCGGTCACGCTCCGAAGCGTCAACGGTCCTGTGGCAACCACTATCGTCGGTTTTTCCGCCGTCCCGTCGGGCACAAGTTCGAACGCCATCCGCGGCATTTATCTTTGCGACGGCGCAACCCTGGATGGCTTTACCATCATGAACGGCGCCACGTTGAGTTTTCCGGCACGTACCACGACGGAACTGGATTCAAGCGGCGGCGGCGTCTGGTGCGAATCCACGAATGCCTTCGTAATCAACTGCACCATCGTTGCAAATACAGCCGCCACGTGGGGCGGTGGTGTTTATTCAGGCACGATCAGCAATTCAGTTCTTCTTGGAAACCGGTCAACGGCTGGAAGCATCTTTGGAGGAGGTGGAGCTGCATGGAGCCGGGTCTTCAACACGATGATACTTTCCAATGTTGCGGGAACGATCAGCGGAGGCGGTGCGATTACGAGCCTGCTCAGTAATTGTCGCATCATCGGAAATATTGGTGGGACGGTGGATTGCACCATCTTCGACAGCGAGATCTCCGCAAATGAAAGCTATGGAATGTACCGCGGGAGCGCATTCAACACGCTCATTTCGAGCAACAGATCGGCGTCGGACGGGGTCGGTGGCGGGGCGACATTGGCCTCTCTGAGCAACTGTGTGATTTACGCCAACTGGGCCCGCCACGGGGGTGGAATTTTCAACAGCACGTTGAATTACTGCACGGTGAGCAACAATTTTGCGACCAACTACGGTGGCGGCATCTTTCGTGGCAACACCCTCACACCCTCCGGAAGCGGCAATGTGATTGCAGGGAATTCATCCGGTCTCTCTGGAGGAGGGTTTTATGCGACGAGTTCGACCACGGTCGCCCTGACGAACTGGATTTTCATCAACAATTCGACAGACGGTCAAGGCGGAGCGCTTCACATGAACTCCGGAACCTTGAGCCTTTACAACTGTCGTTTTGATGGCAATTCCGCCGGCGGCAACGGCGGCGGCATCTTCTCCCAGGCATTCAATGCCACATGCATCACCAGCAGTTTCTCCAACAACATTGCGGGCGGCTTCGGCGGGGGCACTCACTCAGTTAATGTGAACGACTGCGTCCTGGTCGGAAATCGCGCCGTGTCCGGCGGAGGCGTTTACAACGGTTCCGTTTCAAATTCTCTGTTCTACCGGAATTCCGCTCTGCTGGATGGAGGCGGTTACTGGGGGGCGGGAGGTTTGAGAAATTGTTCATTCCTCGAAAACACGGCTGGAGGAAACGGCGGCGGCGCGCACTCCGGAAACGCTGCGATCGCGGACTGCACATTCGACGGAAACTCCAGCGTCACAAACGGAGGCGGCCTGTTCGTCACCGTCACCGCACAAATTCGCAACAGCTCCTTCCTCAACAACAGATCCACATTCGGCGGTGGCAGCTACAACGGAACATTCAATGAGACTCTGTTCCTCGGAAACGTCGCCACGAATAGTGGTGGAGGCATTTTCAATCCGAGTTTTTCGTCAACCACTTCGTCAAACTGTGTGTTCGCGGACAATCTGGCGCTGACAAACGGAGGTGGGGTCGCGGGCGGGTCGTGGATCTGGTCTCAATTCACAGGCAATCGCGCCGGTCTTAATGGAGGAGGTGGATATAATTGCTCGATTGCAAACTCAACGATCACCGAAAACTCGGCCCTGACGGGCGGCGGGGTATATTTCGGCGCTCTATCGCAATGTCTGCTGTATCGGAATCGCGCTCAAACAGGCGGAGCCATTTACAACAGTGCAAATTACCCCGTCAGATCGAGCACTGTCGTGGACAACACAGCGACCAACGTCGCGGGAGGTGTTTTTTCTTCTTCCGGAACTATGCTCGTGAACAGCATCGTTTTCTTCAATTCAGCCCCCACAAACAGCAACCACTCTGGAACGTTCGCGGCGACGTTCAACTGCCTCACTCCCATCCTCTCCGGCACTGGCAATACCAACGCCGATCCCCGACTCATCGATATCGCAGGCGGAAATTTCAGGCTCCAGACGAACTCACCGTGCATCAATGCAGGAGGTGGCGATAGTCCCGGAACCTTCGATCGCGACCGGCGCCCCCGGCTTGTCGGGAGGATAGACATCGGCGCCTTTGAATTTCAGGGGCCCGGAACCGGTGAATTCATCCACTGGCTGGTCCAACACGGTTTGCCGTCCAACGGCTCCGCCGATCTTTCCGATCCGGACGCCGATGGAATGAACAATCAACAGGAATGGATCGCAGGCACCAACCCAACCGATTCGTTTTCATTGCTAAAGCTCCTCGTTCCCATTCCGAATCCCCTTGGCACCGAACTGAAGTGGTCAAGCGTGGCGGGAAAATCCTACTCAATTGAAAGATCAGAAGAACTCAGCTCAAGCTTCAGCGTCATTGCGAGCAACGTGCCGGGGCTGCCGGAAACAACCAGCTATGTCGATTCCACAGCGACCAACATTTCGTCGCAGTTCTATCGGGTTCGCGTGGAATAAAAAAGCGGTGTCCATTGCTGAGCACCGCTGTTTGAAAATCTGAAAACCGCTTACTTCGCCGCTGCACCGGCGATCGCGAGGGTGAGCTCGATTTCATCAGAAACCTTGTCCTCGTTCTGGCCGGCCTGGATGTTGAAATCGCTGCGCTTGATGGTGAACGTGGAACGGATCACCAGGAGGTCGCCCTTCAGATTCGGCGTGCGTGCGCTCAGTTTGTCCGGAAGATAGGTCAGCTTCACGGGAATCGTGATTTCCTTCGAAACTCCCTTGAGCGTGAACGTGCCCACGGCGTCGGCGGTCGTTTCATTGCCCTTGGTCTTCACATTCTTCAGCTCCTTCGTTTCGAACGTGATCTCCTTGTGCTTCTTCACGTCCAGCCATTGCTCACCGTGCATGTGGCCCTTCATCATCGAATTCGGGACATTCAACGACTCCGCCTCGATGACGATTTTGCCCCTGGTGTCCGCGGGTTTGGCCGGGTCGAAGGTGACCTTGCCGGAGATGCCGCTGGCGCTGCCATTGATGCTTTCGAGCGGCGCGTCGAGTTTGAAGACGACGTTGTTCACGCCCTTCGGATCCTTGAAATCAAAGGTTTGCGATTCAGCCAATGCGGAGGTCGCGAATGCCGCGACGACGGAGAGAATTGCCAATGGGGTTTTCATAATGATTGTCAGCTTTGGTTTGATGTTTGGGATTTCTTGTTGCGAAAGAGGAAAGATGCCGCACCCAGCAGCGCCGCACCGCCCAGGCTCATGGAAAGAAATTCAAGTCCTGGAATGAACTTGTCCTGCCACAGAATCTGGTCGATGCCGGTCACCTCGTCGGTCACCTTCACCTGCACACGATTCTTGTTCCAGCCGAGGTTCGCGCCGGCCGCAGCCCAGTAAATCAGGGCCGCGACCGCGATCAGCACAGCAAGAATGCGAAATGCACTTTTCATGGGACGCGCGGAAAGTAACTCAGTTCAGGTCAAAGACAAGTGCCTGCACCGGCGTTACGCCAGCGAACCGCAACGTGGTCTCATCAGAGACCGCGACGCCGTCACCGGCGTTCAAACGTTGTCCGTTCAACGTCAGTTCCCCTTCCGCCACCTGCACCCACGCATGGCGCCCGGGCTTCAACGTGTGCACCACCTCATCGCCCGCCTTCAATTTGGCGGCGAAGACATCGGCGTCCTGGTTGATCCGGATTGCTCCGTCGCGACCGTCGCCGGACGCGATCAAGGTGAGCCTTCCACTTTCCGCAGCGGCAAATGACTTGTCCGCGTAAGCTGGCTTGGCGCCTTTGCGATCGGGCCTGATCCAGATCTGAAGCAGCCGCACCGGTTCTGTGCGCGACGGATTGAACTCGCTGTGCAACACGCCGGTTCCCGCCGCCATGTATTGCACTTCGCCAGCCCGGATTATGCGTCCGTTGCCCATCGAATCCTTGTGCTCGAGAGAACCGCTGAGCACGTAGGTGATGATCTCCATGTCGCGGTGCGGGTGCATGTCAAAGCCACCACCTGCGCCGATCACATCGTCGTTGATCACACGCAGGCTGCGAAACCCCATCCACTCCGGGTCATGATAATCCGCGAATGAGAAAGTGTAGTGCGTGTTCAACCAGCCGTAACTGGCATGTCCGCGTTCGTCTGCTTTTCGAATTGTCATCATATTGAACTCTCTTTCTTCCCGCTGTTCTTCACCTGTTAAACTTCGCCGCCAGTTCCGCCACCCGTCGCCCCAGGATTTCTCCGGTTGATCGATCGGCACCGCCGACAGGCTCCGGACCGCCGGAGTCACCGTCCGACAGTCCCATTGCGCCGCCGAAACTTCCCAGCCGATTGATGCCGTTCGCCTGCATCGGAAGTTCGCCCAATCCGATCCAGATCATTCCATGCTGCATGGCCAGGGTGTGGAAATATTGCAGCGTGCTGAACTTGTCACCGCTTGGACTGTTCGAAACGGTAAATCCGGCCGCAACCTTGTTCCGCCACGCGGAGTTGAACCAGCGTTCGCCGGTTGCATCCGCAAACGCCTTGAATTGCGCCGCCGGCCCGCCCATGTAGGTCGGGCTGCCGAAAACGATCGCATCGCTGGCATCCAGTTGCGCCAGAACATCGGCATTGTTGTAGCGTCCCTTCACAATGTCCTCACCATTGATCGCAATGAGGCGCGCCGTTGTGCCGGGAACGGATTGCGCCCCGGCCTGCACTGCCTCAGCCAGCCGCGTCGTGTTGCCCGAGCCCGAGAAGTAAATGATCGATACGTTTGCCATAGTCTTTTTCTTTCGTTGCGTTTCTGACTTCGACAACACAATGCCATGTGAATCGCACTCTCGGGAAAGACCATGTTTCTTGCCTCAGTATAACCAATAAGCATACTCATTCGGGAATGGAACTCCGGCACCTGCGCTACTTCGTCGCCGTGGCCGAGACGGAAAACGTCTCGCGCGCCGCGCTGAAACTGCACGTCTCGCAACCGGCTTTGAGCCGTCAGATTCGCGATCTGGAGGACGAGATCGGATTCCAACTGCTCGAACGCACGGCGAAATCGGTCAGCCTCACCGATGCGGGACGCGTTTTCCTGAAGGAAGCCCGCGCCCTGCTTCAACACGCAGAGACAGCCGTCAACAAGGCGCGCGCAGCTGCAACCAGCGGCTACGTCGAACTCAACGTCGGCTACTCCCCCACCCCTTCGGCGCGAATCCTTTCTCCGACGCTCCGGGCATTTCAAGCAGTGATGCCCAACGTCCGCGTGAAACTGCACGATCTTTCCAACCAGGAGAACCTCATCGCATTGCGCGAAGGCCGGCTGCAACTCGCCTTCATCGTCCGACCGCAAAATGGAATCAGTCTCCGAAAATTCCGATTTGAGGAACTGACTCGCGACCCTGTCCGCCTCGCGGTTTCTCCGAAACATCCCTTCGCCCGCCGCAACCATGTTTCTCTCGCGGAGGCGGCACAGGAACCTTTTGTGAGTTACACGAGGAAGGATTATCCGGATTACCACGCCGGGCTGACCGCTGTGTTCGGCCGCGTCAATGGAAGGTTGCGCATCGTGGAGGAACACGACGGCGTTTCCAGTCTCATCACCGCCATCGAAGCCGGGACCGGCATCGCCATGAGTTCCGAATCGCTCCGCTGCATCAGCGGCAACCGTTTGAAACTGCTTCGACTCACTCCCGAGCCAAAGCCCCTGTCACTCGGAATCGCCGGACCGAGAACAAAACTGGATCCCGTCGCGGAAACATTCTGGCAGTGCGCGAGGAAGGCGGCATCCGAAGAATGAGCCGCGGTTCCTATCTCAAGGATCTCGACTACTCGGTCGTGCAGCAATGCATGCACTGCGGGCTTTGCCTGCCAACCTGCCCGACCTACGACGCCACGAAACTCGAACGCAACAGTCCGCGCGGACGCATTGCTTTGATGCGTGCCATTGCGGACGGCGAGTTGAAAGTCACAAAAACATTTGGTGACGAAATGTATTTTTGCCTCGGCTGCCTCGCCTGCACCACAGCCTGTCCGGCGGGAGTGAACTACGCCGAACTTTTTGAACACGCCCGTGCGGAAGTGGAAAGCAGCGGCGTGCTGAATTCGCCGCGACGCAACGCGATCCGCACGCTGACGCTGCACTGGCTGTTCACAGATCTCAACCGCCTGCAATGGATCGGACGCCTGCTTCAGATTTATCAACAGACCGGCCTTCAATCTGCAATCCGCCGCAGCGGCATTTTGAAACTTCTGCCGAGCCGCCTGCGGGAACTGGAAAGCATGACGCCACCGGTTCAACCGCAGTTTTCCGCGGAACTGATTTCACCGGTGACGCCAGCGATTGGACCGAGACGTTTCCGCGTGGCGATGCTGACCGGCTGCGCGCAGGATTTGATCTACAGCGACGTGAACCGCGACACGGTGGAAGTGCTGGCGCGGAACGGTTGCGAAGTTGTCACGCCTGCAAACCAGAGTTGCTGCGGTTCGATCTTCGCCCATAACGGCGAACTCGAACGCGCCCGCGAACTGGCCAGACGGAACATCGATCAGTTTCCGCCCGAACGATTCGACGCCATCATCACCAACGCCGGCGGTTGCGGTTCGCATCTGAAACATTTTTCCAGGCTCCTGAAAAACGATCGTGAATACGCGGCAAAGGCCGTCCTTTGGGATCGCAAGGTGAAGGACATCCACGAGTGGCTGATCGAAATCGGCATCGCAAGCACAGAACTCAAAACCCAAAACTCAAAACTCAAAACAGTCACCTACCACGAATCGTGTCATCTCTGCCACGGCCAGAAGATCAGTTCGCAACCGCGGCAGCTGCTGCGGAGCATTCCCGGATTGAAGCTTGTCGAGTTGCCCGAGGCGAACTGGTGTTGTGGCAGCGCCGGCGTTTACAACCTGGTGCAACCGGAAATGGCGAATCAGCTGTTGGAACGAAAGCTCGATCACATTGAATCGACCGGCGCAACTACCGTCGCGACGGGAAATCCCGGCTGCCTGTTGCAGCTGGTGAATGGAGCCAGACGCCGCGAATTGTCACTACGCATCGTGCACCCGATCACGTTGCTGGCCGAGGCGTATCGGAACGAGCAGGGATAAACGGCGAACTGGGAAGGATTGGAAAACTCTCATTACCACCGTGCTTCAGCGCGGTGAACAGAAGCAGATCGAGAAGAGCCGTTTCAACGGCTTATCGCGGGAAGGAAAGCTGTTGAAGCAGCTGAACGGCTTCCAGACTTCCATCAAAGCGCTGAAGCGCGGTGTTAACGAGATTCCTCTTCACTCGACTCAGCATTTGCAAATTTGCAAACCACTCTCAGCCGCACCATTGACTTTGAAGTTCGGCGAGTTACGATGCGGGCGTCTTTCATGGCGCGTTCGTCTATCGGCTAGGACACGGCCCTCTCAAGGCTGAAAGACGGGTTCGATTCCCGTACGCGCTACCATTCCTGAGGATCAAAAATTTACGCAAAATCAGGCTTTCACAGCGTAGAGTTACAAGGAAAATCACAACAAATCCCCAAGAGTCGCCTACGTCGCAGGTGATCTCCCATTCCGGTGATTAATTCCGGCAAGCTGCAGCCCGACGCCTATCTCCGAAAAATTCCCAATTGGAGTTGTTCGCGATTCATCACTGGTATGGCTCGCTCGGCAACGGCAAGGCAATGCAGCTTGATCAACGTTCGGGAGCCGATTTCAATGGCTGGCGCAGCACATCCATTCAACAAAACCTATGAAATTCCAAATTGACCCAAAGAGTGCTCTGTTCGGACTGGTTGTTGGCGTTCTGGCAGTCTTCGCCATTGGAGCCGGATCGCCATCCGAGGAAATCGGCCGATACCAGATCTCGGCAGCAGCACAAAGTTCAGCGTTTATCGTGGACACGAAGACCGGCCAGGCGTGGGGCTTCGCTCCCGTAAATTCAGGCCAGTTCCGGCAGGACGCAAATTTCTGGGAAGCGAAACGCTAGCGGGCGGTTTGTGGACAGAGTTCGATAAACCGCTTGAACACAACGATGCGGGTTATCCATGCCAGACTCCTCCAAAAGACAGGAGAACATCCGGATTCCCTGCACGTCCGACAGCGCGATGATGTCTTCTGAAAAGTACAAGCGCGGAGCGAGGAATCTCAATTGATTCCCTGCGCCTCGATCCAGCGGACGGCGTAACGAACCAGGTCGGTCGCGGTCTTGAGTTGAAGCTTTTCCTTGATGTTCGCCCGGTGAACTTCGACGGTCTTCACGCTGAGATGCAAATGTTCGGCGATCTGCCGGGTGCCTTTGCCTTCGCCAATCATCTGGAACACTTCGAATTCCCGGTCCGAAAGACGTTCCACAGGTGAAGTGCCCGCCCGATCACGGCGGCCGGAGAAAATTTCCAGGATCTTCGCGGACATTTTTTCGCTCACGTAGATTTGTCCGTTCAACACCTGCCGGATCGCATCCATCAGCTTCCTGCCGCCTTCCTGCTTCATGATGTAACCGCGCCCGCCGGCTCGCAGGACACGTTCGGCATAAAGCGTTTCGTCGTGCATGGAAACCACGAGAATCTGAATCTCCGGCCTGAGCGCCCGCACATCCTTGATGAGTTCCAATCCGTTCTTGTCCGGCAGGGAAATGTCGGCAATGAGCAGCTCGGGACAGACGGACGTGATCTGGGAGAGCGCCTGTGCGGCATTGTCGGCCTCGGCGCAGACGGTCAGATCCGGCTCGTTGTTGATCAACTGGGCGAGGCCCTGTCGCATCATGGGATGATCGTCAACGATGAGGATTCGCCGTTTGGATTTTTGACTTTTCTTCTTTGTGGCCACGACTGTCCTTGTTGTTCCTTGCCGCGATCGGCAGTGCCACGGTGCAGGTGACACAAACTCCACCCTGCGGATTGTTCTCCACCGCAACCGTCCCACCGATCGTTTCCGCGCGCGAACGCATGATCCGAAGGCCCATGCCGGAATTCCCGGCACACCCATCCTTGAGTCCCGATCCATCGTCCCGGATCGTCAGCGTGAGACTGCCGCCTTCGTGTGAAAGCCGGATGACAATGTGCTTTGCCTTGCCATGGCGAACGGCATTCGACACCGCCTCCTGCGCGATTCGGAACAGATGCGTTGCCGCTGCATGGTCGTCGAGCAGCACGGGCGAACGGCTTTCAAAAACGCATTGCACGTGAAAAATCTTTTCCGTGTTCAACGCCAGCTCCTGAAGCCCGGACATCAAACCCTCCGACTCCAGCACGATCGGAGAAAGACCGCGCGCCATCAGCCGCGTCTGCCCGATCGCATCGCGAACGTGCCCGGCGATATCCCGGATCGTTGCCGCGTCCGACTTCGACTTCGCGGCAATTTTCTGTTCGAGCACCTGACACATCAGTTCGATTCCAGCGAGCTGCTGACAGAGGCCATCATGCAGGTCGTGGCCGATCCGTCGTTGAACGCGGTCGTTGATCTCCAAAATTTCCTTCTCCAGCCGTTTGCGTTCCGTGGTGTCGCGCAGAATGACGAGCCAGTGAGTGATCTGGCCCGAGCGTCCCCGCACCGGACCGACGCGCCATTCCACCCAGCGTTCCATCCCGCCGTTTTCAATCAGCGACTCTTCGTTCAGAAACACATCCTGGCCAGGATCGGCGTTGGTCAGACGCTGTTGAAGCACGCTGAATCCGCGCAAAGAACTGAGCGGTTTTCCAATCAATTCCCTGGAGGAACTGCCGGTCAATTTTGCAAACGCCGGGTTGATGTAGAGCACATGGGGATCGGGAAGATCGGCGTTGGCAATCAATACCGCGCTGAAACCATGCTCGACGACGTTCTGCACGAGATTGACCTGTTCTTCGGCGGCAGCGAGCCGGCGCTCGGTTTCGATCTGCTCCAGAACATTGCGGACGACTTCAGGAACGAGCTGGAGAAATTCGACGTCCTTGATGAGGTAATCGCGCGCGCCGATCTTCATCATGTCCACAGCGACGCGTTCGTCCCCCTGCCCTGTGATGATGATGAACGGCGGCAGAATCCGTTTCTCCGAAAGTTGCCGGACGAGTTCCTTGCCCTGCACATCCTGGAGTTTCAGGTCCAGCAGCAGCAGGTCGGCGTGGTTGTTTGAAAGCCATTCGACCGCCTCTTCTCCGGAACAGGCTGTGGCGGCTTTAAAGCCTTCGCGCTGAAGGCCTTTCTGAATCAACCGCACCAGACCGCGGTCGTCGTCAACGATGAGGATGGTCTGTGAAGGTGCCCCGTCCATGATCCTTCATTTCCCGCTGACTTCCGGCACCTGGACAAGCGAGATGTAAAGCCCGAGGCTCTTGATCGCCTCGGCAAATTTTTCGTAATCGACCGGTTTCACGATGTAACTGCTGCACCCGATGTCATGACAGCGTTCCACTTCGCGGGGATCGTCGGTCGTTGTGAGCATGATGACCGGAATGCGGCGCAGATCCGCATCCGCCTTCACCTGGCGCAACACTTCCACGCCGTCCACCTGCGGCATCCGGATGTCGAGCAGGATCAGGTACGGCATGTCGTCCACCCGATGCGGGCCGGGGCCTCGGCGGAAGAGAAAATCGAGGATGGCCTGGCCATGCTCGAACCGCTGAATCGTGTTGCGCAATCCGGCGCGCGACAGGTTCTTTTCGATCAACCGCGCATGACCCGCATCGTCTTCCGCGATCAGTATCACAATTTCCCCTTTTGTGCTCATAACCATGAATTTGTCCCGGCTCACTTTGCCTGCGGCATCGTCGGCAGGGAAACAAAAAACGTCGAACCTTTGTCGGTGGCCGATTCAACCCAGATGCGTCCGTTGTGTCGTTCCATGATGCGTTGCGTGATCGTCAGGCCAAGCCCCTCGCCTTCTGAATCGCCGGGATTCAGCCGATGAAAAATCTCAAACACCTTTCCCTGATGCTCGAGGGCGATGCCGATTCCATTGTCGCGGACGGAATAGATCGCCGTGTCCTTCTCGACGCGACCGGAGATCTGAACTTCGCACGGGCGGTTTGGGCTTCGATATTTGACCGCATTTTCAATCAGGTTGGAAAAGACCTGGCTGATCAACGTGGAATCGCCACTGCATGCCGGCAGTTCTGAAACGATCACTTTGGCGCCCGCATGTTTGATCTGAAATTCCATCGCCTGAACGATCGCATCGATCAGCGGATTCATTTCAAGTTTCTCCACCTTCATCGCGGCGCGACCGAGACGCGAGTAGCGGAGGAATCCGGCGAGAAGACTGTCGATTTTGGTGACACCGGCCTGGATGTATTCCAGCGCTTCCGGAATGTCTTCATCCAGCAGGCGTTTGAGTTCAACGCGATCGATTTCTTTGACGTCAGCATTCAATCGTGCCCGCAACGTTTCGCAGGCATGCGAGAGTTCACGGCTGAATCCCTGGATGTTGACGAGCGGCGAACGCAGATCGTGCGATGCGATGTAAACGATGGTTTCCAGTTCCTTGTTCTTCTCCGCCAATGTGTGCGCCAGAGCCGCGAGTTTTTCCTCGGCGCGCTTTCGGTCTGTGATGTCGCGGGCCACTTTGGACGCTCCCACGATGGTTCCATCCGGAGTTCGCAGCGGCGATGTGGTGACGGAGATGTCGATCGGTTTGCCGTCCTTGCGCTTGCGCACGGTTTCAAAGCGTTCCACCGAAAGTCCCTTTCGGATCGTGGCTAGGATCGCCTCCTCTTCCGCCAGCCGGTCCGGCGGCAACAGCATTGCGAAGGGATTTCCAATCGCCTCCTCGCGCATGTAACCGAACAGGTTTTCAGCACCCTTGTTCCAGCTGGTGATGATGCCTGAGAGGTCCTGGCTGATGATGGCGTCCTCTGTCGATTCAACAATGGCCGCGTAATACGACAGGCGTTTCTCCGCCTCTTTGCGTTCCGTGATGTCGCGGACAAATCCGGTGAACAGCCGGCGATTCGCCAGCCTGACTTCACTGACGGCAAGGTCCATCGGAAACACTTCGCCGTTCTTTCGCAGTCCGATCACTTCGCGGCCGATGCCGATGATTTTCGCATGACCGGTTCGAACATACTTTTCGATGTAGCCATCGTGCGCTTCACGGTAGGGAGACGGCATCAAGGTGCTCACGTTCCGTCCCACAATTTCCTCGGACGAATAACCGAAAAGTTTTTCCGCGGCGCGATTCATCGACTCGATGATGCCGCGCTCGTCGATCGTGATGATGCCTTCGACGGCGGTGTCGAGAATGGCGCGAAGCCGTTCTTCACTGTCGAAAAGCGCCGTGTTGGAAAGCGTCTGGCGTGTGGGTGAAGGCTGCGCTGTTTCCTTCGGGGATCGAATCTCCAAAGCCTGCAATCGGGCGATGAGTTCGGCTTTGGACATTCGCGAGTATTCTGTCATGCGTGCGATAGGTCTGTTGAGTCGGCACGACGATAAGCATTCCGGAAAAAAAAGAAAGAGCCGCGAACGATGTCCGCGGCTCGGGGGGTGTTTTTGGGGAATGACTGCTCAAAGAGCCGTCAAATGATTCAAAATCCGTAGGGCACCCGGGTCACTTTTCCTTCGACTATTTTATGATTGTAGAAATCCCGCCAGACACGATTCCGATCCAGATACGCGAGGAAACGCATCCTTCCACTCTGCACGTGAACCGGCACCGCCATTGTCATCGTTTCGTTTCTCACCTGTTGAGTTTCAGAACCATTCCGCTTTTTCATCACGACATCCGCATTCTTCGGTTTACAACATCCGCATACATCATCCGCAACCGACAAGCTTATCGTCCGAGAAGCTGTGCTCGATACTCCGTCGGAGACTGACCGAGGATTTTCTTGAACACGCGATTGAAGTGGGTGAGCGACTGGAAGCCGACTTCGAAGGCGATTTCACTGACGCGCAGGTTCGGGTTCAGGAGAAGATTCTTCGCCTTTTCAATCCGCACGCGCGACAGGTAGTCGGTGAAATTGATCCCGGTCACCTTCTTGAACATCTTGCAGAAGTAGAACGTGCTCGTATTGACCGCCTTCGCCACCTGGCCGAGCGAAAGTTCCTCGGTCTGATGCTCGTGAATGTATTCCTTCGCACGGGTGATCACCGGCGGCTCGGCATTCTCGTGTTGCACCACGACCTGATTGCTCAACATCGACAGGTGCTGCGCAAAAATGGAGAGCAGCTTCACAACCGATTCATGCTGCCTGTTGGAAACAACCCGGGTGCCGAAATAAGCGTCACGCAGCGTCTCGATGTCCTCGTCAACGCCCCACTCCGCAACCAGTTTCGCCGCGCGCTCGAACTGCGATTGAGTCGGCTTCTTGCGAAACAACTGACCGGTTTGAAGGAAACCGATCACCTTGTCGCCGAGCCGGACCGGGACCGCTGTGTCGCACATGCCGATCGGGCAGCTGATGGTCTGCGGTTCCAACGTGGCGCGTTCCGAGAGCTGCTCCTGCACCTGCAGACAGGCGCTGCACGCGCGGCTCTTTTGCGCCAGCAGCTGGCAGAAGGGGCTTTCGTTGCGCTTGCCGTGGTGCGGCAGCTGCCACGATTCGACCGGACGCAGCGCAACCGGAAGACCGGTGGCGTCGCTGAATGCCCGTTCGTATTCCTGATAAATCTTTGAATTGGCGAGCGCTTCAACCAGCGCGCGATTGGCATTGCCATTTCCGCTGCCGGGCGCTGCAAACGGGTTCCTTGGCTTGAACGCAGAATCGCGGCGGCCGAGGCCGTCCACGGAACGGGACTCAACCCGGGGCAACACTGCTGTTTCCTTCCGACTCTCCGTTTCCGAAAGTTGATTAAGCAATTCTTGTCGCTCAATTGTTGTTTGCATGGGAGCAAATTAGGAACAGCCGTCAAAAACAACAATTGGGGACGGCCCTGTTTGCGACCTACCGGAAGCGACTAGTGAAGCTAAGAGTTTCCCTTATCCGCCCTGAGGATTCTGAACTGATCGAACCACCCCGAAGACCCTTTCTTTGCGGCTCCCTTCTACTTTCTCATCTCAACCGCAACCCGATCGACGCCGCTGAATATGACAGCAGTTCATCCGGAACGCTCATCATTTCTTAAGAATTCTCACAACCTTTTTTGCCCCGTTTCATCGGGTCGTGCTGCGCCGCGACAAAAAAGGCTAAACGCCGACGACCGCGATCAAACCCGACTTTCTCTGTTCTCTGCAGCTCCACGTCGTCATCATTCTATCTGCGAAATCTGCACCATCTACGGATACCCTTCGTCCACAGATTTGGCGGAGGAACGCAGATCATGAGTGCGAGGCCTGCAGAGTATCGCATTACAGGGCCGACATCGGTGATCGCGACGAACCCTGTGAATTTTGCTTTGGGGACTTGCCGAGTTGCGTGAGCATCCGCTACATTTCGCCCGTCTCACGACCGGGGAAACAATGATCTCCGCGTCGTAATCGGTCGCCAGAGTAGCTCAGGGGTAGAGCAGAGGACTCATAAGCCTTTGGTCGCAGGTTCAATTCCTGCCTCTGGCACCATCGTATTGACCACCATCCAGCGAGCATCCCTGCGCTGGTATTTCATTTCCGCGTGGTTCTTGCAGAATGTGATTTTTCCCAAAAGTCCCCGTCAAAACCCGTCTGCCCCCGGTCCATCTGTCCCCAATTGTCACCAAACATTCGTTTGGTATAGTCGGCCCGCTATGGACATCAAAGCCGAGTGCGCAACTCTCCGCGCGCAGATCCTCGACTTCGAGAAACGACTGCGCGCCTTCAAAGGCGAACTGCCTCATGTTGAGTTTGGCCAGGCATCGTTTGGAACACCGGTCGAAAACGGAACAATTGTTCCGGATCGCGGCGAGATGATCGCAAACGCAATGCTGGCTTACCGCCACCTTGAAGATGCCAGGATGCGGATCGGAAAGGTGATCCAAGCATTCGACGGTGGAGCCTCTTGCTACCCGATATGACAGCTCGCCAGATCGCCCGCATCTGTCATGAGGCCAATCGGGCCTATTGTGCCCAGCTGGACGATGACAGCCAGTTGCCCTGGGAAGACACTCCAGAATGGCAGCGGGTGAGCGCCATCAAAGGCGTGGAGTTTCACCTGGCAAATCCCGGCGCGAGCCCGAGCCGATCGCACGAAGAGTGGCTGAAGGAGAAGGAAGCGACGGGCTGGAAGTATGGACCGGTAAAAGACCCGGTGAAGAAAGAGCATCCGTGCTTTCTTCCATACGATGAACTGCCCGCCGAACAGAGACTGAAGGATTCACTATTCACAGCGATTGTGAACGTTTTTTCACAGCGATCGTGAACGTTTTCCGTGATCACGCCAAACCGTATGATGGTCCTGCTTACCAAGCGCGAGTATGACGATCTGGTGAAGAAGGCGCACTGCACGGGCCTGCTTGCGGAAGATAAGTTCAATGAGATGAAGCAGGCGTTCAAAGCGCAGCTTCGCACGCAACTGAACGAAGCTGGATGTAAACATCCCAGCGAAGTCTATCAAACGATCCGCGAACTGCTTGAGCATTACTGAACGCCGCCAGGGTTATCTCTGCACCCGCCACAGAGCTTTATTGATCATTTTCAGACCTGAACTTTTGGGAACAGTTACTGCGTCGGAAAAGAAAAAGACTTCCTTCCCTTTGTATGCAGATGCGGCGTTATACTGAAGACTGAATGCAAATTGGCGTCGTCCTGCGTACAAACGGCGAATCTGTGGAGTGTTGTCGTACGAAACCATCCAACGCCCGGTGAGGTTTTGAATAGCCGTGGCGATTCGACCATGATCCTCCCGCTTATAGGCGTTGAAATATAGGCCCGATGCTTTGTTAAAATACGGTGGGTCGAAATAGATCAATGTTCTCTCTGGAAGTGTAGGGACAGCATCTCTAATGAAAACTTCAGCATCGAGGTTGCTGACCGTAATTGAATCGCGTTTTTGTGCTATCGCCAGAATTCTTGCGATGAGCTTTTCTTTCGGAAAACGCGCATCCATTTTCCATTCCCCGTCTTGTTTCAAACCACCGATCACTCCGCCGCCGGCAATGATACCGGAACGATTACTGCGATTCAGATAAAACGCAGCGAACCCAACATCAATCGAGGGAAATTCTGCTGAGCGTGAGACAATCTCCCGCTGTTGTTTCCAGATTTCGATATTCAGTGGTGTATCTCGTATCCGGCGGCAGAATTCATCTGTATTGTGTAAGATCGACGCCCAAATCGAATGGATAGCAACACAGGAATCGTTCAGATAAAAATGGCTGATTTTATCGCTTAGAAGGAGTTCAAATCCGACACCGCCGCCCCCTGCGTATGGCTCCGAGTAAGCACCTCCCACGAGGTCGTTTGCCTCGAGGACTTCCAGAACAAACGGCGCCAGCTTCTGCTTTCCGCCTGGATAGCGCAATGGTGTGCTGTACGTGGCCATATTAACGGTTCATGGCTTCCAGTAATGGAAACACGTTGTGAAAACGTGTGCAGATATGCCGCTCGTCCATTGAAAACGTAGGGCCATGCACGATGAAATTAAGGGACGTAATTGAAAGAAGGCTATCTGGAGAACTGAGTTCTGTCAGTGCTCCTTGAATCGCTTTGCGTTCGGCGCTTTTGCTGTCCATCCCTTTTGTGAGCGTGGCAGCGATGTCTTTGAGAATTGCAGAGAGCTTCCTATCATTTCCTTTGTCGATCACAGGAATAGAATGATCTTTGGCGAACGCTTTGGCTGAGATTTCAAACATGCCGCGGAGCAGAAAACAAAAGGACAATGGGAATTTGTCCATCGGAAGACTCTTAATCTCTTTCAGAAACGACGCCAATTTATCTCGTTCTTTCCCTCTGGGGACGAAGTTGCGGAGAGTTTTCCTAACTGCTTGCTTCGTGTCTAATGGATATGCTGGTGCGGCAGGAGCCGCTGAACTTGGAGTTGTTTGCGGCGGAGTGGGCGGAGAAGTGGGCGGATTTGACGAGGGTGTTGGATTAGGAGCGGGAGTTGGAGCGGGAGCAGGAGTCGGCGCCGGTGCCGGGGGAACAAATCCATAATTCGGCAGGAAGTTCGTGTGTCGAACCGTATGGAACGTGACCTTTCCCAATCCGATGTCTTTGAAAAGGTTCTCAAAACCCTTCCGATTTTTGTGAGTGACATACGAAGTGGCGAGATTTGCGCTCGCGATACCGGTAATTGTCGCAATTCTGGGTAATGCATCGTTCAATACCGTCAGAGGATAATCAGCAGCCCATCGTTCTTTATCCTCAGGGGTTAGATTCGTACCGCCGTCCAAATAGGCTTCCAAAAGGTCCAAGCCTGACTCGGCCCGCTTTTTCTCTTCACGGTTGTGGCGAGCGCGCGCAACCGAGTTCCACGGAAGCCGACTGGCTTTCTCCCGCCTTCCGTGAATTCTCGCCACGATTCGATCGGCCATCTCTCTCTCTTCTTCTTCAAACAGAAGGCAGGGAACGAGCTCGTTTTCCTTCTTCCATGAGCTGGAAATTCCTTTGATTCGAGTCTCCATAGATTCCGGTACCTCCATGCCTTCCAAAGGAACCAATCCCAAGATCAACTTCATTGCTGCTACTCTTCGATTTCCTTCCTTAACAATCTCCTTCTTGCCTTGCTTTAACACGATGATGCTTTCGTTTGGAACGTAGCCATCCTCAATCAGGCTGTCGGCCAATCCCCAGAAATATTCTGGTTCCAAAGTGATCATGGCATGGATGGCCGAACGATCATCATCCTGTGGGACAGTGCGGTAATTGCTCAGATCAATCTTGAGCGCAGCGATTTTGCGTCGAGTGGGTTCCATAAATGTTTTGCCAACTTCTCGTAGTTAATACGACACCACTGTGGGTGTTCTTTCAATGAAATGTAACAATACGTATAACTACTGAGCTTTCACTTCCTGTCAGCGGGCACTACGAACCAGCCAGCGACGGGCACAATAAACCAGCCACC
>CALBZA010000034.1 GCA_937890005.1 uncultured Verrucomicrobia subdivision 3 bacterium | reverse complement strand
CCGCCGCTGCCTGCAGCTCCTCGCCAACTTATGAATTCAAAACGAAAGACCCTGCGGAAAAATGGCGAACCGATCGGTAGTGTCGCCTTTCAGGCTGACGGGCAACGAGGCGTTCGAGCCACTGTTGATCAATGTTTAATGACTAACGGGCATTAGGCATTGGGCATCGCCTACTACGCTTCTGAGGCTTCGGCGACGGCTTCGCGGATCGTCTGTTTGAATTTCTCCACGCCTTCGTCGAACGCCGCGGAAATAGGGAGCACTGGAGTCTTGCGAATCCGACGCTTGAACTTCTTCAGGTTCTCTTCGGCTGGAGCTTCGTCCATTTTGTTTGCCACCACGATTCGCGGACGTTCCACCAGGGACGGATCGTAAAGCTCCAGTTCTGTGAGGAGCTTTTTGTAATCATCCCAGGGTTCCCGCGCGTCGGTTCCAGCCATGTCGAGCAGCACGACGAGGACTTTGCAGCGTTGGATGTGGCGGAGAAAAGCATGGCCGAGTCCGACGTTCTGATGCGCACCTTCGATCAAGCCCGGCACGTCGCAAACGGTGAGGCGATGGTAATCCGCGTATTCCACAATCCCGATCTGCGGATGAAGTGTGGTGAAGGGATACGGCGCGATTTTCGGGCGGGCGCGGGAAATCGCCGTGAGCAGCGTCGATTTGCCGGCATTGGGATAACCGACGAGCCCGACTTCGGCCATGATGCGCAGTTCAAGAAGGTATTCTCCTTCATCGCCCGGTTCACCAGGTTGCGCGAAGCGAGGTGCCTGCCTGACGGAGGTCGCGAAATTGCGATTGCCCAATCCGCCGCGTCCGCCTTTGCAGAGCAGGAATTGCTGGCCGTGCTGCGTGAGGTCGGCAATGAGTTCCCCCTTCGTGGCATCATGACGCGAGGATTCGGAATCGTCGCCTTCGCTTGAAAGATCGATTTCCATTGCGGAGACACTTCCCGCATGCCGAAGAATTCCACGTTTGCCGACGCTGGTGCGGAACATCGGCTTCTCATCGGTCTGGTCGGTTTCTTCTTCTTCCTCCGCGGCTTCGGTGCCGGCTGTGGGCAGTTTCCAGACGAGCGTGCCGCAGGGGACTTTGACGATGAGATCTTTTCCAGCCAGGCCATCCATTCCTTTTCCCATGCCGCCCTTGCCATCCTGCGCGAGGAGCTTCGGCTGATAATACTGAGCGATGAGGTTGTTCAGGTCATGATCGGCTTCGAGAATGACACTTCCGCCGCGTCCGCCATTGCCGCCGCTCGGGCCGCCTTTGGGAATGTACGCTTCGCGATGAAACGCAACGGCGCCCTTACCACCGTGACCGGCGCGGGCATAGACTTTGATTTCATCGATGAACATGGGAGGGATCTATGATTGATGATTTATGATTTACGATGTGGCTTTGCGCGGGACGATCGATCTGGAGGCGTTCACCGCGCTGACGGTGTGTCGAAGATCGCCAATCACAAATAAAAAAGGCGAGGCCGAAACCTCGCCGTGAAAATCTGCGTGGCGAACGTCAGTTCTGGGCGGCGGCTTCCGCCACCACATTCACGCGGCGGCTGTCCTTGTCGAACATGACCTTGCCGTCCACGAGAGCGAAGAGCGTCCAATCACGGCCGGTGCCGACATTCTGGCCGGCGATGAATTTGGTGCCGCGCTGACGGACGAGGATGCTGCCTGCGGTGACGAACTGACCGCCAAAACGTTTCACACCAAGCCGCTTGCTGACGCTGTCGCGTCCGTTGCGGACACTGCCTTGACCTTTCTTGTGTGCCATAAAACTTAAGCTTTGATTTCGGTGATTTTGACAACCGTCAGTTCCTGACGATGGCCGATGGTCTTGTGATACCCTTTGCGGCGCTTCATCTTGAACGTGAGCTTTTTGTCGCCGCGAATGTGTTCGACGACGTCGGCGACGACCGAAGCATTGGCAACGGTGGGGGCACCGACAGTGACTTTGCCGCCGTTATTGACGAGCAGCACGCGGTCGAAAGTGAAAGACTTGCCCGCCTCGGCTGAGAGGCGTTCAACTTCGAGCGTATCGCCCGCGGCAACGCGATACTGTTTGCTTCCGGTTTCTAATACAGCGTACATAAAATTCATTTCCCCGCAAAAGGGACGGTGATGAGAACAAAATTCAAAATGGGTGTCAACGACTCATTTTTCCATCGAAAGGTGTCGTGTCAACGGGCTCAAACAGCCAGTCACGAACATTCTTTATCGACTCTCAAAAAAACCGCTTTTGCCTCACGCGGAGGGCGCGAAGGGACGTGAAGATTGCGACCGCGGCCCTTTATGGCGAACCATTCCGCGCTTTCCAGCACGCATGACCGTCCAAGATGTGAATTAGTCTTCTTCGCCACCCTCGCGTCCTCCGCGTGAGGAAATTTTTCACCCCGCGCAACATCAACCGGGCGGCCAGCTGAGTTTGCGTCCACCGATGATATGACAATGTAGGTGCGGCACGGCTTCTCCGGCGTCCGGGCCGTTGTTGAATACGAGGCGGAAGCCTGTTTGGGCCAGCCCGAGCGACCGCGCCACTTCGCCGGCTTTCAGCATCAAATGACCAAGAACCTTGTGATCCTCGGGCGTCGCCTCGGCGATCCGCGGGATCGGCTTTTTCGGAATGATCAGAACATGCGTGGGCGCCTGCGGTTTGACATCCCGAAATGCAATCACCAGTTCATCCTCATAAACAATCGTCGCCGGGATTTCGCGATCGATGATCTTCTCGAAAAGCGTCTTGCTCATGATCGCCAGCAAATTGCGCGCAACAGCCGGAAAGTCAAACGTTACTCGGGCCTGGAAGTTTTGAGGTTTAAATTTTGAATTTTGAGTTTTTGGGTGGGATGCACCTTAAATCCAACTCCAGCCCGAAACCCGAAACCCGAAACTCAAAACTAGAAACTCAGAACTCAAAACTGAAAAGGGGGTTTGTTTTCTTGTCTCACACGTCCGGAGCCTACATGCTACGGCAGTTGGCTTTTTTCGCCACGTGGCCTCATGGTCGGGAATGACTGTGCGGCCCGTTTTAATTTGAACTGAAAACGATTTAAAGTGTTGCGATGACCGAACCCGCGATTACGCCTGAGCTGGTTGCCAAACACAACCTGACGCCCGAGGAATACGCCCACGTGAAAGAAATCCTCGGCCGCGAACCGAGCTACACCGAGCTGGGCATCTTCTCGGTCATGTGGAGCGAACACTGCAGCTACAAAAACACCCGCCCGCTGCTGAAGACGTTCCCCACCAAGTCGCCCAAAATCCTCGTCGGCGCCGGTGAGGAAAATGCAGGCATCATCGACATCGGCGACGGCCTCGCGATCGCCTTCAAAATCGAATCGCACAATCATCCGAGCGCCGTCGAACCGTTCCAGGGCGCAGCCACGGGCGTTGGTGGCATTGTCCGCGACATTTTCACGATGGGCGCGCGGCCGATCTGTGCGGTGAACTCGCTGCGTTTCGGCGATATTTCAAATCCCGAAGTGCGCCGCCTGTTTGCAGGTGTCGTATCCGGAATTGCGCATTACGGCAATTGCTTCGGAATCCCGACGATTGCGGGCGAGGTTTATTTCGACAAGAGCTACGAAGGCAATCCGCTGGTGAATGCCTTCTGTCTCGGAGTGCTGCGGCACGAACAGATTGCGCGCGGTGCCGCCAAGGGCATCGGCAACCCTGTGTTCTACGTCGGCCCCGCCACCGGCCGCGACGGTCTGGCCGGCGCTGCATTCGCCTCGCAGGATTTGACCGACGAATCCGCGCAACAACAGCGCGGCGCGGTGCAGGTGGGCGATCCCTTCATGGAAAAACTCGTGTGCGAAGCGTGCCTTGAACTGCTCGCCACCGGGGCGGTTGCGGGCATTCAGGACATGGGTGCGGCGGGCTTGACCTGTTCCACATGCGAAACCGCGGCTCGCGCCGGCACCGGAATCGAGATCGAACTCGACAAGGTTCCACAACGCGCGCCGAACATGAGCAGCTACGAGATCATGCTTTCCGAATCGCAGGAACGCATGCTGATCATTGTCCACAAGGGCCGCGAAGAGGAAGTGAAGCGCATTTTCGACAAATGGGATCTTCCGTGGTCCGAGATCGGAATCGTGACCGACACCGGGCGCATGGTTGTGACGCACCACGGCAAGGTGGTTGCCGACATTCCCGCCAAGAAGATTGCCGACGAATCGCCGATTTATCATCGCGAAGCACAGGAACCGGCTTACCTGAAGGAAGTCCGCGCGTTCCGGCTCGATGGCATTGCCGACACGAAGGATCCGCTTTCAGACCTGAAGAAGCTTCTAGCGTGGCCGAGCATTGCGTCCAAGAACTGGGTTTATCGCCAGTACGATCACATGGTTCGCGATGGCACGGTGGTCGGTCCCGGCAGCGATGCCGCAGTGCTTCGCATCAAGGGAGATTCGCTGCCGGAATCGTGCAATGGAAAGTCCGTTCCGGAGAAGATCATTGCGATGTCGGTCGATTGTAACGGCGTTTACGTTTATCTCGATCCGTATGAAGGCGGGAAGGCTGCTGTTGCGGAAGCCTGCCGCAACCTGGCCTGCACTGGAGCCATTCCGCTCGGCGCGACGGACAACCTCAACATGGCCAATCCGCACAAGCCCGAACTGTTCTGGCAGATCAAGGAAAGCGTACGGGGACTGGCCGAAGGCTGCCGCGCCTTCAACGCTCCTGTCACAGGCGGCAACTGCTCGCTCTACAATCAAAATCCTTCCGGCCCCATCGATCCGACTCCGACCGTTGCCGTTGTCGGCCTGATTGAAAAACCGGAACACGTCACGACCCAATGGTTCAAGGATGAGGGTGATGCGATCATTCTCCTGGGCGCGTCGGTGGACTCCGAGGATCCGATCCAAGGCCTTGGCGGCAGTGCCTATCTGCAGGTGATACACGGCAAGAAAACCGGAACACCCCCGCGCTGTGATCTCGACAAGGAAAAGGAACTTCATCTCGCGCTCCGGGCATTGATTCAGGAAGGCGTGGTGAAAAGCGCGCACGATTGCAGCGAAGGCGGACTGGCAGTTGCGCTGGCGGAAAGCTGCATTTCGCAACAGGTCGCCCGCGAAACTCCGCGTCTGATCGGCGCCGAGGTGGATCTCACATCTGTAGCTGGAAAAGCGAACGACGGTGACGCGCCGACGAAACAGGTTCGCCTCGATGCCCTGCTCTTCGGCGAGACACAGGGTCGCGTGATCATTTCAACGTCTGCGGTGAATGCTGGAAAAGTTTTGGCGCAGGCAAAGATTCTAGGGGTTCCGGCGGTGAAGATTGGCACCGTTGGAGGGTCGGCATTGCAAATCAAGACAGGCGAGTACACCTTGAGCGGCGATTTGCGCGAATTGCACGATCTCTGGTGGAATTCAATCGCGCGAGCGATGAACAGTTAATGCAGCAGCAGCACTACCCCAAACACTACTGCGGCGTCTTCGGCATCTACGGTCATCCGAACGCCGCCGAGTTGACCTACTACGGCCTCTACGCCCTCCAACACCGCGGCCAGGAGAGCGCGGGCATTGTGTCGTCGGACGGCAAAGCCTTCCGCGTCCACAGGGGCATGGGACTGGTGCCGCAGATTTTCACCGGCGAAATCCTGCACGGCCTCGTCGGCAACATGGCCATCGGCCACACGCGGTATTCAACAACAGGTTCCTCCCACCTTCGCAATGCCCAGCCGCTTACGGTGGATTGCGCGCGCGGCCAGATTGCGATCGCCCACAACGGCAATCTCACAAATGCCGCCCAGTTGCGCGAAGAACTCGAAGCCAGGGGTTCCATCTTCCAGACGACCGTCGATAGCGAGATCATCCTGCACCTGATGGCCCAGCCGACCTACAACGGCGGCGGCAATCATCTCGTCCAGGCGATCCGCAGAATCGAAGGCGCCTATTCGCTCGTCATCATGACCGAAAAGGAAATGGTCGGCGTCCGCGATCCACATGGTTTCCGTCCGCTGTGCATTGGCAAAAAGGATGATGCCTACGTGCTCGCCAGTGAAACCTGCGCGCTCGACCTGATCCAGGCCAGGTTCATCCGCGACGTCGAACCCGGCGAAATGGTCGTTATCAACGAAGAAGGCCTCACGAGCATTCAGGCATTCCCGGAACATGAACGCCGGGCATTCTGCATTTTCGAATACGTTTATTTCGCCCGCCCGGACAGCACGATTGCAAATCGCAACGTTTACAAGGTCCGCGTCGAGATGGGCCGCCAGCTGGCGCGCGAAAACCCGATCGAAGCCGACCTGGTGATTCCTGTTCCCGACAGCGGCAACTGCGCTGCGCTCGGATATTCGCTCGAATCCGGCATTCCGTTCGAGATGGCGTTCGTCCGCAACCACTACGTCGGACGCAGCTTTCTCCAGCCGTCACAGCTGATCCGCGATTTCAACGTCCGAGTGAAGCTGAACCTCATTGGCGATCTCGTGAAAGGCAAACGCGTGATCGTGGTCGATGATTCGATCGTTCGCGGCACCACCTGCAAAACCCGCGTCAACAACCTGAAGCAGGCTGGAGCGAAGGAAGTTCACGTGCTCGTCAGCTGTCCTCCGCACATGAACCCGTGCGTCTATGGCATTGATTTCCCGGATCGAAGCAAGCTGATGGCGGCGAATTATTCGATCGAAGACATTCGCAAATATCTGGATGCGGATTCGCTGCATTATCTGTCGCAGGACGGCATGGTGAAGGCGACGGGTCTTCCGAAGAGCAGCTTCTGCATGGCATGTTACGACGGGAATTATCCGGTGGCGTACGATCCTTCGGTGGACAAGCACATCATCGAGCGCCGCAACGGCCGTGTGACAAGCCTGACCGAATCGCTCGCCAAGGAACGCGCGCAGATCAAGCTGCTGTAAGTCGTTTCGCGACCAATATTCTTACCTCCTATTAGCACCGCGCTTCAGCGCGGTGGTGATGGTTGCACCCATCCAGCCGTTTGAACGGTTTTTCGAATGGCGCCTCGATGCCAGTGAACCGCCTCTTTCAATCCAGTTTCGGCATCACGGCTGAAGAATTCCATTCACGGCTTGATGCGTTTCCCCTGGCGTTTCCTCCCTTCGCTTGACCGGTCCAAGCTCACTGTTACACTCCGCACCAGTTTCAAAATGAAATTTCACATCGCCATCGCGGCACTGCTGATCGGACTCTTCAGCAGCCTTGTCTCCCAAGCGGAACCGCAATTTGCCGACGGCATCAAGGTCATCGTCCACAATTCCATCGTCACGTACCAGCAGGTGGAGCAGCATGCCGCGCCGGCCATCGACAATTTGCGCCGCCAGTATCGGACCGATCCCCAGACCTTTCAGAAGCGATTTTTTGAAACGCTCGACGAAAGCACAGAAACACTCGTTCAGCGCGCAATGATTCTTCGCGAGTTCGAAACGGCCGGCTACAGCCTGCCGGAAAGCGTGATCGACGATTACGTTCAGCAACGGATTCGACGCCAGTATCCCAACCGCGCCTCCTTTATCAAAACGCTCCAGGCGCAAGGAATCACCTACGAGAAATACCGGAAGGATCTTCGCGACCAGTTCATTGTCGAACAGATGCGGCTGAAAAACATCTCCGATGCGATCATCATGTCGCCGCACAAGATCGAAGTTTATTACGTGACGCACACGAATGATTTCAGGGTCGAGGAACAGGTGAAGCTCCGCATGGTCGTTCTCAACAAGTCGTCGTCCGAACCGGAACAGGCGCGCAAACTGGCCGAGGAAATCCTGGGCAAGCTGAACGAAGGTGCGTCCTTCTCCGAGATGGCTTCCGTTTACTCCGACTCGCGCCGCGGTCAGGGTGGCGCGTGGGATTGGGTCGAACCTTCTGTCCTCCGCAAGGATCTCGCCGATGCGGTCGCCAGTCTGAATCGCGGCGAACGCAGTGGAGTGATCGAAACGCCCGAGGCCTGTTACATCATCCTTGTGGAAGATCGTCGTCCGGCTCACATCAAACCGCTGAACGACGTTCGTGAGGAGATCGAAAGAATTCTTCAGGAGCAGGAAAGCAATCGGCGTCAAAAGCAGTGGAACGACAAGTTGAAGAAAAAGACGTTCGTTCGCTATTTCCAATGAGGCCCGGCCATGTGGATCGGCATTTCGCTCGGCGACGTCACCGGCATCGGCCCTGAGGTTACGCTCAAAGCGCTGGAGCTCGAACTTCAGAATGATAGCGCGAATTATCTTCTGATCGGTGATCCGGGTTATGTGGAACGCCTGAATTCCCGGCTCAGACTCCACCTCCCCATTCAACCAACACCGGATCGTTCCAGCCGCATTTCGGTTTTCAATCCACTCTCAAATTCCCTGCCGCAAGAGCTGTCTCCCGGCGCACCGGAAGCGGCAAGGGCCGCGGTGGCATGGATCAAGGAAGCCGGCGAACGCTGTCTGCGTGGCGAACTGGACGCCATGATCACAGCGCCGGTCAGCAAGGAATCGATCATCCGCGCCGGACAGAAGTTCGTGGGGCAGACGGAATTTCTCTCCGAACTAGCCGGAACCGATCAGACCGTGATGATGTTGCTCGGGCACGATGATCGGGAGCGCTGGCTTCGCGTGGCCCTGGCGACGACGCATGTGCCGATCAAGCGTGTGGCCGAGGAAGTCACGCAGCCGAAGGTCGAACTCGCAATCGAGATGGCGGCGAAGGCCTGCGCCGATCTTGGTTTGTCACGGCGTCGCGTCGCTGTGTGCGGATTGAATCCGCATGCGGGAGAAGGCGGAAAAATCGGCGATGAAGAATTGACTATAGTTGGTCCTGCGGTTGCCGCAGTGCGCGCCCGCGGGCTTGATGTCATCGGACCGCTCAGCGCGGACACATTGTTTCATGACGCCATCAAGGGAAACTACGATGCGATTGTTGCGATGTATCACGATCAGGGTTTGGCGCCGCTCAAGATGGTGGCGTTCGACAGCGGCGTGAACTGGACACTGGGACTTCCGTTCATTCGCACGTCACCCGATCACGGCACGGCTTACAACATTGCCGGGAAGGGAATTGCCGATCCGTCGAGCATGGTGGCAGCGATTCGACTGGCAAAGCAGCTGGCGCGCTGATGAGTTTTAGGTTTCAAGTTTCTCCTGCCCCTGCCCACGCGTCGGCGGCGCATTGAATCAAAGAGGCAGGCAAATTCCGAAAAGTTTCAAGATCAGGGATTACACCCGACGACGTACGCCTTTTCCATTGACCACTGAAAATTGAGAGTTCCTGAAAACTGGAAACTTGAAACTTGAAACTCCCCTACCTGCTTTTCTCAATCTGACCGCGCGTCACGCCCAGCTGATTCATCAGCTTCAATTCTCGCCAGAGCTGGGTTCCTGAAATCTCACCGCGCAACAGCTGGCGATATTTTGAAATCGTCTGCATCACCTGTTCCGGCGTTTCGTTCAGGAACTCGATCCGAAAATAGCGCACGCCAAGTTCCAGCATTTTGCCGACGTATTCCGCGCCCGTCTGGGCCAGTGCATTGAAAACGGTATTGCGACAGCCGACGTCCGCCTTGACCGGATGTTCCGCGCCCACTCGATCGCGCAGCTTCACATCGTGCTTGTCGCACGGACGTCCGCAATTCGTGTAATCCGTGCCGCTCGAAAGAAAGGCGCAGAACACGCAGTGCTCCATGTGAAACATCGGCATGTGCTGATGAATCGTCACTTCAAACCATTCCGGCAGCGCACCGCGCATCAACGCCTCGAGTTGCTGAAAATTCAGATCGTAGGAAGCAGTCACACGTTCCAGTCCGAAGCGATTCCGGAAGTAATCCGCCGAGAGATGATTCGCAACGTTCAAGGAGAAATCCCCGACTCGCCGGTCGCCCGCGAAGAATTTCAGATGATCGAAATTTCGCACCAGGTAACCGTCGGCGTTGCATGAACGCACCTGTTGCAATGTCCAGTCCTCGCCCATTTTGAAAATGCGCGGGGGCGCGACGAAGATTGCGGATTGCGGATTGCGGATTGCAGAATCGCAGCTGCGACCGGTGTAGAACATCGTCACGGCGTCGCGATATTTTTTCGGATTCTCGAAATCGCAATAGACGATCTGCGCGCCGCAACGGATCGCCGCCTCCAGCTGCGCGAGATTCCGGACGAGCACGATGAGTTCGGGATTGGATGAAGAACGCGGCTCATTGCTCGAACTCGAAACCTGAAGCTCCAGGCTCGAAACTTCATTCAACGTCCAGCGCTTCGGCTGCATTCGCTGGCGTTCCAGCTCCGCGACAACCTCTCGTCGCAATCGGTTGAGTTCGCTGACGGGAACCAGCACATCACCGGACAGATGATTCACAACCGTGCCGAGTCGGAACGGGGTTCCACCCAGCCGGCCCAGCTGATCCCGCAATCGTTCCGTTGTGAGCGGCTGTTTTTCCGCAACCATCAGCGGCATGGAAGATTCGCCTTGAGCGATGTGCCCGATCTCGTCACGCGCAATGAGCGTGAGCGGTTTTCCGGCAAGGCCATGAACTTCAAAATCGATCGGCTTTTGATACTTCGGGACGTCCCCTTCGAAACTCTGACGAATGCGACGGTCCAGTTCGGGATCGCTCGTTTTCCAGACTTTGTCTCCCACATGAATGCGGGAGAAATCAATGCCGCCATGCCGAAACGACAGCTCTGCGCTTTGAGTTTCGCGTTTCGGGTTTTGAGTTCCGGGTTTTGAGTTTCGAACTTCGGGTTTCAGGTTGCGAATCTCATAGACCCTGCCGCCCTCCTCTTTCTCTTCAGGATGACCGGCATCGAAGACAACTCCATCCCCGGGCTTGAGCGGCCCCTCCAGTTTGACAACCACACTTTCGCGAAGCACGCGAACGACTTCGCCGAGGTAAACGCCACGCTTCTTTCCGAAGCGCGCGTGAACCAGTTCCTGATTGTTGATTCCGCCGAACCAGCCGGTGTAAAGACCGCGGCTGAAAGCCATCTCCACTTCGTATTTGCGATTTACGATGTCGGATTTACGAAGCGCCTGATTCGTTTCGATTGAGGAAATGGAGAGCTGCACGTCGTTCAATGCGTTTCGGTAAACACGCGTGATGTTCGCAACGTATTCAGGAGCTTTCAGCCGCCCCTCGATTTTGAGCGAGGCGACACCGGATCGAACGAGCTGCGGAAGAACGTCCAGCCCGGCGAGGTCCTGCGGGCTCAACAGATATTTTCGGTCGCCGAGCGAAACCTGTTTCCCGTCCGAAATCAGTTCATACGGCATGCGGCACGCCTGGGCGCATTCGCCGCGATTGGCGGAACGTCCGCCGAGTGCTTCGCTCGTGAGGCATTGACCGGAATAGGCAACGCACAGTGCGCCGTGGACGAAAACCTCCAATGGGAGTTTTGAGTTTTGAGTTATTGAGCGATCGGTGCTGGTTTCGGGACCTGTTGCATTCTGAATTTTTTCGATCTCACTGATCGAACATTCGCGCGCGAGGACGACGAGATTGCAGCCAAGTTTGCGGGCAAACTCGACGCCAGCGGCGCTTGTGATCGTCATCTGCGTTGAGGCGTGGATCGGGAAATCCGGCGAAAGCCTGCGAATCACTCGGCAAATGCCGACGTCCTGAACGATGGCAGCGTCCACGCCGGCCGAAATCATCGAGCGCAGGTATTTCTCCGCGTCAGCGAGTTCGTTCTCGAAGACCAGTGTGTTGATCGTGACATAGCCGCGAACGCCGCGACGGTGGAGAAATTCCATCAATTGCGGCAGATCGGCTTCGGTGAAATTCTGCGCGCGCATCCGGGCGTTGAACTTGTCGAGGCCGAAGTAAATCGCGTCCGCGCCATTTTCCACCGCGGCTTTGACACATTCCCAATCGCCGGCGGGTGCAAGCAATTCGGGCAGGAAAACGCCCTTCGCATCAACGATGCGCTCAGGAGTGAATTGCGTGCTGGCGGCCATTGCCCGTCAACGTAACAGTGATTCGAGGCAGGAACAAAGACTGTTTCCGCGGTGAAAAGAGGAGAAAGGAGGAGGGGTAAGGAGTAAGGATCGGGCGTTTCCACGAACGGATGGTCGTTTCGTCTTCGTTCTTGCTCCTTGCTCCTTCCTTCTTGCTCCTTAAACTTCAGACATGCGTGTCCTCATCATCGGTGCGGGATACATCGGACTGCCGCTGGGGGAGAAGCTCGCGCAACAGGGACATTCTGTTTACGGCCTGCGCCGGACCACCAAGTTCGATTCGGAAATGCGATCCGTTGGAGTGCGACCGTTGCACGCAGACATTTCCAAGGCCGAAACATTGAGTTCCATTCCTCCAGAGTTCGACTGGATCGTGAACTGCGCCGGATCCAGCGGCAGCACCGCACAGGATTACCTGCACACCTACTTTGAGGGCACGAAGAACATCCTCGACTGGTTCTCGAACCGGCTGCCTTCGAAATACGTTTATACCAGCAGCACGAGCGTCTATGACCAGAACGACGGATCGTGGGTGACCGAACAGAGTTCCGCATTTCCGCGTTCGGAGACGGCGGCGGTGCTGATGAAGACCGAACGGCTCCTGATGGAACGCGCCGGATTGCGCAGCGTTATTCTGCGGCTCGCCGGGATTTATGGACCCGGCCGTGGCTACTGGCTTCGACAATTTCTGAATGACGAAGCCCGAATGGAAGGCAACGGTGAGCGTTTCCTGAACATGATTCATCAGGAAGACGCCGTTGACGCGATCATTGCCACGTTGCGGCATCGAAATCCGGGTCCCATCTACAATGTGGTCGATACCGAGCCGGTGATGCAGCGCACGATGTTCGAGTGGTTGTCGCAGGAACTAAGTCAACCGATGCCGCCCGCTTCCACAGAGCCGACGGAACCGCGTCGTCGGCCGGCTCACAACCGGCGCATTTCAAGCGCGCGTTTGCGTTCGGAACTTGGAATTCAATTTCGTTACCCGACATTTCGCGAAGGCTTCACGGCCGAGTTGAAGCGGCTTGGAGTGATCGAATGAACGGGCATCCGCATTGTTGCCGATGGTTTCGGTGCACCTGCGCCATTGACGTGGCGGGTTCTCCTGTTAGGCTGGGCGCCGTGATTTTTCACAATTGCCAATTTAGCAACGCTGCAGTCGGCGGGTATTACTTTACCTGGCGTGCTGGAGGTTGCTTGCGGCTTTACTAACCCTAAACGTTCATCAGACAGCCGCAGGTCACCCACCTGCGGTTTTTTTGTGGGAACCTCCGGCCAACCTTCATACTGAATATGATCATCGTTCTAAAACCCGGTCTCTCACGAAAACAGGAGGCCACCGTTCTGGCTGAAATCCGCAAGCGCGGCTACAAACCTCACGTCATGCGCGGCGTTGCCCGCACCGTCGTCGGTGCCATCGGCGACGAACTCAAACAAGGCACGCTGGAAACGCTCACGACTGTTTTCCCGCAGCTGGTGGAAAGCGTGATGCCGGTCCAGAAACGCTACAAGCTCGTGAGCCGCGAGGCGCATCCCACCGACTCGACCATCGACGTCCGCGGACAGATCATCGGCGGACGGAAATTCCAGGTCATCGCCGGCCCCTGCTCCGTTGAAAGCGAGAAGCAGCTGTTGAGCACTGCAGAAGCCGTGAAGGAAGCAGGCGCAACCATCCTGCGTGGCGGCGCTTTCAAACCGCGCACTTCACCCTACGAATTCCAGGGCCTCGGTGAAAAGGGACTGAAGTTGCTGGCCAAGGCTCGCCGTGAAACCGGCCTCGCCGTCATTACCGAACTGCTTTCCGAAAATCACGCCGAACTCGTTGCCGAATACACAGACATCATTCAGATCGGCGCTCGAAACGCCCAGAACTTCCAGCTCCTGATCGCTGCGGCAAAAACCGGAAAGCCGATCCTCCTCAAACGCGGTCTTTCCATGAAAATTGAGGAATGGCTGCTGGCGGGCGAATACGTCCTGGCGAACGAGAATCCGAATCTGATGTTCTGCGAACGCGGCATCCGGACATTCGAAACCTACACGCGCAATACGCTCGATCTCTCGACAATTCCGATCATCAAAAAGGAATCTCACTGCCCGATCGTGATTGATCCCAGCCAGGGTGCCGGACGCGCTGACCTGGTGATCTCCATGTGCAAAGGCGCGGTGGCGATGGGAGCGGACGCGCTGCTGATCGAAGTTCATCCGAATCCCGCTGAAGCCTGGAGCGACGGTGCGCAACAGGTTTCCCTCGCGCTGTTCAAGAAGCTGATGCAGGAACTTCAGCCGTTCATTCGTGCGGCGGGACGGGAGTAATCGCCTGGCCCGACTGCTCAAGGCAAAAAAATTCTCCGGAAGAAATCTTCCGGAGAATCAAATTTGTTGGGGAAGCTGTTCAGGCCGCTTTTGCTTCGGCGACGGCGACCGGGAAATCATGAGCTTCAGCTTCCTGATCGGGGCCGTAATGGAAACCGTCGGCATCCTGAAATCCAACCGGAGCTGTGGCGGTCATACGAAATCCGATAAGAAGGCCAGCGGCCACAAATCCAGTGAGAATCAGAACGGCGATCATGCTGAACTCTAAGCAATGCCGATGCCACCGGGATTTCCCCGGGTTTCCTCGGAAAATATCCGGAGACACTGTCCTGTTTTACACTGGCGCGACTCAAAACAGGACAGTCCAGAATTCAGCTTTTGCCGGGAGTTTCGTCGAGAAAGACGATTTTCTTGGGGGCAGCCGGAGTATTAAAGCTGTCCAAGAGGGTTGGAGAGGACGGTGCCGGATGCGGGGTTTTGGCCGGTTGAGGTTCCAGCGCCAGGGCAGAACGCAAAGCACCTTCAACCAATTGAGCGCAATGAATCTTCATCGGGGGCAGGGGACCAAGTTCCCCGGACAGCTCCTCGGATTTCATTGCCAGCGCTTCCTCGGGTGTTTTGCCGCGGATCAGTTCGGTGGCAAGGCTCGCGACGGCGATGGCCGTTTCGCAACCGAATGATTGAAACGTCGCCTTGTCGATCACCTTTCGTCCGTCCTGTTCCTTGAACTTCACCCACATCCGGAGCATTTCACCGCAGTCGGAACTGCCGACGGTTCCGACCGCGTCGGCATTGGCCAGCTCACCCATGTTGACCGGGTTGGCGAGCACTTCCTGAATCCGTTTCTGCAAGTCCTGGTTCATAAATTCAACAGAAGATAACGAAGAAAACGAAAGAAGCGAACTTCCCGTGTTCCCGACGGCCTAACCCAGCCGGTAACGACGCATGTTTGGCTCGATTTCCTGCGCCCAGGAATCGATGCCACCCCGAAGGCAGCGCACATTCTGAAGTCCGTGCCCGCTAAAATACGCGGCTGCGTCCAGTCCGGTTTTGCCCGTGTGATCGATGACGACGATTGGACGTGTGTTCGTTCCTTCTGCCATGACATTGCGCATCACGTCCTGCGACAGCAATTCGGAGCCTTCGATATGCACGGCTTCGAACTCTTCGCGGGAACGAACATCGATCAGGCGAACGGAAGGATTGGATTTGCGCAACTCGGCAAGTTCCTTTGGAGAGATCAGAATCTTCTCATCCTGCTCATGGCTGCTTTGAATGTGAGCGAGAACTTCATCCACGCTCAAACCGCCGTTCCGTTCACAAACCTGCGACAGTGTTTCATCCGGGCGAAAACCGCAGCTGCTGCAGCCGCCAATGTGATATCGACGAAAGAGCGCACGCTGTGCGCCGGGATAGGCTTCCAGCACTTGAGCCATCGTGGAATCGCCTGAAATCGTCGCGTTCATGATCCGAAGAACTTTTGAATGTCTTTTATCACTTCGACGAGACGATCGACTTCCTCGCGGGTGTTGTAGAAATAGAAACTCGCACGTGCCGTCGATTCCACACCCAGCTTGTGCATCAGCGGCTGGGTGCAATGATGTCCGCCGCGCAACGCCACCCCGGCCTGATCCGCGAGTGTCACCACGTCGTGCGCATGAACATCCTTCAACAGAAAGCTCACGAGGCCCGCGCGATTCTGTCTTGGACCGAACAGGCGGATGTTGCTCAATGCGGCAAGTTTCTCAAACGCATAGTTCGCCAGTTCCTGATCGTGCTTCCAGATGTTAGCCCGGCCAATGCTGTCGAGGTAATCCATGGCGGCGTGCAAACCGATCGGCCCGGAAATGTCCGGCGTTCCCGCTTCAAACCGATGCGGCGCCTTCTTGAACTCGGTCTCCTGATAACCGACGGTCAGGATCATTTCGCCCCCGCCCTGATACGGCGGCATGGAATCGAGCAATTCCTGGCGCCCCCAAAGGACACCGATGCCGGTCGGCCCGCAGATCTTGTGACCTGAGAGCGCAAAGAAATCGCAACCGATCGCCTGCACATCCACGGGCATGTGTCCCGCGCTTTGTGCGCCATCGACAATCGTTGTGATGCCGAGTTTTTTTGCACGCGCACAGAGTTCCGCAACCGGATTCACCGTTCCCATCGAGTTCGAAATGTGAACCATCGAAAACAGCTTTACCTGCGGCGTCAGCAGCGAATCCAGTTTGCTGAGATCCAAAACGCCTTCATCGCCAGTGACGGGCACATACGCAATCTTGGCGCCCGTGCGTCTGGCGAGCAGCTGCCAGGGAACGATGTTGCTGTGATGCTCCATCTCGGTGAGCAGAATGACATCGCCCGATTTAAGATTGGCGCTTCCCCAGCTTTGCGCGATGAGGTTGATCGCCTCGGTTGTGCCACGAGTAAAAACGATTTCGTCCGCGCTGTGCGCATTGATGAACTTCGCCGCCCTGACGCGCGCCGCTTCGAAACCGGCGGTGGCGCGATTGCTGAGCTCGTGAATGCCGCGATGTACATTCGCGTTGTCGCGCTCGTAATAGCGCTGAAGCGCCTCAAGCACCGCGCGAGGCTTTTGCGATGTTGCCGCGTTGTCGAAGTAAATGAGCGGCTTGCCGTGAACCTTCTGGTCCAGAATCGGAAAATCCTTTCTCAGCGCCGCCCAATCGACTGTTTTCGTTTCACTCATCAAATGATCAAAAAATCCAAATTCCAAATCCCAGGTTCCAAGGAAGCTTCAACAGAAAAGTTCCAAACGGAGCATTCCGAACCAAAGCTTTGAAACCGCTTCAGAACTCAAAACCCAAAACTCAAAACTTCGAACTCACATGAGCCCGAGCTGGAGTTTCGCCGCTTCGGTCATCATCCCCTGATTCCATTGCGGTTCCCAGACGAGCTCCACCGAGACGTCGTCCACATTCTCAATCGACAGCAGTTTGTTCTGGACGTCCTGCTGCAACACCGGGCCCATTCCGCAGCCGGGCGCGGTCAGCGTCATCTTCACCTCGGCCTTGAAGCTGTTTTCAGCGCCTGCGATCGGTTCGACGTGGCAATCGTAAATGAGTCCAAGATCCACGATGTTCACCGGAATCTCGGGATCGTAACACGTGCGCAGCTGGGTCCAGATCTCCTTTTCAACCTGCTCGACCGTCTGCGGCGCGAATCCGGTGGATGCCGCGGGTTTGGCAGCTGTTTCAAGCCCGAGCGCGTCCGCGTCCTGGCCGCCGATGCGGAACATGTTTCCGTTCACGACAACGGTGTAGCTGCCGCCAAGGGATTGAGTGATGTAAGCCGTCTCGCCTTTTTGGAGTGTGACCTTGGTGCCGACAGGGACGATTGCCGCTTCGACATCGCGGGTAAGGATGACTGGTTCGCTGTTGTGATACATATCAGGTCTGCTCGTTTTCGGTGCTGACCGGCTGTTGCGCTCCGCCCTGCAACGCGGCCGTCAGCGCGTGCCACGCCAAAATAGCGCACTTCACCCGAGCGGGAAATTTGTAAACGCCGGCGAACACCGCCAGCTTGCCGACATCGCCCTGAACCTTCCCCGTCATCACCATGTCGTGCACAAGCTGAAATGTCTGCTGCGCTTCGGCGCGGGTCTTGCCCTTCACATTTTCGGTCAACAATGACGCCGACGCCTTGGAAATGCAGCAGCCCGAGCCGACGAAACTGGCGTCCTGAATCCGGTCGCCATCCATCACCAGAAACAGCTTCAGATTGTCGCCACAGAGCGGATTGTGCCCCTGCGCAGAACAGGACGCCGCGGGCGTTTCGTGAAAGTTCCGCGGGTTCTTGCAGTGATCCAGAATCACCTGCTGGTAAAGATCACTTAAGTCGTCGAACATCGCTGAAGTTCCAAGGTTGAAGTTCCAGATTCCAAAGAACCTTCGAAATCCAGGCTCCCATAACGTCCAGCAAAGCTCCGCTTGAAATTTGAAAGTTGGAGCTTCTTTGGGGTTTGGAACCTGAACTTTGGATCTTTCATTTGTTCAGGTGCGGATTGGCTTCAAGCCGATCCCAAACAATCTTGTCCAGTTCCTCGCGCGCGGAGTCGCAGCGAATTCGCTCGATGATCTCGCCTGCGAAAGCATGAATCAACATGCGGCGGGCGGTGTCGCTGCCAATACCACGGGAGCGGAGGTAAAAAATCGATTCCTCGTTCAGCTGTCCAATCGTCGCGCCGTGTGTGCATTTCACGTCGTCCGCATAAATCTCCAGCTGCGGTTTCGTGTCGGCCGTGGCTTCATCCGACAGCAGCAGATTCTTGTTGGTCTGCTTGGCGTCGGTCTTCTGTGCGATTTTCTGCACAAGAATGCGTCCATGGAAGACACCTTTCGATTTGTCATCGAGAATGCCGTTGAAATATTCGTGGCTCGCGCAATGCGGCTCGGCGTGTTCGACAATCATGTGATGATCGGCCAGCTGCTCGCCGCGTGTCAGATACAAGCCGTTCAACACGCACTCCAGGCCTTCACCCGCAAGCTTCGCGCGAATGTTGTTCCGCGAAATCTTCGCGCCCAGGGCGATGGAATGAACGTTCACCCGGCTGGATCGACCGAAATGTCCGTTGATGGCGGCGATGTGAAACGCCTCGGGCGCTTCGTCCTGAAGCTTGATGACTTCGACCGATGCATTGTCGCCAGCGACCAATTCAGTCACGGCGTTCGTCAGGTAGGCCGCGCTTGAAGTGTGAACGTAGCTTTCGATCACCGTCACCTTGCTGTTCGCTTCCGCAACAATGAGATTGCGCGGCAGAATTGTGGTTCCGTTTTGCGTTGTTGAAGAAATGAAAATCAGCTGAACCGGATCGGGCAATTCCACCCCGGCAGGAACATGAATGAACACGCCGTCGGCAAAGAACGCCTGGTTCATCGCTGCAAAGGAATTTCCAGCAGGCTGCGCGTGTTTGCCGAGATGTTTCTCCAGCAGCGATCCATCCTGCGCCAGAGCAGCGGCAAGATTTCGAACGGTCACGCCGGCTGGCAGCGCGTTGATTGCTGACAGTTTCGGCGAAAAGATTCCGTTCACGAACACGAGCCGATGGCCTGCAATGGTTCCGAATGCCGCCTGTTTTACGGCGTCCTGGACAGCGTCCTCCTGAGTCAGCTCCAGAGCCGGCTTGAAGGGCAGTTTGGAAATCGGGGCAACGTTGGTGAAGCGCCAGTCTTCATCCTGCAATGTGGGAAAGCCCTGTTCTGCAAAGCTGGAAATACCGGCCCGGCGAAGTGGCAGCAGCCAGGACGGCTGGCTCTTCTGCTGAAGGCGTTCAAACGCCTCGACATATTGAGCCGTTTCGTTGGAGTTCTTTTCGATCAGCTGAACCATAAACAAATCACACCGATAATTCCGAAATTTAAGTCCGCTAGTGTTCCATGCACCCGCACCTTGCGCAAGTCTTCGGTCGGCTGTTTCCGAGGACGATTGGATCAGGCTTTCGAGGGCAGATCGCGCCAGCCTGGAAAGGGATACATCAGGACCGCGCGGCCGATGATTTTCTTCACGGCGTTCCGGCTAATTTTGATGCGTCGATTCGGATCCAGAACGTTGTTGTTCCGAAGCTGGGCCAACGTTTGAAAACCGATCAGAATCGGCAGCGCGCAGGCGAGTCGCAGTCGAACCTGCGAACGGGGAATGAGATTCGTGTATTCCCAGCCGGCGGAAAGATGTCCCTCAGCGCGATCCAACAGCCGGTTGTAAACGGGGCGAAACGGCTGTTCATTTTGCGGTTCGAGCAGGTTTTCCGGATGCAGCGAAACCGGAGCCAGCGTTTCTTCCGGCACATAGCAACGACCGTTTCTGAGATCCACCGGCAGATCGCGAAGAATGTTCACGAGCTGCAATCCTTTCCCAAACCGAATGCCCAGCGATTCAAACTCGCCTTCCGACTTTCCGCTGCGTTTCAGAAAATCCGCTTCCCGAAACTGGTTCTTCAGGCAGATTTTCGTCCAGAATTCGCCCACGCATCCCGCCACGCGATAAGTGTAGTCATCAAGTTCAGAGTCCAGTTTCAGCGCAACAATCCGCGCCGCTGTCGCACCGGCAAATCTTTCGAGATCGAGCAATTGCCCGCCCGTGATGGTGTCGAGCACACGTCGAATCAACTCCTGATCGCCGGAATCGCAGTCCGCGAGCAACGAAAGACTTTCTTCCACCCGTTCGAGAATCGTCCGTTCGGCCTGCGCGCCCTGGTTGCGCGCCAGTTCGGCGAAATCGAGAGGTTCGGTTGATGTTCCAAGAATCCGGCGACGAAGCTGTTCCAATCGTTCAACCCGCTGTTCGAGCGGAACGATTTCGGTATCGGCAATCGTGTCGGTGGTTCGAGCGAGCAGATACGCCAGACCGATCTGCGATCGAATGGAGGCGGGCAGAATCCGCAGCGTCAGATAGAACGAACGGGAAACCTGTTCCAGCACGCTGGTCAGGAGTTCGTTGGAGGCGGCAGACGCTTTGGTCACCGGCGCACTATTGCCAAACGGTTCTACAAAATCCAGCGCGTCCTGTCTGCCCGTCCGAATGTCAATCGACACGATTGATCAGGGTGATATCAACCAGTTCTCCTCCGCGGACGCCAAGGTCCGACGGCAGGGCGACTTCGACGGGCAATCCCATTTCCACAGTGGCCAGCCGGAGCGCGCTTTGCATGGAAATGGGCAGCATTTCGAAATGATTTCCGACTTCGGTGATGACCGTTTCCGCCTTTCGGCGGGGCATGGTGCGGGTCCGAATCTCCACCTTCATTCCCGGCGCCGGCTCGACGCGAAGCGGCGGCCTGAGATAGCCGACAATGCGAACCGGATTCGGGCTGGAGATGGTCACAATCGCCTGACCGGGAAGCACCGCTTCACCCACGCGATTTGAAATGACACTGATCACTCCATCGATCGGAGCCCGGAGCGTGATCGGTCCAAATTCGGCCTCAGCCAGTTTCAAGCGGGATTCCTGAAGTCCGAGCGGGCCGAGCAAGGCATTGTTGTAGGCAGAAGGATTGGTCGTCTGCATGGAGGTGAGAATCGCCTCCGCCTCGGCAACTGACGCGGTGAGTTCCTCGATTTCCTTCACCAGCCCGTCGTGATTCGCGCGGGCGAGATCGAGCATGCTTTCAGAAACGAGCTGATGTTTGACCATCTCCTCATTTCGCCGCAGCTCCAGCTTGGCCAGTTCGAATTGCACACGCGCACTGGCCAGATCGGCGCGCTGCCGCATCCAGTTCAGCCGCAACTGGGTTTGGTCCACGAGAAATCGTTGCTGGCTGAAAATGCGCTGAGGATCAGTTCGCAGTTCCTCAATTTCGGCCCGAACCACATCCAGCGACGCCTGAAGCAGTTTCGGATCGGCCGGCAAAACGGTTCCGATTTCCTGGCCTGCGCGAACCTTTTCAAAACGTTGCACGGTGAGATCCGTGACGATTCCGGGGAGATGCGAGGACACCCGGACAACAGCCGGTTCCACTTCACCCACCATGACCGGTCCGCCGATGTTTTCACGCCACAGCGCAGCGATGAGGATGATGGCGCAGCCAAACACCACGGGCGGCATCACCCACATTCGGGCAAAGCGCACTCTCTGGGAGACAGGTATGGGAACGGGTTTGAGTGGCTCAGACTTCATATTTCAGACTCGTCGCTGGCTCCCAGGCTTGTTGCACGGGAAACACCCTCCAACGCTTTCACTTCGCGGATCAGATCGTGGGCGCCCGCCGGATTGCGGAGAAGCAGGCGATACGAAATATCAATTGCAGGACTGGTGTCACTGGTGCGCTGGCTGGCGCATTGAATGGACTGGCTGTGACGCTTGAGCAAACGGATCAATTCGGGAAGATCTGTGGCAGACCGGGTCCATTGCACATTCAGAATCAGGTCGTATCGCTGACGTGTGCCAATGCCCGTGAGCCAGAAATAGAACATGATCCCGACCGTCATCAGGCATCCGATGATCGCCGAACTGTATTTCTGCGTGCCACACGCCAGTCCCATGACGATCACGGCCAGCACGTAGGCCGTATCCAGCGTATCCCTCAACACACTTCGAAACCGGACCATCGCAAAGATCGCCATCAGGCCAAAGGCGATCACGATGCTGTTGGCGAGAACGATCATGACCAGCGCGACGATCACCGGCATGAGAATGAGTGTATTTACGTAAGAACGGGAATAGGAGAGGCCTGTGTGGGTGAACATATAGGCCCAGGCGATCGCGTGGCCGCAAATGAACGCCAGTACCAGCGCCATCAGCAGGGCCGCGTAATTCGTCGGCGTCACCCCGTAATCACCCCGAAACAACCAATCAGTCATAAATCAGATCTCAAACTGCGTCTCAAGGCTGTCGCTCGATTCGGCGCGCCTGCGTTTTGGAGGCGGGGCATTCCATTCCCAGATCACCGGCAAGGGCGTGTCGGGTTGGAGCATCTCCGTCGAAAATTCCATCGCATGATCGCCGGCGGCGTTCTGCGGATTGAAATGAAAATCACCGAGCATGTCCACTGCGCCGCAATATTTCGAAGCCGTGCCTCGCATGAGATTGAAACGCTCGACCATGTCGCGCAACCAGTTTGGAAATCGTCCGGTGAACTTCAGCTCCAGCACGACCATTCCCGGATAAATGATGGACGGGTGCGTCAGCGGAATCACCGCCTCCCGGCCGAAATAAGGTTCAACCAGGATCTGCCTGTCGAAGGTGACTCGAACCGCATTGCTGGTGGACGTCACCCAGGCTTCGCGAAGGTAGCGGTTGTGAAGCTTGGGCGTGGCACCAAGCTGATACTGAAGAAACTGAAATCGCTGCAACGCCACGAGATGTTTGGGTTCTTGCGAAAACAGGTGCTCCGGCTCGGGCAGTTGACCGGAAAGCAGCAACGGCACGAACTCCCGCTTCACCGGACAGCGCTGCTTGAGAATGCTGCTGTCAACCCGCTGTTTGATCTCGAAGAACACCGGCGTTTTCGGATCGTCGTTGTAATATCGCAATCGCAGCTTGAAACGATTCTTGTCGCCGTTACACGTGGCACGATGCGTGTGCATGCCGTCCGAATCGAGATAGACGCTGTGGATCGTGTACGAGTTGTTCGGCTTGCCCACTGAGAAATCATCCAGCTCCAGGTAGCAGCTCACAAAATCGCGGATTGGACGCGTTGCCTCTTCGGGCACGACATATTTGAGCTCGAAGCGTTGGGGTTGAAGCCGATGATCCTGTGGCATGGCTGCTTTCTAACAGGGTCAATCGCCGAAACGTGTCCGTCCGCCGAACCGGTTATCGTTCTGAGAGAAGAATGTTGCCGTCATAGTCCGTCAAGACGCTGCGTACTGCTGATCTGAACCGGCTGGACAGGAATCCGACGCGCCACGATTTGCCAACAGTGGCGTCGTTGACCAGCAGATGCACGACATCCGCCTTGTCGAAATACCACAATCGGGAGCAATCGTGCAGCAGAATTATTGACGCAGCACAGGGCAAACCGATGCCGCTGCAGCCGGCCACATCGCGTCCGCCACAGCGTTCCATTTTTCGCGATGATTATTCCACCACCAGCCCGCGTTTCGAGAAGACGAAATTTATGGACGAAAATCGCTCCGCAATTCGACGGACTGATGCCGGTCGATTGAATCCAATGAAGAATTTTCTAAATGGTGTTCCGTCAGTTGAAGACGATGACGGCAAGAACACGCTTCGAGGTTGCGTGTGGGGAGTGGTGGTAGGTGCTGGATTCGAACCAGCGTAGGCGTAAGCCAGCAGATTTACAGTCTGCCCCCGTTGGCCACTTGGGTAACCTACCAGCCGCAAAAGGGCGCACATTAAGCCACGCGCCCGAACCCTTGTCAACCTACTCGCTGTGTCCTAGCTTACGCAAATGTTCGATACGCTCAGCAGCAAACTTCAAAACGCGTTCCGCAACCTCCGCGGACTCGGAAAAATATCCGAGAGCAACGTCGGCGACGCCCTCCGGGAAGTCCGGCTCGCACTGCTGGAAGCGGATGTGAATTTCAAGGTCGCCCGCGATTTCATCGAGCGCGTCAAAACAAAATCGGTCGGACAGGAAGTCGTCCAGAGCATCCAGCCCGGCCAGCAGATCATCAAGTTCATCAATGACGAACTGGTCGAACTGCTCGGCTCCGAAAACGCCAGCCTGAATCTGAATGGCAATCCGAGTTCCATCCTGATGGTCGGCCTGCATGGTTCCGGCAAGACAACCTCCAGCGGCAAACTGGCCCGCCTGCTCCACAAGCAGGGCCGCGCCCCGTTGCTCGTCGCCGCCGACGTCTATCGTCCCGCAGCCATGGATCAGCTGGCCACACTCGGAAAACAGCTCGACATCCCGGTCTTTCTCATGCGTGGCGAAACCGATGTGCTGAAGATCGCGCGAGGCGCCTTCGATTTCGCAAAAGCGAACAATCGCAACATTCTGATTTTCGACACCGCCGGACGGCTTCAAATCGACGAGCCGCTCGTGCAGGAACTCGTTCGCCTTCGCGACCTGGTCAAGCCGCAGGAAATTCTGCTCGTTCTCGATGCCGCCACCGGTCAGGAAGCAGTAAATGTTGCCACGCACTTCGATCAGGCGCTGAACATCACCGGATCGATTTTGACAAAACTCGATGGCGACGCTCGCGGTGGCGCGGCGTTGAGCATGAAGTCGGTCACAGGGAAACCGATCAAGTTCGCCGGTATCGGCGAAAAGCTCGAGGACTTCGAACCGTTTCATCCGGAACGCATGGCGTCGCGCATTCTCGGAATGGGCGATGTCGTCAGCCTGGTTGAAAAGGCCGCTGAAGCCGTGGACGCGGATGAAGCCAAGCGCCTTGAGGAGAAGATGCGCAAGGGGCAGTTCACGCTGGAGGACTTTCTCGATCAGCTGCGCCAGATGAAAAAGCTCGGCTCACTCGAATCGATCGTGAGCATGTTGCCCGGAGGTGCCGAAGCCCTGAAGAAGACCGACCTCTCCAAATCGGAAAAGGAATTCAAACACATGGAAGCGATGATTTGCTCCATGACATTGAAGGAACGTCGCAACCCGACCATTCTGAACGCGAAGCGGCGTCAGCGCATTGCGAAGGGCAGCGGCACCACCGTTACTGAATTGAACAACATGCTGAACAAGTTCAATCAGATGCAGCAGATGATGAAAAAGATGGGCAAGTTCCAGAAGATGATGTCGAAAATGGGCGGCGGCGGATTGCCTGGAATGCTGCGGCGGTAGAAAGTTTTTCGGGGTTGAAAACAGGACTTGCAATCAACCGGGATTTCCGTAGCTTTTCCGAGCCTTTTGGAAGCGAGCGTAGCTCAGTCTGGTAGAGCGTCACCTTGCCAAGGTGAATGTCGAGGGTTCGAATCCCTTCGCTCGCTCCATCTCTATCAACCACTTCCCTAACAAAACCCTCCGTGGTAACAGCGTGGCAACAGCCGACGCATGTTTGCTGGCTGAAATTCCTCCAAGTTCGCCTCGAAGCAGGTTCGACTTCTCACTTGCACGCCTCCACGCACTGCGTGCGGAGATCATCGAAAAATTTCGGCAATTATTTTTGAGGTCACGTTGCAAGCGCACCTTCGGCCAGGAAAATTAACCATGGCCGAGAATGTCGGACACGAGAAGAAGGGAAAGCCGGTGTCTGAAGTGTCCGCAGGTGGTCACCTCTTTCTGCACACTGTCGGTGGCCAGCTCAGGCTCAACAGAGGATCTCCGCTGGCTTCAAATGTGGAATCCCCGAGTCGAGTTTCCGTTTATCGCGGCTTCGAGAGTGACGGAGGAAAATCTGCAGGGTTGGCCCCCCATCGGGGATTAGGTTTCGGTCCCATCACGAACCTGAGCTCGCCACCCTTCGCCATGTCAGCATATTGAATCCATGTTTTGGTGTAGGGCTGGCCGTTGAGCGTGGCGGATTGGATGTAGCGGTTGGCGATGGAGGCGTTGACCGCCCGCACCGTGAAATCACCACCCGCCATGCGCAGCGTCGCCTCTGGAAACAGCGGCGAGCCGATCACATAATAGGGTTCGCCCATCACGGTCGGATACAATCCCAACGCGGAGAACACGAAGTGGCTCGACATCGCGCCTGTGTCGTCGTCCATCGTGGGCAGGAATCCGTCGGGAGATTTCTGGTAAACCCGCCTGACCACCGGCCGCGAAAACTTTCCGTGGTTGTGATAGATGTTGGTCATCACATCCGTGATGTAGGCGCGGCTCCAGAACTGGGACAGCCACGGTTTGCCCATGTAATTGAACAGGAACGGATACGCCAGCGGCGGCTCGTTCAGAACCATGTGCTGGTTGGATTGGAAATAATATTCCAGGTCATCCGCCAATTCATTCAGGCCGCCCCGAAGATTGGCCAGACCCTGGATATCGTGCGGCACGAAAAACCGGTAATGCCAGAGGTTCCCCTCGTAAAACGCCGCATCCACGGCATTCACCTTTTCCCTCGGCAACCGCTTGCCGTCCCGGGTGAAGAATCCCCGCACATGGCCTTCGCCATCGGTCTGGTCCGCGACCCAATAATCCCGGTAGCCCAGGGCCTTCTCGCGCAGGGCGTCGATTTCTTCGCGCGGCTTGTTGAGCCGCTCCGCCAGGCGCATCAGGATGAAGTTCTGATACGGCACCTCCACCTGCCGGTTGCCGACGATGGATCTGGCGAAACCCTGGAACGCCGTTTCGACGTCGAAATTGACCAATCCCTTCTGGAAGGCATCGAGCAGGATGGCGCTCATGAACTCGAACCGCACCGACGGCGTCGGCCAGTATGTTTCATTCTTCGTCAAGACATTGCCGTGTTCATAGAGCTCGCAGATGGAACGGGCGATGTCCCCGGCGATCTTCGGTTCCAGCAATGAAATCAGGCTGAACTTCCGGAAATCGTCCCACGTGCTCCAACCCGAATAATGCACGTAATCCGCCGCCTTGTTGGTCACCGACAGAATGACGCCCTCGTTCCCGCCAACGCGGTATTGCCCCGATGTGCTCGTGGCAACGTGCGGCAGCAGATAGGAGCGGTAGAAGCAGGTGTAAAAGAGGTCGCGGAATTCCTCCAACTCGGGCGGCACGTCACCGATTTTGATTTTGCTGAACGCCTGTTCCCAACGCTGTTCCGCCTGCCCGCGAACGGCGTCAAAATCCCAACCTTGAACATCCTTGTCGCACTCGATTGCCGCCTGGGCGGGACTGATGGGAGAAATGCCGACCTTCGCCCGGATGACTTCGGCGGTGTTCGCCGCACCGAAATCGCACCAGACGCTGACGCCGTTGCTGACGACACCGACAAAGGGGCGATCGAAGCGGACCGCATAGTAGAGTCGGTAATACCCGTAGCCACAGACGTTCTTGCCCGACGATTCGCCAGTGATGAGATCGTTTCCCGAAATCGACCATGAATTTCCGATGGTCCCGGCGAAACTGTGCGACGGATCAACCAGGATCATCCGGTTTGTTGGCGAGGCGGGAAACGTGTAGCGATGAAATCCAACCCTCGGGGAAACGGTCAATTCCGCCCGGATGTTGCTTTCCGTCGTCACTGCGTAAAAACCCGGGCTGCCCTGCTCGGAAACCTTGACCATCCGCTGGGTTGACACCTGCCCCAATGCCGGTTGAATCAAAACGTCACCGCCCGCCCCGGAACATCCCACGCCGCCCAGGCGGGTGTGCGAAAATCCCTTGAGGGTAAGGTTCGCAAAATCATAACCGGCGTGGCCCGCACCGCCTGTGTCAGGGCCGAGTTTTACCAGACCGAACGGAATCGACGCCGCCGGATGAAGTTGTCCATGGTCTCCCTTGGTCGCCACGAAAACGTCAACGCGCTTCCACGCATCCGCGTGTTCCGCCTGCGTCGTCATCGCCCCGTTGCAAAACACAAGACCCGCCGCGCAGACCAAACCGCGCCACCAGCACCGTGAATTCATAATCATATTCAGTTCTAAAAATCCAGGAATGGACGTTCCGCCGCCTGGAAGACCCTCTCCCCCACCCGCCACGATACGCTATTGCGGGTCGAGTTGGATGAGGAAGAGGGTCGGTTTGGGGGATGTGGGGAAAATGATCCCAAACTGCTACACCACGAAACCGCCCGCGCTGTTCGATGTGACGCTCACTTTAACGGAACGGCCTCAGCGAGTCGGACGTAGTCGGGATCGTTCGCCGATGTCGCGGTGCCGGCAGCGCCAGGGTTGACCGGGTTGACCGTCGCACTGGGCCGCTGATTACTTCCCGATCCGACCGTCAAGGTTGACGCGCTGTATTTGTTGTTCAGCACGTTGACATCGCCCCGCCACTTCCAGACTTCAGCGTGGCCGTCAACGAAGGACAGCGTGCCCGAACCGTTGTGGCGGTTCGAGGGCAGGTTCCAAAACGCCGCCTTGGCCCGCGAATTCACGCCGAACGCGCCGTTGTCGATGCTGACCTGGTTTTCGTCGATGAACTGAAACACGTCGCTGGGCTGCCTCACCTGCGAGGCTTTGAAGCAGGGCCGCGCGTAGGCGTCATTGGCGGTTTGGCCGATGTGGCAGCCCAGCCACACCGAGATCGAATAGCTCCGGTTGTGCGGTATGCCCGCCTTTGCCTCCGCCCGATTCGCGGCGCACTGGTAGATGCCGTAGGACTGGTTGTAGGACCAGAGCGCCGCCGACGAAATCCAGCTCGAGTACGGCGGCAGCGTGGTGTAGCTCTGGACGTTTCCCTGGATCCATGCGTTCGGGCCGGCATCGGTTCCCACGGAGCCCGTGTCGTTGTTCACGAACGCATCCGCGTTGTCACCCATGTACATCTGCTGCGCCAGTTGCAGTTGTTTCAGGTTGTTCAGGCATGACGTCGTGTGCGCCTTGGCCTTCGCCCTCGACAGGGCTGGCAACAGCATCGCCGCCAGAATCGCGATGATCGCAATGACCACCAGCAATTCGATCAGGGTAAAGCCCACCGTTCGGTGCGGTCGCATCAGTCTCACAACGCTCATTTCGCCTCCACTCGATAGAATTGCGCGGAACCGCCGATGGTGTTGGTCCAGGCGGCACTGCTCCCGGACGCGGTGATCGGCTCGCCGACATCGCTCCACTCACCATCAACAAGGCTGCTGCGGGTCTGCACCTGGTAGGTGTGTCCAGGCTCGCTGGGCCATGACAGTCGGACCTGATCGACGCCCTCGAGTGCCAGCGTCACCGGGAACGGCAACAACGGCACGCTTTCGCTAATTTCGAACGCCTTGATCCCGTTCGCCTCGCTCAGGGCGAACAGCCGGTTTCCGCCAAAGGCCGTTGCTCCGGAGCCGACGCCGAACTCGATACCGCTCAGGACGGCGGTCGTGAAGATTTCCTGGTCGAGCAGCACCGGGCCGTTTTCAAGATCGGAGATGTCATACAGCTGCACATTGTCCGCGAGCCCGTTCCCGACGCGATGCACGCCCGCCAGCCAACGCTTGCTGCTGTCAGTCGAGATGAGTTTCCAGCTGTTCGGAATATTGGTGTAGCTGTGAAGGACAAAACCGGTCTGCGTTTCGAGATCGAACTGCACGAGGTACAGCCGGCCCGTGCCCTTGGCCCAGAAGGTGTTCGTGCCCGGCCCGAACGCCACACCCCATTGCGAGAAGCCCTGCGTCGCCCCGGTGATCGAAATCACCATCGGCATGAACGAGAATCCATCCTCGGTCACGAAGAAGCAGACATTGGTCGTGCCCACATTGTCCCGCAACCCCGGTCCCAGAAGGATCTGGGTGTCCGCACCCGACCCGCGCACGGTCATGTTGTCACCCCAGCGCCGCGCATTCCCGCCCGTCTCGGTCGCGTAGTATCCAGGATCGCCAGCGAGCAATTGCACCGGTTCGGCGCTCACGTCATCGCTGTCCCACCGGGTCAGAATCAAGGGCGTCGAAGGTGAACTCGCGTTCGCGGTCACGTTCACGGCATAAACCACTCCGTCGTCGGCAACTCCGATCACATTCACCCCGGCGGCGCCGGCGGGCAGGCCGCTGACGTTCATGAATCCTTTTTCCGCGCCCGTGGCCGGATCGAGGATGACGATGGCATTCGTGGGCACATGGGACACCAGGAGCAGGTTGTCGGTGGCGGGATTGTAAGCCAGTCCGCGCTGACCTCCGGTGGTGGTGGTGATGTAATCGCGGTCGCCCGGAAGCAGATCCCAGATGTTGCTCATCTGGCTCGTGTTGAATTGGGGCACCACCGTGACGAAAGCATTTGCGCTGGAGTTCGTGCCGTAGTCGTTCCACACCGTAACGCTGTAATTGCCTTCCATCGTCGGCGTGACGTCCACCAGGTTGATGGCGGCATTGGTCTCACCATCGATGGGCGAGCCCTCGAAATGCCACTGATAGAACAATGGCGGGGTGCCGCCGTAGGTCACCGTGTCGATCGCAACCGAGTTGCCCTCATAAACCCAGGCCGGCAGCGGCTGGCCGATGATAGTCGCCTCAGACTCCGTGGCGGACTCGGTTGAAACCACGAAGTTGTCGAACCAGAGGTCGTTGGCCGCCTGGGTCCCGCCGGTGGGGCTGGCCCGGAAACCGATTTCCACAAGCGGGAACGCGAGCACATCCGTGAAAACGATCGTGCTGGTCGTTTCATTCACCTTCAACCCGAGCACCGGACGGCCGTCTCCATTGATGTTGTAGGTGAGGGTCACCTTGTAAAACTCGTCTCCCACGGTCGCCCCGGCGTCCGCGTTGTTCGGGAAGCTGCCATTCACCAGCGTGCCTGCCCCGACCAGGTTGGCCGGATTGGCGTTCTTGGAAAATCGGATCTGCTCGTTCGCGCCGCTGGCATCCACGTTCAACAGGGCCAGATAGGCCGTCGTGGAATTCTCGCTCGCCGGGTTGATCAGGTAGATGCCGAAAGATTTGTTCGCCGAACCAAAACGTACATCGAGGGACACAGTAAGCGTGGTGTTCGGCCCGACTGTAAACGTGGTCTGCTCGGTCCCATCTTCCGGTGTAGTGTCGTAAACCGCCGCCAGCCCGGTGGGATTAGACGAGCCGCCCGTGATTTCCACGTGGTCGTTAGCTTCCCCGTTTGACGTCTGCACCGCCATGCCATTGCCGCTCAGCACTCGAAAATTCGCCGAATACTGTCCCGCCGTTTCGAAGTCGAGGTCCGCCAGGACGTCGGCGGAAGCGACCGAGCCGACGAGACTGAGACAGATAATAGGAATTATTCGAATAACGTGTTTGGAAAGATTCATAACGGTTATCTTTTTCATCGACTCAGCATCACTGTCTTGATGGTTGGAGGGCTTATGTTCGTTGATCTGCGCGGCCGCTGCACACTGATACGAATGCATCTGGCGACTTGACGGCTCTTTTTCGTAGTGTTGGGCGCAGTATAGAATCCGGTTATCGTCCCCTTCTATCCCATTTTCGTGGGAGAAGTCTCATTCACGCGCCGGACCCCGCCAATCGACCCTTTCCCGGCAAGCCGGGACTCCACCGACGCCTCCCGCAAAAGTGGGATGGATAACCGACATCGGTTCCCTAGCCTTTTACGTTTCAGAAGCGGCGCTCTCGCGCTGGCCGACAAAACCGAACCGGAATTTATCCAGACGCACACTCTTCTATGCACACGACTACCCGCACCGTCCTGAAATCACGCCAATGCCTCGGAATTCTTGAGAGGGCGATTCTGTGGACGTGTGGGATCGCAGGAGTCGGATTGTGCCTTCTGACTACCGTTGTCGCAGCGGGCGAACTTCGTTCACGCGAATCGTTCGATGCGAACTGGCGCTTTGTCCGATTCGGGCCCATGCCCGACGGCAGCCAAAAAGCCGAACCCACCGGACTCGAACAGCCGGGGGTTGACGACGGCGATTGGCGATTACTGAACCTGCCGCATGATTGGGGCATCGAAGGTCCGTTCCATCCCGATCTTCCCGGCAGCACCGGAAAACTCCCCTACGCCGGCATCGGCTGGTACCGCAAACCGCTGTTCCTTCCCGCCGCCGATCAGGGCAAACGCCTCTTCCTCACCTTCGACGGCGCGATGTCCCATCCGAAGATTTTTGTGAACGGTCGTTTCGCGGGCGAATGGGCCTACGGCTACAATTCGTTTCAGGTCGAGATCACCGACCTCGTGAACTTCAACGCAACCAACGTGGTTGCGGTTCGAATCGACAATCCTCCCGAATCCGCACGGTGGTATCCGGGCGGCGGCATTTATCGGAACGTCTGGCTGGAAAAAATGCCACCGCTGCACGTCGCGCACTGGGGCGTTTTCGTTCACACGCCGCACGTGGACAAAGCCCGGGCGGAAATCGCGGCCGAAATCACCCTGGTCAACCAATCCGCAAAGCCCGCCCGAGTGGTCGTTCAACAGCGCGTTCTCGCTCCGGAAACCCGGCGCGTCCTCGCCGAAACCAGATCGGCCTCGTCCGAACTGGCACCCAACGCCACCAACCACGTGACCGCCACATTGACCGTTTCGAATCCGCAGTTGTGGGACGTGGATTCACCAAAGCTGCACACGTTGCAGACGACGGTTTTCGCCGACGGCCGGGAAGTGGATCGCGTGGAAACGCCGTTCGGCATTCGCAGGATCGAATGGAATGTGACGAAGGGATTCCTGCTCAACGACCGGATCGTCAAGCTGCAAGGGGCTTGCATGCACCACGACCTGGGCGCGTTGGGCGCCGCGTTCAACCTCCGCGCGGCGGAACGGCAACTCCAGATTCTTCAAGCCATGGGATGCAACGCCATCCGCACCGCACACAATCCGCCCGCGCCGCAACTGCTGGATCTCTGCGACCGTATGGGCATCCTGGTCGTGAACGAATTGTTCGACTGCTGGAAACTCGGCAAGACGCCGAACGACTACTCCCGGGACTTCGACGCGTGGCACGAACGCGATGTCGTGAACTTCGTGCGGCGGGATCGCAATCATCCCAGCGTCATTCTCTGGAGTTCGGGCAACGAAGTGAAGGAACAGTCCGGGCAGCCGGGGAGTCTGGACCGATCCCGACGCCTGACCGCGCTGTTTCATCGGGAGGATCCAACCCGCTTGGTGACGAGCGGCATGCATGCCGACCAGGCGATGCGCAACGGCTTCGCCCGGACCGTGGACGTGGCAGGATACAATTACAAGGCGATCCTCGCGAAAAAGCCGAATTACCTGGATCACATCCGCCTCAATCCGGACCAGCCGTTCTTCGGCGCCGAAGCCGCCTCCGCGGTCAGCTCCCGCGACACCTATTTCTTTCCCGTGAGCAACAGGAAGGGCGAAGGGTTCTTCAACTTCCAGGTCAGCTCGTATGACCTATTCGCCCCCGGCTGGGCCAATATTCCCGACATCGATTTCGATTCAGCCGACCGTCTCCCCGCGCTGGCGGGCCAGTTTGTCTGGACGGGCTTCGATTACCTGGGCGAACCGACTCCCTACAACCGCGACATCAGCAATCTGCTGAATTATCAGACCGAGCCGGAACGTCGCGCGATGCAGGCGGAGATGGACAGGCTGGGCGGCAATCTGCCCGCCCGCTCCTCCTATTTCGGGATCATCGATCTCGCCGGCTTTCCCAAGGATCGCTATTACCTTTATCAATCCTGCTGGCGTCCGGACCTGCCGATGGCGCATTTGCTCCCGCACTGGAACTGGCCCGGACGCGAGGGCGAAATCACCCCGGTGCACCTCTACACCACGGGCGATGAGGCGGAGCTGTTCCTGAACGGCAAATCGCTGGGCCGCGCGAAGAAGGCGGTCGGCCAATACCGTCTCCGCTGGAACGACGTGAAATACGAGCCCGGCGAACTCAAGGCCGTGGTGTATCGGGAGGGGAAACCATGGGCTAACGCGATTCGCCGCACCACCGGAAAACCCGCCAAGCTTCAACTCAATCCGGATCGCCCGAAAATTCGCGCCGATGGAGCCGACCTTTGCTTCATCACCGTCAGGATGGTGGACGCGGCCGGCGATGTGGTCCCGACTGCAAATCACCGCGTGAACTTTTCGGTCACCGGCCCGGCTGAAATCGCCGGCGTGGACAACGGAAATCCAATCAGCCTGCTCAGCCTACAGGGAAACACGATGGACACGTTCAACGGCTTGTGCCTGGTGATCCTCAGAACCAAAGCGGGTCAGCCGGGATCAATCGAACTGACCGCGCAATCGGATGGATTGCCGGCCGCCACGTTGCGGATCCAATCGGTCAAGGAGTAGAAGCAGGCGCGGAAGATTTCCAAAGCCGTTGAACGGATTTCGCAGCCGCCGAGGTGACGAGGCCTCGGCGGCTGCTATTTTTCAAAAACCGTCCCCGGTCCCAAACGGGAATGGATTTCAATCCGGCCGCCAGGGCTGCGTTCCGTTCGGCGTCTTCGGGCGAAGGAATTTCGCTCCGGTTTCACGGTACCAGGCATGCAACTGGCCGCGCATGGTCTTGACGCGCTCAACTTCCTGTTCCGCGAGATCGTTCTGTTCGCCAATGTCGCGCACCACGTTGTAAAGGCTGACACGGCCGTCTTCGTAGCGCTCGATCAGTTTCCAGTCGCCAACCCGGATGGCGCCGCCCGGAAAACCGCCCTGGTTCGAGTAATGCGGATAATGCCAGCAAATGGCCCGCTGCGGGTCTTGAGGCGCGCCGCCACGGAGCAATGAGGCGAAGGAAATGCCATCGAGATGCTGCTCCGGCTTCGTGGGCAAGCCGGCGATCTCCAGGAAGGTCGGATAAAAGTCCGTGCTGTTCACGGGAACGGCGCATTGCGATCCGGCCTTGGTGACGCCGGGCCAGCGCACGATGAGCGGTTCACGCACGCCGCCTTCGTAAAGCCACCCCTTTCCGCCGCGCAGCGGAAGATTGGACGTCGGCAAGCCCTCGGACGTGGACAGTCCGCCGTTGTCGGACGTGAAGATCACCACCGTGTTGTCGGCGATGCCCAGTTCGTCGAGTTTCGCGAGAACACGTCCGATCTGTTCGTCCATGGCCTCCACCATCGCCCCGTAAACCGCGTGCGCCTGTTGGGTTCGAACCTGGCGCGCGGCCTTCCCCGGCCAGACCTGTTCCTCGGAGCCAAACTCGGGTTTGCCCTGCGCGAGCCGCTCCGCCCGGCGCTTTTCATACTTGGCAACCAAATCGGATCGTCCCTGAAACGGGCTGTGCACGGAGTAATACGACAGATACAGCAGAAACGGGCCCTGTTTGAACCGCTCCAGAATCCGAAGCGATTCATCCGTCAACGCCTCGGGCAGGTGTTTGCCGTCGGGATACGGCGGCAGGCGCGGATTGTTGAACGGCGCGAAATATCCGGGCCGCGGAGATCCGGCCGCCCAACCGCCGACATTGATCTCGAAGCCCTGATGCTCCGGCCAGTATTTCTCGTCCTCGCCCAGATGCCATTTGCCGACGAAGGCCGTCCGATACCCGCCGTCCCTGAGCGCCTCGGCCAGCGTGACTTCCTCCAGCGACATGTAGTTCTTGAGCTCGGCGGATTTGAATCGTCCTTCGCGCGTTCCGGTGAACCAGTCGGTGACCGCATCGCGCGCGGGGCTCTTGCCGGTCATGATGCTGAACCGGGTGGGACTGCATACGGGACTGGCCGCGTAGGCCGAGGTGAAGTTCAAGCCCGACCGCGCCAGCCGATCCACATTCGGGGTGTCGTAAAAACAGTCCGGATTGTTAAAGCCCACATCCGCCCAGCCCAGGTCGTCGGCCAGGATGAAAACAATGTTTGGTTTCGACGCGGCCAGCGTATGAACGGCCGACGCGACCAGGGATCCCAGGACCAGCAACAGTCCCGCGAAACGATTCAGGGTATTGTGATTTGCTGCGTGCATAAAAAAGACAGGATTGGCCTCCCGTTCCCCATTCGCCCCCTTTTGCGATTCGGGGAGCGGAAGATGCGGCGCGGTTTACGGGTGCGGACTCCATTACGTCCCGGGCATCACCGAATCGCCGCCCGAGGAGCTCTGCATGAATTTCACCACGGCCTCCGTGCGCGACTGGACATGGAGCTTTTCGTAGATGTGATGCGTGTGGGTGCGGACGGTTTCGATGCCGATCTTCAATCGATCCGCGATCTCCTTGTACCGATAGCCCTTGGCCAGTTCGGTGAGAATTTCCATCTCACGCGACGTGAGCTGGTCGAGATTCGCGGGGCTGGTCTTGCGCTGTTGGAAAAAGGAAACCACTTTCCGCGCCACGTCCGGCGACATCGGCGAGCCGCCCGTGTGCAATTGCTCGATGCCCTGGACGATTTCCTCGGGCTGGGATCGTTTGAGCATGTAGCCCGACGCCCCGGCCTGGAGCGACGCGAAGATCTGGTCGCCGTCCTCGTAAACGGTGATCATCATCACCTGCAGCTTCGGCAGGCGCGTTTTGAGTTCGGACACCAGCTTGATGCCGCTCTTGCCTGGCAGGTTGATGTCCACGAGCGCCACGTCCGGACGTTCCTGAACGATCTTGCCGAACGCCTCCTCGGCGCTGCCGTAGGCGCCGGAAAAACTCAGGCTCGGCGCCCTCTGCACAATCGCTTTGAGAGCCTTTTGCACTCCCAGATCGTCTTCGACTATCGCAACACGGATGGACATGGCTTTTCGGGGTTCAGGTCAGTGATCGACGTGGTTCAACATGGACGGATGGTTTCGACGGGAAAATCGGGACGGTTTGCCTTCTTCAGGCAGGTTCACCAGCAGCATGATGGCCGTGCCCCGGCCGGGACGGGAATGCAGGATGCAACGTCCGCCCACGGCGGCCAGGCGGCGCTGCATGTTCTCGAGGCCGTGCCGGTGCCGGGGCGCGTCCGACGGGGCGAACCCCACGCCGTTGTCCCGGATCACAATGCGCAGCCGGGATCCGCGAAAGCCGATCCGCAGCCAGACCTCGGTGGCACCGGAGTGTTTCAGGATGTTGTTGAGGATTTCCTTCACCGTATAAAAAATATGTTGCCGCACCTCAGCGGGCATCGGGTAATCGGGCAACGTGATCCCGATGCGCTGACGACAGCTGATCGGCGTGTGACGGAAAAACTCATTCGCATAATGGCTGATGTAGGTGATCAGCTGCGGCAGCGAATCCTTCAATGGATTGACCATCCACACCGTTTCATCGAGGGAACGGGTGGCCAGCCGCGCCTGTTCCGACACTTCATGCAGCTGGGCCTGCATCTCCGGCGACGCCCCCGCCTCGGCCGCGGCGAGGTCCGTGACAAATGCCATCTGGGTCAGGCGCGCGCCAAGGTCGTCGTGGAGATCGCGCGCGATTCGAATGCGCTCCCGGTTCAGCGCGTCCTCCTGCTCCAGCTGCCGCAATCGACGCCGGATCCGAACCGTCGAAACATAACGCGCGATGCCGCCGATCGACGCGGCAAAGACCAGCAGGCAGACCGCTTTGAACCACGCGGTCTGCCAGGGAGCCGCCTTCACTTCGAATGAATAAACCATCGGCATCGGATTCCACAGGCCGTCGTTGTTGCAGGCCGTGACGCGGAATTCATATCGTCCCGGCGGGAGGCGAGGATAGTTCGCCGAACGTTTTGTGCCGTCTTCCATCCAGTTCTCGTCGAAGCCCGACAACTGACGCTTGAACCGGACCTTGTCCGGCGACGTGAAACTCAACGCGGCGTAATCGAACTCGATCTTCCGGAACTGATGCGACAGGCGAATCGGCCCCGGGCCGGACACGGGCACGCCATCGACGAGGACCCTTTCCAGGTGCAACGGCGGCGGCAGCTTGTTCAGCGGCATCATTCCCGAGTTGATCATTGCCACGCCCTTGCTCGTGGCGAAGCGAAGCTGGCCCGACGCCGTTTTGCAGGCTGAAGGTTGATAACCGGCGGCGCACTCGACGCTCGGCAGACCGTCCATGCGGCCAAAATGGACGCTTGCGACTGACACGCCTTGCCCGTTCATCGCCGCACGCAGTCCCTCCAGATCGATTCGATACAACCCGTGCGAAGTGCCAGCCCAGAGCCATTCGCCGTCTTCAATCAGCTGCGAAACGACGTTGTCGCACAGGTCCGGCGGCGCGGGTATGAACCTGGAACCGTTTTTGGGAATGGATCCCAACCCGCCGCCGAGGGTTCCGATCCACAGCGCGCCGTCCCGGGAAGAAAGCAGCGATCCGATTGGTGTCCCCGGCAGGCCAGCATTCTGCCCGTACGTCACGAATCGGTTGCCGGCTCCTTCCTGTCGGTGAACCTCGCCCCCGGTGGTTCCCACCCAAATTCTTCCGTCCTGATCCTCGGTGATCGCGGTGATGGTGAAATGGCGAAAGTTGGTCGCGGTCAGTTCCCGAAGCCGGTTTTCCTCTCCGAACGGGACGCAGAACAGACGGTTGGGAAAGCAGCCCACCCAAAGGTTGCTCCGCGAATCCAGATAAAGCACTCGCGCCTGCGCCCCGGGCACCCCGATCGTTGCGGTAAAAGTCCGCCTGCCGTCCGCATCCAGATGAATCAATTGCCCGCTGCCGGTGCCAACCCAAATACCGCCCTGCTGATCGTCGCAAACGCTCGTCAGGTGGCCGCGCACGAGATGCTCGTTGATTACAATCCGCCCGTCCGATTCGATGCGCCCAAGCCCGCCGCTGCGGGGAACCAGCCAGTCGCCGCTGACTGAGATCACGTTTTCGTCAGGCCTCGATGGAATGGGTGGCAATTGAAACTGCCGGGGACGCAGCTTGAACAACCCGGCGCCTTCCGTGCCCACCCAGAGATTTCCCTCCATGTCCTCCTGGATGGCGCGAACCGTGTGATTGATCTCGTTGATCCTTTGGATCTTCGAGCCGTTCCATCGAAAAATCCCAAGCCCGCGCGTCCCGATCCACAGCATCCCCGCCCGATCCTCGTGCATCACCGTCACGCCGTGCAGTTCGAACGGAAGGACTGTGACGAACTCGCCGCCGCTGGTTTCATCGGGCTTCAAAAAACGCAGTTCGGTGCCGGTGGACAGCCACATCCCGCCCTTTCGGCCCGGGGCGAGCGTGATGACACTGTCGGGTATGACGACATGGGCGGCGACCTGGCCGTCATCCCCGATGACACCATAGGAATTCTGCCGATAGAACCACACGTCATCGCGGGCGTCCGACAGGAGCTTGAACAACAGGGTCCCCGTCGCCAGCTGGCTCAGGTCGGTCGTCGCGGAAAGTTGTCCATCGACCATCTTGAACAATCCCCCGTCGCCCCGGGTGATCCATAACGTGCCCTGACGATCCTGCGTGATGGAATCCACGGACAACCGGGCGGGCAGCGGGACGCGCTCGACGTGGAGCTGCTCGTTGGTCATGGTGCAACGCAGCAGGCTTGAGCGACGGGTGGCAAGCCACAGGGTGTTCTCCCGGTCCACAAACACCTTCCGGACCTCCCCCTGCGCCAGCACCGGCGACGTGTTGTGCTCGAACGAAACAAAGCTGACTCCGTCGAAACGGATCAGACCGTAGGGAGTTCCCAGCCACAGATAACCCACACGATCCTGGGTGATGGTGGTGATGGAATTTCGCGGAAGACCTTCCTCCGTCTGCCAGTTCTCGACGAGGTATTCGTTGGAGATGGACGGGAACGCGTCCGGACGCTCGGCGGCGAAACCGGTTTTCGCCCCGATCAAGGCAACCGCCAGGACACTGATAACGAATAGCAGCGGCTGGCGGTTCATGGCTTCAGATTAAAACACAGCCGCCGGGGCGCAGCAACCGACCACGCCTCAAATCGAGCGATACACCTCGCCCACCTCGGTCAGCGATCCATCGTCATTGAAAAGGGCGCACGGTCCCAGGGCGCGGTGCACGGGTTTGGCGGGATACCAGGCGTAACGCTCGATAAACTTCAAGGCGTCCAGCCGCGGCAACAGTTCCGACATGAAGCGCGCAATCTCCCGAGGCTGATGGCGGTTCTCCGCGCGGGACGCGGCGCGCCAGTCGCCCACCGCAAATTCAGTGATCCAGATCGGACGCTCAAACATGCGGTAAACCCGTTCCATCCGATTGATGAAGCCGCCCACATCCAGGCCGCCGTAGGAATGAACGCAGATGAAATCGACGCGCAGCTTGCGCTTGTCCACACCCTCCATGAATCCCTTCATCCAATCGCGGTCCGGATGCACGCATCCCGGGCTGCCCAGCCGCATGCCGGTCTTCATCAACGTCGGCCACAGGTCCAGCGCCTCATCCACCGTCATGTTCGCCTGGCCGGTCTGGTCGGGTTCATTGAACCCGAGCAGTTGGTCCAGGCGATTCTGCCGCGCCAGGTCCGCCGTTCGAACAACGCTTTCGCCGGGCATCTTGCCGAAGATCATCGGCACATATTCAACCCGTTTTGGAAGTTCATCCGGAACCCGGCTGCTCCACGAGTAGAACCACCGGGCTTCCACCTTCTCGATCTTCTCACGCCACTGAGGCGCCTTGGTAATGATGCACAGCCCCTTCTTTCCAACCTTGGGGGCGGAACTGGGCAAGCTTCGACACGCGGTGGTTGCGCCCAACGTCGCCAGTGCCGTCAGTTCGAGAAATCGTCGTCTGTTCAGTGCCCGGAAATTCTTTCGCATATCAACCCGGCCATGTTCGTGGAATTCCCCAACCCGTTCCATCCCACCTTCGTGTGAGATCAAGGCTTCCTGAAAAGATTTCTCCCCAACAGCTATTCCCGCTCCTTGAGCAGAATCACCGAATCCCGTTCGGCCAACGTCATCCGAAGGGTCTCCCCCGCGGCGCATGATCGCGCCCAAAGCTCGGCAGGCACCAGCATCAGATCGTTGTCCCGCCAGACCAGGTCCGGCGCGGTCACTTTGGAGAAACCCGCGGCGGGAGGTTGTTCGGACGATTCCGATCCCGCCGTGCGCATCAGATAAACGGTCGCGGGCCGGGTCACGGTGAATTCCAGCGTCGTCGCGTACCCGCGCTTGGTGACCCGGCGCGTTGTGATCCACGTGGCGCCCCGCAATTGCGCGGGCAACTGATCGAACGAATTATCCGCCGTCGAATCCAGTTCGTAGTAAAACGGCCATTGCGCCTGAACCGGCATGTCCATGTGGAAAGCCGCATTCGTCGCGTTGGAACTTTTCAATCCCCGAACCAGCGCATTCGCCTCCTCCAACGCCGACAGGCCATCCTTGCCATGGAAATAAATGACGGCTGAATCGGAGTTGCCCGCGTCATCGGAAACCAAAACCACATTGCGTCCCGTGCGCAGCGGTGCCGGCCAGAAGAAGACATTGTCGATCTTCATCCCGTTCGGCTGTCGGTACCGGCCGTTCTCCAATCGTCCGATCGTCTCACCGTTGATCGTGAGCGTCAGGTGTCTGGCGTTGCTGTAGGCCTTGATTCCGTTGGTGACCGAACCGGTGCGGAGGAAATAACGCTTCGACGCGATATGCACCGTGGGAACGTTCGTTCGCAGCAGACTGCGGAACAGAAAATACGCGTCCTTCTTGTCGCCCGCGTAGGTGAGCAGGCCCTTGGTGTTCCAGCCCACGACACCTTTGGTCCCCTTATACTTGCGGTCGGTGAAATCCCGCATGCACCACCAGGCGAAAAGTCCCAATGCCCCGTCGTTTTCCGAAATCGCCACCTGCGCCCGCGCCTCGGCCACCAGGTGCTGATACTCCTCCGGTTCGTAATGATCCACCCTCTTTCGAACCGTGGCGTAGTCGGAATGCACGGTCACCACGCCGCCCACGCCCGTCTCCGTGATGTAACCGTGGCGCTGAATGTCCCAATAGTTCGTCGCGTTGCCGTACCACGCCGGATAAAGGTTCTCCCCGTGAAAATCCGCGTTGGTGCAGGTCATGTTCGCCACCGCGACGGGCCGCGTGGAGTCCAACGATTTCACCACCGGCACCATGGCTTCCGCGGTGTCGGCGGAGGCTTCATTGCCCACCGACCAGACTGCGATCGACGGATGATTGTAATTCTGTTTGACCATCTCCCGTGTGATCTGATCGGCGGTGGATGTGGGACGCTGACGGTTGCTGTGGCCGTTCTCCGCCCAGCAGACCAGTCCCATCCGATCGCAAAGCTCGTACGCAAAACGCGCATGCGGGTAATGGCACAACCGAACGAAATTCGCGCCCATGTCTTTCATCAGATCGAACGTGTGCCGAATGTCCTCGTCATCCAGCGCCGCGGCTTTCGATTCAATCTCCTGGTGAAGATTCCCGCCCGCCAGCTTGGTCAGCTTGCCGTTCAAATAAAACTGTCCGTCCTTCCAGAGAATCGACCGGAGTCCGCACGGTTCCGTGACCGCGTCAACGACTTTGCCGCCGCGGACGATTTCCACGCGGACCTGATACAGATTCGGCGTTTCGGGCGACCAAAGCTTCGGGTTCGACACGTGCCCGGCGAGGTCCACGGTGGTTCTTTGTCCCGCTCGAAACAGGGCGCGATCGGTGAAGGTTTTCACGACAGCGCCGGCGGGATCGAGCAGCACGGCCCGGACGGACGCCTCTTCATCCCGATCCAGCGCGTTGCGCACCAGGACCTGGATCGACAGGTCCGCGCTACTGGCGGACACGTTTCGCGGCGTGATATAAACTCCAGGCGAGGCGAAATCGGTGGGATCGATGTGCAACGGATCCGTGCTAACGAGCCAGACCTTTCGATACAGCCCGCCCCACACGGTATAGAGCCGATTGCTGGAAGGCAGGCAGTCCGCCATGTTCGACGGCGAGACGTCCACCTTCAGGGCCAGTGAATTTTCACTTCCCGGCCGCAACGCGTCGGTCGCGTCGAACAGGAACCGCGTGTAGGCACCTCGGTGCTGGCCCAGGTGATTTCCGTTCACATGAACATCCGCGATCGCCGCCGCGCCTTCGAACACCAGATAAAACCGCCGGCCCGCTGCGTTGGACGGCATCGCGATGCTGCGTCGATACCAACCCTGCGTAAAATTCGTGAACTGTTGTCGGGTTTGGAACACGTGCGGCACCCGGACCGCTTGCCAGGATGCGGCCTTGAATTTTCCGGAATCGATCGCCGGCAGCTCCGCCTTTTCGGACGCGCCAAAAAATTCCCAGCCCTCGCCCGACAAGGACATTTCCTCGCGGGGAGACGTTGCAGCGATGGCGGCCGAGACCGTAATCAGAATCAAGCCAGACAGGATTCCAGTTTTCACGATTATGCGTGGAGCAGTGTTGTGGTTGTGGTGACGGGCGGACGGTCAGTTCCCGGGCTGCGCAAGGCGACCGTTCGATGCCTTGCTGTTCCCGGCCCGGCTCGGAGCCGGCAGCGGGAGATAATCGAAGTCGAGGATCATCTTTTCCCGCAGCGCCAGTTTCAATTCGCGGGTTACGTTTTCCAATCCGGCCCGACCGTGGAGATTCCGCAATTCGTTCGGATCCTCCTCGAGATCGTACAATTCGTATATCGGCCGCGGACTGGTGAAATAGCGCGCCACGAATTCCGGCGCCAATCGCCCTTCCACGTTGGCTCGGCTCATTTCCTTCCAACCGGCCTCGCCCCCACTGTCCACCGGCGAGTAACGGAGATGAGGCGTCAGATTGTAAATGAGCTTGTAACGTGCGGTGCGGACGCAGCGGCTGTAATCCACGGCCGAGGAACTTGTCCTTTCGGTGAACGTCGCGTCGGCGTGCGAACCGCGTTCGCCGAAGACATACCGCCGCTCTGAAAATCTCCCGCCGCGCAACAAAGGCAGGAAGCTGATCCCCGTCATGTGTTCGGGGACGTTCAATCCCGCCGCATCAAGGCAGGTCGGCGCGAGATCCTCGCCGGACAGCAGCGCCCGCGACTCCGCGCCCGCCCGAACCACGCCCGGCCAGGACACGAGCAACGGCACGTTCAAACCGGGATCGTGCAACGAGCCCTTGCCCCCGGGCAGCGCCATGCCATTGTCCCCCATGAAAATGATCAGCGTGTTCTCCAAACCCGCCCGCGCTTCCAGAATCTCGAGCACCTTTTGAAAATCGGCGTCGCAATGCTCGATTTCACCCTCATGCCGGGAGAGGTCCTTGCGCACTCCGGGCAGGTCCGGCAAAAACCCCGGCACCGTCACCTTCGCCGGATCGGGTGGATTCTGGCCGCTGTTCCACGGATGATGCGGATCGTTGAAGTTCACCCAGAGGAAGTAGGGCTTGTTTTTCGGACGCCGGTCGAAAAACTCGTCCATCTTCGCGGGAACGTTTTCCTGATTGGAAACATCCACGTAATCGAACCGTTCCGAAAACGTCTTCAACCGTTTCGCCGCGAACACAGCCGCGTCCTCGGCCGACAGGTTCGCGCTGCCGTCGAGATGATGCGACCGCCCGCACACGCCCACGAAGTAACCGCCGTCCCGATGCAGGATTTCCGGAAAGGTGATTTCGTCGCGCGGCAACGGGGAGGAGAATCGACTGATCCGCGCGGCCACGGGCGAACGTCCGGTCATCAACGACGCCCTCGACGGCACGCACTGTGGGGAGGTCGTGAACATGCGATGAAACTTCATTCCCCCCGCGGCGAACCGGTCGAGATTCGGCGTCCTCAATTCGGACCGACCGTAGCATCCCAGGAACGGATAGCTGTGGTCGTCGCTGAGAATCAGAACGATGTTCGGCGGCGCGGCCAACACCCGCGCGACGTTGAACAGCAGCAACGCCAGCGCGAGCAAGAACGGGAGCGGGAGCTTCGATATCAGGCCGCGTTTCATTCCGCTCGCGTCAGGGCCGGGTCAAACGGAAGAACGTGCTGCCCTGATTCAAATCCATCGGGATGAAAAACCGATTGGTGAACCCGCTGTCGTCGAGCGTCGTCCAGTTGTTGCCAAGACCCTCGCCTGGCGCGTTGGTCTGCACCTGCAGCAGCCAGCCGATGTAATCCGATGGCCAGCTCAACACCACGTTTCCTTCGCTCGTCGCGAAATCAATCGTGGTGGGCTCAATCGGCAATGGCGATGCCGGCGCGACCGTCGCTTCATTCGAATAAGCCGATTCGCGTCCCATCCAATCGGTCATCGTGGTCACGTAGTAATACGTGACTTCGGGAGCCAGGTCCGTGTCGATATGGACGGTCTCCGTCAGGTTGGATGCGATCAGCGAATAGCCGGTTCCGGGCGTGGTGCTGCGATAGACCGAATAGGACAGGACACCGGCGTCGGGCGCCGCATTCCATGTCAACGTCGCCTGGTTGTTTTCAATCATCGCATCCAGATCGGACGGCGGCGTCGGCGGCGCGATGTTGGCGGGATTGAACGGAACGATGAACCGCCAGCGATAAGAGTCTCCGGGCGTCTGCGAGGTGGTGACCATGGTGTAAGTCGCCACGCTCGTCGAGTTGTTGTACTGCAGACGCAACCGCTTCGAGCTCGCCGGGTGGTCGAGGTAATACCAGCCGTACTGATACGACGTGAGTTTCCACTCGGCCGAACTGCCCGTCGTCCCCGCCGGCAACAACGTCGCCGTTTGGTTGTCGGGACAGCCAAGCCGCCGGCCGTCGGTCTGTGACACGAGGTAATAGGTCCCCGGCGTGTTGCCCGGCGCCAGTGCCCATTGCAGCGTCGTGTCGCTGGATCGAATCCACGCCGCGTCCGGCGTCGAACCGCCCGTGTTGGTGATCCGCTTTCGCGCAAGCCGGTTGTGAATAATGTAAACCTTGTTGCTGCGGATGGTGGTGTCGCCGTCCCAGGCGGCATAGAGCTCGCCGAACGCCGTCAGGTTTCCATTCACGTCAAAGGTGTTCGAACGCGGTCCGACCGCGCTCCACGGCTTGGACGGCGCCGGCCATTGCGGCTTGTCGGTTGAGAGAAACAGGCTGTACTTGCGAAGCCAGGACACCCCCTCCGCGCGCCACATGAATTCCGCCAGCCAGTTGTAATTGTCCTCCTCCGTCCAGCTCGCGCCGCCGCCCCAGTCCACCGCCGAAAACTCGGTCAGCCAGACGGGGCGTCCCCACGTGTTGTACGCGGTTTGCAGTGTGTTGAAGACATTGTCGGGGTTGCCGCCATTGGGCCCGGGATAGGTGTGAACACCCGTGTAATCCACGCGGTAGCCGAGCTTGTTCGCCTGCGTGTAAAACGACGCCAGCCAGCCGTTGCCCTGGCTCGCGGGAGCGGGACTCACGAGCGGCAGGTCCGCGGCTTCCAACAACGGCCACAACGCGATGGCGTCGCTCACCGACATGTTCGCCTGGTCCACGCCGTCGGGCTCATTGAATCCAAGCAGGTGCGTGGCCTTGGATTCTCGACGCCATCCCGGAACGAACGCGGCGATCACGTCCGGGCTGAAGGCGCCCCATTGCATGGGATTGTACGCCACGTGCGGAGGGAGCCCCATGCCTTCCATTTCTCCACGACTCCAGGTGTAATTCCAGTTGGCATTGAACCTTGACCATTGATCCACAAAACCGGCGGTGCCCTTCTTCGGATAAATCTCCGCAAGCGTCATGCGCCAGCGTTGGGTCGTGGAAAAAATCAGATTGGTGTTCTGCACCAGCGGGGCACCGTCGGCCGCGCTCTGGGTGTCCATCATCAATCCGCTCCATTCGTTCACGATGTAAAAATCCGTGTCGTTGATCGCCTGAAGCTTCCAGTTCTGGCTCGGCAGCGCGGTGTATTCCTCCTCCACCAGCAGGTCGCCCGCGTTCGTGGACAACCCCGGCCCGGCAAGGCAGCGTCCGGTGACCCGGTTCCGCAGGCGGTACGTGTCCGTGCCCACGTTCCACAGCACCTGATACTGGCCCTCGGGAATGAGCAGTCCGCCCGACCGGACTCGCGGGACGCCGTTTTCAGAAGTGATCGCGCGATTGGCCGCCCGGAAGATAATGTTGTAGAAGGAATCCCTGCGATCGTCGAATTTCTGCGTCGGTGGAGGCGCGGCGACCACGTCGGTTCCGAGCGGGTAACCCGATGGATTGTTCGCCGGGAAAACGCAGAGTTCGCGCACTGAGCTCACGGACGCATTGGTGAACGCCAGGAGCATGCTGGTGGCGAAAATCGGACTGGAAAACGGAATGACCAGGTTCGACGACGTGTTGCCGGAGATGCTGCCGCCGGGGACGGGCAGCCATTGGCCGAACGGGTTGCGATAATGCAGGACGAAATTGCTCAGCGGCGCGATTCCCGAGGATCCGGAATACAGATGGGCGCTTCCGATCTTCGTGGCCACCCTCAGGTCGATCACCAGCCCGTTGCTGCCCACGTGCGCCGTCCGCCAGATCGAGGCATCATCCAGAAAACCGTCCACCGCCAGTTTGGGAAAATGACCCGACGTGTTGGAATTGGCCAAAGCCGCGCGCTTTTTGGCGACGTTGAGGCTCACATCGGTGCCGATCGGAAAACCTTCCGGGCCCGCGGGCGGAAACAACGCGAACTCCTTGATCCTGACCGTTCCGTCCACCGTGTTGTAAATGCGAAAGGCCGTGGAGGTGACGGGCGTGGTGAAAACGATGTTGCGTTCCACGCTCGTGTTCCCAGTGATCACGCCGCCAGGAACGTCCTGCCAGGTTGAATTGACGAGATATTGCAGCCGGAAGCTCGTCATCGCGCCACTGTCGTCAACGCCCATGTAAACGTGCGCGCTGCCAATCTCCACAGGGAAGGGAAACAGCACGCGAAACCAGTGAGGTGCGCTGCCCGAACTCTGCCAATAGCTGCCGTTCCCCACCACTCCGTCGGTTATATAACTGCCATGCAGCTGGCCGCTGACCGAATCCGTCGTCACGGCCTGATACTTCGCCAGGTTGACGCGCCTGGACGTTGTGGGAATGTCGGCACCGGCGGCTTCGCCCATACCTGCAACCCACGCCATCGTCATCCCGAGAAGGACGAACGCGAATTTCTTCCAGGACTTCGGACGGATGGAAGCCATGTTGGAAAAAACCTTCGACAGCGAAATCGCGCGGTCCTTCAAGAGGAAATCCATGGGCAGTGATCTGCGGTGTTTCTGATTCACGATGAACTTCAAGCGGGTTTTGGATCTTGCCTCAGGCTACGTGACGCCAATGGCTGTACCCATCCCACTTTCGTGGGATTGTTATCCCGTTGATGCAAGGCAGGATACTCTCGCGAAACAAAGGCCCTAACCGTTTCACGATCCCGTGATAAAGACATTAACCTGCGCCGCGCTTTTTCTTTCCGTTGCCTTCAACACCAAGGCCCTTCCAGTCGTTCAAGCGGATGTCGTCATCTACGGCGGAACCTCGGGCGGAATAGCCGCCGCGATTCAAACCGCGCGCTTCGGCAAATCCGTCGCGCTGGTGGCCGTCGGAAAACACATCGGCGGCATGACCGCCAGCGGGCTCGGACGAACAGACATCGGAAACAAGGACGCCATCGGCGGAATCTCGCGCGAGTTCTATCGACGCGTCGGACAACATTACGGCCAGGAGGAAAGCTGGTACTTCGAGCCGCACGTGGCCGAGAAGACTTTCAACGAAATGCTCCAGGAGGCCAACGTGCCCGTCTATCTCGAGCAACAGCTGGCTTCGGTCACCATGAACGGTTCCAACATCGTCGAAATCACCATGCTGTCCGGAATGGTCTTCCGGGCCAGGGTGTTCATCGACGCCACTTACGAAGGTGATTTGATGGCGCGCGCCGGGGTGACCTATTTCGTCGGGCGGGAAGGCAACGCGATGTACGGCGAAACGTTGAACGGCGTCCGGGAACGGTCGCCCGCCGCCCACGGCTTCTCAGTTCCGGTGGATCCCTACATCGTTCCCGGCGATCCCTTGAGCGGCCTGCTTCCCTTCATGCAACCCGGCGATGGCGGGATACCCGGAGAAGGCGATCATCGGATCCAGGCGTATTGCTTCCGGATGTGCCTGACGCAGAATCCCACGAACTTCATTCCCATCGCGCCGCCCGCCAATTACGACAGCAACCGGTACGAACTGCTCGCACGTTACATCGAGGCGCTGGTGGCGAATGGGCAGACCTTGAAGATCGGGCAGTTTTTCCGGCTCGACATGATGCCCAACGGCAAGACGGACAGTAACAACAACGGCGCGTTCTCCACGGATTACATCGGGTTCAATTACGATTATCCCGAAGCGGATTACGCCCGGCGCGCCGAGATCTGGCTGGAGCACCAGGATTACATGCGCGGCTTCTTCCACTTTCTCGCCACCAGCCCCCGCGTGCCCGCATCGCTCCGCGCGGAAATGCAATCGTGGGGACTGGCCAAGGATGAATTCACCGACAACGGCGGCTGGCCCTGGGAGATGTACGTTCGCGAGGCGCGACGCATGATCTCCGATTACGTCATGACGGAGAAGAACTGCCGGCGAACGGTGGTGGCGGCGGATTCGGTCGGCCTCGGCGCCTACACCATGGACTCCCACAACTGCCAGCGCATCGTGAAGAACGGCGCCGCCTTCAACGAGGGCGACACCCAGGTGGGCGTCAGTTCGCCCTACTCGATTTCCTATCGCTCGATCGTCCCCCGCGTCGGAGAATGCGCCAACCTGTTCGTGCCGGTTTGCCTGTCGGCGTCGCACATCGCCTTCGGATCCATCCGCATGGAGCCGGTCTTCATGGTGCTCGGCCAGTCCGCCGCAACCGCCGCCTGCTTCGCGATCGACGACGAGGTGCCGGTGCAGCAGGTGGATTACGAGAAACTGCGACTGCAATTGCTGGCCGACCGGCAGGTGCTGCGATGGGGGCCCGCCGACGACAACAACTCCGGCATCATCGTGGACAACTCCGACGCCACCGGCGTCCGAATCACGGGCGACTGGATCTCAAGCGTGTCCATCAGCGGCTTTTACGGCACCAACTACATCCACGACGGAAATACCGCCAAGGGAACCAAGAGCGTTCGCTTCACGCCCACCATCCCGACCGCCGACACCTACAACGTTTACCTGCGCTGGACCTCCGATCCCAACCGTTCCACTGCGGTGCCCGTTGACGTCACCCATGCCCAGGGTGTCAGCACGTTCACGGTCGATCAGCGCACGCAGAACGGGCAATGGGTGCTGATCGGCAGTTTTCCGTTCACAGCCGGCACCAACGGCAACGTGCTGATTCGCACCACTTCCACCACGGGTTACGTCGTCGCCGACTCGGTGCGGTTCGACAGCGTGACCCAGCCCACGAACGCGCCGCTCGTCAACGTCGTCGCCACTGCCGCGCATGCGGTGCAGAGCCGGACCAACGCCGCTTGGTTCACGTTCATCCGCTCCTCGGGCGACTCGAACTCTCCGGTCACCGTGAACTACACGATCGCCGGCACGGCGACGCCCGGAACGGATTATCTGCCGCTGCCCGGCTCGATCACGATCCCGGCGGGAGAGATCGCGGCAAAGCTGTTGGTGGTTCCGACCGGCAACCCCCTGCCGACGGACCGCGCCACCGTCGTCCTGAATCTCACCCCCGCGGCCGACTACATCACCGGCTCGTTCAGCAACGCCACCATCACGATCGGCGACCGGCCTTACAACGCGTGGAAAAGAAAGGTTTTCACTGCCGACGAGTTGAACAATCCGGACATCAGCGGCGACAACGCGGATCCGAATCACAACGGTCAGCCCAATCTCGTCGATTACGCCTTCGGGCTAGATCCCAAATCTCCAGGAACCAACGGCCTGCCCGCGTTCGCGATTCAGGAGGATCGTCTCACGCTCACCTACCAACGCAGCAAGGCGGCCTCGGATGTCCTTTGCGTCCCCCAAATCTCATTCAACCTTCAGGACTGGCACTCGGGAACCAATCACGTCTGGGACTCCGTCATCGCCGATGACGGAACCAACGAAGTTCACGTCGCGCAGGATCCGGCGCCGATTCAATTCAGCCCGATGAAATTTCTCCGCCTGAAGGTGACGCCGTTCTGATTGGAATCGCGACTGGAGCGATTTTAGAAAACCGTAACCGCCGAGGTAACGAGGCGGAGACTTTTCCTTCGGTTTTGCTTCGATTCGAAGGAGCGCCCACGGAGTCGTCTGCAAGAGTCGCAACCGCCGGACCGGGAGCGTTGCTTCGCCCGATATTCCGAAGAAACCCGCGGAGCAATGCTCCGCGCCCCGCTCGCGCAATCGGCTTTTGAAGAGGTCTCCTGCGCGGTTATCGGTCGTTCCCGTTCACGATTTCATCAAGCAGCCTGGCCAGCTCGGCGGCCTTTTCGGGATGGCGTTCGATGACATTGGTCTGTTCGGCCTGATCCTTGGAAAGATTGAACAACAGCGGCGACGGAATTCGGCTTTCTCCGAAACGCGGATCGTTCGGGTTCGCGCCGCGGCCCATGCCGGATGCCTGACCCTGAGCCCTGCCGGGAACATACTTCCAGTTCCCTTTCACAATGGCGCGCGTGCCCGAAATGCCGTCGATGATCACCGTGTCGCGCGGGCTTTTGGCAGACTTGTCCAGCAGCACCGGAAGAACATTCAAGCTGTCCCGCCCTGCTCCATCCGGCACGGTTTCACCTGCAAGCGCGCTCAACGACGCCAGCATGTCCGTCAGGCCGATCATTTCATCCGACACGCCCACCGGCGTGCGTCCCGGCCAGCGCGCAATGAACGGCATGCGGGCACCTCCTTCGAAAACGAGATATTTTCCGCCGCGCAATCCGCCCGCCGGACGATGACCGTTGGCATCCTCCTTCGACCGGTCAAAGTAACCGTCAAAAAGCACCGGGCCGTTGTCGCTCGTGAGGATGACCAGGGTGTTGTCAGCGAGTTTCAATCGTTCCAGCGTTTCCATGATCTGGCCGACCTGCCAGTCCGCCTGCTGGATGACGTCGCCCCGGATGCCGCAATCGCTGGTCCCGGCAAACCTGGGATCCACCACGCGGGGCACGTGCGGCTCGAACAATCCCACGTAAAGGAAGAACGGCTCATCCTTGTGCGCTTCAATGAACGCCTTCGACTTGGCAACCACCGTTCCCGGCAATTCCTCGTCTTTGAACCGCGCGGCCTGGCCGCCTTTCATGAAACCGATGCGGCTGATGCCGTTCACAATGGTTCCCGAATGCTGCTTGTCCGCGCGTTGGCGAAGCAGTTCGGGATTCTCCAGCCCCGTGGGTTCGTCACCAATTTTCTCCACGTAACTCACGCGCAGCGGGTCCGCGGGATCCAGTCCCACGACGTGATGATTTTCAACCCAGACCGACGGCACACGATCCACGGTGGCGGGGATGATGTATGAATATCCGAATCCCACCTCGAGCGGACCGGGCTTGATCTCGCCGTTGAAATCCACGGGCGTCTTTCCATCGCCCAGTCCCAGATGCCATTTGCCGACCACGCCGGTCTTGTAACCCGCCTTCTTCAACAGCCCCGGAAGCGTCGGTTGCGCCGGGTCAATGGCCAGTGGAGCGTCACCGTCCAGAATGGTCGTTTTCCTCGATTTCTGCCGCCAGGCATAGTCGCCGGTGAGAATGGAATAACGCGTGGGAGTACATGTGGACGCCGGCGCATAGGCCCGGGTCAATCGCAATCCTTCCGCCGCCAGCCGGTCTATGTTCGGCGTTTTCACCCGCTCGGCGCCGTAACAGCCCAGGTCCCCGTAGCCAAGGTCGTCGGCCAGGATGAACACGATGTTCGGCCGGGATCGCGCCGGCTCCGGCGCGGCCGGAACGTGTGACGATTGCGACCAGAGGGCGACGGCCCCCAGCAGGCATGAGAAAAGGCGTTTCATTTCGATGATAAATGCGGAACCGTGCCGGTGTTGAAATCGGTCGAATGACATTATCCCGACAGATTTCGCGAACACCCGGTTCAGGATGGAAACAGTGTCGCGGGGAAGCGTCGAACGGGGCATCCCATTTTTGTGTGAGCAACCGTTCTTCTCCCACGAAAATGTGATGTTCCTTTCCGTTGCGTCCCAACAAACTGACAGGCATGCGCCATCTGTATCATCGTGTTTCAAACGCCGTTGCAGCTTTGTCCCATAACGTCAGGACGGGCCTGCTCTGTTCCTTCCTGGCGATTGCCGCAGGAACCGCTCACGGCGCGACGGTTGAGGCGGACGTTTGCATCTACGGCGGCACCTCCGCCGCGGTGTCGGCGGCGGTGCAGGCCACCCGCATGGGCAAGACCGCCATCATCGTCTGCCCCGACAAACACCTGGGCGGATTGAGCAGCGGCGGCCTGGGCTGGACCGATTCCGGCGACAAATCGGTCATCGGCGGCATCTCGCTCGAGTTCTACCAGCGCATCGCCGATCACTACATCAAACCCGAGTCCTGGAAATGGCAGCCACAGCCGGAATCAATCTCCGCGCTCGACAGGCGAAAGGGTCAATGGACGTTCGAGCCGCATGTCGCTGAGCAGGTCTTCGAGGATTTCATCCGCGAACACAAGATTCGCGTCTATCGCAACGAATGGCTGGACCGCACCAAGGGCGTCGTCAAGAAGGACGCGTCGATCACGTCGATCACCATGCTGAGCGGAAACGTCTATCGCGCGAAGGTGTTCATGGATGCGACCTATGAAGGCGATTTGATGGCAGCCGCCGGCGTGGAATTTCACGTGGGTCGCGAATCCACCAACACCTACGGGGAGACCTGGAACGGAGTCCAGCTCAACGCGCGGCACCATCGCCACGGCTTCCACGTTTTGCCCCGGAAAATCAGCCCTTACGTCATTCCCGACGATCCGTCCAGCGGCGTGCTGCCCCGCATCAGCACCGAGCCGCCCGGCGAAATCGGACAGGGCGACAAGAAGATTCAGGCGTATTGCTTCCGGATGTGCCTGACAGATCACCCGGACAACCGCGTCCCCTTCCCCAAGCCCGAAGGTTACGATCCCAACCAGTACGAGCTGCTGCTTCGCATCTTCGACGCCGGCTGGCGCGAGACCTTCCGAAAATTCGACCGCGTGCCCAACCGCAAGACCGACGTGAACAATCACGGTCCGATGAGCACGGACAACATCGGTTACAATTACGACTATCCTGAGGCGAGTTATGAGCGCCGCCGCGAAATCATCGCCGAACACGAGCGTTATCAGAAAGGCCTGCTCTATTTCATCGCCAACGATCTGCGCGTGCCGGCCGAAGTCCGGAAGGAGATGCAATCCTGGGGACTTTCCAGGGACGAATTCACCGACAATGGACACTGGCCGCATCAGATCTACGTGCGGGAGGCGCGCCGTATGGTGGGCGCGTTCGTGATGACCGAGAATGAGTTGCTGAAGCGACGCCCGACGCCCCAACCGATCGGCATGGGCTCGTACGTCATCGATTCCCACCACGTGCAACGCTACATCGCCGCGGATGGTTCGGTGCAGAATGAAGGCGACATCGGCGTGTTCACCAAGGGGCCTTACCAGATCGCCTACGGCGCGATCACGCCCAAGCCCGGCCAGTGTGATAATCTGCTCGTGCCTGTCTGCGCGTCCTCTTCCCACATCGCCTACGGATCCATCCGCATGGAACCGGTCTTCATGATCCTGGGACAATCCGCCGCCACCGCCGCCGCCCTGGCCATCGACCTGAAAACCCCGGTGCAGGATGTGCCCTATGCGAAACTTCGCGAGCGCTTGATCGCCGACGGACAGATTCTCGAAGCAATCAAAAAACCGGCCGCGAACAAATCCAAACCCGCCGCATCCAATTCCGATCCCGATCCCGGCCAGAAGTAACGGAAATGCGGTCGAAGCATACCGGCCGCTTCCGCTGCCCGTGGATCACCTCCAATCAGAGTCATGTGAATCGTTTGGATGAAATATTGGCGGACTCGCCCGATCGCCCCACGGTGGCACCGCCGCGCAACGTCCGATCGTTTCGCCCATGGCGACTCTTCCTGCAATGGCCCGCGGCGTTCCTTCTGCCTGTTTGCGCCGCCTTCCCGGCTCAACACGGCCCGTCCGATCCAAACGCTTCGCCACAGGCCTGGCAACTGTGGGGACGACTCGCCGCGCTGGGACAACGCGATCAATTTGCCTTCGGACAACAGAACGCCAACGTCTATGGCATCGGCTGGAACTCCGACGGCAATTCCAACACGAATCGTTCGGACATCAAGACTGTTACCGGAGTTCACCCGGCCGTTTTCGGTTTCAATCCGCTCGAAACCTCCGGCTACCCCGCCGGCCTGAACTGGCTCAGTCCCGCCGAATTGAAGAACCGCATCAAGGACGCGCATCGCTGGGGCGGCATCGTCACCTTATATTTCCCGCTCGAACAGGTGCTTCAGTCCGGTTCCTGGGTGGCCCCTACCCTGTCTTCGGTACAACCCGGCGGCGCACATTACTCCGCCCTGACCAATCACCTCGAACAGCTGGTGGGTTTTCTCAACGATCTCACCGACGATCGCGGCCAGCCGATCCCGATCATCTTCCGCCCCTGGCACGAATTCACCGGCGGATGGTTCTGGTGGAGCCCGCCCGACACCACAACGGGCCGGAATCAATTCATCAACCTGTTCCGCACAACGGTTGATTATCTGCGGAATCGCGGCCAGCACAGCCTGCTCATCGCCCTGGCGCCGTCCGGACATCGGCTCGGCGTGGATCGCGATTTCTTCTACGCGTATCCGGGCGACGATTACGTGGACATCTACACCGTGGATCAATACTTCACGGCGAACCGCGATTTTGTCGATCAGCAGGGTGGTTACACACTGGACAAGAAACCGTTCTTTTCCCCGGCGCAATTCTGGCAGGCGGTCCGGCTCACCGCCCAGGCCGTCCTGTCCAAGGAAACCAACGGCATCACAAAGCTGATGGGACTGTCTGAAATCGGCGCGCCCGACGGGATCTGGGGCGTCAGTCAGTTAACCGGCGAAACCGCAGCGAATTTTTACAAGGGCCTGCTGCTCGATGGTCTCGTGCAGAATGTTCCGCTGCAGGAACGAATGAAAATCAGTTACGCCATGACCTGGCGCAACGGCAGCTCAACTCATGGATGGATCCCCAATCTCAGCCACGCCGGGGCCGCGGACCTGATCGCGTTTTCGCGCGATTCGCGCGTTGCTCTCCTCGACGGCGTCGCGCCGGCCATTGAATTCAACGCCTCTCATCGTGTCGGCATTCCAGCGACCTCCACCTGGCCGAACACGGGATTTCTGGGCACGGTCGAAACCTTCACGCTGGGCAGCGGCGATCCTTTGACGGCAACCAGCACGTCTCCCGTCCCGCCCCTACCCGGAGCGCCGCCCGGAATCACCACCGCCTTTTCCGTCGGCGCGCAGGGCGTTTCCGGCGCTTACGACAACACCATCCCGCAACACAGCCAGGGCAACGCGTCATTCGAAGTCTGGTTCGCCGTCACCAACACCAGCGGGGAACAGATCGTTTTTGAAGCCGGCGGCAACACGTGCGGCGTCCTCATCGGCATCAAGGATGGCGTCCTCGTGTTCAATGTCGTCGCCAACACCGCGATCCAACTGACCATCCCGATCGCGCCGGGCTGGCATCATGTGGTCGCCACGGTTTCCAACTCCTTCGATTCGCAGCCGAACGATTTCATCGGGCTGTACCTCGACGGATTTCCAGTCGGCGACACTTCCGACGCGCCGGTCAATATCAACGACTGGGCCGGGGCCAATCAGGCGGGATTCGGACGCAAAGGCGGGGCCACCTACGCCGCGAGCGATTTGATTTCGAGCAACAACGGAACGGGGCTCGGCGAATTGCCACTGCGCGGACAGATCGCGGTGTATCGCTTCTACAAGCATGTCCTGAGCGCGATCGAAGTAGCCGACCTCTACTTTGCGATGCTGCATCCCGTCGGCGGCCCGGCGGCCAGGATTGGAACGGTTTCCCGTTCGGGCAACGTGACGCGGATTCCATGGACGCAAAGCCAGGCTCCAAGGCTTGCCGTCCAGGTCTCCGCCAATCTGAGCTTGTGGCAGACGATCGCCACCAACCTGAACAGCGGGGTGTTGCTGCACACGAACTCAAACCCCGCCGCCTATTATCGTCTCAAGCTCAAGTAAAATGCCGTTCTCCGTCGCATCCGCCCGAGCCGTCGCAAACTTCACCGGAAACATTTCCGCCGCGGCCGTAGTCCTCGGAATCTTCCTGACCGCGATTCCCGCATCCGCTCAACCGGTTCAAGAAACTCGCGGAGTTCCTGTCAACACTCCACTCCTCACCACGCGTTATAGCAACGCGTTCAACGGAACTTCCGCGCAGACGAATGGCTGGTTCTTCACCTGGAACGCGCCGATCGAATGGTCGCCCGCCAAACCCATTGAAAACTCCGGCAGCGGTCGCATCGATTCCAGAACCGCGCACCGCCAGCTGATTCGGGTTGGCGACTCTTTTGTTCCAGCAACTTCGCCCAACGAGGATCCGGCGGCAGGGCGGCTGCGACTGGATGCGCGCGGCGGACATGCCGGGAAAGCCGGTCGCTACGGAACAGTCAGCCGCTACGCCATCGCCAATTATCAGGTGCCCCTCCCCGGCCCTTACCAGATCGGACAAAGCTTTCTCGAAGTCAGCCCCTATTCCACCGACGGAGTTGAAATCATGGTTCTGGTCAACGGGAACCGACAGTTCACGCGCGTGTTCGAACCGGGACAGCACGGAACGTTCGACGGCGAGATCGGGCCGCTCGAGAAAAACGACGTGATCCAGGTTGCGATCGGTCCGCGCGGCGATGACACCGGCGACGCGTTCACGTGGAATTTTGAAATCGCCCGGGCCACGCCCTGGTTCGACGAATCCACCCGCGTCCTGAACGTGGCGACGTTTGGCGCTGCGGGCGACGGCGTTTCGGATGACGGTCCAAAAATCCGCGCCGCCATCGCCGCCGCGGCTCAATCGGGCGCGCCGTGTGTCGTCGATTTCGACGGCGCGAAGACGTATCGCGTCGCCACCTTTGCCGGGAACTTTGCCGTGGAACTCAGCCGGCTGAAAAACATTCACCTTCGCGGCAACGGCGCGACGCTATCCATCCTCGCCCCCAAACAATTTGCAAACATTGTCCGGGCTGAGAACGTGACGATTGAAGGCTTCACCATCGTTTACGATCCCCTGCCCTATTTCCAGGCGGACATCGTGGGATTCGATCCCGCGGCCCACACCGTGGACATTCGCGTCTGGACCAATTACGCGATGCCGAAGGTGGATGACGTCGCGACGACGGACAATTCGCGCACGTGGGTTTTCGGCCACACATTCGGCCAATACGTCTCGCACTTCTGGATCAAGACGATCAAACCGATCGATGCGGCGCGAACCGCGGATCGGGTCCTGCGGGTCACCGCGCAAAGGCAGTCAGAGAACATCGTTTCGAACGTCGGCACGCGGGCGGCCGGATTGATCATCGCGAATCCCGGCTTCGGCCAGCAGGGCAATTTCGTCGTCAAGATCAAGGAGAGCAGCCGGATCCTGTTCCAAGACGTCGTCGTCCGCCATGCGCCGGAGTTCATTTTTCTCGCCTACGGCAACACCGGGCCGATCCGTTTCGACAACGTGGACATGCGTGTCCCGCCGGGAAGCTTGGAACGTTTCGTCAGCTGGCGCGACGGGTTTCATATCAAGAACAACCGCTACGGCCCGATCTGGGAGAACTGCGATTTCGATGGCTGGGCGATGCAGGACGACCTGTTCAACCTCACCACGATGTGGGGCCTGGTCCGCTCCATCAACGCCACCAATCCGCTTCTGATCACGGTCAGCGAAACAGGCGTCGAGGGTTCCACATGGAAGGCGGGCGATTGGATCGCAGCCCAGCGGCTCAACGGCGAAACGAAGGGCAGCGCCCGGATCAACCGCCTGACGGAATCGGGCGGAACCTATCGCATCGAACTGGACCGCGCGATCCCCGGTCTCGCCACCGACGATCATCTTTACAACGAGCAACTGGCAAACCGGGGCTCCATCATCCGGCGATGCCAGACCTATCGCGGCGATGCCGGACGTTCCTCCTGGCGACAGCGCACGCCAATCCTGGTGGAGGACAATCGCTTTGATGACGTCTATTTATGGATTCATGCCGAGGCGAAAACCGAAGGGCCCGTGCCGGCGGACATGATCTTCCGGCGAAACTATTTCCGCGGCAGTTCCGACAACGGCGAAATCATCACGGCTGGATACGAGAGCGGTCGGCGCGCGACGCGCAATCTGCTGTTTGCTGATAACACCTTCGATCGTGGTTGGGTGCGGCCGAGCAATGCCCGGGAGATTTCGTGGTATTTCAACAACACGCTCACCGTTCGGAATCAGAAACGGGTCTTGAATCTGGAGAACGCAGGCATGGTGGCGTGCCTTGGAAACACGATCAATGGCGTTGCGCCACCCAACTATCTCAACTGGATCACTCGAAGCCCGACAACAATACCCGCGAAAGACATTGTGTTCCTGCGACCCTTGTCTTTGCGTGCCGTCGCCGGGAACGGACAGGTCCACCTGACCTGGACACCCGCACCACGAGCCACCAACTATCAGGTGCTTCGATCCAAAGCCAACGGCGATGAATCGGTCATCGCCAACGTGGGAACAGACACGGCCTATCTCGATTCCGTCCCCGGCGACGTCATCTACCATTATCGCATCCGAGCGGACGGAACCGATCCCAGTCAATTTTCCCAACGGATTTCTGTGAACATCCCTTGAAGTTGTCCGAGTCTTTTCAGAGAACCTTCGCGGTTCATTCCGTTGCTTCGCAAGTGTCACGCCGGTCCTAAAGCATGCCACGGGGTTCATTCATCCACGGTTCATCCTTTGCTACCGTCGTATGAATCATCAATGGATTCGGATATTTGAATTCAAAATTTATTACCCCCACGAAGTATCAGTGGACTGTAACCGCGCATTTGTAGTATTCGTCTCGGCACATTCGATGAGAAACCACATCAACATGACAACCAGGATTTCGTTCCGCGCCAGCGGCGTCGCAAAAGCGACCCGTCACGGCCGGTTCAATCAAGGTTGTGTGTTCAACCTTGGAGCATCCAAATCCTATGGAGGGAATAATATGCCCGAAGTGCGTTTGGATAAACTGGAGGTAAGCGGCTAGAGAATCGAAAGAGGATTTCTAAACCCTGCTTACCGCAAAGTAAGCAGGGTTTTTTGTTGCCCGGAAACTGACGGTGAAATGGCAGTGACGAAAGGTGAACCAACTGTGAAGGAACAGAGAACGACGTCTTGATGATGTCTGACGGTGCCAAACGAATTCAGGTGCAGGAACGAACTGACGTTCCACCGATGTGGTGTGTCCACGCGGGGCAAAGACGCGCGCCGAAACGATTTGAAACGCTTTTACAATTCAAGGGCTTCGGAGGAGGTGTGCCCCCAAACACTGAAACAGCCGCCGTGAAACCGCGGGTTGGCAGCGCAAGCTGGCAAGAGGTGTTTGTTCTTTATTGAAGAGTGAAGATTGAGGAATGCCAGTTGCATCTCCTCAATCCATTCTCCTGTTTTTCTTCGAAGAATTCGAATGGCGAACACGAAGCATCGTCTGCTATCGCAGAGGCTTCATCGGTTTTCCGCGCCTCCAACAACAGTTCGATCCAATAGGCGCATTCGTCCGATCTTCGAGCACATCACCCATTTTTGAAATGAATGTCGGTTTGGATTTCGTACGGCAAACCGCGCGGTAGTTGGCACCAACCGAAGTGCCGGCGCGAAGGAGTTGTCACTTGAGAATCCTGCCGGTTTCACCACTTGGCAGGCGCAGAGCGCCTGGTCGATAACCGAAGATCGAGGAGCGTTCCCGCGCGGGATAACCAATCTTCGGAAGTTCCAAATTCCAAACTCCAGGCTCCAAAGAAACATCAAGCACCAAACAGGCGACGCGGACGCCACCAATGCTCGAAGTTGGATGTTGGAGGTTCTTTGGAGCTTGGTTCTTGAAATTTGGAGCTTTGTCCGCCCCCCGAGTAGCTGAGGCAGATTAGCGCAGCGCTGAAGCCACTGAGACGTTGGCGCAATCCCTGAAGTCCGTTCCCCGTTACCAAAGCCAGCTGCTCCTTCGCAGGAGCTACAAACCCGGCCGTGTCTTCCGCATCTGCCCGACCAAGCTGCGATTCAGCTTTGGTCCGGTGCGCTTCGGAGTGAAACGACAAATCAACATTGTCCCGCACCTCAATCGCAGAGCGCCTGGTCGATAACCGAAGATCGAGGATCGTTCCCGCGCGGGATAACCAATCTTCGGAAGTTCCAAATTCCAAACTCCAGGCTCCAAAGAAACATCAAGCGCCAAACAGGCGACGCGAACGCCACCAATGCTCGAAGTTGGATGTTGGAGGTTCTTTGGAGCTTGGTTCTTGGAATTTGGAGCTTTGTCCGCCCCCCGAGTAGCTGAGGCGGACTAGCGCAGCGCTGAAGCCACTGAGACGTTGGCGCGATACCAATCTCGGGGACCAACCACAACCAATCCCGCTTTGGCGGGCTCACAAGGAAACATGAACACCATGACTGAAACCCAGGTGCGTCTTTTCGCCTCGGCCCAAAGCTGGATCGAAGGTGAAGCGGTGCGCCAACTCTATGCCACTTCAAAGTTGGACGGCATCCAACTGGCCGCCGGCTTCCCTGACTTGCACCCGGGCAAAGGCTCGCCGGTCGGTGCCGCGTTCGTGACTGAAGGCGTCATTTATCCGCACCTCATCGGTGGCGACATCGGTTGCGGTATGGCGTTGTTCAAAATGGACCTCGTCCGCCGCGACGTGAAGCTGGATCACTGGACGCAACTGCGCTTCAACCTTGAACATCCCTGGGACGAAGACGTGAGCGACTTCCTCGCTGAACGCGATCTCGAATCGACCGCGTCCGATTCGGCAATGGGAACGATCGGTGGCGGCAATCACTTCGCCGAGTTGCAGGCGATTGAGAAGATCGTCGATGCCGACGCGTTCGCGAAAATCGGAATCGGCAGGCAACAGATCGTTGCACTCGTTCACAGCGGCTCGCGTGGATTGGGTGAATCCGTCTTCCGTGCGCACATCGCTGAGCACTGCGCGAACGGAGTGGCGACGGAATCGGACGCTGCGGAGGAGTATCTGCGCGGTCACGACTTCGCTGTCCGTTGGGCCAGGGCCAATCGCGAACTGATTGCCCGACGTTTCGTCGCCGCAATCGGTACGGAAGCGGAATGCGTCTGGGACGGTTGCCACAACAGCATCACTCGTCTGGCATGTAGCAGCCGATGTGAATCGGCTCAAACTTTTCCACGGCAGGAATGGATCGGACTCACGTCCGCTGCTACCGATGTGGAAAAGCCTCGATGGATTCACCGCAAGGGCGCAGTTGATGCCGAGAGTGAGTTCGTCGTCATCCCCGGTTCACGCGGTTCGTTGAGTTATATCGTGAAGCCAATCGGCGATGGCGCCAGTCACGCGTGGTCGCTCGCTCACGGCGCCGGTCGCAAGTGGTCCCGCTCGGCGGGACGTCTGCGCATGCGCGAACGCTTCGGCGCATTGGAGCTGGTTCAGACGCCGCTCGGAAGCCGGGTGATCTGCGAAGATCGCGACCTGCTCTACGAAGAAGCGCCTGCCGCTTACAAAAACATTGAAGCAGTGATTCAGGATCTCGTTGATGCCGACCTTGTCTCGGTCATCGCCAAACTCCAGCCGCTGCTCACTTACAAGACACGCAAGCTTCGCCGCTAGCGTGTCGTGATGGTCCGAATTGGACCGACGCCAGGGAGGCGTTGAGATCACGGAGTTAATGTCTGCCTGCGAGCAGACAACTCCATGATTTCAGCCATCAACCGCACACCTTTACTTCGATCATCACAAACTCCTCTTCCCTCTGTAGCAGACGACGTGAGTCGGCTCATTTTCATCCCGCGTGAATTCGGAGCGGACTTACGTTTACTGCTACAGGGGTATTCGCGACGCGAATTTTCAATAAAGAACAAACACCTCACGCGGGAACGCTCGCAATGTGAATGGCGGCCATGCGCAAACACTTTATGAGCGACATACTGAACAAGACGATTGTGCTGGTGCTCAACCGCAACTGGCAGGCGATCAATGTGCACACGCCGCAAGAGGCGTTCTGCATGATGGCCACCAAAGTGGCCGCTGCGCTCGACATTGAATTGGACGGGATCGGCCATGCGCACGGTTTGCGCCCGGTGACGTGGGACGAGTGGATCACGCTGCCGATTCGTGATGGCGACAATCTCGTGTGCACCGTTCGCGGCCCGATTCGTGTGCCGACCGTGATTGTGGCAGTGAACTTCAACAAGGTGCCAAAGAAGCGCCCGAAGCTCTGTGGGCGGACGATTCGCGAGCGCGACGGCAATCGCTGCCAATACACCGGCCGGTTGCTCAAACCGGAGGAAGGCAGCCTCGACCACGTTTTGCCCCGGTCGCGCGGCGGTGCGGACACGTGGGAAAACCTCGTGTGGTCGAGCAAGGATGTGAACGCCCGCAAGGGCAACCGTTTGCCGCACGAAGCCGGCCTGAAGTTGCTCAGCGTCCCGCGTGCGCCGAAGGAACTGCCGGTGACCGCGCTCATTCGCAACACCCACGGCGTAGCTGAGTGGAGGCTGTTCCTTGGCGACTGATGGAATCAGTGAGGAGCGAGCATCTGTGCTCGCTCCTCATGGAATGGATACTTACTTTTCAATTGGAAGTTCACCATGCACGCACACCACGGCAGTTCAGGTCCACGGTCCAACGCCTATTCCAGGATCAAGTTCACTAATTGGGCTGCGTACAGGCCCTGGTCTTTGGAAATCAAGGCAGTTTGGAAGCGTTTTGATTCCAAAATCGCCAAACATCCCTCCTTTCCCAAGATCATCGAACTGCCGGTTCTCAACGGCTTTATCCGACCCTGCCGCGCGGGTCAGGTGGAGGCGCAGCTGCGAAGTTGTCCGCAGGAGTTTTTGAAGGATTTACGGGTTGTATTCATTCTGTCAGGCACAATGAAGCAGTTGAAAAGCTGGGACGGTGACAACGGATTTGTGGGCCATTACTGGCGACGCTGCATTTTTCTGCACGCCTATCGGTTCGGTCGGGCCAGCCTCACCTGGCTGGAAGATTTCTATCTTCGCGACGTCCTGATGCACGAACTGGGGCATCATGTGGATCAGTGGAACGAGACGTACGAGCAGCGGGAGAAGTTTGCGAACGATTTCGTCCGGAAATATGGCAAGGAAATGTAACGGCTGGCCACGGTTCCCGACCTTTCATATCTTCCCCGCAGGATGGTGCATCAACCCAATAACATTTTCGCCGGAACCCAGGTGATTTCACTCGTGGAAGTGCGTGGACCGAACAATTCCGTCGTGCATCCGCGCGGCGCGGTGGGTGTGGTGACGCGCACGCCGGCTGTGGAGGGGGAGAAGTTTCTGGTCCGCTTTCCGGATGGTTTTGAAACATCTCTCACACGTGATCATCTGGATGTCCTAAAGCATTTCAAAGATCGCCTCGGCGTAGCAGCCGACGTGAGTCGGCTCACTTCAGATTCACCGATCAGTCAGAACGGACTCACGTCCGCTGCTACATTTGATCTGGAACAATGCATCATTTACCGCTGCATCGTAGGCTCGCGTGCGTATGGGCTGGACACCGACGCGTCGGACACCGACATCCGGGGCGTTTACATCGTACCGGCGGAATTGCAGTGGTCGCTGTTCGGCGCGCCGGAACAGTTCGAGGACAACGCCACGCAAAGCTGTTACTGGGAGTTGCAGAAGTTCATTGTGATGGCCCTCCGGGCGAACCCCAACATCCTCGAATGTCTTTATTCACCCATGGTGGAGAAGGTCACCCCGCTCGGCTCGGAACTGTTGGCGGTGCGCCAGCACTTCCTGAGTCAGATGATTTTCCAGACGTTCAACGGCTACGCCCTGAGCCAGTTCAAGAAGATCGAACAGGACCTTCGCAATTACGGCGAAGTCCGCTGGAAACACGCCATGCATCTGCTGCGATTGCTGATCACCGGCGCGGCGACGCTGCGAACCGGCGCAGTTCCCCGTTCGAGTCGAAACCGATCGCGACCGCCTGCTCGCTGTGAAACGCGGCGAGGTGCCGTGGGTCGAAGTGGACGCCTGGCGCAAGAAATTGCACCAGGATTTCGAATGCAGCCTTGATGAAACCAAACTGCCGGAACGACCGGACTACGAAATTGCGAATCAATTCCTCGTTTCGGCGCGGAGACAAATGGCAAACCTCTCCTCTTCAACGTGATCACAGGAACAATCAAATTCGCTGAAACCAACCGCACGTTGGCGACCAGCGTCGCGCATTCGAAGAAATGTGCTTTCAAGTATTGACTGGACGAAAAGGGGCTGGACCTACCACCTACTGGGATTACATGGATCGCAAAACCGAAACAACGTTCGGAGAGTTGCCTTGGATCCTCCGAACCGAAACCCGTGAACGCAGTGGTAAAAAAAGCAAATGATGATTGATCCACGCCTTTCCCGTATCGTCGCGACACAGCCATATCGGCTGCTCTTCGCCACGATCAGCGGTGTGCACCTTTACGGTTTTCCACGGTTGGCAATTCTGGGGTTAGCAGTTGTAGCTTTTGTCGGCTGTTCCAGCCAGTCGCCTTCGCGCGAGGCTGACCGCGAAGGATCTGGTGCAGCTGTGACAGCGACGGAAGCAGTTCTCAACAATTCCGAGTTCACGTTATTCGAACCTTCCAGTTCCCGCCCGGTCACCGCTGTGATGGAAATAATTCCTGCCGAAATCCGAAAGGCCGGGAGCGCTGAAGTCCAAGTGCGTTTGGCGATAGCCGGCGCATACTATATCTATGTGAGCAACGCCGTAGGCAAACCCTTCACTCCCGTCTCACTGACGGTAATGTTGCCGGATGGCATTGAGTTTTCAGGCGGCTGGCTGGCCTCGGCTCCCGAACGAACAAAGACTGGCGAACTGGTTTACACGGATTCCGTAACGTTCCGCCGGCCACTTAGAACGGGATCGAACGCGCCAGTCGGGCGGTTGTTCATCAGAGGCGAGGTGCATTATCAGGCTTGCACGGAGGAATTGTGCTGGCCGCCACAAACGATCACACTTTCTTCGCCGCTCAATGTCCGTTCTCAATGAAATAAGACCATGAAAACGCCATCACTCCTTACGATCCACCTGATTGCAATCGCGCTGATTCAATCGAGCCCGGCTAAAGAACTGAGCGAGATGAAAGTTCTCTATGTTGGCTCAGAGCGACCGGCAGACTTTGGAAACTTTCTCAAATCCAAAGTGGCAAGGTTTGAAGCGCGGCCGCGGGGAGACTTCAAGGCGAGGGATGCCGAACCGTTTGACGTCGTTCTGCTGGAGTGGCCGCAGAGCGCGGAAACTCGCGAGATGCGGAAGCTTGCCTCGCCACTTGGCGCTCGTGAGAACTGGACCAAGCCGACAGTCTTGTTGGGCAGCGCAGGTTTGAACCTCGCGGTTGCGTGGCAGATGAAAGGTGGCATCGGTTGCACCTGCATGGATCCAATCGCTTACGACCTGCGTGAGCATGAAATTTTCGAACGCCCCTTCAAAATTGATCGCAGTAAAATGATTTCCATTCCTACGCCAGAGGACTTTCGCGCGGAAATCAAGGAGCCGGAAATCAAGGTGTTGTCGCTCGTTCATGACTACAAAAGGAATTGGAGCCCCGGCTGGTGTACCTACTCGTACGACTTCGCGAGCAATCCGGATGTGGAATTCTTTAGCGGCGGCGTAAATCACAAGACGCCGACAGCCGCAGGGCTGTGGCGCCAGGGCAATCTGTTGCATTTCGGTTTCGAACAATCGCCTGCCGAAATGAATGAACAGGGCCAGCTGCTCCTGCACAACTCCATAGCCTACATCAGCCGCTTCAAGGAAGACCGACCGATTGCGGTGACGGTATCGGTGTTCGCCGGGCCGGTCGCCCGTCCGCGTGATACGATCTCAAAGTGGCTGCGCAACCCGAAGTACCAGGTGGAATGGGTGAAGGAAATGATGACACCGGAACTCTGGGCAAAGGTTTCGCCGCTCGATCGCGAGAAAATGGCCGACTGGTTCGATCAAAATAAAGCGTTCCTCCATCCGAACACGAACCAGCAACTGGAATTGGACCGAGATCTGATGGAGTTGGGGGTGGCGTTCGACCAGCCGGAATTTTTTGACAAAACGCTGGCGGGCCTTCGCGCTGGTGGTGACACCGCAAAACGCGCGCGGCAATTGCTTGATCGCTACGTCCCGTGTGGACCCAAGGGTGGAAGCGCCGTCGAATGGGATGCCTGGAAACAAGAAAACCAAAAGTATCTGTTTGCATCCGACTCGGGTGACTACTGCTGGTACATCGACCCGCTTGCGAAAAAACGTGGGATTTCCACCGACAAGCTTCGCGGCCCAATGCGAGCTGACGGAATGAAAGTGACTGCGGACCGATAGCTTCGTTTTCTCCAATGACAATCCCTGAACGCGGGCATTTTGAGAGAGACGGCCTGCCTATTGACCCATGTCTCCATCGCATCGTTGCAGCGCAACTGTATCCGCTGTTGTTCGCCACGATCAGCGGCGCGCATCTTTACGGATTTCCGTCGCCGGATTCGGACTTTGACCTGCGCGGCGTGCATGTGTTGCCGCTGGACAAGGTCGTTGGGCTGGATGTTCGGGACGAGACGGTCCAGGACTCACGCGTGATTGAGGGACTCGAGATGGACATCGTGAGTCATGACGTGCGGAAGTTCTTCGGCCTGCTGCTCAAGAAGAACGGCTATGTGCTGGAACAACTTTTCTCGCCGCTGATCGTTCACACTACGCCCGAGCATAAAGAGTTGAAGGCCATTGCTGGCGGCAGTCATGACAAGACGGGCGTGATCACCAGGCATCATGCGCATCACTACTTCGGATTTGCGGAGACACAGTGGAAGTTGTTCCTTAAAGGCTCTGGCGGGCAGCCACCGGTGCGTCGGGTGAAGCCGCTGCTCTATGTCTATCGCGTGCTGCTCACGGGGATTCACCTGATGCGAACCGGAAAGATCGAAGCCAATCTGGTGAATCTGAATGAACAGTTCAAGCTGCCCTACATCGCCGACCTTGTAGCGCGCAAGATCGCGGGCCCGGAAGACATTGCGGTCGGCCAATTGTCGGATGCCGAAGTTGCCTTTCATGAAGCCGAATACCATCGGCTGCGAGGTGAATTGCAGGCTGCGCATGAAGCGAGCGCTTTGCCTGAATTACCGAGTGAAGAAACACGGGCCGCTCTGAACGACCTCCTCCTGCGCGTGCGTTTGAGGGATTGCAGAAAGAATTGAGACGGGAACAGATCGATCAGGGAACGAAAGAAGGAAACACGCTGACGCGCGACTTCGTTCTCCTGAGTCCCCCTACCTGTTTGCCAATTGCCGACTCGTCAGGAAAAGGGACGAACAATCCTGTGAAAGGCTGTATTGAGGGCAACTGTATCTGTTGAATGACTGACATTGCTGTATTCTGGCGACCATTGAAATGAAGAAATCCACCGTCGAGGAAATTCGCGCCCGGTTCGACAAAGATGTCGAACGCTTTTCCAATCTCGAAACCGGGCAGTCCGCAACCATCGATGCACCGCTGTGCCTGACGCTGATTGCCGAAGCGTCCAGCCGCGTTTCTCCGGCCGCCAAATCCCTGCTCGATGTCGGATGCGCCGCAGGAAATTATTCCCTCAAAATCCTGGAACGCCTTCCCAATCTTGATGTCACTCTCATCGACCTGAGCCGCCCCATGCTGGACAGGGCGACGGAACGCATCAGCAAAGTCAGTTCTGGCAGGATCACTCCGCTGCAGGGCGACATCCGCGACCTGAACCTGGGCGAAGGTCAGTTCGACATCATCTGCGCCGCCGCTGTTCTGCATCACTTGCGCGGTGACGACGAATGGCACGCTGTGTTTTCAAAGCTCTTTCAGGCGCTGCGGCCCGGCGGTTCGGTGTGGATCTCCGATTTGATCGAACATTCGGATCCGCGAGTGCATGAACTGATGTGGACCCGTTACGGCGAGTATCTTTCCGCATTGAAAGACGACGCCTATCGCGATCATGTCTTTGCTTACATCGCTCAGGAAGATTCGCCGCGGCCGCTGATGTTCCAGCTGGACTTGCTGCGAACGGTCGGCTTCAAACACGTCGAGGTGCTTCACAAGAACAGCTGCTTTGCCGCGTTCGGAGGCATCAAAGGAACGTGACGCGACTGCGGTCCTCAATTCGTCCAAGACCGGCAACCCGTTCAAGGGGTTGCCGGCATTCGCCGGAATCCACCTGCCATTCGGTTCCAGAAGTTGGCCAGCGATATGGCAAGACTCAGCTCGACCACTTCCTGGTCGGTGAAGAATTTCAGAATCGTCTGGTATTCCGTCTCCCCTGCGTGGGTTTCAGAAATCAAGGTCAGCGATTCGGCCCACGCCAGCGCCGCCTTCTCGCGTTCATCGAAAAACGGAGATTCCCGCCAGACCACCAGCGTGTTCAATCGTTGCGGGCTTTCGCCCAGTTCCAGCGCCTCGCGCGCGTGAAGGTCGGTGCAAAAGACGCAGCCGCTAATTTGAGAAACCCGAAGTTCAACCAGCGCGCGGAGTCTGCCGTCGATGGAAAATTCCTTTTGCTCCTGCGTGATGGCGCGGAGCCTGTTGATCATCTCCGGTTTGACTTTGAAATACTCGATTCGGCTCATCGCTCTTCCCGCGTCATTTCATTCGCGAAATCAAATGTCCGAGCACGCCCACTGCGCGTTCGATCTGCGGATCCCATTTGTAACCGCAATTGATTCGCACAAAGTTCGTGAAATCTCCTACCGGCGAAAACAGCGGTCCGGGCGCAATGCTGATTCCGGCATCACGCGCTTGTCGCGCCAGTTTCATGGCATCGACCTTTGACGGCAGCTCGCACCAGAGCAGGAATCCGCCCTTCGGCCGCGACAGAGAGATTCCCGACGGAAAACTCTCAACGATGGCTTCCTTCATCTTGGCCACTTGCTGCCGGTAGGCTTCGCGAATGGTGCGAAGGTAACGGTCGTATCCGCCGTTTCTCAGAAACTCCGCAATCGCCAGTGTGGGAATCAGCGCGCCATTCAGCGTGCTTGCCTGCTTCACTGCCATCACCCGCGAATGCCATTTTCCGGCCGCGATGTAACCGACCCGAAATCCCGGCGCGAGTTTCTTGGAATAAGAACCGCAGAGGATGATCGACTCCGGATCTCCGAACGCTTTGAGGGAATGAGGACGCAAGCCTTCGTGCTGGAGATCGGCGTAGGTGTCGTCCTCAATCAACGGAATGCCGCGTCCGGCACAGAGCTCCACCAACCGCCGCTTGTTCGCGTCCGGCATGAGAAATCCGGTTGGGTTGTGAAAGTTCGGAATGACGACGCACGCCGCAACCCTGGTTTTCTGCAACGCTTTTTCCAACACATCCAGGTTCATTCCATCGGCGGAATGCACCGGAATGGGAAGTGCCTTCAACTGCAACTCGCGCAGCATGGAAGCCAGTCCGAAGTAGGTGGGCGATTCGACGACCACCGTGTCACCCGGCTTGCACGTCGCGCGCAAAGCCAGTGACACCGCCTCCGTGCCGCCAACCGTCACAACAAACTGATCGGCGTGCAGCGCGCATCCCCAATCGAGTGAGCGCCGCGCCAGTTCTCTTCGGAACACTTCGCTGCCCGGGCACATGTCGTATGCAATGCTGCGTGATCCAAGCTGACGAACGATCGACGACATGATCCGCGCCAGTTTGATTCCCGGCAGCAGTTCGGCACTTGGCAATGCGGCGCCCAGCGGCACCAGTTTTGGATCGGCATGATCCGCAAGCAACGAAGCCACCGGGTCGTAACTCTGCAGCACGATGCTTCTCGGCCGTTCCGATGAGTTCATCTTCGGTTCGGGAATGGCGTCCGAATTGCGTGGCCGGACGTAAAAGCCGGACTTGGGACGCCCTTCAATCAGGCCGCGCGTCTCGAGCGTCGCGTATGCCTGCAGTGCGGTGGGAACGCTCACGCGCTGTTGCTGGCTGAACTGGCGCACGGAAGGAACGCGATCGCCGGGCCGCAGCGCACGGCTTGCGATCAGGCCCTCGAGCGTGTTGGCCAGTTTCAAATAAACCGGTTCTTTGTCGTTGGAAGTTGAGACGCTCACGCGGGGGAGTGTAGAGAGATTCTTCAAACTGAACAGATACAGTTTATTTGAATCTGAGCTTGCACAGTTTGGATCCAAATCAATCTGTGCAAGCTGGAAAATCGAGAGGCTGTGTCTGGTGGAAACTTCATCCGATCCTACGTTGCGGACATGAAAATAAACACAATTCAGACAATTCTCTTCCGCCAGCTTCGGGAGCTGCACGAGCAGCACAAATCCGGCGCGCCTCCCGAAATTTCCTCGGGAAATTCAAAATCCAGGATAGCGACATCGCATCGCGAACGGCGTCCGGTTCTCCTCTCTGCAATCAGCCGGCTTTTTTCCAAAGTGAACGCTGGTCTCGCTTCATTTTTGAAACTATCGGAGCGAACCGGACTTGATCTCCCGGCCATGGAATCGCAGACGAGTCGTCACATCGCCACTCCATCCGACGCTCAGGTCACAAGCCGGAAGCGCGCGAAATTCAGCCCGGCTCGCCGGCATCAGGCCGGCAATTGCGAACGACCGTTTGCATTCGACACCGAAGCCGCATGAGTCTGGCGATCCGCCATTGATGGCTTGTGCGCTGAAAATGACTTATTACGGATTATCCCTGCGCCAGTCGCTTGATGCTGCGACGAAGTTCCGCAGTCGTCTTGAAGTTTCGTTGCGATTGTAAGTTTCCCGGAACAACCAGCGCAGCCCCTCCTCCAGTTCCGAGACGCTCATTTGTTTCGGCTGAAAATTCACATCGAACAGCGTGCAAGAATCCCAGAACTCGTCCCGAAGTAACCGGCCTTCGCGGCGAAACCGTTCATAGAGCGGAGTGCCTGGAAAGGGTGTCAGCACGGTGTATTGAACCTCTGCGAGTCCTGAACTGCGGACGAAATCCAGCAGTTCGGAAAAGATGTCCGGCGTATGAGAATCCAGTCCCAGAATGAAGCATCCATTGACACTTACCCCTCGGGACTGCAGAACGTCGATGGCTCGGAGATAGCGAGAGGTTTGCCGTGATTTCCACGCGCCGGGATCGATTCCGCCAAGATCATCAGAACGCGGACTTTCGAAGCCGATCAAAACCTGCCTGCAGCCGGACTGCGCCAGCAGATCACAGAGTTCCAGGTCGTCAGCCACGGAAACATCCGTCTCGGTGAAATAATGAATCTCCTCGTCGCGAATTGCGTGCAGGAGATCCTTGCTCCAGCGGCGATTGAGAAAGGTGTTGTCGTCGGCAAACTCAAAATAAGGACGCCGCACATGACGTTTGGCTGCCCTGATTTCTTCGACAACGTTCGAAACAGGTTTCTGGTTGAACCCGGCTGTGATCCTGAGACTGGCAGCGCAAAACTCGCAGGCTCGTGGGCAGCCCCGCGATGTCTGGACGGTCACCCGGTTGTAAGTCCGCCCTTCGAGCAGATCGAATCGTGGCGACGTGTACAGGTTCGAATCAAATACATTATCTTTCGCGCCCCGGTAAATCCGTTGCAGGCGTTGGTTCTGCGCATCTTCCAGCACGCGCGGCCAGGCGCCTTCAGCCCCGTACTGCACCACGGCATCCGCGTGCAACAAGGCCTCGTTCGGCAGTTCCGAAACGTGCAATCCGCCCATCACGACACGTGTTCCGCGCGACCGATACATGTGTGCAATTTCATACGCCTCATGAATCTGCGCGGTCAGTGAAGAAATTCCGACGAGATCAAACTCTGGAAAAGCCGCAGCCGATCGCAAATCCGCCACTTCGATATAACTCACTTCATGTTCCACCGGCGTGAGCGCCGCCACAGTCAAAAGCCCGAGACTCGGCAGCGAGGCAATTACCCTGCCGCGCCGAATAAATCCGGGAAGCGTGACTCCGAGTGCCGCAAGTTCCGCGGATTTGACCCGCACACCACTCATCGCTATGAGGCCAATGCGCATGATCTACTCGAAAAGTTTCATCAGGTTGGTTTCCGCCATTCCCATTCGACTCAACACTTCGAGAATGTTTGTCTTGGCGGTCGATTCCACGACATCTGTTGGATCATTCCAGTGTCCGCGTCGAAGTCCCTGCCTCGCGAGAGCGACCTGATTGGTTTCCAGCCATTCTCTGCCTTCAGGAAGTCGCTCGAGAGCCAGCATCATGGCGGCAACGTTGGTCGCTGAATCGTACCTTGGAAAATAATGCGTGAGCACAGCACTCAGATGTCCGAGATAGACCTGTCGAATCCATGGAGCCGTCTCTGGCGTCAGCAATGCAATGGTCGGAGGCAAGCCCTCCCACACGCGGTATTCGTAGGGATTGGGTTCGAGTCGCTGGCCCGGCGGGAAATCTGACGGTTGATGCTGCTCCAGATAATCGAGCGCTTCTTTGTAAGCAGCCTTGTTCACGAGCGCAGCATGTGTCGTGAAGCGCATCTGTTCCTGCTGGGGCACGATTGAAACTGCGATCCAGAAAACCGTCAGAATTGCGAGTGACATCCACGGAACTTTGCCGGAAGCAAGTACTGGCAATGGCTTCACTTCACCGCGATACCGTGTCGCCAGAAGCATGAGGCATGTGACAATCAGCACCACCCACGACCAGGTCCAAACAAATCCCAGAACTGAACTGAGAAGATTCTCCTCGGGGGCATTACGCATTCCCGACATTCCCGCCAGGATACGCTGGCTTAAGCCCGGTCCAAAAAGTGCGCCCAGAAACACAACGACAATCACCTCCAGCGCCGCGCCTACAAGAACCCATCCCAGCGCGCGCATGAAACGAATTCCCAACAAGACCGACAGCACGCGACTCAACAGCCAAACGCGCCACGCCGACACGATGGAAAGAAGGGCGATGTTGGCCTGAGCTGCGGAATAGGAGCTCAAGAACCGTTCAACGGGAATCGCGTAGAGCCACGCCACGGGCGCGGTCAGCCAGAAGAGAGCCATGAACGTTCCCCATCGCGACTCCGCCGCTGCTTCCGCAGGCATACTGCGACAGGCAAATCCACGAATCAGAATGGCGTAAAGGAATGAACCGGAGAAAAGGGAGAACGTCAGAGGACCGATCAACGAAAACCATGACTCCAGCACAAAGCGCTGATCGTAATTCCTCGCGATACCCGTCAGCAGCGTCAGAACAATTCCCGTCCACAATGACGCGCGAGACGAAGCTGCTCGATGGATCGCCTTGGAATTTCCGAACAAGTAGCCGACGAGTGTCCAAAGATTCACGTGGGAGTTCTATCAGCTTCGGCATCCGATGCAACGTCGTGATGCTCAAAACGGTTCAACAAAATTTGCGCTTACGGTCTGGATACAAACAGGCGACCAATCCCTGAACTGCCGAGAGCTTCTGCTCCGTCGCAAGATGGAGTCCGTTTGAGTTTTACAACGAACCGCACGTCATCTTTGGCTCAAGCACTCCACTTTCGAAGCCGATGACATATCGCCCGCCGCGTTCTGGCATTTTCAGGTCTGGCTATCAGGCGGGTGCTCTGATGACGTTCGATCCTCAAGTATCTGGCGCAACCGTTGGAACCAATGCCCGGCCGGTCCTCTGGCTGGTTTGTGTTCTGGCATTCTTCAACGCGTTGTTGTCCGCGACCGCGGCCCCTGCACGAAGCACCGCGCCCGCCGCGGGTTATCACGGCCGGATTGGACTCGGATCATGGAACACCTCCGTCGAGTACAAAGACATCGTGGTCACCAAGGGCAAGAAGGTGCTCTACCGGAGTGATTTTGAGAAAAAGGGTGCAGTGGGCTGGGATGTCCTGAGCGGAGAATGGATGGCGCAGAACGGCGCCTACCGTCAGGAATCCGTCGGCGTTCCAGGAATCGTCACGCTGGGGAATCCGGATTGGTCCGATTACACGATTCAATTGAAAGCCCGGAAGATTGCCGGAGAGGAAGGCTTTCTGATCTTCTTCAACTGGATCAATGACACCAATTTTCACTGCTTTAACATCGGCGGATGGCAGAACACCCAGTCGGCGATACAGCACAACGTCGATGGCAATGTGGGCCACCTTGCCACCGTGCCGCATCACGTTGAGAGCAATGTGTGGTACGACATTCGCGTGGTGACGAGAGGCTCACGCATCGATTGCTACGTCGATTCGCTTCTGGTTCTCACCTCATCGCCCGAACCGCCACCTGGCAGCGGAAGGAGAGGAGCAATTGCGATCGGCACCTGGAACACTTCAGCGGATTACACCGACATCCAGGTTGTGAGCAATGGAGTGACTCTGTATCAGAGCGATTTCGCAAATCAGGGCACGAACGGTTGGAAATTCATGAACGGAACGTGGGTTGCGCGGGACGGAATGCTGAGCCAGCTCGCGCATGAGATCAACTGCCGGGCAATTATCGGCAGTCCGGACTGGGCCAACTACACGCTCAAGCTCCGTGCGCGGAAAACCGGCGGAAACGAAGGATTCATGATCTGGTTCAACTCGATCGATCCGAACAATGAGCTCTGGTTCAACATTGGCGGATGGAAGAACACACGCTCAAGCGTGGAACAGAGTCTCAACGGCGTCGCGATTTCACTCGGCAAAAAGGTGGCGCAGCAGATCGAACTCAACAAGTGGTACGACATTCAAATCGTCCTGAACGGCGCGGAGATCGCCTGTTACGTCAATTCAAACCTGATCCAACGGGTGTACGCTCCAACCTATTTGTCCACCAATGCCGTTTACCTCGGCTACACCTACAACACGACCAACTACCTTCTCCGTTTTCAGATCGGCGAACACAGGATTCAAGGTGTGCTGCCGGAAGCAGCTGGCCCACCTCCGGAACTGGAGAAAGGAAGTCTGGTGCAGCTTTCAGGGATCTGCAGCGATTTGAATCCTGCCCAGCAATCCGGAGCGGAGTGGCAACCCGACCTGGAGATGGCGCTGTCGTCGGCGGACGCTGTCGTGCTGCTTCAGGCTCCACCATGGCTGAACCTTCGTCGAACCCTCTGGCTTGGCGGAGCGGCGGTTTGCGTGCTGATCTTTGCGATTGCCTGGACGGTGATGGTTTCGCACAAGAACCGGCAGCTCAAGCTCGTCCATCAGGAACTCAAAAAAGCGAATGAAGAACTGGAGGTCCGGGTCGAACATCGCACCGTCGACCTCGCCCGCGCCAATGCCGACCTGAGTTACGAACAGGCGCTGTTTTGCGCGCTCCTCGACAACTCCTCGGACTACATCTACTTCAAGGACGCGAACTCGCTCTTCATTCGTTGCAGCCAGTCCCTGTCGAAACGTTGTGGTCTGCCCGTTGAGGCGATGATCGGCAAATCGGATTTCGACGTCTTCAACGAGGAATATGCGCGCGTGGCGGCGGACGATGACAAGGAAATCATCCGCACGGGCAACCCGGTCATCGGAAAGCTGGAAAAGGAAACGCTCCCGGACGGCAACATTCTCTGGCTGCAGACCACCAAAATGCCGTGGCGCAATTCACGGGGGGAAATCATCGGCACTTTCGGCATATCGCGCGACATCAGCGCCATCAAGGAAGCCGAAGCCCGATTGGAGAAAACGCATCAGCAACTGGTGGACGCATCGCGAATGGCGGGACAGGCCGAAGTCGCCGCAAGTGTGCTTCACAATGTGGGCAACGTGCTCAACAGCGTGAACACCTCGTCCAGCCTGATTCAACGGCAGGTTCAAAATTTTCAGGCTCACAGCAGCCTTGCGCGAGTCGCCAAATTGATGGCCGATCATCAACATGACCTGCCCGGCTTTTTCCGCGACGACGCCCGCGCCGGCAAGCTTCCGGTATTCCTCAACACCATCGCCGACACCATCGCCTCGGAACACGCCAATCTTCTTCAGGAGATCAATTGCCTCGCAAACAACATCGACCACATCAAGGAGATCGTCGCGATGCAACAGAACTACGCACGCGTTCTCGGCCTGGTGGAAACGCACTCGATCGCGTCGCTCATGGAAGATGCGTTGCGTGTGCATGCTCTGGCACTGGAAACACAAAAGATCCGGGTTGTACGCGACTTCGATTCGAACACCGATTTTCCCGTGGACAAGCACCGCGTGCTTCAAATTCTCGTCAACCTGATCAGCAATGCGAAGTGGGCCCTGTCGCAGAAATCCGATGACGAACGGATTCTGACGCTCAGCGTGCGTTGGATCGACGAAGGTTTGAGAGTTTCAGTCACAGACAACGGCATTGGCATCAGCCGGGAGAATCTGGGGCGACTTTTCCGTCACGGCTTCACCACGCGCAAGGAAGGACACGGCTTCGGCCTGCACAGCAGTTTTCTCGCAGCTCGGAAATGGGAGGAAGCCTCAGCGCCCACAGCGACGGTCCCGGATGCGGCGCGGTGTTCACTCTTGAGTTTCCGAGCAAAGCGGCCGTGGAAAAAACCAGCGACAACAGTTCCGGCGCATTTCAAACCCTGAAAAGCGCGCGCGGTTAGCTAAGGAATCCAGGTCAGTTCCGGATTGTCCGTTCTTCCTTTGTTCTCCTCAAAGTTCCAGTACGCATCGCTGCGGAAGCGTCTGACGTGTCCATCCAGAAAGAGAAAATGTGCTCCGCGACCATGAAGGTTGGTGTGGACGAAATTGGGCGTGCCGACTGCGGGCAGATTTTTCGAATCGAACAGCCAGACGAGGGATTCGGGCCGGGAGATCATGCCGAGCCGGACCGGTCGATTTTCGACACCAGTTCCATTCACGTATTCATTGAGGCAGTAGTGGAAGAGGTTGTTCCCGTTGCTGCGGCGGGTGTTCTCCGGGCAGATCCAAACGGAACGTTCCGGCTCGATGGTGGCGTTGGTGCGCCACGGCATCTGGTGATAGCGAGGAAGTCCCATCACTTGCGGCAGCTGAATGTACCAGCCAGAGTTGGTGCTGCTGTCAGATGGATTTGGAGTCCCCTCCGGCGGAAGAAAGTCGTTGCACTCGACAGCATACAGGTGCGTTGCCACGCCCCATTGGCGAAGGTTGCTGAGGCAGAAGGCAGACTTCGCCTTCGTTCTGGCCCGATGCAGTGCTGGCAGAAGCAGTGCCGCGAGAATCGCGATCAGCGCGATTGCCACAAGAAGTTCGATAAGAGTAAATGCCCGGCCCTTTTTCATCCCAAACCCTTTCCCTGACCGTTTTTTCTAATGTGCCGGACTTAAAAAGCAACGGTTTTCTCTGGAAGGATTGCGTTGCGCGTGCGCGATCAATAGCTTCTGCGCCCATGATTCGGCTGGTGTTGTTCGATATTGATGGAACGCTGGTTCACACAGGCGGTGCGGGAGTGAAGGCGTTCGCGAAGGTTTTTGCCACGGAGTTCAGTGCGACCGATCATTTCGAACGACTGAAGTTCGCGGGAAGAACCGACACCAGCCTCGTTCGCGAGTTCTTCCAGTATCATCAAATTTCTCCAACGGAAGAAAACTTCGATCGCTTCTTCAGCCGGTATGTATTCTGGCTGGACCACATCCTCGAGGCCAGCCGCACCGAGGAATGTCCCGGCATCTGGGAATTCATCTACGACCTGAAACAATTGCCCAGTCCGCCGATGCTTGGGCTGCTGACAGGGAACATCCGACTCGGAGCGGAAATCAAGCTGCGCCACTTTCAGCTTTGGGATGCGTTCGAGATGGGCGCCTTTGCGGACGATCACGAAGACCGTGATCAAATCGCGGCCGCCGCGAAAGCTCGTGGTGAACGGATTTTCGGGAAGAAGCTTCGCGGCGACGAAGTGCTTGTGATCGGCGACACACCGTTGGATATCCGATGTGCCAGGGCGATTGGTGCAAAAGTTCTGGCAGTCGCCACAGGCGGAGCCACTCTGGAGGAATTGATCCGGAACAAGCCCGATTGGGCGGTTCCGAACCTTAAGGCCATATCAGCAGCCTCCGTTTGCGAGTGATCAAACTCGCCATTTAATGCCGGTGCGGTCCACCGCCGCAGCAACGGCCGCATCCACCCCCGCCTCCACCGCCGGTGTCGCAGGAACCTTCGGAAGAAGAACCGCCGCTTGAGGCAAAAACCGAGAACTTCTTCTCGAGTTTGGTCGATCCGCAGTGGGGACATTCGGTTCCCTTCCAGTCATTGGAGCGAACCAGGATTTCGCTGTCCCTGTCACATTTTTCGCAATGAAACTCGTAGATCGGCATGGCGGGAACATAGCAGGCCCGGTCAGTCAGCTCAACTGTCGCAAACGAAGGCCGACCTGCCCCAAGTAGGAACGTTCCCTATGGAGCCGGAGAAAGCTGGCGATAGGTTGCTGGCAGAACGCCACTCGGAGTTCGGCAATGTCAGAAACGAAAGGACCTGTGATGTATAGAAAGTTTTCCTCGGCGATGACGGCTTTGGCTTTGGCTTTGGTGATTGTGACGTCCGGTTGCATTCACTCCCATCATGCTGACAGGCGGGCAGTCGTCGCCGTTCCGGCGGAACGCATCATCGTCACGGAAGCGCCCCCACCGGAAAAAGTGGAAGCCGTTGGAATAGCACCGGACAACAATCTTGTTTGGATTTCCGGATACTGGATGCGCGGCGACAATCGCTGGATCTGGGTTCCGGGGCACTGGGACGCAAGACCTCGGTCTCAAGCGACATGGGTGCCGGGCAGCTGGGAAAAAGATACCTCAGCCAAGGGCTGGTTTTGGAAGCCCGGGCATTGGGAATAACGTTCAGTAGAAATAGAACGGCTGACTGCTTGAGGGAGCCCTGAACTTCGGCTGCATTTCGATGAATCGGCGCCAGGAAGAATGCCCATCCAAAAAGAGGATCGAGCCACCGGAAGGCATATTCTTTTCTCGATGCGGGGGGCGATACGCGCCTCCGTAAGTTGATGGCACATTGCCGCTGGGAACGACGAAATTGTAAGGCTTCGTGTCGGTCATCGACATGACTTCGTCGACGATGATTTCGGCATCAGAAGGATTGTTGGTCTCCGTCAATTTAGAATAGAACCGCCCCCCATTGATTCCGGTCCGAGTGTCGTTTGCCGCCTGCTTGATCATCAAACCGTAGCCAACAATTCTACGATTTGCGTTGAAATCCCACCAACTGGTCAGCCCCGGTCCCCGGGGTCCCAAAGCCTCCTGCTCGTTCACGCTCGACAGGAGACCGGCGCAGTAAAAAATCTTCGGGGAAGCGCCAGCCCCAATGTAGAGGTCTGCATTGGCTCGGGAAAGGTCATGAGGCCAGTCACCATCCTGAACTCCTGAAGGCAGCTTGTCCTTGTTTTCGGAAGCATAAGTGAAGCAAGCGACTCCCAGCTGCCGCAGGTTGCTGATGTCTTTTGCTCTTCGCGCACGTTCCTTTGCGTTTGAAAGCGCTGGCAGCAGCAACGAAGCAAGGATCGCAATGATCGCAATCACCACCAACAGTTCGATCAGAGTGAACGCTTTGGAGCGCATGGAGAAATGGGAGTTATTTTTCATGGGCTGGCGTGATCTTAACTTTTCGTTGCTGATTCGAAACAGTAACCAAAACGGTTTACACCAATTGATGTAGGGACCTCGGCCGACCGCTTAGACTCAGCAGCAGCTTCGAGCCACTCAAAGAATACAGGAACGCCCGAACTCTGCGGCGAAGCAGAAGGCATTGTCCAGTGAGTTGCTTTGCAGAGAGCGATGAAAAATGAGAACCGCCGCCGCTTTCAAAAATTTACTGCCCGTTCAAACGTTGAATTTGAACAGCATCACGTCCCCGTCCTGAACGACGTATTCCTTGCCTTCCATCCGGTAAAGCCCCTTCTCCCGCGCAGCGGCCACCGAACCGCACTTCATCAGGTCGTCATAGGCAACGGTTTCTGCCTTGATGAATCCGCGTTCGAAATCGCTGTGAATCACCCCGGCAGCTTTTGGAGCCGTATCACCGGCATGGATGGTCCAGGCCCGGACCTCCTTCTCGCCTGCAGTGAAATAGGTGCGAAGGCCGAGCAGGTGGTAGGTCGCGCGAATAAGCTGCCCGACACCGCTCTCTTCCACTCCCAATTCCTTCAGAAACGCTCGGGCCTCCTCGGGAGCGAGATCGATCAGATCGCTTTCAATCTGTGCGCTGATCACGACCGCTTCGCACGCGAGATGCGTTTTGACGTACTCCTGAACTTTCTGGACGTAGGAATTCTTGTCGCCGGCAGCGAGTTCCGACTCCTTCACATTGCAGGCGAAAATGGTCGGCTTGTCGGTGAGCAGGAAAAAGGGTTTGGAGATCGCCTTTTCCTCAGGCGTAAGGGAAACCGTCAGCGCCGGACGGCCTTCGTTTAAGGCAGGTTCAAGTTTGGCCAACACCGCATCTTCGGCCACCGCTGTCTTTTCACCACGTTTGACTTCCTTGGCGATACGTTCCCGACGCTTCTTGACGGCATCCATATCTGCGAGCACCAGCTCCGTGTTGATCACTTCGATGTCCCGCACCGGATCAACACTTCCGGACACGTGATGGACATCCGCATCTTCAAAGCAGCGGACAACCTGGACGATGGCGTCCACCTCCCGAATGTGGCTGAGGAACTTGTTGCCAAGCCCTTCCCCCTGGGCCGCGCCTTGGACCAGTCCGGCGATGTCCACAAACTCAATCGCAGCCGGGACAATGACGGATGTTTTGGCGACCTTTGAGAGTGGTTCGAGCCGCGGGTCGGGAACGGTCACGATGCCGACGTTGGGGTCGATGGTGCAGAAAGGATAATTCGCCGCCTCGGCCTTTCGGGTGCGGGTGACGGCGTTGAACAAGGTGGATTTGCCCACATTGGGCAAGCCTACAATTCCAGCTCTAAGCATAAAAAGAATCCCACGCGCGGGGAAAACGGTCCGATAACACTGCTCGGGTTCCGCCGTTAAAACAAGGTTGAATTCTTTCGAATGATATTGCTACGGGGAACCTGACAATCCATTACTGTGGCTGCTATGGCGAAGGACGAGTTGATTCCTACCCGGGCGTCATTAATCAACCGGCTGAAAGATCTGGAAGATCAGAAGAGCTGGCAGGATTTCTATGACATCTACTCCCGCCTCATTCTGAAGCTCGCCAAAAAGGCAGGCCTTTCGGATGCCGAGGCCCACGATGTTCTGCAGGAAACAGTCGTGACCGTCGCCCGCCACATGCCGACCTTCAAATACGATCCCAGCCTCGGATCGTTCAAATCGTGGCTGTTCACGATGACCCGCTGGAGGATTGCAGACGAATTCCGGAAGCGCGACCCGGCGCTCCACAACAATCCGGTGACAGCCACAGCCACGGGCACGCGGGCCGTTGAAAAAGTTCCCGATCCTGCAATCAACGGCCTCGATCAACTCTGGAATCAGGAATGGGAAAACAGCCTCGTCCAGGCCGCGATTCAACGCGTGAAGCGCAAGATCGATCCCGAGAAATATCAAATCTTCGATCTTTACGTGAACAAGAACTGGGCTCCGGAAAAGGTTGCCACCATGTTTCAGGTGCCGGTGAATCAGGTTTACCTGGCAAAGCACCGGATCGTGGAAATGATCCGCAACGAAGTGGAAGCTCTCAACCAGGGTTTGATCTGAACCGGCAGCTTGTGAAGGCGCGACGTCTTGCAATCAAGCTTGGCAGCATTTCTCCTTTTGCCTAACGTCACGACGTGATTGGTCTCTTGCGATTGATCGGGGTGTTCAATGGCGCGATCTGGCTCGGCGGCACTTTTTTCTTCACCGCGGTTGCAAGTTCCTCGGTGGCTTCGAGAGAAATGGTCTCGCTGCTCCAGCCCCGAAATTTTCCCTATTTTTCCCCAGCCATCCACAACATCCTCCTTTCAAGTTTTTTTCAGTTCTCGGTCGTTTGCGCCCTCATTGCGTTGCTGCATCTGGCGGTGGAATGGCTTTATCTGGGGCGTCCTTCATCGAAAAAACTCCCGCTTTTACTGACGTTGGGTCTCTTGCTGTACGGCATCATGGGGGGCAAGCTGATGCAGCCTCATCTGAAGTCTCTTCACACCACCCGGTTTTCGGCGAAGGTGACCTCTGAGGAACGGGAATCCGCCGCCCGCTCATTCAATCGATGGCGTCTTCTTGTTCTGACAGGAAACTGCGTAATGATCGTCGGATTGGGGTTTCATTTCTGGAAACTCACCAATCCCTCTGATACTCCGCGATTTGTGAGTTCCGTAAAATTCCGGGGTTGACCGTTCTGGGGTTATCGTCAAACGTATAGCCATGAACCAAAGGGCGCCTCGGGGCGTCTTACGGGAATATGTATGATCTCTAATGAACGACCCTCGCCGTACGGCAATCGCCCTCCTTACGGCACGCCGAAGCCTCCCGTTAATGAAGAGACTCTGAAGACGGATCGGATTCAAATTGAACGGAAAATGTTCGTTTTCACGTTGAAAGAGAATCCCCGAGGACGGTTCCTGCGCATCACTGAGGACGTAGGTGGACGGCGCGATACCATCATTATCCCCGCTCCAGGACTTGAGGATTTCAAGAAGCTTCTGGACGAGATGGTCAAGACCGCTGCTGAAACTCCTCCCAAACCCTGACCGATCGCCCTGTTTTCTCGGACCTCTTCAACCGGAGAACCTTTAGCTGCTACGCTTCTGGATTCTGTTTTCGTTTCGCAGTTGTTTTTCTCGGCTTAACGCGCGGTGCATCTCCCCATAGCGTCTCCAGGTCGTACTTTTCACGCACGTCCTGGCGCATGACATGCACGATCACGTCGAAGTAATCGAGGACGATCCACGCTGTCTGAAGAGCGCCATCCACCGCGCGAGGTCTGAGATCGTATTCAGCGCGAAGCTTCTCAGTGATTTCATCCACTACAGCGCGCAAATGCGGCTCACTGCTTCCTGAGGCGATCACGAAATAGTCGGTCACGGAGGACAGTTCACGTACGTCGAGGATCGTGATGTTTTCCGCCTTTCGGTTGTCTGCCAGTTCGCGGCAGAGAAGAGCCAGTTTCTTTGAATCCATCGCCGGCAAGTTGCCCCAGCAGCAACTAAAGATAAAGCCGATTGTTATGAATCGCTTCTGCAACGGTCTCCGGAACGAGGTTGTCGATGGGAAGACGACTCCGAATCCGCGTTCGAATCTGCGATGATGAAACCGCGAAGGGGATGCCGACAAGATATTGTCCTCGAAAACCGGCTGGGAATTCGACACGTTCCTCGCCGGGCCGCGGGATAATCACGAATTCCGCCAATCGAGCCAGTTCTTCGGCCGCACGCCAGTTCGGCAACGTTCGAACATGATCTCCGCCGATCAGGTAAAACAACTGCGTATCGGGAAACCTCGTCGCATAACTCCGCAACGTATCGATCGTATATGAGACGCCTCCCCGCTCGATTTCTTGAAGATCGATTTCGCACCAGCTTTGACCCGCCAGTGCGAGACGCAAAAGCCGAATGCGCTCCGTCGCAGGAGCTGGCCTGGCATCGGGCTTGAACGGAGACTGTTGGGCCGGGATAAAAAACATCCGGTCCAGCCCCAACTCCTCCCGAGCCGCAGATGCAACGAGCAAATGCCCGGAGTGCACGGGATCGAATGAACCGCCATACAACCCGATTTTTCGCATGCCACAGAAGGTTTGCTGCTTATCGATGCACATTCAAGCTGTCTCGGCTTAGCAGCAGCGACGCACTCCGTTGAATCGCTGCTCCGTAGTCTCGACATACAATTGCTCTGAACTTTTTCGTTCCTGGCAATGCTGTTCGCACAAGCACAACTGGGCCTGCTGCGCCCGCTCCAATTGCGCCTCTCCGGAAAGTTCTTTCGCCAACGCAAAGGCTACCGCCACCAGGCTTCCAATCTTCATAGGCTTCGACTCCGCAATTGCGTAATCCGGCAGCCATGTCGGCGGTGACTCTTTCAACTCGGCCACCTTCTTCCGCGCCAGCAGCAGAACCCATTCTCTCGCACTCAAGAGCAGAATCACGGAAACCATGGCCAGAAATCCGGCCGCAACCGATGCATCGAGCAGCTGATTGAATCGTATCGCCTTGCTGTTCCTGATGGCCTTTTCAGCGGCAGCAATGGCCACAGCATCGCCTGCCGATCGTGCCGCATCCAACGCCGCATTCAGTTTCGGCATCTGCTCCTTCAGATAACTCGCCTGCGAAAGAAAGCCGATCCGCGGATCAGGATGCCCGATCTTTTGAACTCCCGCCGTGAACGTGACACTCACCAGCCAGATGAGAGGAACAAGAACAATCAATGCAAGCGCCGGCCTGCCCTTTCCCGGTCCGGCCGACAGTTGCATCTTTAAAAGAATCGTCGTGCCGAGACACAACGCGATCGCCGCCAGCATCTGGTTGGCAATACCGAACAACGGCCAGAGCGAATTCACGCCTCCAAGCGGATCACGCACGCCCTGCACCAGAAAATATCCCCACCCGCAAACCATCAGCGTGCTGGCCAGAACGTTCGCGCCAAGATTTTTGGTGTCACCAAGTCGCTTCGAAATCCCTCCCAGAAAATCCTGAAGGATGTAACGCCCCACGCGCGTTCCAGCATCAAGCGTCGTCAGAATGAACAACGCCTCGAACATGATCGCGAAGTGATACCAGAGATCGAGCCATCGGCCGCTCACAACCTTTGAAAAAATGTGCGCCATTCCAACCGCCAGCGTTGCGGCACCGCCGGTGCGGCCGAACAGCGTGTTCTCACCCAGCTGCTGCGCCAGCGAATCCATCTGCTCCACCGTCACCGGAAATCCAAAACCATTCACCTTCGCAACAGTGGCCGCGGCTTCGCCTTTGATGTTCATGCTGAGATAAACGCCCGGCTCAAGTGTGCAGGCTGCAATTAGCGCCATGATCGCCACGAGCGATTCGAGACACATCGCGCCATATCCAATCGGCCTCGCATAGGATTCGCGCGTAATGATTTTGGGCGTCGTTCCGCTCGCGATGAGCGTGTGAAAACCTGAGATCGCTCCGCACGCAATCGTGATGAAGCAGAACGGAAAAACCTTTCCCGCAACCACCGGTCCGGAACCGTCAACAAATTGTGTCAAAGCCGGCATCTCCAGATTCGGAAGCAGAACCAGAATCCCCAATGCGAGCGCCGCAATCGTTCCGAGCTTCATGAACGTGCTCAGATAATCCCGTGGCGCCAGCAGAAGCCAGACAGGTAAAACGCTCGCCGCCAATCCGTAAATGATGATCGACCACGCGAGGTTCATTTCCGAAAGTCCAAGCACTTTCGACCAGAACGCATTTTCATGCACCAGTTTTCCACCCCACACCGCCAGCAACAGCAGCACCACACCGATGAACGATGCCTCCATCACTTTCCCGACGCGCCAGAAGCGAAGGTAACCTCCCATGAACAGCGCGATCGGAATTGTCGCCGCCACGGTGAACACGCCCCAGGGACTTTCAGCAAGCGCCTTCACCACCACCAGCGCCAGCACCGCGAGCAGGATCACCATGATCGCAAGAATTGCCACTGACGCCAGAGTTCCAGCCGGCGTGTTCAACTCCTCCTTCACCATCTGCCCAAGCGACTTTCCGTTGCGACGAAGCGAAGCAAAAAGAATCACCAGATCCTGAACCGCGCCGCCAAGCACAACACCGATCAAAATCCAGAGTGTCCCCGGCAGATACCCGAACTGCGCCGCAAGCACCGGTCCCACCAGAGGTCCCGGACCGGAGATTGCCGCGAAATGATGGCCGAACACGATCCACTTGTTGGTTTTGACGAAATCCTTTCCATCGTCATGAACCTCGCACGGCGTCGCGCGCCGATCGTTCAACATCAGCACTCTTGCGGCGATCCACTTGGAATAAAATCGGTACCCGATTGCGTAGGTGCAGAACGCAGCGATCAGAATGTAGGCTGAATTGATCCGTTCACCGCGGTAAAACGCAAGCGTGGCAAACGCCCAGGCGCCGCAGACCGCAATCAACAGCCACAAAAGAGCGACAAAGAATTTTTTCATTCGTGCAGCAGGAAAGTATCGAAGCTGTGGTTCATGTGACGATGCGAATGCCCGATGCTAACCTCAAAGCGCTCTGCAAGATCAACACGAAACCTTCACTTCGCATTCTTCCAATCGCGAAGTAGTCTCCCTGCATGGACGAGCCGATGGAACTGCCGATCGACGGCGTGCTGGATTTGCACACCTTCAAACCGTCGGATGTGAAGGATCTCGTGCTTGATTACATCGCCGCCTGTCAGGAGCGAAACATCCTCCAGATCCGGATCATTCACGGAAAAGGCATCGGCAACCTGCGAAGAACCGTTCATTCCGTCCTGGAAAAGCATCCGGACGTCATTTCATTCACACTGGATCATCCAGAACTCGGCGGATGGGGAGCGACGCTTGTGAAACTTCGAGCGAGGCCGGAGTCATTCTGACCGCGCTCGTTCAACATCAAAGCGCGCCAAGCCGTTCCAGTGTCACACGGCGAACTTCAAATTCCCCGCCTTCGCTTTGGATCGCAATGAATCCGGACGAAACGCTGCAATCCGCGGCTTCGTTGAGAAGTTTTCCGTTCACTGAAACTTTCATGGTGTCTCCCTGGCAGATAATCTCGTAAGTGTTCCATTCGCCAACCGGCTTTTCATTGCTATCACCTTTCATCGCCACGCGACCGCTCTTCTGCTGGCCGTCCACTTTGCAGGTTGCGCCGCCCATCAGGATCAAATCGCCATGCCGGCGCGACTGTCCCTGGCATTCGATCGCCCGCGGCCAGATCTTGTCGGGCGACTGCACGTGCAGAAGGATGCCGGTGTTGTCAGCACGCGGCGCCGTCTTCACGAACCGCCATTCCACGGTCAGCTTGTAATTTTGAAACGATTGCTCCGTCCGCATGTAACCGAACGGCTGTCCGCTGCAATGAATGACGCCATTCGTGATTGTCCACGTCGCCGATGGATCGCTGTTCGTCCGGGAATGAAAGGTCCAGCCGGAAAAATCTTTTCCATTGAACAACTCCACAACTCTCGATTGAGCGAGAACGTTGATCGGTGCAATCAATGCCTTCTGTGACCCGATGTTCTTTTCCGGAAACTCGCTTGCTGATTGCTCCACGGGAAAAACCGTTTCCGCACCAACAAGTCGGAACGAAGTTGACGCCAGAGCCAGGAAAACGATGGCCGCCCGGCCAATCGAAAGAAGAGATTCAGCCGTTTGCATAGGGTGGCAGCTTCCCGCCGTCTCCAAACCCCGTCAAGCACACCTTGATTGCAGATGTGCCAGTTCACGAGCGTCGCATACGGGGGGCGCCAATTCGCTTTTGCCTCCTCCGGCCTTTCCGATCACACTCTGCGCGATGTTCGAGTTGCTAAAGACAGATACCGAAACCAAAGCACGTCTCGGCCGCCTGAAGACAGTTCACGGCACGATCGAAACGCCTGTGTTCATGCCGGTCGGAACTCAGGCCAGCGTCAAAGCTCTCGACCCACGCGAACTGCTGGAGATGGGCACGCAGATCATCCTCGGCAATACCTATCATCTCAACATCCGGCCCGGCATGGACATCATCCGCGCCGCAGGCGGCCTCCACCAGTTCATGAACTGGAACCTGCCGATCCTGACCGACAGCGGCGGCTTCCAGGTTTTCAGCCTTTCCAAGATTCGAAAGATTCAGGCGCATGGCGTCGAATTCCGTTCGCATCTGGACGGCTCCCTGTTGTTCCTCGGCCCCAAGGAATCCATGGCCATCCAGCGGGAACTTGGCTCGGACATCGCAATGGTCTTCGACGATTGCCCGCCTCACACTGCGACGCCAAGAGAACTGAAGGCCGCGGTTGAACGAACGATTCGGTGGGCCGGCGAATGTCGTGAGCAACCGCGTGCTCAAGGTCAGCTTGTGTTTGGCATTGTTCAGGGCGGTTCCAACGCCGAAATGCGCGAGCACTGCGCAAAGGCGCTGATCGGATTGAACTTCGACGGCTACGCGATCGGAGGCGTCAGCGTAGGCGAACCGGAACCGGAAATGTTCAAAGCGGTCGAAATCACCGAACCGCATCTCCCCGCCAATCAACCGCGTTACGCCATGGGACTGGGGACGCCGGCGCAACTCGTGGAACTGGTCGCGCGCGGGGTCGATATGTTCGATTGCGTTCTCCCGACGCGTGTCGCTCGAAACGGAACTGCCTTTACGCACAAGGGAACCATCAGCATCAAGGGCGGCATGTTCAAATCGGACTTTTCGCCGATCGAAGAAGGCTGCGAATGCTACGCGTGCCGACACTTCACGCGCGCCTATCTTCGACATCTGCTCAACGTGAATGAAATCCTCGGCCTGCGCATGCTCAGCGTGCACAACTCGCATCTGTATTTGAAGGTCATGGCGGAGATTCGAAAGACAATCGCCAACGGAACGTTTGCCGAATACCGCCGCGAATTCATTGCGAATTATCGTCCGTCACAGAAGGTGATGCTCGCCCGCGCCGCAGCCGCCGATCGTTAGTTGCTTTTAACTTGCGACTCCATCGCTCAACGGCTGCATGCGACCGCAGGCTGGCGGGCGTTGACTGCTTATGGGATGAACGGAGGTGAAATGGGAAGGGCATGTCTTGTGTCGGTCATCGCGCCTGCGACAAAGAATTCGTTTCCTTCTGTTGACGAGAGACCAAAGTCGCATACGGCGGCCTCCTCGTTACCTTGCCCCACGACCTAGGTCGCATTGTGGCTTTTCCGGCGCGTGCTAAAACCGTTGCATGAATTCCACGCCAAAAATGACGCGCGACGATCTGCGGTCAATCACGTTGGTCAAAAGGAAGTCCTTCGCAAGTGGAGGCTCGATTCTCGCACTGCTTCTGATGAAGCCGCGGGTTCATGACAGGTCTTCCCGCGTCCGTCTGGAATCTAATCCCACCCGATTTACAACACCTATGAAAACAATTCGCGGACTCTCCATCGTGATCCTGACCGTCTGGATGACCCTGAACGCAACCGCCGCGATGGTACGATTCGATTTCAGCGGCGTGGTGACACACATATCCGACTACTCCAACGCCGTTCCGGGAAGCATTACCTATGACACACCCATGAGCGGCTCCTTGAGCTACGATCCCTCCACGATTCGAAACGGCATCGATTACAATCCATCGCCGAACTCCGGCTCCTATTACTTCAGTTCCGACGGCGTGTTTTCCATTTCCGTGAAGATTGGTCCGCATACGTTTTCGAATCTCACGCATACAACGGAATTCCCATACGCAAGCATCATCGTTCACAACGACTACCTCGGCGATGACAGGTTCACCGCTGAAGACGGCAGTCCTTATGTGGTTATGGACGGTGGCGCGTTTCTGGGCGATTGCGATGATTCCTACATCTCATTCGATTTTGTGGACAACACCGGCACGGCATTCGATTCCGATGCGCTGCCCCTGGCTCCTATAGAACTGTCCCGGTTTTCCAACAGGCATACTGTGAATGTCTTCGGTCTCAAAAACGAGAACATGGTCTTCAATATCACCGCGACGATCACAAACATCGATGGCGTGCTGCCGCCGAAATTGAAGATGCATGCGCAACCCGATCGGACCGTGAAGCTCTCGTGGCCGCTGGCGGCTGAGGGATTCAAACTGCTTCAAACCACGAATCTGACGACGGGAATCGGCTGGACGACGAACACAGCGGCAATCGTGGATACCGCTTCCGAGCACACCGTGACGCTGCCCGCATCGGACGGAGCCATGTTTTTCCGACTCAAAAACTAGAGCAGTTCAGAGCGTGAGCGAAAATCTCGGAGCGCGGCTGTGTCACTTGAGACCAGCCGCAGTGCTTTGAAACTTTCCAGCGATTCTTACTTTTTCAAACGGCTGCGGCTGGTCTGCGACACAGCCGCGCTTCATTTTCAGACAGACTCTCGAAAACTGTCGCCGCCAAGGTAACGAGGCGGAACCGTTGAGACATGCGTACGAAAGAGGGTGCCGAACGAGTTAAATGAGATATCAAGCGGCCGAACCAAGCGCAGGAATTGCATCTTCTCCCGGATCAGAGTTTTCCCGATTTCACAACTTCGGTTTTCCCATTCACGCGGACTTTCACCTCACGCGGCACCGCGGATTTAATGCGATACTTTGTGATCTGTCCGTTTTTCCACTCCAGGTCCACCGTGAAACCGCCGCGGGCACGCAAGCCGGTGACTTTGCCTGACGGCCACGCCCTGGGCAGCGCGGGCAGGAGGTCGATTTCGCCCAGGTGCGATTGCAGCAGCATCTCACAAACGCCGGCGGTGTAGCCGAAGTTTCCGTCGATCTGGAACGGCGGATGGGCATCGAAGAGATTGGCGTAGAGACCGCCTCCACGTTCGTAATCCGTGCGCGTGTCGCCCACAAGCCGGATCAGGTTGCCCATGAGCTTGTAGGCGCGGTCGCCGTCGCGAAGTCGAGCCCAGAGATTGATTTTCCAGGCCGTGCTCCAGCCGGTGCTCTCGTCGCCCCGGGCATTGAGCGAAACGCGCGCCGCCTCCGCGAGGGCCGGCGTGGTGAGCGGTGAAATCTGCCGGCCAGGATGCAGCGCCACGAGATGCGACAGGTGCCGGTGCGTGTCCTTGGGATTGTCGCGATCCACCATCCACTCCTGCAACTGGCCCCACTTCCCGATTTTCGGCCCGAGCAGTTTATCCCGTTTGGCCGCCAACTCATCGCGAAACTCTTTGTCCACGCCCAACGCATCCGCCGCCTCAACCGTGTTGTTGAACAGATCCCAGATCAACTGCTGGTCGTGCGAAACGCCGTCCTCGCGCGGCCCGTGTTCCGGCGAATATCCGTTTGGCGCGACGAGCGTGCCGTCGGGCAGCGGCTTGAGGCGGTCGATCCAGAACTCGCAAATCTCCTTCATCATCGGATACGCCAGCGTACGGAGGTAGGTCTTGTCGCCCGTGAAAGCGTAATGATCCCACAGGTTCTGCGCGCACCAGGCGCTGCCCGATTCCACCCATTGCCAGGTTGAGCCGCCGAAGACTCCGTTCTCGGCCCGCATCGTCCAGCCGCGTCCGCCAAACTCCTTGTGCGTCGCTTCCTTTCGGACTTCGCGGATGGAATTCAACCACATCGCGAACGGCTCGAAGCACTCGCTCATGTTGGCCACGTCCACCGGCCAGTAATTCATCTGGATGTTCACGTCCGTGTGATAATCACTGCGCCACGGCGGCTTGATGTTGTCATTCCAGATGCCCTGCAAATTCGCCGGCAGACCGCCCGCACGAGAGGAGGAGATCATCAGATATCGTCCGTATTGAAACACCAACGTCTCCAGGCCCCGGTCAGCAGCACGATCCTTTGCATAGCGCACCAAACGCTCGTCCGTGGGCAGCGTCAGGGACGGCCCGAGATCGAGTGTGACGCGATTGAACAACTGTTGGTAGTCGCGCACATGCGCGGCGAGAAGCTGGTCATACGTCTGTGCGCCGGCCGCCTGCAGGCGTTTCTCAATGGCTCGACGAGGCACTTCGCCGCGCCAGCCTTTGGTGCGGTCCTGCACAAAGTCGGTTCCGGCATCGAGCAGCAGCGTCAACGTGTCCACTCCGTTGAATTGAATATTTCCCTCCCCGACTTTGAGAGTTCCGCCCTTATGCTGGACTTTCAGTTGCGCCTCGTAGTTCAGGACGATGGCATAGGGTTTATCGGCCTTGAAGGTGTAGCCTGCCAGCGAACCGGTGGACCGGAAGCCATCGTCCAAAACTTCAACCTTGCCCTTGTGCGCATCGTCCAGTTTCAGGTTGCCCGTCAGCGCGCCGCGCCGATCGGCACTGAAGCGCACGACGATGACACCCGCGGGAAAACTGGCGAAAGATTCCCGGCGATACTTCACCCCGCCGCTTTCGTAAGTGACGACGTGCACGGCCCGCCGCAGATCGAGCTCGCGGCGATAGTTGGTTACGGCATTGGTGCCGAACGTTACGAACACATCGCCGAACGGCTGATACGCTCCGGTGGTTTCCTCGTCGCCGATCCAGAGACTCTCCTCGTTGAACTGGATGCGCTCGCTCTCCACACCGCCGAACAGCATCGCACCCAGGCGGCCGTTGCCGATGGGCAGCGCCTCGTTCTGCCAGCCCGTCGCGGGCTCATCGTACCAGAGTTTCAGCGCTTCGTTTCCCGAGGTCTGCGCCTGCGCCGGCAGCAACCCCGCCAGAAGAAACGCAAGCGTGACGATTGTTGACAGGGTGTTCTTCATTTTTCCGGATCAAAGATTTGTTCGTCCACGCATTGAGAGTTCAGAATTGTCCGCACCGAATTCCCAGGCACGAATGCCGCCGAGTCCACAGTAACGCGCAACCCGCCGATTGCCGCTCCGGCTAGGTAGATGCCGCCCCCGGCAGGGTGTCGAACTCGAGTTTTGCCACAAGCACCGTGTTGACAAACTCGTTCACGGGCAGATTTCGAAGCCGCAGGTAACAACCCTGATTCTTGTGCTCCGAGGGCACCAGGTCGGTAGAGCACGGGATACGTTTTCCCGTGTTGAGCAGTGTCGCCCGACGGGGCAACGCGGTGATCGGTTTTAACTTCACCGTGTCTCCGCGCGTTTCCGAATGCAGGACGACATACAGCGTGTTGTCCTTCCGCGTGAGCAACACCTCGCGGTTATCGGTCAGATGCGAGGCCGGAACCGTTCCCACAAACGCCTCTTCAACGGTCCGATACCATTTGCCGATTCGCTTGAGGAAACGCGTGGCTTCAACCGGCAAGGTGCCGTCGGGCTTGGGACCCACGTTGAGAAGATAGTTGGCGTCGCGGGACCGGTAGCGGGCGATGCTCTTGCAGATATAACCGTCGCGGTAATAATCCTCATCCCGGCGCCAGCCCCAGCTCTCCATCCCAATGGACTGGCAAGCCTCGGTGCGCTTTTCGAAAGAGAGCACCCCGGCGCCTTCCTTCGTGTAATCCCGTTCCGGTGTCCCGAAATCGCCGGGATCGAAGCCGCGGTCGTTGATGACGGCATTGGGTTGCAGACGCCGGATCAGGGCATTGATCGAGGGATCGACATGCTCGGGGACATTCCCGTCCCACCAGAAGCCGTGGATCTCACCATAGTGGGTGCACAGCTCGGTGACCTGGGCTTTGACAAAGGCCATGTACTTGTCCCAATCGGGAGAATCGCCGGGCTGTGGCGGCAGTTCGTGATGCCGCCCCTGGTTCGGATAATTCGGGTTGTGCCAGTCGGCAATGGAGTAATACAGGCAAAGCGGAAACTTGCGACGCTGACACGCCGCGGCGAGCTGCCGGAGCAGGTCCTTGCCGTAGGGCGTGTTCATCGTGTTGAAAGCCGTCTGTTTGGTGTCCCAAAGGCAGAAGCCGTCATGATGCTTCGTCGTGAAGCAGAGGTATTCCATGCCCGCCGACTCGGCCACGTCGAGCCAGTGATCGGGATTGAAACGCGCGGGGTTCCATTGCCGCTGAAGTTTGCCGTATTCCTTGCGCGGGACGCGGAGACGCCACTGTTCCTGTTCGTGCCAGCCGTTGATGGCGTAAAGTCCCCAATGGATGAACAGGCCGAATCGTTTCTGGAACCACCAGTCGCGACCATCCCCAAAACGCGGGGCCAGCTTCGGAAATCTCGGCGGAAGACTGCCGGGTTCAGACCCGGCGCCGCTAGCCCTGGCGGTCAGCAGTTGCGGCGCGAAACCGGACGCGGCGATCAGCGTGCCGGCGGAGGCGAGGAAGGAACGGCGATTCATTGCGGCAGATTCAATTGCTTGAAAGCACGGTTGCTTTGCCTCCGGACAGGCGGAGGATGATTGCGCTGGCAGCGGGGACTTCAAGTTTCAACCTGCCCTGCGCGAGTTCAGTCTCAGACGGGAGTGATGTCCACTCGCCCTTCCAGGTGGCGTCGGTCGTGATCTCGGCGCCGCCCAAGGTCACGCCCTCGCTGGCGGCAAGGTTTCCGTTTGGCGAAACGAGGTGAATCGCGTCGGCGGATGTAAACCGCCTGCCGACGAATTCCAACGCAAGGCTGGCGCTGCGGGCGTTGGCGCCGTTCTCCTTGTTGATGATTGTGACGTAAAGCTTCTTGTCCTCACCGAGAACCGGATAGACGCTGAGGTTAAGCCCTTGCGGATTATCGAGGGTGAGATCGAGCGGACGTCCCTTGCCGCCCAGTTCGAATGCCTTGATCCCATAACCCAACGGGCGAACCATGACGCCCCCGGACAGGGAATAGAACGCGGTGTACTTGCTGGGAGTCATGGTGCTGCCGGCCGCGACCTGGTCGCCGGTGTGGAAGTTGAGACCCGCGGCGTCGTGGTTCGCCCACCAATGCATGAAGTCCAGTCCCCACAGCGCCGCCGCAAAGGTGCTGCTCACGTTAGGCGCACCGCCGTAATAGTAGTTGTTCACTTCCTCGAGCCGGTACGAAAAACCCTTCGAGCGGGCAAGCGGCACAAAGCCGTCATACAGCCGCTGATAGACCTGGATGAATTCGGGGGACAACATCTGCTGCCGACCGAACTCAGGGGAAGGAACCTGCGTGCCGGGACCGCCGGGATAGAGGTGCATCAGGAGCATCGATACATTGTTGGACTGTCCGAAGTCCGCGATGAATCGCGTGGCCCAATGCGGGTCGTTGTGAACCGCGGGCCCGCTCAGGCGGACATTGGGCACAGCCGCAATGATAGCGTCGGCAAACTGCTTCCATTCGCGCGCGAAGTCGGGATAGGTGTATTTTTCCGCCGCGGGTCCCATGCGTGCGTGCATGGGGCGGTCGTCCACGGGACCGATCGGATAGGCGCTGGGCTCCTGCCCGATGGAAAAACTGTCAACCAGCGGGGCGTAGCGCGCCATGATGTATTCCACCGTCGCGACCGCGACGTTCCGATCCCCGCGGCAAAGCTGCAGGCAGTAAGTCACCTTCACGCCCGCTTTTTCGGCGAACGCAAAAAGACTGTCCCAATCCTGCGGCCCGGGTAGCTGTCTGGCGTCACGATCGGAAGTGTTGCCCCCGATGCGGAGGCTCTTGACGCCGAGAGTGCGGAACAGATCGATCACGACCCGGTTGTCGGGACGAAAATAACGCACGCCGTCCTTGTTGGGCAGCAGCAGCGAGGCTTCAAAACTCAGTCCGATGAAGTTGGTGGAAATAGCGTCGCGGGATGCGTTGACATCGAGGCGGACGCCAACGGGAGCGGACGGGTCGCCGGCCCTGACTGAAGCAGCCGATAAGAATGCAAACACAAGCAGGTGGAGCGCTACATTCCAGCAAGCGCTTGCGAGGCGCGGCCCCGGTGAAACCCGGTTATTCTTCACAGTATCTCGTAGGATCATAAACATCCGTCCTTGTGTGCATGGAGGGGGATTGGCGAGTGCAGAACGGTGCATTCACTTGTTCGAACCCGACCAGGCGACCGAAGCATCCGTCTTATGGCGACTAGTCCCGGTTATCCAAGGTCCACATGCCCCTCGGATCATCCATTGTGCCGTTGCCGATGGTGTCCTGGTCCCGGAGCGACTCCACGTGGGAATCGACAAAGAGCCATGAGAACCGGTCTTTGTGGAATGACTTGTTCACTACCAACCCCGCCTGATTTGGCGAGTCAGTAACGGAATAGTTTTGGCCGCCGCAGATATTCCCCTCCGTCGGACGCTCCAGGAGCATGATGGTGTCGGAGGCGGTTTGGACGATGCTCACCTTTACCTTGCGGGAGGTGGGGTTGACGTTGTCCGCGGTGGCCACGCCCGCAGCGAGACGGTTGATGTGGTAAAGCCGACCGGCAGGGCGGGGCATGGAATAGGAACGCGGAATATTGTTGTAGATGCTGCCCACACCGCCCCGCTGGATGTTGTCCGCCGGGCAGACCAGAGTTCTGGGCGACTGATTGGTGGGAAAGTATGTGGCGAGCTTTTGCTCGTCAGACAGCTGGAGGCCGATGTATTCAGCCAGGAAATCGTCGAAGGACAGCACAAACGTGGAGCCGTCAGAAACGTAACCCAACGGAAACACGTCGTTGTTGTCACCAAGATACATCTGAAACGCCAGCCCCATCTGTTTCATGTTGTTGACGCAGGAAATCCGCTTGGCCTTTTCCTTGGCCTTGGCCAGCGCCGGCAACAGCATCGCTGCTAAAATGGCGATGATGGCAATCACTACCAACAGTTCAATCAGGGTGAAACCTGATGCTCTCCGAATGACATTGCCGCCGGCTTTCGGAGTTTGAGGGTTGTTCACGTTCATGGAATCAAGTCAAGTCGTTGCGCTATCCGGCTCAACTCTAACAAACACTTGCCGCCCAACTATCCTAGAAAAGTTTAGGTTCATCCACAGTGATGCCATCGCAAGCGATCTCAGGCTGTCCGATGACAATGATTGCGGCATCGCGGCGGAGAAAATCCTGGAAACTTTCGGCGTGAAATTCATCTCGCGCAGCCGATCGCCTGAAGCCGAACAGCCGCGTAAAGCCGCCCGATTTTCCAGCGTCGCTTCGCAAAGACCAAACCGGCACAGGCTTTGATGCGGCACCCCTCGACCGGAAACTTTCGCAAGAGGTAATCTGGCCAGCGGGGCGCGGAGCATTGCTCCGCGAGTTTCTTTGGATTCGGGCGGAGCAATGCCTGCGCTCCGGCAGTTGCAACCTTTGCAGACGACTCAACCGGCGTTTGCCGGAACCACTCTATCCGAAAACGAGGCAGGCCGTCATTGAATGACGGCCCGCACACCAACCCAACAATTACCAGGAGAGGAACGATGGTGCGGCTTTCCGCACCGATGCGTTCAAGGATACACCAGACGGAAGAACGTGGACGGCGCGATGTTCACGGCGTTGGTGTAGGGCGGCTCCGTGGCCACCTCAACCCAGTTCGCGCTCAGACCAACCGCGAGACTGTTGGTCTGGCGTTCGAGTCTCCAGCCTTGACCGGCCGGCCAGTCCAATCGGATCTCCGCGCCGCCGGAGACAAGGGTGCTGGTGATCTCGGCCGGAACCGGCGCCGCCGGCGCGACCTCAATGCTGCCATCCACCGCGAGATTGTTGATGAATCCGACGGATGGATCCAGAGACGTGACGGTCAGCAATGCTCCGCCCGTGAGCACCTTGCCGTTGAACGGATAGAACTTCTGTCCGATCACCAGGGCCGGACCCAGATTCGAAACGGTAAGGATTCCAGGGCCGGTTTGGGTCAGGGTGCCGGAAACGACCAGCAGATCGCTCGACTGGCCGAGGGACGTGTTCACCTCAATGGCGAAGCCGCCCCCGGAGCTGAGATTGCCGTTGATCGTGAGCGTGCCAATGTCGTTGGTGCCCGGAGCGACGCTGGCTCCCGCCGCCGTGACAACATTCCCGGCAATGGTACCGATGCCGCCCAACTTGCCGGCGGAGACCGTCGTCACGCCGGTGTAACTGTTGGCGCCGTTCAGGAGTAATGCCCCCGCGCCCGTCTTGGTCAATCCACCGGAACCAGCCGCGACGAGCGGTCCGTTAACGGCCGCCGAACCTCCAGCCGTCACGTCAACGGTCAAGCCGCTCAAAATGTTCCAGGTGGTGTTGGCGTAATCCGGGATCAATGTCGTGCTCGTGGATGGGAACTCCAGGGTGCCGCCATTGAAATTGACGGTGACCGGAAGGGTCGTGTTATTCCGGCCGAAGGCGGTGAGCCGGATGGTTCCGCCGACATTCAGGTTGAGCGTGCCCTCCCCAGCCGTTCCCGAGTCCTGAACCAGCAGGAAGCGATTCTGGCCAGCGGGTCCGCATTGCACCACACCGGAACCGCCGAGGGTCATGGTCGTGCTGCCCTTTTCCGCCAGATGCATTCCATCCGGATTGGTCACCAGCAGCAATCCCCCGCTGATCTCAACGGTCGTGGGACCGTTGTTACCCGCGCGGAAGGCGCCGGTCACATAGGCATTTCCTCCGGTCTGATACCAGCCGTTGGTGGCGTCCGCGAGGGCCGCCTGGCCCATGATCACCGCGCTTCCAACGTTGAGGGTGCCGCCGTCCAGTAAGATCCGGTCGCGATAGAAAGTGCCGCCTCCAGTCATCAGAATGTTGCTCACTGTCAGGCTGGCGCCCGAGGAGATCTTCAGCTTCGAGTCGCTCACCTGACTGGCGACCCTGAGGGTGTTGCCGAAGATTACCGAGGTTCCCTCGCCCCTGATGTCTGTCGAGGGTGAATTTTCGTGCCAGGGAACATCAAGTCCCAGAGTGCTGTCGGCCCCAGTGAAGTTTGCGGTGACGCCATTCTCGAAGACAATTGCGCCTTTGCGAACGGTCAGGGATCTGCCGGTTACCATTTTGCCACTGCCATTGAACACGAGCGTGCTCGGCGAGTTGGTCGTGCCGCCGCCGTCTTTCCACACGTCGCCGCCGGCAGATCCGGCGTCATAGTTGCCACTCAATACCACCACGGAGTTCGAAGCCCAGTGTGTGGTGAAGAGGGTGGTCCGGTTGTTGGCGCCCGGGCTGGCGGCCACAGTGATGTCATTGGAAATCACGACGGTCTTGCCGGCGGATCCGTGGACGCCTGCGCCGTTGCTGACGGGCACCGCGATGGTCAGCGGGTTGCCCGAAACCGTCCAGTCGGCGAACTCGATGAGGACATCATTGGTGTCCAGCGGCGAAGGATCCGAGAATTTCAAGCCGGAGGTTGTCAGGCCGACGATGTCGTTGTAATTGTCGGTCTGCAGGGCGTTGGTAAAGACCAGGTCAGCGACGAATCCCGCCGGGCTGGCGTTGTCCACCCAGTTCAAGGCCGTGGACCAGAGATTGTCCGGCCCGGTCCCGCTCCAGATGAAGGCCGGGTTGACCGTGATGGTGACGGCCTTTTCGAAATACTCGCTTGTTGAATCGGTGACGCCGATGCGGATGGAATAGTTGCCGACCGGAAGCTGGTCGATGATGCTCAACTGGTTTCCGGTGATGCTGAAGGAGGCATTGTCCGTGTCGCCCGCGCCGGATGCCAGAGCGAACGTGAAGGTTTCGCCCGGATCCAGATCCACGGCGCTCAAGGTTGCCAGATTCGCGGGCGCCACATAGTTGGAGCCGATCGAGGTGCTCGACAGAACAATATCCGTTGGGACATTGGCGGCGAAGATCTTGACGAGAATCGTCTTCTCGACGGAGAGACCGCCTTGATCCGTGCTGCGCACCCGGATCGAGTAATCGGTGTCGTTGTCAACGCTGAAGGTTTCCGCGGCCAGCAACTGATCCCCGTCGATGGAGAACCGGAAGTTGTCCGTGTCGCCCGTGCCGCTGACAAGGGTGTAGGTGAAGGTGTCGCCCAGATTGGGATCTTCGGTGCTGAAGGTTCCGACGAGAGCACCGAAGGCGTTGTTTTCCGTGATCGAATCCGGGGCCAGAGTGATATCCGTGGGTGTGAGGTTGGGAGTGGCGCCATTAAGCACCGTCAACACCTCTGTTCCGGTGAAGTAGGTGTCGTTGACATTGGCCGCGCCCGAGGCGCTGGAACCCCAGGTGCCGGCAACCTGCAGGACACCCGCCAGGTAAAGACCTTGGACCGTTTCGGCCGTGTCCACCTGCACTTGCGCACCCGACTCGATCTTCAGCGTCGAGGTATCGGCGATGGCCGCGCCGTTGGTGAGCGCGAGCACGCCGGCGGAAACCACCGTGTCGCCGACGTAAGTGTTGGCGCCAGCGAGCGTGAGGACGCCACCGCCGAGCTTGGTCAGGCCACCGGACCCGTTGTTGAGAAGCGGCTCAGAAATCGTGATGGCAAAGCCGTTGTTGTCAATGACTGCTCCCCCGTTGCCGACATTCACCGTGGTATTCGCCAGGTCATTCAGCCAGTCGGCGGCATTGCCGAGGCTCCTCAGTGTGCCACCATCCAGGTTGATGATCGTGGTGGCGGAAGCGTTCATCTTGGTGAAGCCGAAGACGGAGAGCGTGCCGCCATTCAGATTGAGCGTGCCGCTGGCCGCGCCCGCGGCGAGGTTCCATTTCTGATTGTCGCCGGTCCCGATGATGACCTCGCCGTCGCCGGAAATGGTCAGGACGCTGCTGCCATTCTGGTGAAGGCCATAGGTGGTGGAGGATTCGTTTCCATTGGTGATGATCATGGTGCCGCCGGAAACCTGAATCATGCTTGGCCCGTTGTTCGCGGCGCGGAGGTTGTTCGCCTTGATGATGCCGCCCGACTGGTAGATGCCGCTGGTGTTGAGGGTGCCGGCGTTCTGGCCGGTCAAAAGGATGTTGGCCGAAACGGTGCCCCCGGAAACATTCAGGCGCCCTTCGTTGCTCCCGGTGTTTCGTCCGGTTTCGATGCTCGCCGAGGCATGAACCGAGGTGTCGTCTCCGCCGACATTCACGATGCCGACCTGGTTGCCATCGTTGCCGATCTGAAGCGAGGACAGCGTGGCTGCAACACCGTTGGTGAAGGTGATGAATCCCTTGCGAACAACGAACAGGCCCATGGTGACGGTCTTGCCGTTGCCGTTGAAAATGACGGAACTGCCGGTGCCGTCTTTGCGGATTTCGTTGGCGCCCGCGTTGAAGGAACCGGAAAGAGTGAGGCTTCCCGCGCCCGTGCTGCCGGTCTGCAAGGTCTTGCCGGTAGTCATCACGGTGATGTCATTGGCGATGGTCGAGTGGAGGCCCGCGCCGATCTCGATGGCATTGCCGCTTGGAAAGAGCTGAAGGGCGTTGCCCGAGATGTTCCAACTGCTGGTGTTGAGGACGAGGTTCGTGATCGACAACCCCTCGATGTCGTTGAAATTCACGAGCCGGGAACTGCCGCTGAAGGTCAACGTTCCATTGAAAACCTCGGGTGAGGGAGCGACATCGCCATTCCAGTTTTCACCCACGGACCAATTGGCGTTAAACCCATTGCCATTCCAGGTGAAATTTTGCGCCGCGGCGGGGACGGTCACAAAGACGGTGAGGGCAAGACAAAGCGCCAGGAGACTGGCAATTTTTTTGGGGGTTGTGGTTCTCATTGTCGTTTTGAATTCAGGTCTGGATGGTGGGGTTGAACAAGAGATTTTGTTCCGTCAGAACGTCTCAACTCTAATGGCCGTGGCGATTTGGAGAATCCTAGAAAAGTTTAGGTTTTTCCCGTTCAAGCAGGGCTACTTCAAGCCGGTCAGATCGGAGTCCACATTGATCTGACCCTTGCCCGCCGAGACAGTGGCGGAAAAGCTGGCCGCCTCAAGACTGGCCGTGGTCTTCAGGGAAATCACCTTGTTGGGCACTTGATTGGCCACAAGTCCCATCGTTCCCGGATGATTGAAGACGCACCCGACGAAGTTGAGCCGGGTCGGCAAATAATCGCTCAACGCCTGATCCCCCCGAAACACGATGCCACTGCGGCGGAACGTGCAATTGACCAGGCTGACCGTATCGACCGGCGTGGCGATCGAGAGGAAACTGGATTTTTCATCGTGCAGCACGCGGACATTGTCGAAGAGCAGGTTTTCCTGCTGCGGAATCGGCGCGCCCGGATAATACGACCGGCTCCACACGCCGAAATCAAAGTGGATCGAAAACCCGACGCGGGGTTGCGACAGAAAGATGTCACGGAACACCACGTTGCGAACCCCGGCGGTGTAGGTCACGTCCTCCTGAACCACGCCCCAATTGATGCCGTCGAGGACCTGCGCTCCCTGCGTGTGCGTGGGCCGGGTGAGTGACTCGTAAGTGGTGCCGTCCGCCTTCGCCTGCACGCGATAAAGCCGTCCTCCGGACACCACGGTGTCGGAATGCTGCACTTCCATGCCGGGCTTCCAGTCAATCCAGGCTCCGGCCAGGATGCGGCAGAAAAATCCGGCCTTCTGTTTTGGGTCAGCGAGATCATGGCAGTTCTCCACCACACCGTCCTCGATCCAGCCAAGTTCCGGGTTGCTCGTCGCATAATCGTGCGCGTTCAGCGCGATGGCATCATCGCCGGTCTGAAACACGCCATTGCTTATCTTGAATCGTTTGCCGCGTCCCAGATGGACACCGTCCTTGCGTCCCTTGACGATCACGTCGTTGATGAGCAGGTCCTCGAAGGTGCATACATGGATGCCGAACTGCGTCGCGCCCAGGTCATCACAGCGAAACCGTTCGATGCGCAAGTCCCGCACGTAAAAGAACGCAATCTGGCCGCGCAGGCCGAAAACCTGCCATTTGTTGACGTCCACTCCGTTGATGATGAGGTGGAGGCCGGTCACGGTGATGTCCCGGTCGTAGGTTTTGGTCAGCGCGCCTTTATTCAGCAGGACATGGTTGAACGGTTCCTTCTCGGCAACTTTCTTGAGGAAGACGCCGTTGCCAAAGATCAGTGACGTGTGGCTGCCGAGATAGACGGTGCCGCCGATCAGGTAGGTTCCGGGTCGGCTGACGGTGATGGTGCCTCCGCGATCCACCGCGCGTTGAAGCGCCGCGGTGTTCTCCAGGCCTGTTGCGTCAGGCGAAAAGCCGAATTCCGCGGCGTCGGTAAATCCACCACCCGTTGGGACAGTTTCGGCAATGACCGACGTTGCGAGCAGGATCAGGCACAAAATAAAGATCGAACGTTGGATGAGAGCGGGCATAAAAGTGATGCTGGTCGCGAAAGGTTTTCGGTTTCAGGCGCGGATGTCAGTGAGCGGATGCCGCCGACCGGTTCGGGACGGGATTGGTGACGCCATTTTGCTGGGCGAGAAACGCCTTGGCCAGAGCGGATCCGAAATCGAACGCTCCCTTGGCAGTAATATGCCAGGTATCGACCCGGGGATAATCCCAGCTGTCGGCATAGCTGCCAATGCTGGATTGAACGGCGAGGTTCCGCTGGACCGTGCGCAGTGCCTGGACTGGCCCGCGCTGGTCCAGCGGAACGTGGGGTGGCATAGGGGGGCGATTGGTGTTGTAGCCGATAAGCGCGATCGCAAACGGCACCGGACGACCGTCGTTCAGGTCGGTGGCGAGCTGGTTCAGCATGCCGGTGAACTTGGCTGTGTAAGCGTTGACCTCGTTCGTATTGTGGGTGTCGCCTTCGCCCTGGAACCAGAAGAAGCCCCGAAGGCGGTACTTCTTTCCGGATTTGATAAGGTTGTTACACGCGGCTTCCAACGCGCCCTCCGCGGCGGAGGGATCATACAAGTCCACGAGGTAATTCGTGCGCCGGCTCCCGTCGAACCAGTTGTGAATCGGATTGCCGGAATGCTGTTTCCATACCACCTCACATCCGGGGAACTGTCCGGAAGCGAGCAGAACCGATCGGATGCCGGCGTAAAAGTTCGTGGTCGCGTTGGATTGTCCGCCCACGAAAAACAAATCCACCACTTGATTGTTCCGGGCGGCCCCTTCCGGAGCAACTGGGAGGGGAGCGCTGTCCGCAACGGACGGCAAAAGCACGGAGAACCCCAATAACAAAGAGAGAGACAATTTCATCATAAAGCATGCGAACCGATTAACGATCCGATCACTGAAGCTTTAGGCGATAAAAGACCGCCGGGGCCGCCGGGTCGATAGCGTTGGTAAAAGGTGGCAACGCGTTGCTCAGGTCGATCCAGTTCGTCGTCAGACCCACGCCTGGCTGATTGGTCTGGACCTGAAGCCGCCAGCCCTGTTCCGCCGGCCAGTTCAAGATCAATTGCCCGCCATTGTCCGTGTTAACCTGAATGGTCGCCATGCCTGGAAGGACAGGCGCGGTGTACCAGGCATCGCCGGACAGGTTGTCGAACGTGCCAGTGTTCAGGATACCGGTATTCCTCGAACACACCACCAGGCCAACGTAAATGGTGTTGCTCATCGTGACGCTCGCCGTGCCCAGCGTTGTCCAATTGGAGCCATCGGACGAATACGAGCCCGTGAAATTGGTGCCGACACGGGCCAGTTTCAACCATACCGGGACGGTGTTGTTGGTGGCAGCGGTGAAGTAACTGGTACCACCCCCCGTGGCAGTCCGATACGCGACGCGAACCTTGTCCAGTCCATCGTCAAAGAGATTCATGACCGACTTGGAATCGGCGGCCAATGTCTCGCGCATGGCGATGCCGATCTTACTGTTCGACGTTGCCGATCCACGGCTAACCCGACTTCCGCTATTCGACTGCGAAAGTGACGATTTTTCGGTTCTTTTG
>CALBZA010000033.1 GCA_937890005.1 uncultured Verrucomicrobia subdivision 3 bacterium | reverse complement strand
ACACTTTATTCTTCAACAATTCCTCCCTTTTCTCACCCACTTTTAATCACACCCTTTCCCATCCGTTTCCAGGATTTGCGTTGTGTCGAAAACCTCCAGGCCCTACCGTTCGCACCACTTCAGTCGCCATGACAACGAATTTCACTTCCAACGCTTCCGAACTGCCGGGTGCCAGGTTCAGCTACATAAAGTGGCTCGCGATCATCGTGGCAGGAACTGCACTGATCGTTGCCGCGTTGTTCCTGATCCTGCCGAAGGGCGATCTGCTTTATCGCGAAAATGGAATTCTCGAAGACGCGTCGATTGTCTTCTGGATCTGCAGCTGCATTGTCTCTTTCGCCGCAGCCATACGGTTCCCGGCACGGAGCAGCCGGTTGATTTCAATCTGGACCGGTTGGATATCCGCGCTCGCTGCAATGCGCGAACTGGATCTGCACATCTGGTTGAATCCAAAAAAACTCGGCGCCTACGGCGTTCGTTATCGCATCGACTGGTGGCTGGACGGCAACGTCAGCTTCTGGCTGAAACTTGGCTGGGCCACGCTGTTCGTTCTGGCGTTTTATCTCACGTTCAACGCACCTCTCAAACTTCGAGCCAGCCTCTTCAAATTGCTCCGCCGCGGTGATGCTTTCCTCGGCGCTTTCGCCGCTGCGATCGTGTTTCTCATGTTCGGCTTTGTCATCGACGACATCCTGCGTCCGGTCCAGGTGATCCCGCTCGGCACGAAACAACTCTTTGAGGAAACGAGCGAGATGATCGGCGCCATTCTGTTCCTGTTTGCGATTCTTCTGCACTGGCGTCATCCGCTGAACGTCAGGGAAAGCTCCATCGCTGACACCGCGAACCCGACGCAGGCATCCAGATCTCCGCAGAAGGCCTGAGCCATCCGCAGCTCGACAAACTCCGGAAGAACCATTGTCGCAGAGTTCCGTTGCGTAAAAAAACGGAAGCGCGATTCCGTACCGCCTGTTTTACGAATCTGTTGTCCAAACATTGCCCCTTGTATATGTTGCGCGCTCAACTTCAGGCGAACTGGATGAAACATGGCTGAACCGATTCCTTATCTCGATTTGCCGGCGCAGATCCGCAGCGTCCGGAAAGAACTTGATGCCGCCATCGCGCGCACTCTCGACAACTGCTCCTTCTGCCTCGGACCCGACGTCGTCCAGTTCGAAAAAGATTTCGCCAAATACATCGGCACCGAACATTGCGTCGCCTACAACAGCGGCACTTCCGCACTGCACATCGCGATGATGCTGCTGGGCGTGGGACCTGGCGACGAAGTGATCACCACGCCCATGACGTTCGTGGCGACGAGCTGGGCGATCTCCTATGTCGGAGCCAAACCGGTTTACGTGGACATCGAGGACGCCACGTTCAACCTCGATCCCGCGAAGATCGAAGCGGCGATCACATCGCGCACCAAGGCAATCATGCCCGTGCACCTTTACGGACACCCATTCGATCTCGATCCCGTGCTTGCGATCGCCAAAAAGCACAACCTGCCGGTGGTCGAAGACACCGCCCAGTCGCACGGTGCGAAATACAAGGGAAAAACCGTCGGAACGTTCGGAGACATTTCCTGCTTCAGTTTCTATCCCGGAAAAAACCTTGGCGCAGCCGGCGAAGGCGGCGCTCTGTTGACCAACAACGCTGCGTTTGCCGCGCGCGCCCGTTCACTGCGCGAACACGGCTCCACGGTGCGGTACTATCATGACGAAGTTGGTTTCAACTACCGCATGGAGGGCATCCAGGGTGCCGTTCTGGGAGTGAAGCTGAAATACCTTTCGAAGTGGACTGCCGAGCGCCGTCGTGTGGCGCATCGTTATCATGAACTGCTCGCCGACACGCCTCTGCAACTGCCGCGCGAAGCCGACTACGCCGAGAGCGCGTATCACCTTTACGTCGTCCGGCATCCTCGCCGCGACGAACTGAAGAAGCATCTTGAAGAAAACAAGGTCGGATGCGCGCTGCATTATCCGTTGCCGCTGCATCTTCAGAAATGCTACGCGTCGCTGGGCCACAAAGCCGGAGACTTCCCCGTTACGGAAAAAGCCGCTCGCGAATGCCTCAGCCTGCCGATCTATCCGGAGCTGACCGACGCCCAAATCCAGCGCGTGGTGGAAGTGATCAAGCAGTTCTTTGCGAAGTAATCAGGGCAACGCCGAGGAATTGCGGGACGGGTTTTCCACCCGTTCCCTCCAAAGCGCAACCGTTTCACTGCGCAAGGCTTTGCTCGCCCACGGGTCGATGTCAAAGTCGTTTCCCAACACCTCCCGCAAGGCGTTCGCCGCGTCGATGCGAACCGCGAGCTTCGAACCTTCCAATGCGTGAAGCACCGGCCGGGGATTCTGTTTTGCAAGTTCTCGAAACAACCGCGGCAGATTCAATTCCTGCAATCCGTCGGAGGAAAGCTCTGAAATCATCTCGACGCCACGGAGCTGCTTCTCACTCTCGCCGGACTCAAGCAACGTCACAATTTCCGCCAGCTTCGCAGTCACAATCTTTCGCTCGGCCAGCTTTTCAACCGTCCGCACGATGCCTTCCTTCAACCAGGCGCCGAACTCCTCCGGCCCGACAAAACCTGTGGTTCTTTCCACTTCGATACTGCTGCCGGCAAGAATCAGAAATGTCGGAACTGCCTGAACCTTGTGGTCCGCCGTGATCTTCGCGCTCTCGTCGATGTCAATCGCTGCCTTTTCATAAGCAGCGAGACTCCGCAGAACGTTGGAATCGACGAGCGTGCTTCGCGCCATGAGTTTGCACGGACCGCACCAGCTCGCCGTGAAATACAGAAGAACCGGTCGGCCGTTGGTTTGAGCAGCCGCGAGAGATTCAATGTAATTCGTGCTCCAACCCACGGGCGTCGCCGCAACGGAAAACGAAAACAGGCTGATGAGAAGAAACAGAATCGATCTCATATCATCGCGATGGCTGTGCCGGTTCCTCCCCATGCTGAATCGGCGGCCAGAATGTCTCCCAATGAAATGGACGGCTGAACTCGCCGTAATGGCACTTCTTGCAATCGCCACCATCCAGCGGCCTGAACCGAAAATCGATGTTGATTTCCCCACGATACCGCCTCACGTGAAGACTTCCCGGTCCGTGGCAGCTTTCACAGCCGACATTTGCCAGCCGTTCCGCTCCGGGACTCCGACGGTAGCCGGATCTTTCGCCGAAACCGATCGTGTGGCAGCGAATACACTTCGGATCAGCATCCGCGCCGCGCTCAACGAGTGTGGCAAATGCGCGGGAATGCCCCGACTTCCGCCATGTCTCCGCTGCGCCCGGATGACATCCGACGCATTGTTCCGATCCCACGAATTCCGCCGTCGCCCGCAAACCGGGCACTTCGTCGTTCCCCAGCGTTTCCGGATTATCGATCTCCAACTGCGTTCGGCGAATTTCCTCGCGATACGCCCCGGCCAGCGCGCGCATCGCTTCGTCCTGCAAAATGCGATCGTGCAAAAGCATGATCCGGTTCTCGATCACTTCAGGCGCCTGCCCCGGCGACAGGCGCAGTTTCAGGATTCCAAGTGCTCGGGCTTCATTGGTCACAAAGTAAATCAGGCTTCGATTCTCCCGCCGCAATTGCTGGGCCGGTTGCCGCACCTTGCCGCCAAGAATGATTTGAACTTCATAGAACTCCTTCGCCAGTTCAGCCATCGCACCTTCATCGGCAAATGCGAGAAGAACAAGCAGATCACTTTTGGCCTGCACCTCGGGCAGCAGGCGCTGCAGTGCGGATTTCATCGAATCAACGCGCAGCCCGGAACCGGGTTCCTGAAGTCCGGACGCATCCACCACCCCGATCAATCCAATGCGAACCCCGTCCCGCTCCACAATCCTGTATGGCTCCACCACAGGTTTGCCGGTTTCGATGCTGACGACGTTTGCGCTGATCAGTGGCGTCTTTGAAATCCGTTGAAGATCCTGTAATCGAGCGGCACTCAGCCGGATTTCGCGATGACCGAGATTGAGTGCTTCAAAACCCATGGCCGCAAACGCCTGCAACATGTAGCGGTATTGAATCAGGTCAAAATCCTCCGTCCCGCCGATGGCGTCACCGATGTCCACCCGCACCCCCCGCGGTTCACCGTCCAGAACGGTTTTCATCCTCGTCAGTCCGCCAAACTGACCCACGAAACAGCCGCAAGGCTCCAGCCGTCCCTGGGTATCGCAGGTGAAAAACACCGGCAGCTCAACAATTTTTTGCGGCGCCGTCCTGCCGCAACCGGCTGAAGCCAGCAGCAACAGTCCGATGCACAGCCGGGGAATGATGATTGAAAGCAGTTGCTTCACGCCAGTTCAGTAGAGCACCGCGTAGGTGAAGACATTCACGTTCACATCCGCGGGGGAGGCGATTTCATTTCCACCGCAACAGCAGCAACCTTCCGCATTTGCGACGTCGTTCAATCCTTCCTTCGAATAGACCAGCACCAGGCGTCCGTTGATTTCGATGCCTTCGAGCATCACCTGTTTTCCATTCTTGTCGGTGAGCCGGGAAATTGAGTTCACCACGGAAAAGATCGGATGGCTCATGGGAATTTTCTGCAAGGGATTGTCAGGAAAACAGGCTTTGATCTGCTGACGAAAGGCCTTGTCCCAGGATTCATCCGAACAGCCGGGGCTGACGAGAAGAAACCCGCCCTGGGCCAGATACTTTCTCAGCTGCGTCCGCTCCTTTTCACTGAAGGAAAAACTGTCGTTGCCGGACATGACGCAAAATGGAAAGTCGAACAGCGCTTCCGCATCCAGTCGCACGGGACAGAATTTCCGGTTCACTCGCAGATTCGTGCCGCGAGCCACATCGCTCAAAAATCGATCCGAAAAGCAGACCGAAGTCTGGTTGCCTCCGTAAATGAGATTTCCACATTGGAGCTGCGTCAGGTCCGAGCTTGCCGACGACTCGGCCGCCGGTGCGGACGTTTTCGGTGTGGCTGCGCCAAGCAACGCGGCTGACATCAATACTGCAATGGCACCAATTTCACTGGCTTTCATGGCTGTTTTCTTTTGGACGTGATGCTCTTGAAATAGCTTTCCACCACGGCGCTGTACTCATCGATCCCCGCCTCCGAGGAAACCGCGCCCGATTGCCGGTCCACCGGATTGAGGTTTTTCAGAACATCTGGATTTTCTGCCGTTCCGCGAGCGTTGGCCAGCGTCGTTCCCTGTCCCTTCCCCTGTTTCGCAGAATCCCGCGCCCTGGCGCTGCTGTTCCGGGCCGAACTTTCATTTCCAAGAACCTTCAATTGCGCCCCATCGATGACAGCGTATCCGGAACTCCCCATCTGTCCTTCACCCTGGGCCATGCCCATTCCCCTTCCGGACGCCGTTCCAAACTTCCGGCTGCGCGCCATCTGCGAAAAATTGTTGCCGGGGTTCTTCTTCTGAAGAGTGAGATAGTTGTCCAGTTCGCCGGATGAGGGACAGTTCCCGCCCTGACATTCATTGAACAGTTTTTCCATCTCGGCGCGCAGTCGTTCGGCCGTTTGATAGGCCTCGTCACCCGCAGCCGCAAGCATCCGTTCAGTCGCGCGTTCCGCCAGCGGGCGCAGTCGCAATTCCTCCATTCTGTCCGCAAGATCGCGCGCACTTTTGGCCGCTTTCGGAAAAAGCTTTTCCGCCGCTTCGGCATCGTCCCTCAGTTTTTCAGTCAGTTCCCGCAACAGGCTGGCAACCCTTTTTTCCACCGCAGCGAGATCTTTCAACGCTATCTGATCCTCCCGGCTCAACGCTCCGGCGCGGTTGTACGCGGCGGCCTGGCTGACCAGTTCCTGCTGGGTTCGATAAAGCGACTCAAACTGATTGAAGTCCTTCAGCAGCTCCTGCATGACGCTCATGTCCTCAAGCGTTTGTGCAATCTCGTTTTCCGCCTCCCTGCGAACACCCTCCAGCCGGGCGACCTGTTCCTCCGAGGACTTTTTGAAATCGTCCAGCAGGTCTGGCGAAATACGCCGCGGGCCCGAGGATGGCGAACTGCGCTGCGCGATGTCGCCGGCCTGTTGGGCATTCGTCCTTGTGCTCGCCCGGATGTTCCGCGCCTGTTCCTGAAGCAGCTCCTTCAACTCCTCTTCAACGTCATACAGCGGATTGTCACGAACGAACTCATCCATGCGCCTGCTGTGCTGATTGAGGCGATGATTCAGCTCGCTCTGTTGAGCCAGCAATGCATCCAATCGCTGAACCAGTTGCTCGCGCCGGTTCGGGTTCACTTCGGCAACAGCAGCCTTCAGAGTATCGGCTGCCTCCGTGATCTGACGCTGTTTCTCGATCAACTCCTGAAGATCGGCGTTCAACTCGTCATACTTGGCCTTCGCATCCGCAATGTCGCTCTGCTCGCGAAGGAAGTTGTTGTAGTCCTCCACGCTGATGATCATCAACTCCACCGTCTGGCTCCGCGCCATGTGCGGTTCCGGGGCGGAATCGATCGCCTCGGCGAAAAGTGAAATGACGTCGCCGGGTTCAACGCCGAGTTCCGAAACGGCGACTTCCCACACATCCACCGCGTCGCGTATCACGGAATCGATCCGCTTCACCTTCGGAGCCGAATAAACCGAATTCAACGCACGATGCAGCCGAATCGTTCCGACACCATAGTCATCCGTCGTCTCCACACGTACCTTGAGCTTGAAATCCATCGCCACAAAGGCGTTTGCAGAGGGTTCCGCGATCCGCACTTCAGGCGGCAGATCGTGGGTAACCGTCAGCGCCGATTCCAGTTCCGCTGCAGAAGCCAGCCCGGTGACATCCGTCACCGTGAAGCGAAGCCTGCCCGATTCGCGCGCAATCAGGCTGCCTTCCACCTCGTTTGTGGACACGACTTTGAGCACGATGGTTTCAGGCTCTCCTTCGGCCGGGGTGAATTGCAAAGTGCCGTCGCGCAAAGGTCGATTTGATTCCAGCCGGAACTTCAGTTCGCTTCCGACAAGGGCCTGGATCGGTTTGAACGCAAATGGTTTCTCGTCCGACTTCAATCCCGTGTAGGCCGGAGAAACGATTCGCAAATGAGCCCGCTCCATTTGTGGCGTCAGGATGAGTCCGATGCGGATCTGTTTCGAAACGCTCACGTGGTTTTTGGTATGCGCGAAGACAATCAATTCGCTCCGGACCGGTTCGAGCAATTGGTCGAAGCCGGCCTTGCCCTTGCTGAACATTGGAACGGTATGAGATCGCTCAGGATGCCCCGGCTCGAATGCGGTCAGATACAGATCCTTTGGCTGATGTCCTGTCGCCTTGACGCGGATCGTAATGCCTTTTCCAAAGATGACATTGGTGCCAGAGGAGCCCGGACTTACGATTTCCAATCGCGTGAATGAATACGGCGGATGATCGCCGAACGGGTCAAAGAACCGGGCGAACTCCACCGTGCTGACACGGAAAAACGCCGCGAGCAAAATCAGGAAGCCGGCCAGAACCAGGGCTGCGCGCTTCAGGTCGCGCCGCAGGTTTTCAGTGCGTGCGAGCGGTTCGATCGGGATGTTCTTCAGATCCCTGGCGTAGTGCTCCACCGCCTGTTGCGCAAGCCGTCGTGTCTGCTCGGAAAGCTTCGGATCATCCGCCTGCATCCGAAGCTGCAGAAAGTTGATGAGGCTTGAGCCTAGAGCAGGGTGGCGGTCCTCCAGAAAACGCGCGATGTGCTCCAGCCGATTCCTCCGAACCCGCGCGAGGTACCACGCCCAGGCGCAAATCCCGGCAGTTCCTCCGATCAGGGTTAAAAGAAGAGAGAATCTCCACGCGGCACTCAGATGCAGCGCTGCATCGAAGATGAAGACGCCGACAAGAAAGATGCAGATGAATTTGATGCTGTTAAGGAGAAATCGTTTTCCAATCTCCTTCTGATGCTCGCGATCCGCAGCTTCGAGACGCTTCAGGATGTTCTCCGTTTCAGTCATCTTTTTCGCCAGCCGGCTTCATGATTACGACAACCCCCATCTTCGGCGCAGGAACCAGTCCAGGCCGAACATTACGCCGATCAGATAAAAAACCCAAGCACGGTTCCAGACCGGACGGATGCGGGTTTGCGGGGTCAGCTCCGTTTCGTCGCGATTCAGTTCGCGGATCAATCTGGAAAACTCTGTGCCATCAATAACCCGCCCCCCACTGCTTTCACACAGGCGCCTGAGACAGAGAACATCGGATGCGACCTCCGTCTCCTCCAGGTTTTCGTTGAAAACGATGAACCGCGTTTCCTGCGATGTGCCGTCGGGAAACTGAGCGACGGCCCTGTAGCGCCCCGGCTTTTCCGGCAGATACTCAGCGGAAAGGCGGCTCGAATCGGTCGGCGGCGCAGCCATGCTCACACGTCCAACCTCGCTTTCATTGAAGAAGAGGGCGACCGGAACGGTTTTCACCGACGGATCGGGCTGCCGCATTGTCAGCCGGAAATGAATCTTTTCCCCCAACTGGATGTTTGCCGAATTCGGGCGGAACGAAAACTGGCGGTTGGGAATGAAATCCCGCCCCGCCATCAACCACAACATCAGCTGGTCCCAAAACCGGTCGAACGACGAGTTCGCGCCATCGTTCTTCGTGTTCAACCCCCATCGCCAGAGCCCTTCAACCCCCAGGCTCACCACCTGCCCTCGGCCGAGCCTGCGATGCACCACTGCGGGAATGCGTCCGAACTCATTGTCGGACGAAACAGCAAGCACGCCTGTCAACGGCTGCACTTCGACCGCGGCCTTGCCCGCCAACAGTTCGGGAAGTTCCTCCAGGCTGGAACCGGAGTCATTCAACGTTCGAAATGCCGCCAACGCCTTTCCTTCCGAGGTGGGTTGGATGCGAACTCGATCCTTCACACGATCTCCCCAAAGAACCGGCGCCAGCTGATCCCCATCTTTCGATTCAAACGCCGGCCCCCGACTGAACACGATTGTACCAGCGCGTTCCTGAACGTACGCATTCAGCAGTTCGACAACTTGTGAGGCGTCCAATTCACCTGATGTCGCCCCTGCACCTGGAGGTTTCGTAAAAAGACGTTCGATGGAGCGCCCCAGCACAATGACGTCGTAAACGGCGAGTTTCTCGATTGAGGATGGAAGCTGAAAAGCGCCTGCGTTTGGATTCTTGCGAATCACCCGCTGTTTTGCGGTTCCATACTGCAGCACGGCATCCACGTCGAACTTGTCGTTCCGCATCAGGGACCGCTGCAGGAAGGTGGTGTCCCAATAAGGATCGCCTTCGAGCAGCAGCACGCGAATCTGCTGATCGATCACGTTGAGGAAGGTGATGACGCTGTTGTTCGCCGTGTCTGTCTCGTGCTCAAGCGGCCGCGAACGCACTTCATATTCAAACTGTCCCGTCTCCGGTTCCGTCACTTCGAATTCGACCGGCACCTCCAGCAGTTCTCCCGCGTTTACTGTTTTGGTTTGAACCGGTTTGCCGTGGCGCAACAGCTGGATCGCGATGTCTTCAAACTCACAGCCCACCACGCGCAAGGCAACACTGATGCGCGCCTTCTGCTTCACATAGCAATACGGCTGATAGCTGGCGATCCGGACCGCCACGTCGCGAACATTTCCCTGGCGTCCAAACGGCACCGCAAAGATCGGAGCCTGACGCATCCGCGCGGCGGCGCCTGTCGTTGCCGGATTCACCATTTCGAAATCGTGTCCGTCGGTGAGCAGGATCACGGCATTGATCGCCTCGTCCGGCCGCAGTGTGTTCAGCAATGTGGAAACGGACTGATGAAATCGCGTGGTGCGCCCGTGCGGGACCAGGTCGCTCACCGGCTTCTCCAGGAGGGTCGCGTCCTGATGAAATTCGAACAGTCGAAGACGCGGATCGTCCACCATCCCCGCAACAGTGACCACTCCGGCTTCGCGGAGGAGATTCTTTGCGGCGTCGATACGGGAGACGCCATCGAGGTCACGCTGTTTCATGCTCAGCGAGCTGTCAATTGCCACAAACGTCACGCGCTCCTGTTTCGGTGGAGTCACTTGTTCGTTGATCGAAGGCTGCAACAGCAGCGCCAGAACTGACGCGATGCCGCACAGCCGGAGCAGCAGAAGAACCGCGTTCCGCCATGGACCGACCGTCCTCCCGACACGCAGGTAAATCCAGAGTGTGCCGACACCGAGCATCAGTCCGAGCAGCAGAATCAGCGGCTCCGGCAGAAGCGGATCGAACACAAGCTCAGCTGACAAAATCAGGTTCATGCCGGCTTCCTCCGGATCAACCATTGAAATCCGCTTTCCAGGAGAAGCACACAGCAGGCAGCGAGAAGAAACCAATGGAAAATGGGGCGGCCCTTCGCGAGCTGCTCGTAATCCTCACTTCCACTCACGAAAAAGGCCTGGCGATTCGCGGCAAATTCCTTCGGCAACGCCGCGCGATCCATCGGACGCAGATCCGCTTCTTCAGCGCTGGGATTTACTCCGAAGGCGTATAACGGACGCTGTGACCCGATCCTGTAGAACCCCAGTTCCTGCGCGGGAAAACTGATCGTGCAACGTTCGCCGACCAGGTCGCGTTTCGGCAGGATGCTCTTTCCTGAGGGACTGCGCAGATCGTGCTGAACCTCGCTCCGCCAGATTTCTGTTTGCAATGTTTCGCCCACCGTGAAGGTGACCGGCGCCGGCGTTTCAACCGACAGCTCCCGCACGAGTTCCTGCATCCATGCCGGAAACAACCGTTGTCGCGCCAGATTGCTTGCCGATTCTGCGACTGAAAAATTCAAGAGCAACGCCGTCCCAAGACCATGATTCATTTCCGCCATGGCCGGGGTTCCGTCGGAATAGGTCAGCAACACTCCACCCGCAGCTGTCGCTCCTGCCTGGTAGTAATCGTAGAATTCAAGCAGGGCGAGATTCTGCCGGGCGGTTCCCTTGAACAACTTCAGAAAGCGCGATTTGAAATCGCCGCGCGCAATCTGCTGGGCGCCGGAAACAACGTTCGTTGCGGAATGTTTTCGGGCGATCCGCATGGGCAATGTCTCACGCCCGATCTGATTCTCCAGCAGCGCCAGGCTCGCCTTGTCGTCGGTGCCGTCCATGAAATAAACCAGGCCGCCGCCGCGCAAAAGAAACTGCGCCACCGCCTCAACGGCGGATGCCTGAAGCGGCTTCGACCGGGTGATGAACAGCTTTCGTATGCCAGCCAGACGGGTGGACGACAGTTCTTCCGATGGAATGATCCGGGGAAGCAACGGTCCCGCCTCATTTTCGAATGGATTCAGTGCAATCCTGAGAAAATAGGCCGGGGCATTCATCGCCGGATCATCGGAGACGATCAGAACCTCCTCCTTTTCCTGAACCTTGAAGGCGAAATGAAACGCATTGTCCGCGGCCAGGGCATCTGAAGGCAATCGCACTTCGCACAGATGCAGCCCCGGACCGCCAGCCATCACGGGCATTGAAACACGGGATTCCGACCACGACGCAATCGAGACATCCTGATCCGTTCCCGGACGTCCATCCACTGTTACTGTCACACGACCGTCGAAAGGTTCCTCTGAAAAATTCCCGATTGTGACATCGAGCATCAGGATTTCGCCGGAGAGAATGATGTGCTCCGAAAGACGGGCGTCCATCACGGCTCGATTCGCGAGATGCCTTGGCCCGACGGGAACGAAAAACAGCTTTGCCTCCGCAGGCAGCGATTCAAAACTGACGCTGGACCAGTTCTTCCGCTGAAAATCGGATATGAAATACACTTCGCAGGCACCCTGTTCCTTCGCGAGCAGACGCGCGGCGAACTGATTCGCGCGGTTGACATCAGCACGCGTGAACCCCGGCCCCAGCTGGCGCAAATACCGCCGCGCTTCGCCATGATCCTTCGAGAATGTCACGAAACAGCTTGAGGAAGCGGATCCCAACAGAACGATGTTCACGAGATCGTCAGAGCTGAGCGAATCCAGGAGCTTCAGGGCTTCATGAACGCCTCGCTCTCGCGAACTTGCCCCATCGCCCGTGTGTTCCATGCTCAACGAATGATCCAGAACAATCAGAACCCGGCGAGACGCCTGTTCCGACGGCGTTCCGCCGAACCTGGGCAGGACGGGCTGAAGAAAAGCAAAGAGCAGCAGGAGAAGCAGAAGCGTTCGCAGCGCAATCAGAATCCAATGACGCCAGCGATTCAGCCGGGAGCGATGCGCCAGCGTCCGTCGGATGAGTTCCACGGATGGAAAACGGAGATGACGCGGAAAGCTCCGGTTCAACAGATGGATCACAACCGGCAGCGCAAGCAGCGGCAGCAATGCTCCTATCAAGGCGGGACTGAGAAAGGACATCAGCGCACCCCCAGGGTGTTCTCGCCACGAAACCCGAGATACGCCTCAATGGCGCTCAAATATGGCGTTTTTGTATTCACCACCGTGTGACTGATCTGCCGTCCGCTGGCTTCCCGTGCCAGGCGGTCGATGTGTTCCCGGACGGTCCTTGAGTAAGCCAACCGGATCTCATCGGGTTCCACCTCCACAATCTCTTCGGTTTCCATGTCCTGGAATCGCGCGCTGTTCACGCTCGGCAGATCCAGTTCATCGGGATGGACCACATGCAACAGCAGGATTTCAAATCGGCGATGCAGAAACTGGCTCAATGCGTCGAGCAGTTGATCGTGGTCGTCCCAGAAATCGGAAAGAATCACGAGCCGTCCGCGTTTTCGAAAAACTCCATTGCATTCCGCCAACGCACTCGCCACCCCCGTTGTGGAAGAAGGCTTCACCGCCTCCAGCTTGGAGACCATCCGGTGCAGGTGCCGCACAGTGCCGCCTGCGGGAATGTAATCCTTCAACGCATCGGCGAAGAGCCCGAGGGCAGCCTTGTCGCCCTGACGGATCATCAGATACGACAGCGCGGCGGCAATCTTCGCGGCAAGGACAAACTTCGATTCACCCGAGTTCCCGCGATAATTCATCGAGTTGCTGGTATCGACGAGCAAATACACCGACATGTCTGTCTCGGCCTGAAACTGACGCACAAACAGGCGGCGGGTTCTTCCCCAGACACGCCAGTCAATCCGGCTGATCTCGTCCCCCGCAACATATTGCTTGTAGTCGGTGAACTCGACCGATGCACCATGACGCGGAGATTTGTGTCGGCCGATGAAATACCCCTCCACCGTGGCGCGCGCAAAAAGCAGGAGGTTTTTGAAACGTTCCAGTTCCGCCGGATTCAGAAGCGATTTTGGAATGGGCGGAGGAAGGGATTTGAAAACGCGGGCATACTGCTGCAGCCGTTCCGAACCCGGCAGGCGCGGCGGAACGGCGGCTCCGTCACCGCCGGACAGCGGGGGCGGCATCGATTTGCCGATCACTGGTGGAACCCGCCGTTGAGTGCTCATGACACGATTCGAACCTCACTGATAAGCGGCCTCGCGAACCTCCGAAAGGACGCTGTGAACGACATCGCGTGATTTCTTCCCCGCACCGGTCGCGCGATAGTTCGTGATCACACGATGTTGCAACACATGAGGCGCGATGTCGCGCACGTCTGAGGTCTCCGGACTGATCCGTCCATTCAGCAACGCCAGGGCCTTGGCACCCATGATGAGGTATTGCGATGCTCGCGGTCCCGCTCCCCAATCGACATAATCCCGCACCGCGGGAATCGCGTTCTGCGCCGGACGTGTCGCCGCGGCAAGCGTCACGGCGTAATCAATCACGTGATCCGAAACCGGAGCCGCCAGGATGAGTTTCTGCACTTTCAACAACTCCTCCGCCGTGATCGTGGCGGTCAGACGCGGCAACTCCTGAAGAGTGGTGCGTTTCACGATCTCGATCTCCTCCTGCTTCGACGGGTAATCGAGGTAAAGCGAGAACATGAAGCGGTCCAGCTGCGCCTCCGGCAAGGGATAGGTGCCTTCCTGCTCGATCGGATTCTGTGTCGCAACGACGAGGAACGGATCTGGCAACGCATGCGTCTGTCCTCCGATGGTGACACGATGTTCCTGCATCGCTTCGAGCAACGCAGCCTGTGTTCGCGGCGGTGTGCGGTTGATTTCGTCGGCGAGAACGAGGTTCGCAAAGATGGGGCCGCGTTTGTACTCGAACTCGAGGCGCCCTTCCCGCTCCTGAAGCACTTCGGATCCGATGATGTCCGCCGGCATGAGATCGGGCGTGAATTGAACCCGCCGGAAGCTCAACTGGAGCACCTCCGATAGCGTCCGCACAATGAGTGTTTTGGCAAGGCCGGGAACGCCAATCAGAAGGCAATGTCCCCGGGCAAAAAGGCTCGCGAGCAACAGTAGAACAATTCGATCCTGGCCCACGATCACCTTGTTCAGTTCCTGTGTGATGCGGCGATAAAGCGCGCCTACCTCCTCCGGCGAAATGTCGTTCATGTGTCCTTGTATGCTTTGCTGCAAAGCTGTCGCGATTATTCGACAGCGAAGCGATGGGAGTCAATTCAGATGAATCGACCGGCGCAGAATCGCGTTGTGCATATCCCTTTCTTGCGCGGGTTCCGCTTCCGACAGTAACGTTGCTTCATGTCGCATGCGGACTTTGTTCATCTTCACCTGCACACCGAGTATTCACTGCTCGATGGTGCCTGCCGGCTTGACCGGTTGATGGAGAAGGCCCACGCGCTGAAGTTCCCCGCCCTTTCGATCACGGACCACGGCGTCATGTACGGTGTGATCGACTTTTACAAGATGGCCCGGGAAAAGGGCATCAAGCCGATCATCGGCTGCGAGGTCTATGTCGCTCCGGGAAGCCGGCACGAAAAGAAATCCGCGACAGGCGGGCGCGACGTTTACAATCACCTCGTGCTGCTCGCCAGGGATGAAGCGGGTTACAAAAATCTGATCAAACTCACCACCGCGGCGCACCTGGAGGGCTATTACTACAAACCGCGCATCGACAAGGAGCTTCTCACGCAATGCAAGGATGGACTGATTGCACTTTCCGGCTGCCTCGCCAGCGAGATTCCGGAAGCGATCATGAAGGACCAGCTGCCGCGCGCGAAAGAGGCAATCGACTGGTTCAAGCAGACGTTCGGTCCCGAGAATTTCTATCTCGAACTTCAGAATCACAACATTCCCGAGCAGGCAAAGGTCAACCGGCAGTTGATTCCCTGGGCGAAGGAATTCGGGCTGAAGCTCGTCGCAACGAACGATGTTCATTACATCGAGAAAAGCCATTCCCACGCTCACGATTGCCTGATCTGCATCGGCACGCAGACGCAGCTCGCGGACACGAAGCGGATGAAATATGTCGAGGAGCAGTTTTATCTGCGCTCGGCGGAGGAGATGAAGGCGCGGTTTGCCGAAGTTCCCGACGCGGTGAAGAACACCCTCGAAGTTGCCGAGAAATGCAACGTCGAGATCGAGTTCGGTAAGCTGCACTATCCTGTCTTCAATCCACCCGAAAACTTCACGCGCGAAGGTTATTTGCGCCACCTGCTCGCCGACGGTCTGCGCAAGCGCTACGGACTGCATGTTCGCGCGGAAGGCCAGGAATACATCGTCGAAGGCATCGACGATCCGAAGCGGCTGCCGACGTATAGAGCACCGGAAAACGCGCCGGATGGTCCTTCCGACATCAACGATCCAGCCGTTGCGGCCGCAATCAAAACGATCATCGACCGTCTTCAGATCGAGCTGAAGGTGATCGAGAAAACCGGGTTCATCAGTTACTTCCTGATCGTCGCCGACTTCGTCCAATACGGGCGCAGCATGGGCATTTCGTGCGTCGCGCGCGGATCTGCCGCAGGTTCGCTCGTCACCTATCTGCTGGAAATCGCGAACGTCGATCCGATCCGCTACGGACTTCTTTTCGAACGATTCCTCAACCCTGAACGCGTCAATCCACCCGATATCGACATCGACTTCGCCGACGATCGTCGCGCGGACGTGATCGAATACGTGCGCAAGAAATATGGTCGCGACGCCGTGGCGCAGATCATCACATTCGGCACGATGGGTGCAAAGTCCGTGGTGCGCGACGTCGGCCGTGTGATGGGCCTGAGCTACAGTGATTGTGACCGGCTAGCGAAGATGATTCCGAACGAGCTGAAGATGGATCTGGCGAAGGCGCTCAAGCAATCGCCGGATCTCAAGCAGGCTTACGACACTGAGGAGGTCACGCGCGAACTGATCGACACCGCGTTCGTGCTGGAAGACCTCACGCGCAACTCCAGCGTCCACGCGGCGGGCGTGGTGATCGGCGACCAGCCGCTTGTGAACGTTCTCCCGCTCAAGCAGGACGAGGACGGCACGATCGTCACGCAATACGCGATGAATCCAGTGGGCGAACTCGGCCTGCTGAAAATGGATTTCCTCGGGCTGAAGACGCTGACAGTGATTCGCAACACCTGCGAAATGGTGAAGCAAACCCAGGGAATTGAGATTCCCATCGACCGGTTGCCGCTTGATGACAAAAAAACTTACGACCTGTTGAACCGCGCGGAAACACTCGGAGTGTTCCAGCTGGAATCCGGCGGCATGCGCGATCTTTGCCGGAAGTTTCAAATCGCCAGCGTGGAACACATCACCGCGCTCGTTTCCCTCTATCGTCCGGGCCCGATGGATCTTATTCCGGAATTCATCAAGCGCCGTCATGGCGAGGTAAAGGTGGAATACGAACATCCGTTGCTTGAGCCGGTCTCGAAGGAGACCTACGGCATTCTCATCTACCAGGAGCAGGTGATGCAGGCGACGCAATATCTTGCCGGCTACACGCTCGGCGGCGCGGATTTGCTGCGTCGCGCGATGGGCAAGAAGAAGGTTGAGGAAATGGCGAAGCAACGCGCCACATTCGTCAAAGGCTGCAAGGAGAAGAACAACATTCCTGAGGCGAAGGCGAACCAGATCTTTGACCTGCTCGAAAAGTTTGCGGGCTACGGTTTCAACAAATCGCACGCAGCCGCCTACGCGATCGTGGCGTATCAGACGGCGTATCTGAAGGCGAACTACCCGGTCGAGTTCTACTGCGCGATGATGACGAACGACATGTCCGACACCGCGAAGCTGAGCGAATACATCGCCGAAGCGCGCAGCGTTGGAATCGATGTCTTCGGACCGGACGTGAACGAAAGCTCCGTTTACTTCGCGCCGGCAGTGGAAACACAGGCGTCCCGTTCAGACGAAACCAAACAACAACAGACAGGCGGGGCCTCTGCGCCTCAACGCATTCGCTTCGGTCTCGCGGCGATCAAGGGCGTTGGGGAAGTCGCGGTGCAGAGCATCCTGAAAGCGCGCGAACAGGGCGGAAAATTCAACTCGCTTGCCGACATGTGCGAACGTGTCGATGGCCGCACCGTGAATCGCAAGGTTCTAGAAGCGCTGATCAAATCCGGCGCCTGCGATTGTTTCAAACAATCACGCGCCTCGCTCTTCGCACAGATCGATCGCACGCTGGCACGCGCGGCGAGCATCATTTCGGATCGTCAACGCGGGCAAAGTTCCTTGTTCGGAACCTTCGAAGAAACGGCGGTCCCGAAACATGACGGCGCCATCAATCTTCCGGAATGGCCCCAGCACGAGCTGCTCGCGCATGAAAAGGAATTGCTCGGATTTTACGTCACGGGCCACCCGCTGACGCCATTCGCTCCGATTCTGGAAAAGTTTTCTCTGGCCAACACAGCCAAACTGGCGGAGCTGCCGAATCGCAGCATGACCCGGATCGGGGGCATGATTTCCGCAGTGCAGCAGGGTGTTTCAAAGAAGAGCGGCAAACCTTACGCAATGCTGACACTGGAGGATCTGGAAGGTTCTGTTCAGATCCTCTGCATGAACGAAAACTACGACAAATATCGCGATCTGTTCGTCACAAACAAGGCGGTGCTGGTGATCGGAGAAGTGACCACCGGCGATGAAAAGCCAAAGATTTTCCCGCAGGAAATCATGCCGCTTGAGAATGCGCCCCGGAAATTCACGAAGCAGATTCGGTTGCGCTTGAGTGCGGTGCATCTGACCGCCGAAAACCTCGAATGGCTGCGCGATTTCATGATGGCGAATCCCGGCAAATGCGAGGTCTTCCTTCGCCTGGAACATCCTTCCGGCGGTTTCGTTTACATCGAACCTCACGAACGCTATCGCGTTGCTCCCGGCGTTGAGTTTCAGCAAACCATCGATGAAAAATTCGGCGCAGGAACGTACTTTCCGGTCGTGGACACGTCATTGCCCGAAAAGACCCAGCGCCGATGGGAACGCAGACCGGAGATGGCTTCTTCCGAAAGTTAAATCGGTCCTGACCTGTTGCAAAACACGGCTGCTCAACATCTCGCACCACGCAAAAAAAACCGGGCCAATCAACCAGGGGGTGGCTGAGAGGCCCGGGGAATTTTCGAATACGGTACATCAGCAGGATTTCGGAGCTTTCAGCGTTGAACGTGTACCTCGAACACCGCTGAAATTTAAATCTGGTTCAAAGAGCGCGCACCGGTTCCCCGTATGGGTTCGTGTGCTCGCGGAAAGTAAATCACTTCGGCTTAATTTCCGTCAAACAACGACAATTGAACATTATTGGCTTTTCCCCACCTGAAATTGCTCTTCTCCTTTTCTCGAAGGTACGAAAAACATCAGCGATCATTCAGAATCCGGCGGGCGAAATACTCGACGGACATTGCTGTTTACACGGATTACTTCATTGCTAGAGTCTGGTTCAGATTTAAAGTGAGTCACCCATGAAAAAAGTCGAAGCGATCATCAAGCCGTTCAAACTCGAGGACGTCAAAGAAGCGCTCGCTGCCATCGGAGTGGAGGGGATGACCGTGACCGAAGTCAAAGGCTTCGGTCGCCAGAAAGGCCATACCGAGATTTACCGCGGCAGCGAATACACCGTTGATTTCCTGCCCAAGCTGAAAATAGAAGCCGTTCTCCCGGCATCGCGCATCGAAGCCGCGGTTGAAGCAATCGTTCGCGCTGCCAAAACCGGCAAGATCGGCGACGGAAAAGTGTTCGTGAGCCCGATCGACACTGCGATTCGAATTCGGACGGAAGAAACCGGCGACGCCGCGGTCTGAATCGAATTATCGGATTCTGAACACACTTTTTGGAAGGACTACGGTCTGAAATTTTCAGGCATCAACAGACAAACAACCCGGCTCGATTCCGACACGCGAAAACGCACTGAAAGCCCCGATTTTATTGAGGGAAATTCCGTTGTGAATAACTCGTGAATAAGAGTTAATATGTTGTCCTCGTAAGTTACTCCACCATTGAATAGAAACTCTGCCTGCCGAATTCTTCCACGGCATTGTCGCAGTGCACCGAGCGGAAACGAAAAAGTTGAGAGCAGCATCGTCTTCGCAACCGGTTTCACAACAAGCACTTAGACAAGCAGGAGTGAACGGCGAGAGAATGTGAAGATGAGCAGAGAAATGATTTTGTTGGCGGGAATCTGGTTAGCTGTTACAAGCATCTCCCGGAACGTGTGTAACGGGCGTGTGACGAAGCTAGGTGAATAAAATGCCCGGAAAACGGGCTGTTCAGGACAAAAAATGCAAGCTTCCGCTCAAACTCTTTGGGGCCAGGCACAGGAACAACTTCGTTCCATGCTGAGCGCGGACACCTATAATCTCTGGTTCGCGCCGCTCTCCATTCAATCGCTCGATGCCGAGAGCATCACACTCGAAGTGGCGAACGATTTTTGCGAGGTCTGGCTCAAGGACAACTACATCGGACTCCTCCAGGAAGTCATCGCCATAGCAGCCGGTCGCCCGTTGCAGGTGAAGTTCAAAGTCGGCCCAGCCAATCCTGTTTCGACTCCAGCCGCGCCCGCTCTCGCCGAACCGGCGCCGGCACGCGCCAAGAACAGTAGCCACGACAAAAACAGCTCCCACATCGGCGAACTGAATTTCAACCCGAAGAACACCTTCGACACGTTTGTCGTCGGGAACAACAACAACTTCGCTTACGCCGCCGCGCTTGCCGTCGCCCAGGCACCGGGAAAATCCTACAACCCGCTTTTCCTCTACGGCGGTGTCGGTCTGGGAAAAACGCATCTTCTGCATGCCATCGGGCAGCACGTCGGAACCAACAAGAAAGGCGCCCGCGTTGCCTACGTTTCATCGGAAAAATTCACCAACGAATACATCGACGCGATTCAGAACAATCAGCTCGCAAAGTTCAGGAAGAAATACCGGCAGACCGATGTGTTGCTGATCGACGACATCCAGTTTCTCGCCGGCAAGGAACGGATTCAGGAGGAATTCTTCCACACCTTCAACGCGCTGCACGAATCTCACAAACAGATCGTCCTGACCTGCGACCGCCCCGCGAGCGAAATCCAGAACCTCGAGCATCGCCTGGTCTCCCGCTTTGAATGGGGGCTGGTCACCGATCTTCAACCACCGGATGTGGAAATGCGCCTCGCCATTCTGAAAAAGAAAGCGCAATCGATGGGCGTGGTACTGCCCGAGGAGATCATGAACTTCCTCGCCAACCGCATCCGCACCAACATCCGCCGCCTCGAAGGCGCACTCATCCGCGTCGCCTCCTATGCATCGCTCACAGGCAAAAAACTGACGCTGGAAATCGTCGAGAGTCTGCTGCGCGAAATCCTTCATGAGGAAGGCCGTTTCTCAATCAGCATCGAGTCGATTCAGAAGAAGGTTGCCGAACATTTTGACATCCGCCTGGCCGACATGACGAGCAAGCGACGTCCGGAAAACATCGCCTTCCCGCGCCAGGTCGCAATGTTCCTTTCGCGTCAGATGACCGAAAGCTCCCTCAGTGCGATTGGAGAAGCATTCGGCGGCCGCGACCACGGGACTGTTCTCCACGCATGCCGTCTTGTGAAAGACCGGATGGAAGTGGATCCGAGCATCCGACAGGTCGTGAGCCTGCTGGAGAAGCAGCTTACGCGCTAAACAGTGCGTGTTTTGCGTTCCGCGTTACGCGTTCCACTTCTTCCGGAACCCGGAACAGAAAACGCCGAACTCAAAACATTCCCCGCATGCCCGCGATTCAAGTTCACGGACTGACCAAAACATTTCGGACTTACAAGAAGCAGCCGGGGTTTTCCGGCGCCATCAAAGGCCTTTTCCGGCGCACCTACGAACAGACCGTTGCCGTAAAGGACATTCAGTTCAGCATTGAGCCGGGCGAACTCGTCGGTTTTCTCGGCCCCAACGGCGCCGGCAAGACCACCACGCTCAAGATGCTTGCCGGCCTGCTTTATCCCAGCAGCGGCTCCGCAACCGTCCTCGGCTACACCCCGTGGGAACGTCACGATGGCTATCGCCGCCAGTTCGCACTTCTACTCGGCCAGAAGAACCAGCTTTGGTGGGATCTCCCTGCCCGTGAATCACTGGAACTGAACGCGAAAATCTACGCCATCGATGACCACACTTTCGAACGAACGGTTGCCGAGATGACCGAGCTTCTCGGTGTTCGCGACAAGCTGAACGTCGCCGTCCGCGAACTTTCCCTCGGCGAACGAATGAAAATGGAGCTGATCGCCGCCCTGCTGCATCGCCCCAAAATCCTTTTCCTCGACGAACCCACCATCGGCCTCGATGTGGTTTCGCAGAAAACCGTCCGTGAATTTCTCCGCGAACATAATCGACGGGAAAAAACCACCATCCTGCTCACGAGCCATTACATGGCCGACATTCAGGAACTGTGCGAGCGGGTCATCATCATCGACAAGGGAGCGATTTCATTCGACGGCAAATTGAGCGAAGTGGTGGATCGCTTTGCCGACTTCAAATTGATCACGATTCATTGCGAAGGAACAATCGATTGCTCGGGCGATCAACTGGTGAAGTATGGCGAAGTGGTCGAACAGAATCCCGGCAGCGTGACACTCAAGGTGAAGCGCGATCGCGTCATCCCCGTCTGCAAAGCCCTGCTGGACGAATTGCCGGTCAGCGACATCGACATTCAGGAAGTGCCCATCGAAGACGTCATCCGCCGCATCTTCGCCCGCTGAAAACTTCTAAAACGCCGCGATTAGTTCAAAAACGTTCGATTCGCGGAGTATTCATCCCCTCTCCCACTCACCCACCCACCGGCTCACCGACTCACACTCAGGCCGGATCAATCTCAAACCCCATCTTTCGAAACCGCTGCAGCTTGTAAATCAGCGCCCGCCGACTGATTCCCAGCGCCTTTGCCGTTTCAGTCCGATTGAAGTCGTGCTGTTTCAGCGCCTGAAGAATCGCCTGCCGCTCGATTTCCTCCAACTGACGCGCATCGCTTGGCATGGACGGCATTGCCTCCCGGGCCGCGTCGCGGACTTTCGTCGGCAGATGTTCCGGAAGGATCAGCTCGCTTCGCGACAGCAACACGGCCCGTTCCATTGCATTTCGGAGCTCGCGGACATTCCCCGGCCAGGGGTAATGCTCCAGACATTCTCCCACCGACTCAGAAAACCGCGCCCTGCCCTTTGCAAACTCGGCGATGAAATGACTCGCCAACGGAAGAATGTCCTCTCGTCTTTCACGCAGCGGCGGGAGATTCAATTCCACAACATTCAACCGATAGAAAAGGTCCTCGCGAAACTTGCCCGCCTTCACCAGCTCTTCGAGATTCCGGTTTGTCGCCGTGAGCAGCCGCGCGTTGGTCTTGATTTCACGATTGGACCCGACGCGTTGAAACGTGCCGTTCTGCGTCACACGCAACAATTTCGCCTGCAACTGCGGCGACATCTCTCCAATCTCATCCAGAAAAATGGTCCCGTTGTTCGCTTCTTCGAACCGCCCGATGCGCGTCGCGTGCGCGCCGGTGAACGCCCCCTTCTCATGGCCGAACAACTCGCTTTCCAGCAGTGTCTCAGGGATCGCCGCGCAGTTCACCTTCACCATCGGTCCCTTCGCCCGGTCGCTCCACAGATGAACCACATCGGCCAGCACCTCCTTGCCGACACCGCTTTCTCCCGTGATCAACACCCGTGTGTCCGACACTGCGATCAGTGACGCATCGCGAAACACCGCCTGGGTCAACGGACTCTTTGCAACGACATAGTCCGGAAGCTGTTTGTCCTCGTTGTATTTCAGCGAAATCGACTCGGCAACACCGGTGGCCTGTTGCACGGAAACAAGCAGCTCGTCGAGATCAATCGGCTTCGCAAGGTAGTTCAAGGCACCATCGCGCATTGCGGCGACGGCGTCTTTCACATCGGTAAAGGCAGTAACGAGAAGTACCGGCAGCGTCGCATATTCCTTGCGTGCCCTGCGCAACGTTTCCAATCCCGACAATCCCGGCATCCGGACATCGGAAATCATCATGTCGTATCGCCCCGCACGCAGCTTTTCCAACGCCTTCTCGCCGGAATCTGCGGTGTCGGTTTCGAATCCCTGCGTCTGGAGAAACGACGTCAGCAGACTGCGTTGACCGGGATCGTCATCAACGATCAGGATGCGAACACTCTCAGAATGGATGCTGCGACTTTCAGCCACGCTTGGAACCTAGCGAAGCGCGCCGGAGCTATCAAGACATGCCGCCGGGCCGATGGAATGCACTTGCCCTCCGGTCCAGTTACACGCGCATCTTCTTCAGGAGGAAAACACCCTCTTCGCCGGACCGGGTAATCCAACTTCCCTCAATCTCCAGCCCATTTTTGCACATCAACGTTTCAAGGAGTGCCGGCGTGTAGCGATACGAGAAAAAGAGCCGGATCGTTTCACCGTTTTGAAACATGAGTTCGTCTGACCCCAGTTTGATTCGCCGCGTCCGCCGAAACCAGAAACGCGCGACCACACGCTTCAATCCGTGCCCTGATGAATCCGGCTCAATTGCAAAGCGCAACTCGCCATCCTCACGCTCCACACCAAGATCCAGGAGGAATGTCAAAAGCCAGTCACTGGTTAGCGCATTGTCATATTGCGGAAGAATCTTTTGCACTCCGGTTTCATAATCCTCGCCCGGCGCAAGATTCGCGCTGAACAGAAGAAATTCATCCGGTTTCAAGAGGCTGGACAACTTCGGCACGATCGTGTCCGGCTCGAAGTTGGGAATCATGCCGAAGAACGTGTAAACGCCGACGCCCTTCGTTTGAAACACCGTAGCCAGATTTGCTTCGGAGCTGAGATCACAGACACTTGGAAGACAGTTCTGAACGGGAACTACACCCACCGCGGTTTTCCGTGCGACCAGCACCATGGCGGTGCTGACATCCGAAGGCGTGTAAAAGAGTTCACGGCCGGGCTGTTTCAGAATCGAAAGAAAACGCGTGTCCTTCTGACCGCCTCCGCAGCCGAGGCCCACCAGATGGATCGAATGATCGTCCAGCCGCCGCGCCGCTTCGTGAAACGCAGCCTCATAAATTGCAGCACAGTCCGGATCCTTGCGGGATGGCGAAATAGCCTGATGCAGCTCCAGCCATTTCTGGGTTTGCTTGACGCTGTCGTAGTGAAACTTGTGGTTGATCTGTCTCGATTCCAACGATTCCAACAGGTCACGGCGGAGCTGATCCGGAAACTGGCTTGGCCAAATCTGAACAGTTGCAGGTGAAGACATCGGCTCTTTGTCGCCTGAACTCGTGCTGGAAACAAGCCGACAAAATCTTTCAGGGAACCGTCGCAAGGCTTCTGTAATCTCCTCTCCCCTGTTTTGCGGATGGTAGGGATTACATCGCGTTGACTTGTAAAAATCGCGCGGCCATATTCGCGCCATGGACCTCGACATTTCTCATCTCCTGGAGCATTGGGACTACAAACCAGGTCAGGTCGTTGTTCGAAAATTCAAGGGCCGTGATGGTGTCGAGAAGATCCAGCTCCGTGTCGATCTTGGAGTGCTTCAAATGAATGCCGAGGGAAGGCCCGACGGCAAACAACCGTTCGGTCATCCGTCATTGTTCGAATTTTATCAGACCAAGCTTTATCAGCATCTCGCAGACAACGACGGCAGCGACGAGAATTTCAAATTGAAGGCGGAAGACTGCTCCAAACTGCAGCTTGAGTCGCTCCAGTATCACCATCGTTACATTTGCCAGCTCCAGCTGGGGGACTACGCTGCCGTGATGCGGGACACGGAACGAAACCTCGCCGTGTATGAGTTCGTCAGCAAACACGCCGAATCCGAGGAACTCGCGTGGTCGCTCAAACAGTTCCAACCTCAGCTGCTCATGATCCAAACCCGTGCCGAGGCCATGGAATCGCTCGAAGCCGGTGACTACGCGATTGCCATTCAGCAGGTGGAGGATGGAATCGAAGCGATCCGCAATTTCTTCAAAGAACAGGCGCGACACGACCTCATCGAACAGAGCGGGGAAATTCAGTCTTTGGAAGCCTGGCTTGCCGAAATTCAGGCCAATCGCCCGTTGTCAGCTCGCGAAAAGCTGGAACGAGCACTCAGCGAAGCCGTGAAACGGGAGGATTACGAAAGAGCCGCCCAGGTCCGCGATGCGCTGAAAAATCTCGAAGCCGAGGAGAAATAATCCCGTTCACGCCCGTCCACGCCTGCCCTAAGCCGACGACTGAGGAAACCGGACGTAAAGCAGGTAGTAGATCAGCACCCCGGTTACGGAGACATACATCCAGATCGGCCACGTCCATCGCGCCACTTTTTTGTGCTTTTCCAGATTTCCTGTTAACGCACGAAACAGCGTCAGAATCACCAGCGGCACGATGACGATCGCCGCCACCAGGTGAGTGAAAAGAATCACCAGATAGTAGGGACGAAACCAGGCCGGGTTCTGAAAGCTCGTGTGCGCGTTTCCGTGCGTCTGCTTCATCCAGATGTGATAAGTGACGTAACACGCCAGGAACAGCAGCGAAGTGAAACACGCGGCAATCATCGTATTTCCATGCGCAGTCCGCCGTCCCTTCCGGATAAAAATGTAACCGATCGTCAGCAGAACCGCGCTGCAGCCGTTGAGAACGGCGTTGATGGGCGGGAGATCAGCGGGAGTCATCGTTCGCGCTCCAACTGTCTGACAAGCTCAAGCAACTGTTGTTTGGAACTGTTCCAGTCCACCCCTTCGCCCCCGGTTTCGAAGATGCCGCGCAGCTTTCCGTTCCCGTCCACCACCACAAAAATCGTGCTATGAATGAACAGGTCGTCTGCCGATTCGCGTTCCTCCGGCTTCTTTTCAACAGCTGCGAGCTTCAGGCCTTCAATTGCCGCGCGCGCCAGTTGCGGCTTGCTGCCGGTGAGAAACATCCAGCGATTTGTGTCCGCGCCAAAACGTTCCGCATACGTGAGAAGCACTTCCGGAACATCGAAATCGGGATCCGTGGTCAGTGAAACCAGCTTCACGCCGCTTTCGCTGCCTAGTGAATCCTGCAGCTCCTTCATCTGCCGCGTCATTCTCGCGCACGGCCCGGGACAACGGGTGAAGATGATGTCCGCGATCCACACCTTGCCGGACAGATCAGCAAGCGAAACGGACGCGCCGTGCTGATTCGTCAGGGTGAAGTCAACCACCTGTCCGTAGTCGGGAATGTTGGGACGCACCTGAGTCGCTGCCCGACGAAGCTGCGTCATGAACATCACGACCGCGAGCGTCAGGACAACCAACGTCAGACCAAGAAAAATGGTCCAGGGAAATCTTCTGCGGGACTCGTTCACTTACTCGAAGCTTGTCGCCGCGCCGCTCTTGGACTCCAGCCATTTGTCATAATCTTCCTGGCTGTCCACAACGATGAATCCCTGAGCCATGTTCGCGTGACCGTTTCCACAAAGCTGGGCGCAGAAAACCTGATAACGTCCTTCGCGGATCGGCTTGAACCACATTGGAACGCGCATGCCGGGGATCGCATCCTGCGCCGCGCGCATCGCCGGAATCTTGAATGAGTGGATCACATCCTTGGAGCTGACATAAGTGATCACCGGCTTGTTCACGGGAACGTGAATCTCGTTCAGCACCTGCACATCGTCCTTGCCGTTCGGGTCATTCGGATCGACGCCGAACACATTGTCGCCAGCAACATACTTCATGTCCTGCTGACCCATGATGCCATCGGGACCGGCATAGCGGGCATTCCAGGCAAACTGCTGGCCCACCACCTGAATCACGGTCGATTCCTCTTCCTTTGGAAACTGGTTCACCGCCTTTGCCCAGACGGGGACAGCCACGCCGACGAGCAGGGCGGCTTCGATGCCGGCGACGAGCAGCTCGAGGTAATTGGTCACATGGCTGCGCACGCCGACCGGATCCGCCTTCGGGTTTCGCGACTGGTGGAATCGGAACAGCGTGTAGGCGAAATAGCAAAGCCAGCCGACGAACAGCGCGATCATCAGGAAGTGGATATAGACGATCAGGTTGTCCACTCCGCGGCCATTCGCGGAAGCGAGCTGAGGCAGACCAAGCAGATTGTAGAACGACTCCATCATAAAAGTCTCATTAAGCGGATTCAGCAGGAACAACCGCGCCCCCCTGGGCTGCGGCCTTCCGGCGCGCATGAACGAAGAAAGCCACCACACCAGCCAGCACCGAAGCGATCACCATCCCAAGAAACAGAATTGCAAACGTCACACCCCGAGCCATCGGAGCGTCCGATTCGCCGTAGCAGGTCGCGCACGCCAGAAGGCGCTGCGGCAGCAACAGCATCATCGCACCCATCGCGATCAACAGTTTCAAGGTTCGGTGAAAGCGGTGACTCACAGGAAACTCACATTCTTCAGTTTCTTCAGGAAATACTTTCCGTAAATCAGAACGGCCACGCCGGCGAGCAACGAAGCGATCGCCCAGACAAGGTCGGCGTTCACGTGCTCCCTGGAATAGGAGACAAACTTCCAGATCGCACAGCCGAACGTGAGCGAGCTGAGTGCCGTGACAAAAATCAGATGAAATGCTTTCAGTGACATAACTTCAACGCGGCGCGACGATCGCAGGAACGTCGTGTTGCGCGTAGGAACTTAACCCAATCAGCGCCACAAAGAAAATCGCGGTGAACGCCAGCACGACGAGCACGAAACGCTTTTCCGTCACAATGTGCATCAGGAACGTCGCCACCAGCGTCGCGTTCACCGCCGCGATCACCAGGATCAGGCTGATGCGGAGACCGCTGCTGCTGATCGGTGACAGCGAAGCCGCCACCATCAACGCCGTGCCGCAGATGACCGCGAAGAACACGTAGAAACAGCGGCGCGTGTAACTGCCAAGATCTGAAGGTTTGAGGTCGTCCATAAATCTTTCAGGTCAGGTAAAGAATCGGGAACAGGAAAATCCAGACAAGGTCCACGAAATGCCAGAACAGTCCGGATACCTCGATGCGGTTCGTAAAACGATCCGGCTCCGTGTGCCACATTTTGCTTCCCGGGCCCCAGAAGTAGGCGATCACCAGGACGCCACCCAGAATGTGCAACGCGTGCAGGCCGGTCATCGTGAAGTAAATTGCCGTGAACGTGTTGTGCGCCGGACCGTAGTTGCCAATCTTCTTGATCTCAGCGGCCGGAACCGTGATGTCCTTGTGCTCGTGCTTGTGCCCGCGCTCCGGCTGGTTGATTTCCTTGAGCGTCTCCGCCTCATATCCATTCAAGGTCACCGACGCCAGGGTGAATTCCTTTTCGCCTTCGGTAAACGTCTTGCCGCGGAAGCCGTGATGAATCTCCCGCTCCTGACCGGCCGCATCGACGTATTTCGAACCGGCGATATGACCGTCCACATACGTGCCGTCGGCCTTGCGGATCTGGAAATGGCTGAACTTGTCGCGATACTCATAGGATTTGATCCCGAGGAAGACCAACGCGAGCAGGATGGTCAGTCCGTGCCACATCTTGAACTTGCCGAAATCGCGCACCTTGCAAGCCGCCCAGGCCAGGAGCGTCGTCACCGCGGAAAACGCCAGGATGACCGTGTTGATTGTTCCCAGCCGGATGTCGAGCAACCCCTGCGTCCACGTGCCTTCCGGCGCGCCGACGCGGAGCAAAATGTAAGCGGAGAACAGGCCGCCGAAGAGCATGACTTCAGACGCCAGGAACAGCCACATGCCGAGCTTGGCATTATAGACACCCGTATCGGGGCGAGGTTTGACTGCGTAGGGAATTTCCATCTGCTTGATCAGTGTTTGGTTGAAGAAGTCTGTGCCACGCCTTCAGGTTCCGTCTGCGGCAGGAAGTCGCTGCCCTTGCCACCCAGCGGGCTGTATTCGTACGGTCCGCGATAAACCGAAGGTTCCTTCAGGAAGTTTCCGTGCGGCGGCGGCGTCGGTGTCTGCCATTCAAGGGTCGTCGCATCCCACGGATTGTCATTCTTCACCTTCTGGCCATTTTTAATGCTCCAAAAGAGATTGATGATGAACGGAATCTGCGCGAGCGCGAGACCGACTGCAGCCCAGAGGATGTAGTTGTTCAGGCGAATGATCATGTCGCTCAGCGACCCCGTGACCTCCACGCCTGACTTCGCCAGCACCGACGTCGCGTAATTGGCGCCGCCGTCCGACATGCGCCGCAGCATGCCCGCCATGCCCTGCGCGAACATCGGCTGGAAGATCAGGTTCATGAACACGAACGACAGCCAGAAGTGAACCTTGCCCCAGAATTCATTCATCATGCGGCCGGTCAGTTTCGGGTACCAGAAATAGATGCCCGCGAAGAGCGCGAAGATCGTTCCGGGTGCCACCACGTAATGGAAATGCGCGATCACGTAATACGTGTCGTGCAGGTGAATGTCACTCGCGCTGAATCCCAGCGGCAAGCCCGTCAATCCGCCGATGCCGAACATCGGAAGAAACGCCAGCGAGAAGAGCATCGGCGTATTGAAGCGAATCGATCCGCCCCACAGCGAAATCAGCAGACACGTGAGAATGATCACCGACGGAATGGAGATGATCATCGTTGTCGTCTGGAAGAACGTGGCGATCACCGTGCCCATGCCGGTCAGATACATATGATGCGCCCAGACGATGAACGACATGAAGCCGAGTCCCAGCGAAGCGTAAACGAGCGAACGATATCCCCAGAGCGGCTTGCGGGTGTTGTTGGCGATGATTTCCGAAATGATGCCCATTGCCGGCAGGATGAGAACGTACACTTCAGGATGTGCCAGGAACCAGAACAGATGCTGCCAGAGCAGCGGACTGCCGCCACCGCTCACATTGTCCAGCGGCCCGCCCACGGCGAGGCCGGACGGGAGGAACATGCTGGTGCCCGCCACCTTGTCCATCAGCTGCATGATGCCCGCGGCTTCGAGCGGCGGGAACGCCAGCAACAGAAGGAACGAAGCAACGAACTGGGCCCAGACAAAGAACGGAAGCCGCATCCACGTGAGGCCCGGTGCACGCAATTGAACAATCGTGACAATGATGTTCGCCGAACCGAGCAATGAGGAAGTGATCAGGAACACCATGCCCAACAGCCAGAACGTCTGGCCGTCAGTCGGTATCGCAAGAGACAGGGGCGCATAAGAGGTCCATCCCGCCTGAGCCGCACCTCCCGGGATGAAGAAGCTCGCGAACATGATGATGCCGCCGAAGAAATAGAACTGGTAGCTCACCATGTTGAGCCGTGGGAAGGCCATGTCGTTGGCGCCAACCTGCAGCGGAACGAGGTAATTGCCGAAAGCACCCGATGCCAGAGGAACGATTGCGAGGAACACCATGATGGTTCCGTGCATTGCGCCGAAGGAGTTGTAGAGATCGGGCGACATGATCCCTTTCGCCGCCACCTGACCCAGCACCGCCTCGAGCAGCGGTCCGACAATCGGAATCGGCTGGCCCGGCTTCGCAATCTGCCAGCGCATCATCAGCATCAGGAAGAAGCCGAAGAGCAGGAAGGCCAGCGCGGTCAAGCCGTACTGGATGCCGATGACCTTATGATCGATCGAGAAGACGTACTTCCGCCAGAACCCCAGATCGTGGTCATGGTCGTGGTGAACGTCTGCGTGTGAAGCTGCGTGCGTTGCCTGCATGTTCGTTCGTTTCTAAATAAAAAAGCTGTCGGACAAAAGGACTGACCGTTTTTTGGCCAACAGGAGTAAAATCCGGTTTAGTCAACTTGAGGCGACTTTCTGTGTCAACGGCAGAGTCGCCTGATATTGTTCATCACTTCATCTTGTCCAACACCATCACCGTCAGGAGAAGTGGAAGGTACAGGATCGAAACATAAAACAGCTGTCTCGCGCGCGGCACTGTCAGATGCCGCGCAAACTGAATTGCAAACCAAAGAAACGCCGCGCCCAGGACAAGAGCTCCGATCAGGTAAACCGTCCCCGTGAGATGAAACAGAAACGGGCACAGGCTGATTGGCAGCAATCCAAGCGTATGGCTCACGGCCTGGCGCGCCGTCCGACGACCGTCGGGATCAATCACCGGCAACATTTTGAATCCAGCCTTCGCGTATTCGTCGCGATAAATCCATGCAATCGCGAGAAAGTGCGGCAGTTGCCAGAACGCCAGAATCGCGAACAACGCCCACCCCTCGGCGCTGAGTTCACCCCGCGCACCGGTCCAGCCCATCAACGGCGGCAACGCGCCTGGAATGGCCCCAATCGCGGTGTTCAACCAGGTGATTCGTTTGAGCGGCGTATAAATGAAAAGGTAGCTGAGCAATGAAACCGCACCGATGACGCTGGTCGTGAGATTCACAGCGAGCGCGAGATAGAGCAGCCCGGCGCAACCACACACGCCACCGAACACCATCACCGTTGTTGGTTGAAGCCGTCCCGACGGAAGCGGACGATTCCGGGTGCGACGCATCTTCGCGTCGTGTTCGCGTTCGAACAACTGATTCAATGCCGCGGCACCGCTGGCAACCAGTGCGGTTCCAAGCACGGTGTTTATCATCAATGCGTAATTGACCGGTCCCTGGTATCCGACGTAAAAGCCAACCAGCGTTGTCAGCACCACCAGAAATGTCAGCCGCGCCTTGATCAAATCGGCATAGACGGCGAACCAGCTTTTTTCCGCCGGCGCCACTTCATTCAAAGACTGTGCAGTCGCATTCATCAACGTCAGGACTGTTTCAAGGCAGCAGCCTCGGCTGTCTCACGAGCTGAAACAGCAGCAGCGCGCGGCGAAGAAACAGGGTTTCGGGCAGTGAATATACACAGCGAACTTCCTGTGGCCAGAGAAAGTACGCCTACAACAACATGAGCTGTCGCAATATCAGCAGCCTTGTGAGATAAGACAGTCCACGCCCCCAGTCCAACCTGCACGACAATCAACACGGCCCAGACGATCGCAAACCGGCGCACGACGCTCTTTCCCGCGAACTGCCGAAGAACTTTCCAGCAGCAAAAGGAAACGAGCACAAGGATCGCAACCGCAACCAACCGGTGAATCATCTGAAGCTGCACGTGAAAAGCGGTGATCGGATCCACGGCAGAAATTTCGACACGTTGTTGATTGTACCGCTGGATCGATTCGGCATCAGTTGCAGGCCAGAGTTCGCCGTGCGCGAGCGGAAAATCCCAGATCGCCAGACCCGCATGCTGATGTCGCATGGTCGCACCAATCATCAACTGAACGAAAATCAGGATCGTGGTTCCGAGAATCATCAATTGCAGTCTGTTGCTGGAACCCGGACCTTCACCAGCCGCAGCGAAGCTGTTTCTCTGTTCGACAAATCGTCTCCACATTCCGCTCGTGAACAGCGCGATCGCGCACAGCAGAACGAAGAATGCCTGCGCGAGACAGGCGTGAAAAATTCCGAAGATCAACCCCATTTTGATGCCAGCAACTTCGTGCGCATCCAGAACCACTCGCAACCCTCCAAGCAATCCCTGCACCTGAACCAGCCAGAACGCCCACCAGCCCATTGCCGGAAGTGGCTTGGGCGCTGCCGGATTTTTGAACCAGGCGATTCCCGCCAGCAGCACCACGCCGCCAATGCCTGCAAGAAATCCCCCCGCCCCGCGCCATTCATCCCCTGCAAAGCGCAACGCAATCCCCGCCGCCAGTTCGACCGCTCCCACAATCATGATCGGCTTGCGGGACCGCTCGCCTCCCAACCATCGCGCCAAGATCACTACCAGCACGCCCACGATCGACGCCCATTGTCGATGCGTGTGCTCGTGAAACACACCGCCCGTGAACCAGATCGAGAACGGCAGGGCGAACATGTTGTAACCGTAACTCGTCGGCCAGTCCGGCACCGCCATTCCCACCCCATGGCTGGTAACAAGCCCGCCGATTGCGACCAACACAAGCGTGGACGCACTCGTGAGCGTCGCGAAGCGATGGAGCCAGGTCTGATGTCGTTGGGTGGCGGCGGACATGGGTCAAAAAAGAAACCGCTGCGAGCATTGACCCGCAGCGGTTTCGATTGGGTGAAATCTATTTCACTTCGAGCGTGAAATCGACGGTGGCGCCGTCTTCCTTAACTTCAACTTCCTTGTCCACGCCGGTCAGGGCAGCTTTGCGATGCAGTGCCGTCACCGTGTATTTGCCAGGCGGAACGTCCTTGATCGTGAACTTGCCGTCCTTGTCAGTCACAGCGAAATATGGGCTGTCCACGACAGTCACCCACGCAAACATCCACGGATGCACATCGCACTGGAACTTCAGAAAGTTCTCCGCAGCAGGAAAGGTGAAGTCGAGGTCCGGGCCTCCGGCCATCTGGGCTCTGTTCAACTTGCCGGCGTTTGCAGAAGAGTTCTTGTCCGCAGTCGGATTGGCGTGAACGTTGTGCAACGCCGGATCCGAATTCTTCACCACCAGCTTCTGGCCGGTCTGGATCGCGAGAATCTGCGGGACGTACAGGCAGCCTTTCTGGTCAAGCACCGCGGGCTTGGCCGAAGCACCAGTCGATTTTCCAGTCACTCCCTTCAGCATCACGACGACGTCCGCGAGTTCCTTGTTCGGACCGGTCACATAGAATTTCGTGGTGGGAACCTCAGAGACGAGCTTGCCGCAGGCGACATCGTCTTTGAGCGGCTTGATCGGCCGTTCCTCTGGAGGAGTGCCGCTCAGCTTAACGGTGCCAGTGATGTCCGCAGCGTTGGCAACACTTGCGGTGAGGGCTGTCGCGAGTAACAGAAGAGAGGTCGTTTTCATAATTATTGTTTCCGAAATCGCAAAATAGGTGGGTGAAACTACCATCCGTAAACTTCCCCGGCAAGGGCCCCTCGGCAGCTTTCACGGTCGCTCATGCTGCGAGTGACGCTCACTTATTCGTGTTTGGAAACGTCCCATTCGTCTGAAACTGGATCGCCTCCACCGAAAGCACACTGCTTCCCACCACTGCCGTCCCGCTAACATTCGCAACCGTCGTTCCGGTGCCGCCTCCAAATCGGGTCAGGGAATTCGAAGATGAAAACAGAGTTCCATTGAAAACAACCGGTTGACTCAACGTCCGATTCGTTCCCGAAACTTCAAAAGAAAGAAGCTCAATCCGGTCGCCCGCAGAAGTTGCCTCTGACCTATTAACAAATGACTCGCGACGGGCGCTCCTTCCACCGGCGAGCATTTCGGTTTTCCCCACTTCCCTGGAAGCGTATATTGACCCATCGCCATCAATCACCAGCAGGTTGGACGCAGTTTGACGCAGTTCGAATCTGAAAAGAATCGCAGGCTCGGCGCTCTCTTTGTTCGCGTCACTCGACACCCTTTGAAAAAACATCAAAGCCGGCCCGGAAACCTCCAATACCTCTGGCAGTGAGCGTCCGACCATGAGGAAAGCCTCGTGCGAGGGAAGAACACCAGATGCCGCCTGTTTGTCAGTCTCCGCGTGTGGTTTGTTTTTCGCGAAGGTGGAAAGCTCTTGCTGATCATCGCCAACGACGTATCCCTCCGACTGCCCCGTCTGTTGTGGCGCCCGCTCTTCATCTGCGATCGCCGGTGAACTGGGTGAAACATCCCGGCCTGCGAAACGATCGATATCGCCCATGTTTTCGGTTGGCGCGCTCAACGCGGATGACGCCGACGCGACTGGCTCCATGTCTTTACGTTCCTTTTCTGATGAAAGAGCCATTTCAGTTTGGTGCTTCGTGTTTGAAAATCTCGGAAGAATCAGTGCTCCGAGCAACGCCATTACGACAAGCATTCCAAACACCGGGGCAACCCAATAAACCCAGCGCGCAGGCCGAGATTGCCTGGGCGCCGCATGCACTTTCCTCACCTCGGCATGGAGAAGTCGCCGGTTCGCCGGATGCAGGTCCATCCGTTCATGCGCATCCGCGCGCCGCTTTCGCAAGGCACGCAACAGTTTCTCGATGTTTCGATCGGATGACATGATCTGCTATGGATTGGACGGAAAAACGCCCCGGTTCTCCCCGGAAAATATTTTCGACGCGATGACTTCCAGTCTGTCGAGACACTTGCTGAGCCGTGAACTTACGGTCTTCACATTCAGTTTCAATGCGGCGCTCAACTCTTCATAGCTGAGATCGCCGTAGTACCGAAGTTCGATGATCTCGCGACAAGGTTCGCCGAGCTGATCCAGCGCCGCGCCGAGCAACGTGAACTGTTCCGAGTTCATCAACGATTCATCAGGCAAAGGTGATGATGCCGCAAGGTCGAGCGTAAGACCGGATTCCGAATCTTCTGCCTGCAGCGACACGGCTGTTTTGCCCCCGCCACGCTTGGCCGCATTCCGGCGTTCGCGGAAATCGCGCGCCTTGTTGGTCGCAATCCGGAAGAGCCACGTCTGGAACTGGCTCTCGCCGTGAAAGGAATTCAGGTTTCGGATCACCGACAGAAAAACTTCCTGGCAAATCTCCTCGGCATCCTCCTGCGTGAAGTCCGATCCGAGCTGAAACACAAACCGGGCCGTCGCGGCGTAATGAAGATCGAACAGCTCATCCCACGCCTCGGCCTCGCCATTGCGGCAGCGCGCAAGCAATTCCGCTTCGGACGTCATCTTGCGAAACCCTAAGACAATCCTTATGGGTTGAACAGACCCGGCTTCAATCCGTTTGGACGTTTGAAATCCTTCAGGCGCGAAAACCGCCCGCCTGTGCGCGAGACTCACGCGCTTCGAATTGAACGCTTTTCAAAATCCCATTGTTTTCAGCGCATCTACGCGCGGCCCGACTGATGCTGAAGAACCTTTCGTGAAGAGAATTCCCGCGAAGCGAACCCTGCATGTCATTGGAGACTCGTGTTCGTCCACGAGGACGCCTCCCGTTCGAGTGCCTGTTCTCTTCTTCCACCAGCCGCATTGGCGGATCAGCATCCAATACCGTGCGAACAGATCCGCGGTTTTGAAACGATCGCTTTGATGGAAAAAGCTGCAAAGGCCGGCAAGGCACTTTCCGGTGTCAGCCGAGCTTCACCCGAAAAGCGCTGGTTGCGGCGATGCGATCCAGGTCGCCCTTGTAAAATTCCTCGCGGTAATCCTCCATTTCGAGCAGGTGTTGTGACGATGATTTTCTGTCCCGCTTCAAAATGAACTTCAATTCGGCAAGATCATCGGACCAGCGGAATCCGGTGAAGAACTCGGCGCCGGCAAACTGGGTCTTGTAAAGCGCCGTCTGGGAATAGCAGGTGCCCAGGTACAAATGCTTGAATCCGCGTTCGCCGAACAACGCAACCGCCGACGTCATCATGAACATCCCCAGATTTCTCGCATAGTAGTTGAGGTCGTAGAATGCGTAGTAGTAATACGCAAGGTCACGTCCTTCGACATACAACGTCGCAACTCCAACCTCCGCCCCGCTCTTCGTGTCGGTGAAAACGAGCAGATGTGAAATGATGGGCGAGTTGAAGAGGGAATCGAGCCGCTCGTAGCTCATGACATCCTTGCCGAACTTGATGTCGGCATACGTTTTGAAGAACCGGCGGCGTTCGTCCGTGTAATCGTACTTCTCGCGCGGAATCAGCGAGACGGAAATTCCCTCACCTTTCCGGATGATCCGCCTGTTTTCAGAGGACAGCTTGAACTTGCCCAGGTTCACCCGGATCTGCCGGCAGAGATAAAACCGGTCGAGATTGCGCGATGAGGGCAGAAATCCGGCGTTGAAAATATCAGCCGGAGTTTCTCCTGATTCCGGCAAAGCCCAGATGGCGTAGGGAAACTGGTAGTTGTCGTAGTCCGATTTCTGTTCGGAAAAGAGGAGCTTCATCAAGGCCGAGTAAATACTCACCCGGCGGCAAATGAAATTCGAAAGTGCCTGGGAGGAAAATCAGGCGGCAGCCTTGTCGGCCTTGCGGCGAAGCAGCGGCTTGCCTTCACCCTTCACCACGCTCTGGGTAATCTTCACATGCGTGATGTCGTCGCTGCTCGGAACATCGTACATCACGTCGAGCATCAGTTTCTCCAGCAGACTGCGCAGCGCGCGCGCGCCGGTGCCCTTCCGGATGGCCCGGGCGGCCAGTTCGCGAAGGGCGTCCGGAGTGAACTCCAGTTCGACGCCTTCCATCGCCATCAGTTTTGCATACTGCTTCGTCAAGGCGTTTCTGGTTTCAGTGAGAATTGAAACCAGCTGTTCTTCCGTAAGTTCGCCCAGCACGGTCACCATCGGCAGACGGCCAATGAATTCGGGAATGAATCCAAAGCTCAACAAATCTTCCGGCTCAACGTATTGAAGGATTTCCTGACGGTTGATCGTGGCCGTCTTGTAACCATCCTCAGCCGCACGGAAGCCCATGACATTGTTGCCGAGGCGGCGCTGGATGATCCGTTCGATTCCAACAAAGGCGCCGCCGCAAATGAACAGGATGTCCGACGTGTTGACTCGGATGTACTCCTGCTGCGGATGCTTTCGCCCGCCCTGGGGCGGAACGTTGCAGGTGGTTCCTTCAAGAATCTTGAGAAGGGCCTGCTGAACGCCTTCGCCGGAAACATCGCGCGTGATCGAAACGTTCTCCGTCTTGCGCGCGATCTTGTCGATCTCGTCGATGTAAACAATTCCACGCTGGGCGCGCTTCACGTCGTAATCCGCATTCTGAAGCAGCCGCAGAATGATGTTCTCAACATCTTCGCCCACGTAACCGGCTTCGGTCAGCGTCGTGGCATCGGCAATCGCAAACGGAACGTCGAGAATCTTCGCAAGCGTGCGGGCAAGCAACGTTTTGCCTGAACCGGTCGGCCCGATCATGAGGATGTTGCTCTTCTCGATTTCAACGTCCGCATTCGGCCCCTGAGGCGCGGGCGTTGCGACCGGGCTTCCTTCCTTGCCGGATTCCTCTTCGGACGCGGGAGCAGCCGGTTCCTGCAGGATGCGCTTGTAGTGATTGTGAACCGCGACGGAGAGAGTTTTCTTCGCGTGTTCCTGGCCGATGATGAACTTGTCCAGCTGCCGCTTGATCTCGGCAGGTTTCGGAACGTTCACGCGCGCCTTCTGCTTTTTCGTCTGCGCGGAGAATTCCTTGTCCAGGACGTTCTTGCACAGGACAACGCAGTTGTCGCAGATGTAAACGCCCGGGCCGGCGATCAGCTTTTTGACTTCGGAGTGCGACTTCCCGCAGAAGCTGCACAGCGTGATGTTGGTGGGACGAGCCACGTGAGTCTTATTCTTTCTTGTCGATCAGGCTGGTGGCGCGCTCGGCGAGGCCTGGAATTTCTTTTCGCGATTGGACGACTTCATCGACGAGCCCGTAGGCCTTCGCTTCTTCGGCGCTCATGAAGTTGTCGCGATCGCAATCCTTCTCCACCTGCTCCACCGATTTGCCGGTATGCTTGGAGATGATTCCATTCAGGCGCTGCTTGAGTTTCAGCATGTATTTGACGCGGATTTCCACGTCGCTGGCAGGCCCTTCCGCTCCACCGAGCACCTGATGGATCATGATATTCGAATTCGGCAGGGCGAAACGCTTGCCCTTGGTGCCGCCACAAAGGAGCACCGCACCCATGCTCGCCGCCTGGCCGATGCAATAGGTGTTCACGTCGCAGGTGAGGAACTGCATCGTGTCGTAAATGGCCAGACCGGCCGTCACACTGCCGCCGGGAGAATTGATGTAAAGATGAATGTCCTTTTTGGGATCCGTCATCTGGAGAAACAGCAGCTGCGCGATGATCAGATTCGCGACCATGTCATCCACCGGAGTTCCCAGAAAAACAATTCGATCAACCAGCAGCCGCGAGTAAATGTCATAACCGCGTTCGCCGCGGCCCGTTTGCTCCACGACCATTGGCACTAGGAAATTTTGCATAGATTTATTCTCTGGTGCGCAACCTACTGGAGGGATAACGAGAGGTCAAGCGCATGGCCCGAACTCGAATTGCGCGACATTTCTGACTGAAAACAGGCGCCTTTCAAACCGTCAGGCGCGGTCGCGATTCGGCTTGCGACGACCGGTGTGATTGCTCTCGCCGAGATACATGCCGAGCAGCTGCGCGCGATCCGTTTTCTTCGGCCGCGGCGCAAACAGACTTTTCAGCAGGTTCAAAAGCCAACGCATAAAAAAGGCGGGCAATAATTGCATCAGACACATCGCCGCTCAATAAAAGATTTCCGCAATTCAGGAAGTGGCGCGCAGTGTGCCAATCGCGCCTGCCTTAGGGAAAGCTGGGGACGGGTGGTTGGATTCCACAACACTCATCAGCCGCAGTCGCTGCAAAGGTGAGCGCAGTGCTTGCCTCGCGTGATGACTGATTGGGGCATTTCAGTGTGGTGGAGGAACTCGGGGTGCGAATGCGTGCGCTGCCAAATCGATAACTCGAGTCCACGCAACCTCCAGATTGTGGTGACCTTCATTCCCTGAACGCCGCCGCCTCTGTCTCTACAATCCAAACCCGCGTCGATGACGAGTCTTCGATTTTCAGAAAACCACACTCATCACCGTTTCGCCGCTGCCATGCACCTTGGGCGCGGATTTTTGCATGACGAGGATCGACATCAGCCCGTCCGGACCATAGAAGCCGCTGAACTTCGAATGGGCATCGGTCTCCGCAAGATCGCCGTTCCGGCATACGAACCGCACAGGTTCGCAATGTGCCAATGCCTCCTGGACGATCCAGAGCCGACCGCGTCGGTTGTCCTCCTGAATGCGCTTCGCAAGGGAATCAATCTGCGGCCGGCTTAAATGGCTCGCCAGATAAACTGACTTGCTGCCCCAATTGATGCCGATGTCGCTGCCCGCGTATTTGATGAAACAATTCCGTTTGCTCCGGTTTAGTCCCGCGAAGGCTTCGAGCGTCATTTTCTCTCCGGGCGCCACTTCGAATCCGTCGTCGCTGATGACATCTGTAAACGGAAACAGGGTGCGGAATTCGTCGGTGTAGAATTCGCGGGTCTTGCGCCAGAACGGCCAGGCGAGAATGATCTTTCCGTCAAACAACACTGACGGCGGAAGGTCGAAGTGAAGTTCGCCCGCTTCGCATGCCGTCATTCGTTCTGCGAAGAAGTTGTGGTGAGGCAACGTGATGAAGTCATGGCTCCGGACGAAGTTGCAGTGCTTCGGTTCAATGTTCCTGTCGTAACCGAAATAGCGGATTCCGTGGCGGCGCGTTTGCTGGATGAAGTAACGCATCCCATGCGGTCGTGAGGCGTTGTCGGTGAGATGATGCACCACCGGTTCCGTTTTGAGATGCTTCCGCAGCGTTGATGAAAATTCCGCAGCCAGCGAGGGCGGAAAATGCCGGCTTCTGCCGAAAACTTCCGGGTTGTTCCGGTAAAGCGTTTGAATCTCTTCAACCACGCACCACCCGGAACCCGGACACTGAATTTCAGATACTTTTCCGGGAACCGGTTCGTCGGTCCGGAAGAACACCGGCGTGAGATGCTGCCGTTTCGTGAGTTGACGATGATAATCCGTGCCAAGATGTGCGGGCACATCGCCGAGCACACTGGCCGCGATCTCTGGATCGCAGTCTCCGTTCAGGCTTGCCTTGAAAATTTCAAGCGTTCGTTCCTGGAACGTTTTGATGAGTCGGTAGCGCGTTCGATATCCGTCCACGGTCGCATCATCCATCGGGTAAACATCCGGACGAATCAGAGCCGTGAAACCGATGTCCGCATTCAGCACCTGATTGATGTCGTCGTCGAGCTGCCGGTACAACTCGGTTCCGGGAAACGATGCGGTGCTGGCGGGCAAAGTTCCCACACATTGTGAAGCGTGCATTTCAGAGGCGTGATTCATACGGCGGATGAGCGCAGCAGTTGCATTCCTTTGCGAAGTGCGTTTCTGGCTTTTGCCAGCGGACGATTTGCCCGGCCGCGCTGCATTCGGACACAGTTTTCCAACGTTTCAACCCATGAATCCCGGATGCCCGCACTGCGTGCCGCTTCAGCGAGCTCCGCAAGTCGAGTGACGGTGACAGGTTTGATGCGCGTGGCGAACAATCCTTGCACGGCCAGATCGAGCTGTCCGACTGGAAGGCTGGCCGGGAGCGGTTTCCCTTCGATTGCAAAGCAGATCGCGGTGCCGACGCAACGAACGCATCGTCCGCAATTCCGATCCTTCTGCTCGCCTTCCCAGCAGACACGCATCCGTTCCATGGCGGCGCTCCATTCCGCGACTTCCCGCGCCTTCTCTCTTCGACTGAACTCCGCGGCGTCATAAACGATTGGAAAGTTCGTGGACGAGAGCATTGGATCGGTGAGTGGATTCGATCCCCACGGAAACCGAAGTGCATCGTAAGCATGCGAGCCTGCAATCACTCCACACGAGAATCTTTTTCGAAACAGATGAAGCGATGCGGCCAATGCAGCTCCATGCGCCATTTCCCAATCGTCACCAAGGCTTCGAAAGTTGCAGGCGATCGGAATGAGTTCCATGCCGATCGTTTCGACAATTCTGCGGGAATTCTCCGCGGCGTTACGGAAGACATCGGTTTCGGCAATCGGGATGTCGAAGCCATGAACCATGAGCGCCGTGCGGATGTTTTTTCTCCTGCGTCCGCACCGGTTCTGAGCATGCCGCCATGCAGTAAAGCAGGAGTCTAAACCACCCGAGAACGTCATGATGGCGTCGGAAAAATCCGCAGGTTTCTCCTCAGCTTCAAAATCGCTCTCGATCTCCACGGGATGCAGTTCATTGGGCATCCATCGTGACCACGCAGATTGAAATTCATCCAGATTCGCCAGAAGCGATGGCGACACGGTTCCATGGATTCGCAGCTTTGTGGCCTTGCGCATCGCGAGAAACAGGCTTCCAATCAGGAACGGATCGGCGGTCTGCGTGATGTCATCGCGTCGGGCGGCGGGGAGTTCGAAGGTAAGCCTGCCGATGCCGACGCCATCCAGTTCCAGTCGGGCTGCGATGTGCAGATGGTCGTCCTGTGTTGTCGGTTGTTCCGGCCACACATGCATCTGCCCTATCGGCCTTGAGTGATTCCCCATAGATCGTTCCGTGTTTACCTCGGAGTGGCGCGGCAACCGAAACAGGATTGCAGACGACTGTCAACCTTCGAACCAGTTGCGTCTTTGCGCGTGCGGCAGCTTTGCGCTAGCCTGCGCTTGTATGTCAGATGAAATTCCAAAGCTCCGCATGGCGCAGCCGGAATCGGCGGCGGAGATCGCGCGGCGTCTGGAGCGGGATCAAATCAACGCCAATCGCGGGCGCGAAGTGGAACTGGAACAGTCGCTCGCTGGATTCAAGGTCGGTTCCGTCCGCTTTCTCAATGGTGTGCCGCTCACACGCGGACTGGAGGATCAGGTCCTTTTCGACGTTCCATCGAAACTCGCGCAGATGCTTCGTCGTGACGAACTCGATGCCGCGCTTGTCAGCATCACGGAAGTTTTGTTCAACGATCGCTATGACATTCTCGACAACGTGGCGATTGCGTCGCTCGGCGAAGTGCAAAGCGTGCTGCTGGTGCATCGCAAGTCGATCGATGAAATGAAGGAGGTGTTCTGCGACACCGCCTCATTGACGAGCGTCAATCTGCTGCGCGTGCTGCTCGCGGAACGCGGATTGAAACCGGAGTTCAAACCGCTTCCGAATTATGATTATCCGAACCTGCCGGATTACACGCTGCTGATTGGCGACAGTGCGCTCGATGTTTTCACCGGAAATTTCCCGTATCAGATCTGGGATCTCGGCACCGCGTGGTATGAGATGACGAAGCTGCCGTTTGTGTATGCCGTCTGGGCGTTGCAGCGCGGAATCGAGAATTCAGAGCTGCGACGCCAGTTGCGCGAAGCGAAGGCTTTCGGTCTGGACACGCTGGATCACATCATTCGCAACCGGACGGAATACACGGAAGATTTCCGTCGCGATTATCTCGGCTGGCACATTCATTACCATCTTGGCGATGACGAAAAGCGCGGAATAGCGAAGTTCGTCGAACTGCTGCGCAAGCACGGTAATGCGCCGGTGTACGAGCCGAAATTTGTCAGTTGAAGCAAGAGTTCACCGCGGAGACGCGGAGATGCTGATACAGCAAGAAAACTTCTGTCTTTTTACTCCTTACTCCTTACTCCGTCCTTCTTCCTCCTATTCAAGATTGGAGGCTGGCGAGGACTTCCGGATCACGCACATCGACCCAGCGCCCCCGAATCTCCAATCCGGCGATCGTGTGTCCGCTTTTCAACAGGTTATTGATGGCGTCGGTCAGTTCGTATTCGCCGCGCGGGGATTTCTGCAATCGGGCGGTTTCTTCAAAAAGCGCTGATTTGAAAATGTAAATGCCCGCGTTGTACCACACGGGTTCGTTCGATTTCAGCCAGCCTTCGTTGCGAAGCTGTTCCACCTGCTCCGCGCTCGGCTTTTCCACGATCCGTTTCAGACAGAAGTTTTCGTCGAAGAAGTTGAGTCCACCCTTCGTGACATCCTGCCCGCGCGTCACGGTGATCAATCCTGAAAACTGGCCTGCACCAAACCGCTGGATCATCTGTTGATACGTCTCCGGTTTCACGAGAATGTCGCCGTACGTGAGCAGAAACGACGAGCCGCTGAGAAATTCCTTCGCGAGTTCAGGTGCCTTTCCCGTGCCGTCCTGAACGATCTGCCGTCCGTAGGCGATGCGAGCATTCCACTTCGAGCCGTCACCGAAATGGTTTTCGATCACTTCCGCCTGCCATCCCGTCACGATGAAAATCTCACGAATACCGGTGGCCAGAATGCCTTCGATGATGTGGTCGAGAATTGGCTTGCCCTGAACCTTGAGCATCGGTTTGGGAACTTCCTGCGTCAGTTCCCGCATGCGCGTGCCTTTGCCGGCGGCCAGAATTACAGCTTTCATTGCCGCTCAATGAACACGGATCGTCTCGCCCGAAAAAGAAAAAAGCTGTCCTGCGACTCATCACGGTGGGGTTACGCCTCCGTGTTCAGCGGCTGTATTCGGGGAAAATTGGATTATGAAACCGCGATCCGACACCAATTCAAAAGCGAAACCTCAGCGACGCGCCAGCGAGGTCGATTCCGCGCGTCATGGAAATCGCGAAACGAATCGGGAAACGAGCCTGAGCCGCGAGCTGCCTGGAAACACGAAAGTTCCCGGCACACGAGGCGCACTTGAAAAAGAAAGCACCAGCCAGGGCAGCGAGTTCAACGACGACGGCGAATGACGGGATGCGTGGGTTTCGATGATCGAATCAAACCGCCGTTCGAAGTCCAACAGGAGAGGAGTCTTCAAGTCGCTGCGGTCACCGGATCGATGGGAGGCAGCAGGCGTGCGCCGAAATGCTTCCAGTTTCCGTCCTCATGCAACATTACCAGCCAGTCGGATCGGCCTGATGTGCATTGTTCGATCTCCGGTTCGTCGAGAATCATGCAGGCGGTTGAAAGTGCATCCGATTCCGCGGCCGAATCGGTGAGCGCCCAGGCGCGTGGCCGGATCGACACCGGTTTACCGGTTCGCGGGTCGAAGATGTGATGTCCTTTCACGGAAAATCCCGATCCACTTAGGGAACAGTGTTTCAGCCAGAAACGTCTTGGTGCGTTGTCGTCACCGAGTCCACTCGACCATCCCGGCGCGCCCGGAGGCGGTTCGCCTGCGAGGATGCTGCTTCCGCCGGAAATCAACAGGAACGATGGGCAGCTCCATTCCAGAAGCACTTCAGCCATGCGATCCAGCGCGAAACCTTTGCCGATTGCGCCGAGATCAAAATTTAATTCGCCCGCCTCGCAGCGAATCGACATGCAGGACCGGTCCAGTGACCACTGCGGAAGTTCGCCGGGTTTCTGTCGCATCAGCGGCGAAACGCAAAACGCTCCTTTCGTTGCATGTTCCATTCGTTTGGCAATCTCGAGGCAGGCAAACGCCGGTTCGGCGAGCCGAAGCGTTTCGCCCGGCACCATCGACCGAATCTGGCTGATCTCGCTGTTTTCACGAAACCGGCTGAGCAGATTCTCAAGGCGTTCAAGAAGGTCGAAGGCCGCTCGCGCCGCGTGTTCCGCGTAGTCCAGTTCCTCGCCCGCAATGCGCACCTGAAAAAAGGTGGCCATGGCTTCGTATCGGAAAACATGAACCGGCTCGCTCATTTCACTGCGATCGTTTCCAGAGAAGCATCAGCACTTCCGGCCGGATGCCGACAAAGTCGGGTCGCCAGGATTCAAGATGCGTTTCCATTTGTGCGGCTGCTTCCAGTGAAGTGATGTAAAAATCGGCGTCAGTTGGAAACTGCGAGGGCTGATAGAAACCGACCTTTTGAAACTTTCGCAAATACCACGGCAGTGGCCATGGATCCTCCGCTACAACGGCTACGAACGGATTCGCATTCGCCCCGGCGAGCTTCTGGATTTTTTCCGGAAGCGAAATAACGTCGTCCACGGTATGCGCGTAAGCGTAGGGATTGCGATCGTCCGCTGGTCGCGCGAACACCCATTTCTGCGTTTCAACTCCAGCGCGCCAAATTCCAATGCCGAGAATTGCAGCGAGACAGCAGCGCCAGAGCATTTTTGGGAAACGAAGCCACAACAGTTGAAATCCCGTCCCGGCCAGAATCGCGAGGGCGAACCAGAAGTTCAGGGCCAGCCAGGGATTCTTGTAGGGAATCACGCAATAAATGACGAGGATCGCGACGGAATAGAGTGACCAGAGCTGCAACGGCAGCTTGCGATTCAACTCCGTGATCGCGGGTTCGGAAAACAACTGCCGTGCAATCGATCGCATTGAAACAACGAACGCCAGCAGCGCCAGGCCAATGATCAGCATTCCGTGACCATTTCCGATGAGCAACGACCAGTAATACGCAACAGACTTCTCATGACCTTCACCTCCTGCGCGCTGGGCAAAGCGTGGAATCGAACGGATCAGATCGATCGGCCCGCTCCAGTTTTTTCCACCCCAGGTGTAAAACACGAACGTCACGACGAGAAAGGTCGCCGCTGTGATCAACGCCGGTTTCCACAGCGCATTCCATCGCGAACTGCGCCGGGTCAGATCGGTGCGGCGAATCCAAATCCACCAGATCAAAGGAACGGCGAACGCCGCGAAATGCAGCAGCGCGGTTTCTTTGCAGGCCAGCATCCAGGCCGCGCACGCACCGGCTGCGATTGCCGCGCGAATCGACTTGCGTTCCAGTGTCCGCCAGCCGCTCAGTGCAAAGCCGAGCGTTCCGGCCACGAAGAGCATTTCATGAATGAAATAGCGACTGTAATAGACCGGCAGCGGGGCAACAGCGAAGAGAAGCGCTGCCACAACACAGCTGACAAAACCAATCTGACTTGCTGCCGCCGCAAGAAGGAGGATGACGAGGACACTGAAAATCACCGGCACGAGACGAACGGTGCGTTCGTTCAGTTGTGTCAGTGACTTTTCTCCAAAGGCACGAACGACGGGAACAGTCGCGAGATAGAGCGTCGGACCATGCCGGTCCTGCGGATCGTATTGAAACGAATCACCGGCCAGAAGCTGGCCGGTGATGTAACCATTAACGGCCTCGTCCGTGTGCATCGGCCGCTCCTCCAACCGCGGCAGGCGGATGAGGAGCGTGAGCAGGGCGAGTGCGACAAAAACCGCCCAACGAACTTTAGGCGGCGGGTTTCCCAAACACTTCGACTTCGATGTAGTGGTTGAGCTTGTTGGTTGTGTTGCCGTTGCTGTAGAGCCGGACGTAACGGCCTTTCACCCCCTTCGCATCGATCAGCTTGCCTTCGTAGCTTTCCATGAAGGCAAGGTCCTTGCCGCTGCCGAAGCCGAGATTGTTGTCGATGTCGGCGTTGAAGATCGTGGTAACGCCGGTCTTGAACTCAGGATCGTCGGAAACCTGCACGACCACATCCTTGTAAACGCGGGCCTGGGAATGATAGTGCCAGACGAGCACCGCGTAGATTTCAGAAGATTTTTCCAGGTCGATCTGCACCCATTGCTTGTTCGGTCCGAGTTCGACCCACGAACCTTCATCGCCCGCCTTGTCTCCATCGGTCACGAGATCCAGCGTGCCCATCACCGGCTCACTGTCGCTGGAGGTCACCGGTTTCCCGAGGGCGATGTTTGTCGTTCCGGCAGGGACCAGAAAATCGGGTCGCTTGCCCTTGCGTGCGGGTTCGAGGTTTTTCAGTTGAACCGGCACGGGCGTGCCGACGAACAGCGGTTTGGGCAGTTCAGTTTTCAGCGGGACTTTGTCCTCGGCTGAGATCGCATTGGCCACGATGGCCAGCGGCAAAATTGCGGACAGAATCAGTTTCAGCTTCATAGTTCGTATCGTTTCGACTGGGCAACAGCGTTGTCTCTTCAAATCAAATCACGCTTTGGCGTCTTTGTGATCGATCTCCAGCGTGCGCCGGGCTGCGATCGCCTCATTCGCCTTGTGAATGATATACTCGCTCTCGAACGCTTCGTCACCGGGGCAATTCAACTTCGCTTCACCCCGGATCGCATTGAAGAAGTTCTCAAGGTGCGGCTGGTGAATGGCTTTCTTGAAGAAAATGGGGATTTCATAGGAATCGAGCTGCGCGGTTTCACGCACATCGACCTTCGTCGCATCCTTCACGGCCTCAGACGGCGGCGTCTGCTTGGCGCGCAGGTAATTCTTCCGAACCAGCTCATCCCACGACGGCGCATGTTTCTCGCGGAAGATCGTCGTCAGCGTCGGATTCTCCGACATCTTGAGCGAGCCTTCGTCGCCCATGAAATATTCCCAGTAACCGCCGCCGGCGCTGGTGGTCGTATGGACCTGATAGAACGCGCGCGCGGTTCCTTCCGGCAACGCATATTCGTAAATCACCATCGCGTTGTCGTACCACTCGTGGTTCTTGTAATAATCCGCGCCGCCGCTGGCCATCACTGACACGGGCAGCTGTCCGAACCACCAGTTGAAAATATCGATCTGGTGCGCTCCAAGATCGGAAAGCGGACCGCCTCCGAGATTTTTGAACCAGCGCCAGTTCAGGAACTGGTGCATGTCGCCAAAGCCATATTGCGCCAGCTGCTCGGGCGTGAGCGGCTTCGCGCCCTTGGGAACCACGAAATCCTTTGAAGCAGCGCGATTCCACTGGGCATTTGCCGCGGTGAGGCGTCCGCACAGGCGCGCCTCCTTGATGAGGCGGTTGAGCGCGAAGATGTAGCGGGGATTGCTGCGGCGTTGATGTCCAATCTGCAGAAGTTTTCCGGTCTCGCGCATGGTCTGCACCATGGAACGGGCGGCGTCGATGGTGTGCGCCATCATCTTCTCGCAGTAAACGTGCAGCCCGGCCTTGAGACAGGCGTTCGTGACGGGTGCATGCCAGAAATCCGGCGTGGCAACGATGACCGCCTGGAGATCCTTTTCCTTTTCGAGGAGCTGTTCGTAATTTTCGTAGGCACGAACCTCCACCTCCTCGGCCTTCAACCGCCGCTGCATGATGTTGCGGGGGTAGGCCCAGACATCCACGATTGCCACGAGCTGAATGTTCGGAATCTTGAGCAGCGATTCCTTCAGCACGTTGCCCTGCTGTCCGCAGCCGACCAGCGCGACGTTGATCTTGTTGGAGGGACTTTTCGTCTGTGCGATTGCCGGTGCGCCGGCGAGCATCAGCCCGGCGCCGGCCGCCGCGCTGTTCCGAACGAATTCACGCCGGGTGATGAGATTCTCTACCATTTTTTCAGAATGCTAAGACGGTTGTGTTTGACGAGCAGGAGGGCAAGCGCCACAAGGCCCACATGAATTCCAAGCCAGGCGATGCCATCGTCCTGCTTGATCAGGATCAACCCCACGGTCAGCCCGGTATAAAGCAGTCCCTGCAGGAAAAGTGAAATGCGCGTGCCGATGCCCAGGAGCAGCATCACACCCAGGAGGATCAACAGCCATCCGAGGCTGGCGTAAAACGGGGTGGTGGCCGCGGTGGGAAGCAGCGGTTCCTGGGCGAACTTGTCCTTGAGCGACGGCGGAATCGCCGCGTAGTTCGTCAGAGCATAGAATTTCTCCTTCACCTCGATGAATGTGTCCGCTTCAGGGCCCGGTTTTTCCACCACCTTGAAGCTGCCAAACTTTTCAATGCCGGTGACAATGGCCCTCGTGGCAAGCCAGAGGCGCAATAGCAGGAATGCGAGCGTGTTTTCGATCGAACTGCAACAGGAGTCGTTCTTGGATTCTTTCATGAGCTTTTTCTGATCAGTTGCGCCGCGGCACTGCCGCCAAATCTCCGCAACTCTAGCAGCCCGCCACTTCATTTTGCAACCGCTGACGAGCCGTTCACCCGGAGGTTTTCGACTAATGAAGGACGCGAAGACGCGGATGTCTATTCAGTTCACATGGAAAATCATTGTCCGTATCCGCGGACAAACCCGATGCATTGCGCAACCTCGGGCACATTGTTTTCCCAATTGTGTTCGAATTCGACGGAAATGTTGCCGACGAACTTCTGCCGCTTCAGTTCATCGAGAATGCCGCGGATGTTCGACACGCCGGTGCCGTAGGGGACATCGTGTCCTTCCGTGCCTTTCACGTTCAAATCCTTCAAATGCGAACTCACAATCCGGCCCTCCAGCACCTTGATGCATTTCACCGGATCCAATCCGGACCGGACCCAATGCCCCGTGTCCGCCGCCGCGCCGATGCGCGCATCCCGATTCTTCACGACGCTGAGAACGTATTCCGGATCCCAGACCTTGTAGCCGGGATCGTTGGCGCGCCTTGGATGATTGTGAATGCCGACGCGGATGTCGTATTCCTTCACAAGCTTTTCGATCGTGTCCATGGCATCGACCGATTCGGTGGTCACTGCGTAAAGGCCGAGCTTTTTCGCCAGTTCGAAGACCTTTCTCGCGCCCGCTTCGTCGCGCGGGATGCCGACGACGCCATAATTCACCGCTTTCACACCGGCGGCGTCGAGTTTCGCCTTCACCTTCGCAATCATGTCGTCGGTCGCATTGTGATCGAATTTCACGTCCGGCTGGTCCGGACTGAGACGTTGTCCGGGATAGAGTTCGATGATTTTTCCGCCCGCAGCGGCGGTTTTTTCAATTGCTTCGAATACAGAAAACCGGTTGAACGTCCATGCCTGGCAGCCGACCGCAAATTCCCCGACGCGGCAATCCGCCGGAATCGGATTCGCTGAAAGATTGTGGAGGCCGGTCATGCCGGTCAGTGCTGCGAGCAGGAGAATCGTTTTTATATTCATGCAACCTGGATCAGAAGACGTTGAACCTTGTCATGCCGTTACCCGTCTGCCAAACGGAAAACTTGACCCGTGCCCTCATGAGAACTAAGGACACCAAAGCGGATCGTCCGAACTGTAGAATGAACTGATTATGGAACCGAAATCCTTCACGCGCCACAACCGGCGACACTTCCTCAAAACCACTGCCACCGCCGCAACAGCCGTCACGTTCGGCGTTCCCGCGCTGCTCCGGGGACAGAACCTGAACAGCAAAATCAACATCGCGACGATCGGCGCCGCGGGCAAAGGCGAAAGCGACACCAATCTCTGCGCGAGCGAAAATATCGTCGCGCTGTGTGATGCGGACAAAAACATCTGCGCCAAGCAGCTGCAGAAGTATCCGAACGCGAAGTTCTATTACGACTTCCGAAAGATGCTCGACGAGATGGACAAGTCGATCGACGCCGTGATCGTTTCGACGCCAGACCATTTCCACGCCGTGGCAGCGTCCGCGGCCATTCAACGTGGCAAACACATTTACTGCCAGAAACCGCTTACTCAAACGATCTTTGAAGCCCGACGCCTGCGCGATCTCGTGCGCGAACACAAAGTCATTTCCCAGATGGGAAATCAGGGCAGTGCCGAGGACGGATTGCGTCGCGCCGTCGAAGTCATCCAGGCAGGCGTGATCGGTCCGGTTCGCGAAGTTCATGTCTGGAGCAACCGCCCCTTCTGGCCACAGGGAATCAATCGGCCTGAAGGCAGCGATCCGATTCCGGAAGGTCTCGACTGGAATCAGTGGATCGGCCCGGCTCCGATGCGCCCCTATAAGAAAGGCGTTTATCACAGCTGGAACTGGCGCGGCTGGCTCGATTTCGGAACTGGCGCACTCGGCGACATGGCGTGTCACACAGTCAACATGCCGTTCCGCGCGTTGAAGCTCGGCTTTCCGTCTATCATCGATGCAGAAATCGGATCGACCAATGGCGAAACCTATCCGCTCGCCTCGCGAATTCGTTTTGAATTCCCGGCGCGTGGGGGCGTGACGCAGCGCTTTGAGAAAGGCGCGCAGGCTTTGATTGCAAAACCGGCTGGCAGCGGCCCCGGCGCGATGCCTCCGCTGAAGTTCTGGTGGTACGACGGCGGCAAACCCGATCCGAATGGACGCGGCGGTCATGACGGCAGCAACAAGCCTTCAAAAGAAATCACCGCCGATGTCGAAACGTTCCGTGGCGAAGTTCCCGGAAGCGGCTGCCTGATCATTGGCGACAACGGAAAGATCTTTTCTCCCGACGACTACGGCACGCAGTTCTTCATCAAGTTGAACGACGAGGAGAAGTTTACTTTTTATCGCCGCCATCCCGCCGTGGAGCCGATCCCGGAAACACTGCCGCGCAATCCGTTCCAGGGCGACGCCGATGCGCGTCATCATCGGGAATGGCTGCAGGCGATTCGCGATAACAAACCCGAGATGTGCTACTCGCGCTTTGAGATCGCCGCCTACCTTACCGAGATCATGCTGCTCGGCTGCATCGCACTGCGCGTCGGAAAACCGCTCCAATGGGACGGACCGAACATGCGTGCGAAGAACGTTCCGGAAGCGGCCCAGTTCGTGAAGCGCGAGAATCGTGCAGGCTGGATCGTCTGAGAAAAAACAGCATCGAATCACGAACGGGCGGAGCAACCACTCTGCCCGTTTTGTTTAATGGCGGAAAAGCCGGTTTCGATTCTGGAGCAGATACCAGACGATCACCAGGTTCAGCAGGAGGATCGTAAGGATCACCCATGAAAACCCGCGCTCCACGATTTCATACAATTCAATCGGAATGAAGAACGCCGATTCGCCGATCGCCAGCCAGCCGGCCCACGAAACACGCAAGAGCAAGCCGCTCCCTTCAACCAGCGAGAACACACTGTAGAGCCCGGTTCCACGCGCGAACCAGACCACGTTGGACTGGCTCAATCCGCCAATCTTCACGGCCAGGTCGGAAAGGAATTTCTTCTCCGGATCCAGATGAAGGAATTCCAGCGTCCGGCGGAATTGTTCCGGGAGGTTCGTGTCTGAAATTTTGTAAACGCCAAGCGCCAGCAACAGCAGCAGGGTTCCTTTCACCAGTTTGAAGAGAATGATCAGGTAAAGCGTCGGCGCGCGCTTCCTTTTCTTCGAAGAACCGCTTTCTGAAAGAGAACTGCCGGTGCCGCTCATTTCGCGGCCACCGCCGGTGCCGCTTCCCGATTCTGCTCAGCCAGCTTGTTCCGCGATGCTTCCACCTTGATGTAATGCAGCACCACCGGCGCGAGAATCATTCCCGGAATGCCCATCAGTTTCTCACCAATCACAATGCCGATCAGCGTCAGCCACATCGGCGTCTTGATCCGGTTGCCGATGATCTTGCTGTTCAGGAAATACTCGAGCTTGTGAATCACCACGAGGAAGATCAATGAAACGAGCGCCATCTTTGGCGACAACGTGAACCCGACACCAACGATCAGCGTGTTGCTCATGATGTTGCCGATGATCGGCAGCAGTCCGCAAAGGAACGTCAGGACGATGATCACCATCACGTAAGGAAATCCGTTGTAGATGAGGAAAATGCTCGTCAGCGCTGTGTTCACTGCGGAGATGATGATTTGCGCGCCGATCACGCGCGCGAAGCTCGCGTAAAACGTCTCAAACCGCAGCACGAGTTCCTGAACGACCGTTGAATAAAGGCTCCCTCGCGTGGCGTGATCGTCATCCGCGCCCCAGCGCTGGTTCAAAAACAGGCTCACCGCGACGACCAGTCCGATGATCAGGAGGACGATCTGAAAAACCGCGTCGCGCGCATAACGTCCCAGATTCGCAAAACGTTCACGAACTTCCTTCAGAGCCACCGTTTTGAGGCTCGCATAGTCGGTGAAGGGAAGCTCAATGTTCTTGCTCTCAGCATAGTCCACGATGCGCGGAATCGATTCTTCCGCGATCGCAGGCAGAGTCAGGTAGGCCTGCTTGGAAAAGAAGAACAACCCGTAGGCAGTCGCCGCGACCGTGAGGAAATAGACGATCACCGCCAGAACCTTGCTGCGTCCGAGGCTGAACTGTTCAAGCGCGAAATAGCCGAACACCGCCGTGAGCACGAGCGTTCCCAGGTGAAACCACCCGATCAACACGAGCAAGACCACCATGATCGCGTATGAGATTCGCGCCTGCCGAGTCATAGCTGTTCAAACACACAACGCGCAACGTCCGCCTGCCCGCATCCTCCTCTCCCCGCGCTTCGCTGCGCGGCGAGGGAATATTTCAGGACGCGGGTTTCCAGTTGGGCCCGGTCCGCGGCGTTGAACGTTGAGGATTGACGGTTCACGAAATCAGCGTATTCGCGCGAGCAGCCAGTTCAACAGCTCCCCGATCGCCAGCCGCTCCTGCTTGCCGTCGTCACGATGCCGAATGGTCACGGTGTCCTTCAACTCCGGTTTCTCACCCAGCGTGTCGAAGTCAATCGTCACACAAAACGGCGTGCCGGCTTCGTCCTGACGGGCATAACGACGTCCGATTGAACCGCCATCGTCGTAAAACACATTCATCCACGGACGCAGCAGGTCGCGAACCTCCTCGGCTTTCTTGACCAGCTCCGGCTTGTTCTTCAACAGCGGCAGCACGCCCACCTTGATCGGCGCCACGCGCGGATGAAACTTCATGACCACGAGCGTTTCCGATTTGCCCTTGTCATCGGTTTTCGTCACCTCGGTGTAGGCGTTCGTGATCAATCCGAGAATCAGACGATCCACACCCGCCGATGGTTCAATCACGTGCGGAATATACTGGCCCTTGGCCAGACCGTTCGCGTCTTCGGTCGCATCCTTCGACGCCTGTTCAGCCGGGACACCCGATTTCTCCAGGTAACGCTTCCGGCTTTCGTAATAACGTTTCCAAAGTTCATCCTGCTTCTCCTTCGAAAGCTTCGCCCAGGCACCGCGCAGTTCCTCGTCAAAGATGCCCATCGGCTTGCCGGAGAAACGCTCGTGCTGGCTGAGGTCGAAATCGCTGCGCGCGGCAATGCCCTCCAGTTCTTCGCCCTTCATCTCGCCCTTTTCGTCGCGTTTGCTGAACGGGAACTTGAACAGAATGTCCACCGTCGCGCGGGCGTAGTGCGCCAGTTCATCCGCGGTCTGCACGTGGAATCCCAGCGTCTCCCGCGAGAGACCGATGTTTTCGTAAAAGCGGACGCGTTCCTCGACCCAATAACGATGCCACGCCTGCCAGCCCCAGTTCGGTTGCGGCTCGCCCGGATGGCCGGTCTCAGGAACCGTCGCCACGCTGCCGTGAATTGCTTCGATCGCTTCATCCGGCTTGATGAAAAATTCCAGTTCCATCTGCTCGAACTCGCGCGAACGGAAGGTGTAATTGCGCGGTGTGACTTCGTTGCGAAACGCTTTTCCGATCTGCGCAATGCCGAACGGCACTTTCTGACGTGACGTCTCCAGCACGTTCTTGAACTGCGCGAAAATCGCCTGTGCCGTTTCCGGCCGCAGATAAGCCACGTTATCCTCGCTTTCAACGGGACCGACGTAGGTTTTGAACATCAGGTTGAACGGACGCGGCTCGGTCAGATCAGTGGATCCGCAGCTGGTGCACTTGGTGCCGGCGGCGAGAGCGAATTTGCCTTCAGGCGTTTTCTCAAGCTTCAGCCCCTGATCTTCGCAAAGCTGATCCGCGCGGAAACGTTTCTTGCACTTTTTGCAGTCGCACATTGGATCGCTGAACGTGTCCACGTGGCCGCTCGCCTTCCAGATCGCCGGCGACATGATGATGGTGGCTTCGAGTCCGACGACATCCTCGCGCTGGCGGGTCATGGAATTCCACCAGAGTTCCTTCACATTGCGTTTGAGCTCGGCGCCGAGCGGACCGTAATCCCAGAAGCCGTTGATGCCGCCGTAGATTTCGGAAGATTGATAAACAAAGCCGCGGCGTTTGCACAGCGACACAATTTTTTCCATGAGCTGGTTCTCTTTGGGCTCGGCCATAAGGCGGCCAGTGTTCGGGATGGGCAGGTTGATGTCAAGGGATGCACGGATTCAAACGGGGCAAACGTGTTCAGACTCTCATTGGCACCGTGCTTCAGCGCGGTGATGTCGGACGAGATGGGAGCGAGCTGTTTCAACAGCTTGCCGCCGGACGCGGTAAGTCGGGAGATGGTGAATCCAATCAAAAACCTCCGGGGCGCGGAGCATTGCTCCGCAAGTTTCCTCAGATTATCGCGCGGAGCGATGCTCCGCGCTCCGGCGCCAAAGAGATGATTCCACGGCTGGTGCAACACAACACCCGCAGCATGAAAATGTTCCTTCGCCCGCAAGCAAAGCGGGGGTTGGCATTCGCTTGCGGCCGAGGAAATATTTCGTGGTGCGATGTCGTTGATGAACAGAACGCACCATTCGGTGCGGAAATATGGGGCAAAGCAGCAACTTTGCCCTACCTATTGTTGGTGGGGCGGAGCTGCCGCTCCGGTTGAAAATCGGTCGGGTAAAGCGAGTCCTCCCCGCGACCCGGTTGAGAGGTTCAAAGCCCGAAATTCTATTTGGGGAAATCTCTTCCCATCCCTCTCCTCCGACCATTCGCTCGGAAGAGAGGGAGATACGAGCGTTACGCATCTTGATCTTCTTGCGGATGTGCATTTGCGCACCTGTAGCGCAAATGCAGTTAAAATTCCGTTGCACGGCCCGGGCGAGAGATTAGCATCCCGGCTCCCTGCGGGGCATCGAACACGCCCTTCAGAATTAAGCTCATGAAGACTTTCAAAATTGCCGCCCTTGCCGGAGATGGAATCGGACCTGAAGTGATGCGCGAAGCGATCAAAGTGCTCCGCGCCGCCGAAAAGAAGTTTGGCTTCACACTCGAAATCACCGAGGCGCCGGTCGGCTGGGCGGGAATCGACGCCGCGGGCAAGGCGCTTCCCGACGCCACGCTCGCTCTCTGCAAAAATTCCGACTCCATTCTGTTCGGCTCCGTCGGTTTGCCCGATCGCGATCCGACGATTCCCAAGGAGGAACGTCCGGAACGCGCCGCGCTCCTGCGCATTCGCAAGGAGTTCGGATTGTTCGCCAATCTCCGGCCTGTGCAGCTTCCAAAAGCGCTCGCACACGCCTGCCCGCTTAGGCCGGAACGCCAGGGCGACGGCATCGACATTCTCGTCGTGCGCGAATTGACCGGCGGCATGTATTTCGGTCAGCCGAAGAAAACCGAGGACATCGGCGGCGGCAGCCAGCGCGCAATCGACACGATGGTTTACACGACGCCGGAGATTGAACGCATTGCGCAGGTCGCGTTTCGCGCGGCACAGCTGCGTCGCAAAAAGGTGACCAGCATCGACAAGGCGAACGTGCTTGAGAACGGCGTTCTCTGGCGCGACGTGGTGACGAAGGTCGGCAAACAGTTCCCCGACGTCACACTCGAACACATGTTCGTGGACAATGCGGCGATGCAGCTTCTCCTGCGTCCGACACAGTTCGACGTGATGCTCTGCGAGAACATGTTCGGCGACATCCTGAGCGATGAAGCTGCGGCACTGGCGGGATCGTTGGGAATGCTTCCCAGTGCGAGCCTGGGGGCGACGAGCGGAGACAAAACCTTCGGCTTCTACGAACCCGCGGGTGGCACGGCGCCGGACATCGCCGGGAAAAACCTTGCGAATCCGATCGCACAGATTCTTTCGGGCGCGCTCATGTTGCGCCACAGCTTCAAGCTCAACGACGCCGCAGCCGCCATCGAACAGGCGGTTGGCAAGGCGATCCAGGCTGGAAATCGCACCGGTGACATCTTCAATCCGTCTGAGACGAATGCCCGCAAGGTCGGCACCAGCGAAATGGGTGATGCCGTCGCCGCGGCGGTTTGATTAATCGATGTTTCGCGCAGCACCGCAGGAGCGATTGTTCTCTTGCGGTGCTGTGCGTTTTTCGGACCGCACCTTCGGCGCGGAATTATGGGGCTGCGCGGCAGCGCAAGCCCTACCTGGCCGTTGGTCACAACTCAAAACCCAAAACTCAACACTCAAAACTCCGCATTCAACGCTCAGCGCTGATAGCGGCTGAGGTATTCCTTGATCAGCTTCGAGTGCTCGGCGCGGACGGCTTCGAGCTTCGGATCGTCGGCGAGATTTTTCATTTCGTGTGGATCGGCGGCTTCGTCGAAAAGCATCGCACCACCGCCGGCTTCGAAGAATTCTGCGTAACGATATTTATCCGTCCGAACCGCGACGCCATGCAACGTCCGGCCATTTTCACTCCAGACGGAAAATGCAGGATGATTCCATTCCGCTTCCGGATTTCGAAGCAGCGACGCGAAGCTGCGTCCATCCACTCCTTTCGCCTGCAAACCGCACAATTCAGCGACAGTCGGATAAATGTCCACCGATTGCACGATCGCCCGAACCACTTTGGGTTTCGTGTCGTTCGGAAGCGCAAAGATCAGCGGCAGCCGCGTTCCCTGTTCGAACAGCGATCCGGCTTTCGACCATTTTCCTTTCTCGCCGAGCTGATAGCCGTGATCGCCCCAGAACACGATCAGGGTATTTGTGCGAAGACCGAGCCGGTCGAGTTCATCCAGCACTCGCCCCACGTTCCAATCCATCCATGAAGTCGAAGCTGCGTAGGCGCGAATCATCTGTTTCGCCTCCTCCGGCGAAGCGTCGCGTCCCATGAACAGGTCGGCATTTCTCGGTCGAATGGCAGCGCGTGGGAAACCTTCCGGCACGGTCGGCCGCGGCGCGAAGTCCGGCGGCAGTTCGATTTTTTCAACGTCGTAAAGATCGTAGAATTTCTGCGGCGCAGCAGGCGGACTGTGCGGTTTCACAAAACCGCAGCCGATGAAGAACGGTTCCTTGCTTTCCTTGAAACGCCGCAGCAATTCAATGGTGCGGGTGGCGGTTTTGTAATCACCGTGCGACTCGCCGTCGCCGTCCAGGACCACCCATCGATCGGAATGCTGCGCGCGACGCTCGGCGAGGGAGTTGGTGCCGGACGCCAGGGCGATGGCTTTCACTTCAGCTTCATCCACCAGACGCGCGCCGGGTTCATTGAAGTTCACACGGGGCTCGGGGTTTTCGCTCCACGAAGGATGATCGTCGAGACCGCCATGAAAAATCTTTCCAGCGCGGACCGACAGCCAGCCGTTCTGCTTGAACAATTCCGGCAACGTCACGAAATCAGGATGTTGGTCGCGAAAATCGATCCGGTTCCCGATCACTCCTGTGGTGGACGGCTGGCGTCCTGTGAGCATCGAGGCGCGGGACGGATTGCAAAGTGGAAACTGGCAGTAAGCCCGATCGAAACGCACTCCGCTCGAAGCCAGTTTGTCGAGGTTGGGCGTTTTCACCAGTTTGCTGCCGTAGGAACCGAGTTCCGCGCGCAGGTCGTCCGAAATGATGAACAACACGTTCAAGCGATTCGTCTCCGCCGCACGGGCAGCGAACACATGACTCCCGGCAATCAGCAGAATGCACAGCCGGAGGAGGAGATGTTTCATGATTCAAGGATGCGCGCTGGGCCGGAAACCGATATTCGCCAGAACTGTTGATCGGGGTGCAACCGAACACACGCGCTGGAATTAAAGAAAGAAGCATCAGCCGAACCGTGGCGCCCGCATCTCCCTCTCTTCCGAGCGAAGCCGGAGGAGAGGGATGGGGAGAGGAGGTCCCCCGTGCGCTTCGCTTTTGAGTGAGCGAGCATTTTGGTGCGTGTGTTAGCGGGACTCTTTTGATCGTCGATCAATCACACGGCACCGTCCGGGCTGATGCCCATTCGCGGATTTCAGCGACACGCTCGGACATCAATACAGACAACGGCCGCGTCTGTCGGATTTCCGTCAGCAGATCGGAATGCTCCACCTCGCGGCCATTGGCATGCGCGGCATACATCGCGGACACAATCGCCTGCTCAATCTCCGATCCGGAAAAACCGTCGGTCACGGCAATCAATTCATCCAATTGGAAGTTCTCCGAATTGAGATTCCGCTTTTGCAGATGAATCGTGAGAATCCGGTTCCGGTTCTCTGCATTCGGAAGATCGACGAAGAAGATTTCATCAAAGCGCCCTTTCCGCACCAGCTCCGGCGGCAGCTGCGCAATGTCGTTCGCGGTCGCCACCAGAAAAACCGCCTTCCGCTTCTCAGCCATCCAGGTCAGCAACGTTCCCAGCACACGGCGTGAAAGGCCGTCATCGTTTCCATCCGGCGCAAGTCCCTTCTCGATCTCGTCCATCCAGAGCACGCATGGCGACATCACCTCCGCCATTTCGAGTGCCTTGCGAAGATTGCGTTCGGTCTCGCCGTAATACTTGTTGTAGAGCACACCAAAATCGAGACGCAGCAGCGGCACGCCGAGAATGCCCGCAGTGGCCTTCGCGGCGAGACTTTTGCCGCAGCCCTGAACGCCCATCAACAACAGTCCGCGCGGTGGATCGAGCGCCAGATCCTGTTCGAAAAAGAATCGTTTCCGCACCTCCAGCCAGTGACGCAGCCGGTTCATGCCGCCGATGTCTGAGAACTTCGCCGTGTCGTATTCGAACGACAACAACGCGTCGCGGCCGAGCAGTTCATATTTGGCGCGGGTTACTTCCGGGATGTCAGATTCGGAAATAATGCCATCGCCATCGATCGCCTTCCGCGCCAGTCGTCGCGCGTCGGTGGCGGTGAGCCCCGCCAGGTTGCGCACGAGCAGGTCCAACGCCTTGTTCGTGGTCTGGACATCGCGGCGACCGTGCTGCGCTCCCCATTCGGCGGCCACATCAAGCACGATCCCGCGCAGTTCATCTGTCGTGGGCAGCGGCAGTTTGAAAAAGGTCGTGTAGGGCTTCAGCTCCTGCGGTAACTCCAGTGAATGCCCGACCAGGATCACCGTCGAGTAATGCTTGTTGTAGGTCAGCGCGATGTCCTTCAACTGCCGGACGTGAAGCAGATCCTGCATGAACGGATGAAAATCGAGCAGCATGAACAGGCAGTTGCTGGCGTTGGCCTTGATGTAGCCGAGCAGCTCGTGGGATTTGTGAATGGACTGCGTGGGCTGATCGCACGGATCGAAGGCCTGAAGTCCGTCCGAAACGGTCCAGCGATAGGCCTTGAGCTGAAGCTTGCGGCTGATCTGGCGGATGAGCCGGACGATCTGCGGCTCTTCATTGCTCTCCACGGCAATCAGCGGCATCCGGGATCGAATGATCGCCTCAAGGTCGCGCATCGGACTCTCGGTCAAAGAATCGGTGATACGCGCTGACTGTGAAGAAGGCTGGTTCATGGTCGCTGACCAGAAGTCGTTTGAATCCGCCGCCGCTTCAAGGAAAATCTCCGGGGCATGGGAAATAGGGCGCAACGAATCGTGAGGCTTACATCCCCCCTCTCTTCGAGCGAATGCCGGAGGAGATGGCCGGGGGGAGAGGAGGTTTTCGGACGACTGCGGAAAGCCGTTGCAAACGGCTGACCGCGCGATGTCGCCGACACCGTGCTGAAGCACGGTGCTAATGAGAATGGCCCCGAAGCGCGACAAAACCCGCTTGTTTTACCCGAGTGATTTTCAGTCGGACCCGCAGCTCCGCCTATCAACAACCGGTAGGGAAAAGCTGCTGCTTTGCCCCATATTTCTGCACCGAATGGTGCGTTCCGTTTCGTCAGCGACATCGCGTCAAGATCGATTGAACCATTCGACGAATCGTGAGGCTTACATCTGCCTCTCTTCCGAGCGAAAGCCGGAGGAGAGGAGGTGAGTTCTCATCAACACCGCGCTTCAGCATGGTGAAATCAGGACTGACTCGAAGAAGCCATTTCAACGGCTTTCGTCAGCACCACCCTCAAGTTGCAATCCGGCTGCTGTAAAGCGAGGCTGGCGACGGCTCAATCTTCCGGCGCTCACGACGAAATTCGGTCGCAATCCGCCAGCGCAGAATCATCCGCTGCAAGAAACCGGCCCGCGCGAACTCGTCAGCGTATCGCGCCTGAATCGACTCGCGCAGCTCACGCAAGTGCGTTTCAAACTCCCGGCTGCTCCGCAACCTCCGTTTTCCGTCAGAAACAAAATGTGGTTTCATGGTAAATAGGAATCTCAGGCGCATCGTGCAGCAGTTCGCCGCAGTGCATTCGCGATCCAATAAAGAGGAGACTTCCGCCTCCTGCATTTTGTCGTTGGACCTTCCGGGATCGGTGCAGTCACCAGATGGACGTGATGTCGCATACTATTTGGGCTGAGATCCTATGGCTTTGCAATTTTACATCACCGGCTTGATAGGTGTTCGACGTTTTCTGCAATGGATGTTTATAGCTCGCGCTCGCGATAATTCGGATTCGGAATGTCCCGACGAATCGTGACAGGTCTCTCGTGAATTGCCAGCAGCAGAGTCGTTCCAATCAGAACGCCCTGTAACGCGATAATGACAATAAAGATCAGTGACACCCATGGAAGCACCTGGTTCGAACCGGAAAGCAGGAATGCTCCTCCGGGAAATGATGCAAAACAAAACAAGCACGAAACCATGAAAAACAGGCGCGTGACAGGACGGAACACAATCTGCCGACGAATTACATTCACATTCAATATTTTGTCGCTCAGGCCCTATGGCCTTCGCAGGTTAAATACGGCCCACGGCGGACGCGTTCGCATTTCTCGAAATTGAACCGCAAAGAGCGCAGAAATCGCAAAGACGACATGCGGCATGCCCAATGCAAGTGACTACTGAAAAATTCCCATTGGTCATCAGCATTTGTCATTGAGATTGAAGCAATGCGGCAGCTTTGCCCTACCGATCAAGATAGGTAGGGCGAACCTGCCGGTTCGCCCATACTTCAACAAAAACGAGCGCAGCGAAGTTTTTGTCGGTCGTGTTTCGATCGCGCGAAATGACTTGGTAACCGTTCGTTCATTCCCGCTTGGGCGGGAAAGGAATAGTGGGCAAAGCGGCAGCTTTGCCCTACCGAGAAAAAGAGATCGCAGAGACGATATCTGAATGCCCAATGCCTTTTTAAAAATCCAAACTTCTGCTCAAACGGAAGAACTGCGCATCAGGCACATTTGTCACGATGACCTTGATTTTGCCGTCACCGTAAAACGGCGCGTTGGTCACGGTAGTCCAATTGCCAACGGTGAGCGACGACGCCTGTTGCAGCGTGTAGTCCGGGAAACTCGCTGGCCAATGAAGGGTGCTCTGCG
>CALBZA010000032.1 GCA_937890005.1 uncultured Verrucomicrobia subdivision 3 bacterium | reverse complement strand
AACGGCCAGTGGGAAAACATGTGGAATTAATCTCACCCACTTTTAATCACACCCCGTAAACTCCCCTTCGCGCATCCGGCATTGCCAGTTGAAAGTCCATTGCTAAGCTCGCACACGTTTCCAGTGTTTTTGGCAATGGACCGCATTCTGAAACGAGATCGATTGGTATTGCTCGGCATCCTCGGCACAATTACCGCCGCGGCATGGGCCTACATGGCCTACGAAGCGCATGCCATGTACAGCACCGGCACCTGCAAGTGCGCCGGAATGGCGATGTCCGGCGACGACGTCGATGCCCAGTCGGCCGCCACTTTGTTCCCGCTGTTCCTGATGTGGGCCGAAATGATGGTGGCCATGATGCTGCCGACGGCCATTCCAATGATTCTGGCATTCGCCCGGCTTGCGCGAAACCGGACTCCGGAAAAGTCTCCCATCGCCCGCTCGATGAGCTTCGCAGGTGGTTACCTCCTGGTGTGGACCGGATTCAGTGTCGCGGCAGCAATCATTCAATGGCAGCTGAATGTCTTCGGACTGCTCTCTTCGCTGATGGAAAGCACAAATCCCATTTTTGCCGGATCGCTGCTGATCGCCGCCGGCCTGTTCCAGTTCGCTCGAATGAAGGGCAAGTGCCTCTCACGATGCCGCTCGCGCGAAGCATCGTTGCAGGAAGAATGGCGCGACAGTCCGTTGGGCGCGGTCTGGATGGGATGGAATCATGGCCTTCAATGCGCCGGCTGCTGCTGGGTTTTGATGATGCTCCTGTTCGTTGGCGGCGTGATGAATCTCTGGTGGATCGCATTGATCTCCGCATTCGTTCTGTTTGAAAAAGCTGCCCCGCGAGCTGGAATTGTCAGCCGATTCTCCGGAGTCGCCCTCGCGATTTGGGGCGCCTGGACTCTCATTTCTCTCTGAAAGCCGCGGCTGAATCTTCGATCCGGTTCTGTTGAAGGTAGGTTTTTCCCTAATTCCGTGAACTCCCACGGGCGTGCATAACTTTTCCACCGCCTAAATTTCCACTGCTCGTAGGCGGTTCATTCAGAAAAGGAACCATGAAATCATGCCTCGTGTTCGTGGCCGTACTCCTTTGTTTCAATTCAACCCATGCCGCCGTTCGACAATGGACAAATACGCTCGGCGGCAACTGGTTCATCCCATCAAACTGGTCGCCGAATGGTGTCCCAACCGCAATCGATACGGCCAACATCAACGTCGCAGGCGCCTACACAGTTTCCGCTCTCACAGGCACCGTCGCCGTGGCGAGTCTGAATCTTGGCGCAGCCAGCGGAACGCAGACGCTGTTGATCGGAGCGCCGAACGGACTGGTTGCAACCAACAACGGAATCGTTTCTGCAAACGGCATTCTCAACATCACCAACGGTGGCATGCGCGGAAGATTCACAATTGAAAATTCCGGCCAACTGAAGCTCGAGGGCGCGGCGAACAAAAATTTCTACGATCTCCGGCTCCTCAACCGCGGAACGATCCTCTGGTCCGGCGGCAACCTGCTCGCCGGAAATTCCGGATCCACAACCATCAGCAACGGCGGCCTCTGGCAGATCACCGGTGACAACCAGATTTACCAGACCTACGGCGGGCCGCTGATGACTCTGACGAACTCCGGCACGATTCAAAAAACCGGTGGAAGCGGCATTTCCCAAATCAGCAATTTCCAGCTCGTAAACCGCCCTCCCGGAATCGTTCAGGCAACTTCAGGAACGTTGCGGATTCAAGGTGGCGGCAGCAATGAAATCGGTGGCCAGTTCATCGCGACTTCGCCGGGGCTCGTTACGATCACGTCCGGAACATGGTTCGATTCGGGCGGCACCGCCTCAGGCACCGGCACGAACCGTTTCGACGGAGGCACATTGAACCTGCGCACCAATATCATTCCGAACCTCCGGCACACGGGAGGCGACATTTACGTCATTGCGAACACCTTCCAGCAGGGCGGCGCAATTACGAATCTGACCATTGATGGCGCTCAACTTCGCGGAACCAACAGGGTCGGCAATGGAACGCTCCTGATCCGTTCGGGCGGTGTGAATGGACGTCTCACGATTCAACCTGCCGGCACGCTGCAGTTCGCCACTGCTCCAAACAAAAATGTTTACAACCTGCATCTCATCAATCAGGGCACGGTCGATTGGTCTGCCGGCAATCTGCTCGGCGGCAATACTGCTTCCACCACAATCAGCAATGGCGGGCTCTGGTTGGTCAGTGGCGACAACCAGATTTACCAGACTTACGGCGGTCCGACGATCACCTGGACCAACACTGGTATTCTTCGCAAAACCGCCGGTGCCGGCATTTCACAGATCAGCAACTTCATGTTCGTCAACCGCCCCGGAGCCACCGTGGAGGCGCTTTCGGGCACGCTTCAATTCAACGGCACCGATTCGCCAGCCTCACAACTGGGCGGACAGTTCCTGGCCACAGCTCCCGCCGTCGTGAATCTCGCCGGCGGCACATGGACCGATGCCGGAGGCACAGCCGGCGGCACCGGCATCACGCGGTTCAATGGCACCATCCTGAATCTCCGCACGAACATCATCCCCAATCTGCTGCACACCGGCGGCGATATTTACGTGATCGCCAACACCTTTCAGCAGTCGGGTGCGATCACCAATCTCGCGCTGGACGGCTCCCAGCTCCGCGGAACCAATCGCATCGGTACCGGCATTCTCACCCTCCGATCCGGAGGCACGGACGGTCAGCTGACGGTTGAGCCGGGCGGAACACTTCGATTCACGAACGATTCGAACAAGAACGTTTACAATCTGGTACTTCTTAACCGCGGCACCGTGGAATGGTTCGGCGGCAACCTGCTTGGCGGGAACACGTCCTCAACAACCATCAGCAACGGCGGTCTCTGGCAGATCACCGGCGACAGCCAGATCTATCAAACGTATGGCGGCCCAACGCCGAACTGGTTGAACACCGGCACACTTCGGAAAAGCGGCGGAACTGGAATCTCGCACATCAGCAGTTTCAATTTCGTGAATGCACCGGGCGGGATCGTTCAAGCATTGTCTGGAACCCTGCAGCTGAGCGGCGGAACGAACAACCTTATCGGCGGAACCTTTTCAGCAACGACTCCGGGCCTCATCAACATCGCTTCAGGAACATGGTTCGACTCCGGCGGAACAGCGACTGGAACCGGTATCAGCCGTTTCAATGGCGGCACATTGAATCTGCGCACCAACATCATCCCGAATCTCCTCCACACTGGCGGCGACGTTTATGTAATCGCCAATACATTCCAGCAAACGGGATCGATCACCAACCTCACGATCGACGGCTCTCAATTGCGCGGAACCAATCGCATCGGCACCGGGACGCTGGTGATCAATTCCGGCGGTTCAGACGGAGTTCTTATCGTGGGACCGACCGGGAAACTTCAATACAACACGGCCGCGAACAAAAACATCTACAACCTTCGGCTGATCAATCAGGGCACGGTTGTATGGAGCGATGGAAACCTCCTCGGTGGAAACACACTTTCGACCACCATCAGCAACGGTGGCCTCTGGCAGATCACCGGCAACAATCAGGCCTACCAGACCTACGGCGGAGCTGCGATCACCTGGACAAACACCGGCACGATTCTCAAAAGCGGCGGGACGGGTCTTTCTTACATTGCCGACTTCCGGCTGATGAATGCTTCGAGCGGCGTGATCCAGTGCGACGTTGGAACGCTTCAGCTGCCGGGCAACTTCACAAACACGGCCGGAACACTGAAGCTGAACGGCGGGACAATTCAAAACAGCGGTCCCCTCTACGTCAGCGGCGGCATTCTGGAAGGCCAGGGAACAGTTGGACAAAACGGAATCAGCGGCGGATCGATCTCGCCAGGACAGTCCGGTCCCGGATTGATCGGCTTCAAATCGGGACTGACCCTCAGCACAGGAGCGATCGTCAGCATCGGCGGAACGGGCACCACTCCGATCACACAGTACGATCAACTCTCGATCACGGGCGCCGTCACACTGGCGAATGCGACTTTACAGGTGACGTCGCTTCCTTCAGTTCCGCCAGGCACGACGTTCCTGATTTTGCAGAACGATGGTGTCGATCCGATCTCGGGAACTTTCAACGGACTGCCGCAAAATGCCGCGCTCAACGTGAGCGGTCAGCAGTTTCGAATTCACTACAATGGCGGCACGGGCAACGACGTGACGCTGGTGCGGGATTCAGGAACGGGAGCCGGCGGACCGCAACTTGCCACCGGCGGATACAGCAACGGCGTTTTTCGGGTGAGAGGCGCGGGCGGAAGCTCTGTGATCTACGTCATCCAGGCGACGACGAACTTCCTGCAATGGACCAATATTGGAACCGCGACGGGGGACATCAGCGGCAATTTTTTTCTCCAGGATACGAATGCATTCCGGTTTCCGTACCGCTTTTATCGCACGACGAACTGAGTTTTAACGAGGGTTGATCGGATCGGCGATTTGCAAACCGCCGCTCAGTTCGCGGAACTTCACCGCAGAATTTTACTGCAGCGAGACGAGACCCTGCGAGATGGCGAACTTGGTAAGACCGGCGACGCTGTGAATGTTGAGCTTGCGCATGATGCGTTCGCGATGTGTTTCAACCGTGCGCACGCCCACGCCCAGCTGGCTGGCGATTTCCTTGTTGCTGAGTCCGTCCGCAATGTGAACCAGCACTTCGCGCTCGCGATTCGTCAGCTGTGTCACCTGCGCGTTCACATTGCCCGAACCTTTGACGTACTGATTCAGCGCCGCGCGCGCCACTTCCGGACTGAAGAACGCTTCGCCGTTGTTGATCGAGTCGATCGCCTTGAGCAACTCGTCCGTGCCGGCGTCCTTCAGCACATAACCGCGCGCTCCGGACTGGATGATTCGCAGCACGAAATCGGTGTTGCTGTGCATGGAGAGGATCAGAACCTTGATCTTCGGAAGTTCTTTCCGGAGGAGATCGGTCACCGCCAGGCCGTTCATGTGCGGCATGTCGATGTCCATGAGAATGATGTCGGGCACGAGTTCCCGCGCCTTTTTCAGCGCCTCGCGACCATCGGCAGCTTCACCGATGATCTGGAGATGTTCGTGCTGAGTGAGACAGGAGGCGATTCCTTTGCGAACGACCGGGTGATCATCCACCAACAGTAGCTTGATACGTTTTTTCATTTTGCCTTCGTGCGATGAGTCTTTGCCTCGCAATGCGGCTTCTTGAATGTGCCCGACCAACCCGCCTGCTGGCAATGATGTTAAGAGTTGTGATGCCGCGTTCGGCCCGACTTTGGAGACCAGATGTTCGGATTTCATTTTCAGTGGCGGGTGAGGTTGATGACGACTTTCAGTTGCGGGAATGCTGGCAGGCTGTTGTTAGCCTCTGCCTTTATTTCCTTCCGGTTGCGCGCTTCTGATTTCATGTCCGCGAATTGCATTTCAATTACGCATCCATTCTAGCCACACCGCCATTTGGAACAATCGGGGCACAGTCGCTTCGTATCCCCGGTGAAAAAGCGAAAACATCTCCCGGGGGAGCCCCCGGGGATTTGAGTTCGGAATATGCGCGCCCGAGGAAGGCACGGTTTGAGACGAATGAAAAACAGGAAGAAAGAAAAGTTCAGCCGGGAATCTCGCGCTGCACCCAGGACGTGGCGTATTGAGTCAGCTCGGCGGCATCCTTGAGGTTCAGCTTCCGTTTGATCTGCTCGCGGTAATACTCAATCGTCTTGATGCTGAGATGAAGCTCGGCAGCAATGTCGCGCGTTTTCTTCCACTGCCCGATCAGCCGGAACACTTCCATCTCACGATCGCTCAGGCTCTTCACCGGCGATTCATTGATGTCGCTCTGCCCGCGAATCTGCTGTTGCAACAGTCGCGCTGCCATCGCATCACTGACATACACCGCCCCGCTCAGCACACGTCGGATCGCCGTGAGAATCTTTTCAAGCGCTTCTTCCTTCATCAGGTAACCAAGCGCGCCGGCGCGGAAGGCGATCTCTGCGTAAATCGATTCGTCATGACCGCTCACCACAAGCACAGGCAATCGGGGATACTGCGCCTTGATGTTGCGCATCAGTTCCAGTCCGCTGGAATCCTTGAGCGAAATGTCCGCGATGACGAGGTCCGGCTTCAGGGCCGAAATGGCATCGAGCGCCTTGGAGGCATTCTCTTCTTCGCCGCAGACCGTCATGTCGGTCTGCCGGTTGATCACCTGGGCAATACCGAAGCGGACGATGGCATGATCGTCCACGATCAGAATTCGGGTCTTGCCGCTTTTCGCTGCCTGTTGTTTTGACTCGGCCATGGATCGTTGTGCTGCTTCGCGTCGGTCCAACAACTCTCTTCAATCAGACGAACGGCGCCATTGTGCAACATCCGCAAGCTTGCACGCAATACCTGTATTAGATTCGTCGCCTTATTCGTAACGGAATCCATCCTCGCGCATCATCGGGTGAAGTTCCCGGTGAAAACTTCGTCCAGCACGCTGTCTCGGCGGGTGATGGGCCGGCCTTGTTTTCTGTGCAGAGTTTTACCTTTCATTCCCCGGAACCTCCGTGTTCAATCTGCGCGTTTAATTTATGCCGAAGCGCACCGACATTCATTCCGTCCTCATCATCGGCGCTGGCCCGATCATCATCGGCCAGGCCTGCGAATTTGATTATTCCGGCACCCAGGCGTGCAAAGCCCTCAAGGAAGAAGGCTACCGCGTCGTCCTCGTGAACTCCAACCCGGCCACCATCATGACCGATCCCGAGTTCGCCGACCGCACCTACATCGAACCGATCACGCCCGATGCCGTGGAAAAAATCATCGTGCGCGAAAAAGCCGAAATGCAACGGCTCGGCGCCAAAGGCAAACTCGTCCTCCTTCCGACGCTCGGCGGCCAGACGGCGCTCAACACGGCGATGTCCCTGCACAAGAATGGCGCGTTGATCCGTCACGGAGTCGAAATGATCGGCGCCAAGGCCGAAGCGATTCACAAGGGCGAAGATCGTGAAGCATTCAAGCAGCTCATGCTCAGCATCGGGCTCGATGTCCCCGTGTCCGGCACCGCGCACACCATGGACGAAGCACGCGGCGTCGCTGAAAAAATCGGCCGCTTTCCGCTCATCATTCGCCCGGCATTCACCCTGGGCGGCACCGGCGGCGGCATCGCCTACAATCGCGATGAATTCGAAGAAATCGCCAAGCGCGGCATGGAACTCTCGCCCGTTTCAGAAATTCTCATCGAGGAATCGCTCCTTGGCTGGAAGGAATACGAGATGGAAGTGATGCGCGACAAGGCCGACAACTGCGTCATCATCTGCTCCATTGAGAACTTCGATCCCATGGGCGTTCACACCGGTGACAGCATCACCGTGGCGCCGATCCAGACGCTCACCGACAAGGAATACCAGATCATGCGCGACCAGAGCTTCGCCGTGATCCGCGCCGTCGGCGTTGAAACCGGCGGATCGAACATCCAGTTCGGAGTCGATCCAAACACCGGCCGCATGGTGATCATCGAAATGAACCCGCGCGTCAGCCGCAGTTCCGCGCTCGCCTCCAAGGCGACCGGATTCCCAATCGCAAAGATCGCCGCAAAACTCGCGGTCGGTTACCTGCTCGACGAAATCAAGAACGACATCACGCGCGAAACGCCCGCGAGCTTCGAGCCGACTATCGATTACGTCGTCACCAAGATTCCACGGTTTGCCTTCGAAAAATTCCCGCAAGCCGACCCGACGCTCACCACGCAGATGAAGTCTGTGGGTGAAGCGATGGCCATCGGCCGCACCTTCAAGGAAAGCCTGCAGAAATGCTTGCGTTCGCTCGAAATCGGTCGCAGCGGTCTGGGCGGCGACGGCAAGCCCTGGCGCATCGGCAACGAAGTCTATGGCGATCGCGACATTCTTCCGCGCGACGTTATCAGCCGTAAACTCACCGTCCCGAACGCTGAGCGCATTTTCTTCATCCGCCACGCCCTCCGCGCTGGCTTCACGATCGAAGAGATTTTCAATCTGACAAAGATCGATCGTTGGTTCCTCACCCAGATTAAAGAAATCGTCGATTTCGAGGAGGAACTCGCCACCGCAAAAAACTGAATGCTCCCGTCAATCCAAAATCCGAAATCGCCATTCGCAATCAGCGACTGACGCTATGAAAACCGTGGCCATCCTGACCCAGACCGTCGAACAACTGGAGCACATGAATGAAGTTTTGGCTGCGCTCCACCGCTCCGGCGTAAGCCCGGAGTGGGTTGTATTCGACTAAGTCAAACAGGTTCGTCTCTCCGAGATGCCCGAGCGCTTTTCGGTTTACGAATCCTCGCGGGATTCCATCACCCAGCCAGGGTTGCGAGGAACGAGCTACCCTGGGTCACCTTCACCAAACATTTTAATGCTGAAGGCGTTGCATCATCTCCGCCATCCGATTGCTGCAACTCCTTCAGAGTTGTTTTCTTTTTCGCACGTTGTCCCAGCGTAGGCCGACCGGGTCGTCCAACGCTGGGCTGAGTGATGCAACCGCGTTGCGGTTGGAGCGCGGCGTTCACGCCGCTTCACCTCACTCCGAGCCAGCACGCATCGGACATTCTCAACGCTCTCGTCCCTGCGCACGTTGAAACAACTTGCCGCCGTCGCCGAAGCGGCATTTTGGGCGTGACGCGTAGTCAGAAGGTGCGCTCCCGCTGTTGAATCCCAACGGGATTCAATCACTCAGCCCAGGGTTGCGAGGAAACGAGCTACCCTGGGTTCGCATTCCAAAGATGTTTCAACCCTGAAGGCGTTGCATCATCTCCGCCATCCGATTGCTGCAACTCCTTCAGAGTTGTTTTCTTTTTCGCACGTTGTCCCAGCGTAGGCCGACCGGGTCGTCCAACGCTGGGCTGAGTGATGCAACCGCGTTGCGGTTGGAGCGCGGCGTTCACGCCGCTTCACCTCACTCCGAGCCAGCACGCATCGGACATTCTCAACGCTCTCGTCCCTGCGCACGTTGAAACAACTTGCCGCCGTCGCCGAAGCGGCATTTTGGGCGTGACGCGTAGTCAGAAGGTGCGCTCCCGCTGTTGAATCCCAACGGGATTCAATCACTCAGCCCAGGGTTGCGAGGAAACGAGCTACCCTGGGTTCGCATTCCAAAGATGTTTCAACCCTGAAAGGGTTGCATCACTCTGCCATTCCGTTGCCACAATCCTTCAGAGTTGTTTCCTTTTTCGCACGTTGCCCCAGCGTAGCCCGACTGCGCCGTCAACGCTGGGCTGAATGATGCAACCGCGTTGCGGTTGACCGCACCGCGGGCAAACCTGGGAAAATCGCCCGCTAAATCCATCAACCCTGAAAGAGTTGAATCAATCCCACACATACCGCTCGTCGAATTCGATTTCGTAACGGCGCAAAAATTTCCGGAATTCGTCCTGAAACGAGACCTTGCGATGATGCTCCTCCTGCCCAGCGATGTATTCGCGCGTTGCATCAATCTGTGAAAAACCGATGGAGAAAATTCCGTAACCGCTCTGCCACGCGAAATCTCCAAGGACGGGTGATTTGGTCTTCAACCACAACGACGAACCGCGTTTAACTTCCTTCACCATGTCCGCCGCGTCGCAGGTGCGCGCCAAAGCGCACAACAGATGCACATGGTCCTCCACACCGCCGACAATGATGGGCTGGCATTCGAGATTGATGAGAATGCCGCCGATGTATTGGTGCAATTCGGCGCGCAACGGCTTGTCACGAAGGAATGGCCGCCGGTCTTTGGTGGAAAAGACGGTGTGCACGAGAATTTTCGCCAGGGATTGCGGCACAACCAAAGGATGCGAAAAGCGATGGTTGGATTCAACCCTATCAGGGTTGATACTGGTTTCTGCCGTCTCCCCAGCGTAGCCCGCTTGCGTCGGTCAACGCTGGGCTGAATGATTCAACCGCGTCGCGGTTAAAACGCAGCTGTGGCGGAGCCCAGCCTCAGCACGTCCAACAGCATTTGAGCGTTGGACCCTCGCGACTCTCGAGCTTTTCCACCTGCTGCGACTGGTCCATCAGACACAGTCGCGCTCCTCATCTGTAGCAGCGGACGTGAGTCCGCTCTGATCTTCCCGGTTTTATTTTGAGCCAACTCACGTTGGCTGATACAGCAATGCACCATGAAAGGGTCGGCATTTTCACTGTCGTCGCCCAAACCATCTTCCCGGTTTGCAGCAACGGCGGATTAGCTTCCTGTCACCGGCAGCCAGCCCATCTCGAGCAGCATACCGATTAACACATCGAACTGAATAAACATCAGAAGCATTGCTACAGAATGGGATCCACCCTCCCCGCGTCTCCACTTTTCAATTCACCAGGCCGGTCTTTTCGTGCCACGATGCCCGTCATGATGAAACGGTTATTGACGGTGCTCGCAGCTTTGGTCCTGATCACAAACGGATGTTCCACCACGCCGAAAACGGCGAAGGTGCCGGAGGAAAAGGATCTGGCCGCGTATCTTCTGGTTTACTTCCTCGACTCGGATCACAGCCTGCATTTCGCGCTCAGCTCGGACGGCTACACGTTCACGGACGTGAACAACGGGAAACCGGTTATGAAGGGCGAAGATCTGGCTGAGCAGAAGGGCATTCGCGATCCGCACATCACGCGCGGACCCGACAACGCCTTTTATCTCGCGATGACCGACCTGCATATCTTCGGAAAACGCGCCGGCTTCCGGACGACGGAATGGCAGCGTCCGGCGGAGAAATACGACTGGGGCAACAACCGCGCGCTCGTGCTGATGAAATCCACGAATCTCATCGACTGGTCGCATACCGATTTGCGCGTGGACCAGGCGTTTCCGGGCCTTGAAGATCTCGGCTGCGTCTGGGCGCCACAGACAGTTTACGACGCCGAGAAAGGCAGGATGATGATCTATTTCACGATGCGCCTCGGCCACGGCAAGACGAAACTCTATTACAGCTACACCGACGACGCCTTTACCAAACTCGAAACTTATCCCGAAGAACTTTTCAAGTATCCCAATCCCGAAGTGCAAATCCTCGACGCCGACATCACGAAGATCGGCGACAAGTTCCACATGTTCTACGTCGCGCAGGAACGCGGCGGCGGAATCAAGCAGGCCGTTTCCGACAAGATCAATCGTGACTACGTGTTCGATCCGGTGAAAGTGGATCCGGAACGCGTCGGTTGCGAAGCGCCCAACGTCTGGAAACGCAACGGCGAGAATAAATGGGTTCTCATGTATGACGTCTTCGGTCTGAATCCACACAACATGGGCTTCAGCGAAACGACCGATTTCAAAACCTTCACCAAGATCGGTTACTTCAATGACGGCCTGATGAAAGCGACGAACTTCTCTTCACCCAAGCACGGTGCAGTAATTTCCCTGACCGCTGAGGAAGCCAGGCGTCTGGCGGATCATTGGGGATTGAAGAGCTTCTAAACTTCCGACAGCTCGCAATCCGAGCCGAAGCTTCAGCACTTGATGCAGCCGATCAGCAAATCGGCTGCAGTGCTGCCGCGTCCTGATACCCCAAGGGCGCTCAAAATTCGTGTGAAGATTCGCAACGCACGACAAGCGCGGCGAATGCCGGAGGTGCACTTTCTTCAGCCATCCAGATGCCTGGATTTCTATGAGCAAGACCGTGAAGAAAGTTGGAATTTTGACCGCCGGCGGACTCGCGCCGTGCCTGAGCGCTGCCATCGGTTATTTGATCGATGCCTACACCCGCAAAGCGCCTGACGTGGAAATCATCTGCTACGTCAACGGCTACATGGGCCTGTTGCAGGGGAAAAGCCTGACGGTGACTCCGCAGGTCCGCGCGAACTGGAAGGCGTTTGTCGAACATGGCGGCAGCCCGATCGGCAACAGCCGAGTCAAGCTCACCAACGTGAAAGACTGCGTTAAGCGCGGTCTCGTGAAGGAAGGCGAGGATCCGCAGAAAGTTGCCGCCGATCAACTGGTCCGTGACGGCGTGGATGTGCTGCACACCATTGGCGGCGATGACACCAACACTGCCGCAGCCGACCTCGCAAAGTTTCTCAAGACGAACAATTACGACCTCACCGTTGTCGGCCTGCCAAAGACGATCGACAACGACGTGATTCCGATCCAGCAAAGCCTGGGCGCATGGACCGCGGCCGAGGAAGGCGCGCGCTATTTCGCCAACGTGGTCGCCGAGCACAACGCCAATCCCCGCATGCTCATCATCCACGAAGTGATGGGCCGCAACTGCGGCTGGCTGACGGCGGCGACGGCGGTCGAATACCGGAAGCTCGTCGCCCGGATGAACTTTGTGCCTGAACTCGGCCTGAGCTACGAACGCCGCGAAGTGCACGGCATTTTCATTCCCGAAATGGCCCTGGACATCCCCGCGGAAGCAGCACGTCTGCGCCGAATCATGGATCAGCACGATTGCGTGAACCTGTTCGTATCCGAAGGCGCGTGCGTGTCATCGATCGTCGCGGAAATGGAAGCGCGCGGTGAAGAGGTTCCGCGCGACGCGTTCGGACATGTGCGTCTCGACAAGGTGAATGTCGGCGGTTGGTTTGCAAAGCAGTTTGCCGAAATGCTCGGCGCCGAAAAAACGCTGGTGCAGAAGAGCGGTTACTACAGCCGTGCAGCCGCTGCCAATGCCGCGGATCGCAAACTGATCAAGCGTTGCGCGGTCAAGGCTGTGCAATGCGCGTTTGCGCGAAAAGGCGGCGTGGTGGGCGAGGACGAGGAACGTGGCGGCAAACTCCGCGCGATCGAATTCGAACGCATCAAGGGCGGCAAACCGTTCAACATTCAGGCGGAATGGTTTCTCCAGCTGCTCGCCGAAATCGGCCAGCCTGTCAGTGCCGCGGTGGAAGTGAAGCACTGATCAATAGCGCAACGCTTCACAGAGCCAGGATTCAGATTCCTCCCGAGCCCCTTATAATCACTTCAAACGAAAGCCGCCGCGGAAAACAACCTCGGCGGTGACGATCAGGAAGAACACGGCGCTGACCACTGCATTCAATCGGAAGAACGCCACGTTGATCCAGTTCAGGCTTCGTCGCCGCGCGATCCAGTGCTCCAGCACAAGGCAGATGACGATGATCATCCAGCCGATCAGATAAGCGACGCGAAACCTGCAGAGCATTCCAAACGCGAAAAGCAGGCCGCACATCACCATGTGCGCCAGAAACGCAGCTTGAAGCGCGTTCTTCGGTCCCCACGCGACAACGAGCGAATGCAGCCCATGTGATTTGTCGAACTCGTAATCCTGAAGCGCGTAGATGATATCAAAGCCGACCAGCCACAGCACGACCGCCGCGGAAAGAATCGTCATTTGCAGGACTTCAAGCTTCGTCAGGTCGGTTCCCTTCACCGCCAGCCATGCACCGACTGGAGCGAGCGCGAGTGCGATTCCCAGGAAAACGTGTGTGTAGTTCGTGAACCGCTTTGTCAGTGAGTAGAAGCAGACCGCGATCAACGCCACTGGCGACAGATAAAAGCAGATCGGATTGAGAAAGAAACTGGCCGCAACAAGCCCCACCGCAGACAGGACACAAAGGGCAATTGCGCTGGCAAGAGAGATTTCGCCTGCAGGCAGATGACGCTTTGCGGTGCGAGGATTCAAGGCGTCGAATCTGCGATCGACAATTCGATTGAATGCCATTGCGCATGTGCGCGCGCAGACCATCGCCGCGAGAATCAACGTGAAGACCCTCCATCCGGGCCAGCCGCGATTTTCACGCGCCGCCACACACATTGCCGCGAGCGCAAATGGCAGCGCGAAGATCGTATGAGAAAAACGGACGAACGAGAGCCATTTTGCAATCCGGGAAAACATTAACAAATTCTATTCCCTTTCCTCTGCCCAGCGCGGCGCCAGGTTGTTTTCAATTCCGAGATGATCCAGCACACGGCTCACGACGGTGTCCACGACTTCAACGACAGACTGCGGACCTGCGTAGAAGCTGGGGTTCGCTGGAAGAATCGTCGCTCCGGCCAGCAGCAGCAGCTCCATGTTCCTTATGTGAACGAGACTGAGCGGCGTTTCGCGCGGAACAAGGATCAACTTCCTCTTTTCCTTGAGAGCCACATCCGCCGCACGCAACAGGACATCTTCACTGTAGCCGTGGGCAATGCGTCCCATTGTTCCCATCGTGCATGGAATCACGACCATGGCATCCGGCGGATTGGAACCGCTGGCGAACGGCGCGTTCATGCTTTTGAGCCCATGCGGTTTCACGCCATCGGGCAGTTTCAGTCCGCCGGGAAGCTCCTCCGCGATCACCTGCTGCGCGTAGTTGCTGAGCACGACGTGCAGTTCGTGCTGTTTCGGATCGAGGTTGTCGATCAACCGCTGTGCATACAGCGCACCGCTGGCACCCGTGATGGCGACAAGAATTTTCAACCCGCGAAGTATGGGCAAGCTCACGATTCGGAACAAGCTCCCCGGTTTCGCGTGGAAATTGGAAAGTCTTGAGTCCACTGCTCGCGCTCTGTCAAATGGCAGGGTGTTGAAACTCCGACATGCTTGTGCGACCGCTCTTCTCATTTTTGCGGGATGCGCGACCGATCCCGGAAAATCTCCTGATGGAGCCTTCCAGGTCCCGGCCGTTCAGCCGCCGGAGATGGCCGTAGTAGAGGAAGCGCCGGAAATCGCGCGACCGAAGGAACCCAGTCCGGCCACAAGCACCATCACCAATTCCCAATTGAGTGACACGTGGATTTCCCTGAATGATTGGTCCCAGGGGAAAGGGTATTCGTTGGCGCAGAGCACACAACAACCCGCCCTTTATGCGCTTCAGACTTCGAATGGTCTTTTCGAACTTTCCACTGACGGCCGGGCGGCGCGATGGGAAGGCGCCGAGTTGCGGCTCGGTTTCCCTTTGAAAATGACGAACGGCCTGCTGTGGATCAATGAAATGGACCTTCGCAAAAACATTGAACCGCTCTCGTCCCCATTCCCGCTGCCGATCGGCTCAAAAACCATCGTCATCGACGCGGGACACGGCGGATCAAGTCCCGGCACGACGAGTGTGCTCGGATTGGGCGCGGAAAAAACCTACGCCCTGGATTGGGCTCTCCGCCTTCAAACGCTGCTGGAAAGGAGTGGATGGCGCGTATTCCAGACCCGAACGAACGACGTAGATGTGGCACTCTCGGCGCGAGTCGCCTTTGCCAACGAAATCGGCGCCGATCTGTTCATCAGTCTCCATTTCAATTCAGCCGCTCCCAGCCGGGAGCAGAACGGCCTCGAAACCTTCTGCCTCACACCGCAGGGAATGCCGTCCACACTGACGCGGGGATATGAGGACAACGCAGGCCTCACTTTTCCCAACAACACGTTCGACGAAGACAACTTGAAATTTGCCATGACGGTTCATCGTTCAATTTTGAAGATTGCGGGTCCGGCGGATCGCGGCGTCCGAAGAGCGCGGTTTATGGCGGTGCTTCGCGGGCAGAACAGGCCGGCCATTCTTGTTGAGGCTGGATATCTTTCGAATCCAAAAGAGGCAGAAGCCATCGCCAGCCCGCAATACCGTCAAAAACTGGCTGAGGCAATAGCCGCGGCTCTCGTCTCGCTCGACACTGCCAAACAACCGGCTCTTCCTCCGCAAACTCCGCCACGAACCGACATTTCAACGCAATGAAGGACCGCTCATCCGATTACATTCTGGTCACAGGTGGAGCCGGCTTCATCGGTTCGCATCTCGTCGAAAGGCTGCTGAAAGATGGCAATTCGGTAGTCGTAATCGATGACTTCTCGACCGGCACCATTGAGAATCTTCGCGCAGTGGCAGATAACCCGGCGCTCAGGATCATTCGCGGAAAAGTTTCCGAATGTCCCGACCTTCTCCAACTTGTCGCGGGAGCCAAGGCCATTTACCACCTGGCTGCGACTGTCGGAGTCGAGCTGGTGGTCAATTCGGCTGTCGCCACGTTGGAAACGAACCTCCGGGAAACCGAAGCGCTTTTCAAAGCGCTCGCTGTTCACCCAACGCAAGTGCTCCTTGCCTCGACGTCCGAGGTTTACGGGCGAAGTCTGAAAACAGAATTCACGGAAACCGATGATCTGCTCATCGGCCCCCCCACGTGTGCCCGCTGGAGTTATGCGTGCTCGAAGCTGATGGATGAATTCCTGGCCATTGCACACGCCCGGGAACGGCAGCTGCCGGTAACCATCGCGCGTCTGTTCAACACTGTCGGCCCCAGGCAGACGGGACGGTACGGGATGGTGTTGCCGCGATTTATCGAAGCCGCAAGCGCGGGACTGCCTCTCCAGGTTTATGGAAACGGCGCCCAAACGCGCTGCTTCTGTTATGTGGGTGATGCGGTCGAGGCGATGGTCCGGCTCCAGCAGACGCCCGCGGCGGACGGCGAGATTGTCAACATCGGCAGCACTGAAGAGGTGACCATACTGCAGCTGGCGGAAACGGTCGTTCGCGTTCTGAACTCCCGTTCGACGATCAACACCATTCCTTACGATTCAGCCTATGGCCCAGGTTTTGAGGACATGCTCCGTCGCAAACCCTCGGTGCAGAAACTTCAGGCGTTGATAAGATTCATTCCCCGGACATCGTTGGATGAAATCATCCTTCTCACCGCCGGATCCACACGGGCAAAAAAATAAAGGCACCCGTTTCCAGGTGCCTTTGCTTTGTCAGAAGATTGATTACCTCATGAAGTTCCACACCGGGCGGGCAACGATATTCGTTCCCGCGAGCATGGCTTGACGCAGAGCTGAAACAGAAGCCTGCTGAACGCTGCCGTCAGAAAGGAGAATGTTACCGGCCTTCTGATGCAGATCGTTCGCCGTCCATGCCCAGTTCATTTGAGCCGGGATGTTCGGCTGTTCCATCGCCGTAACATTTCCGGCGGGGGAAAACATCATCTGGCTCGAGGCATTGTTATTGTTCGCGGCAGTTCCGGTGTTTCCAATATTACGATCCGTAGCAAGAATCGCCTGAGGATCGGTTTCATTGGCGTCACCGACAACAATATAGCTGATGCGAGTGTTGCCACCACCATCAACCAGACCCGCGGGATTTTGAACTCCGGGTGGTGGGGTCACGACGTTACCACCGGCGATTCCGACATTGAAGTTTGTCGCCGGGTCAGTGGAGAATTGATTGTTATAATGAGCCGTAGTGGCATCGGTCGGGCACCAGAGGATCTTCGGCGAGCTCAACTCATTCGACATCACCCAGAAATAACGATAGGGTTGATACACGCTGGCCGCGGTGCCCGATTTTGAAACCCATTGAGCTGCCCCACCCTGGGCAACACTGACGTAAGAGGGATAGCGATCGCTGTTGTCACCGGCCCAAACGCGAACAGCAATACCAACCTGCTTCATGCTGTTCACGCAGCTGATGCGCTGGGCTTTTTGTTTGGCTTTCGCGAGTGCCGGAAGGAGCATCGCAGCGAGGATCGCGATGATCGCGATAACAACGAGCAGTTCGATGAGAGTGAATGCTCGGATTTTGTTGCTGAATCGTTTCATATCGTAAGTTTGGTTGTCGTTGTTTCGGCAAACAGTTCGCGAACTCTAGGGAATCCGTTCTTACTGTCAACCCGTATCTGAGTATTCTTGAGCAACGCCGGTGCCACAACCGCTTTTCCCAATGTTTCCGCGCAATTCTCACACTTCAGCACCCGGTTTTTGCGCCACCTTCACGCATCGCGCGTGATATTCACGCATCGTTTCATTGTCGAAGATTTTGCCTCGCGAAACGCTTCTGTTAGCTTCGCGGCATGGCATTCGAATCTTTCGGCGATTGGGTCGCGTATCTCGACCGCGCAGGAGAGCTGAAACGCATCTCACAACCGATCGCCACCGAACTGGAAATCACCGAACTCGCCGATCGCGAGATGAAATCCCCCGGTGGCGGCAAAGCGCTGCTCATCGAAAACCCCACCGTCAACGGGACTCCCAGCTCCTTTCCTGTCGCAATCAACACCCTCGGCTCGTACAAACGAATGGCCATGAGCATGGGTGCTGAAAGCGTGGAAGCCGTCGCCGCTGAACTCGGCTCCCTCATGAAGGCCAAGCCGCCAACGTCCATTCGCGAAACGATCAAGCTTCTCTCGACAGCTCTCGACCTGCGCCATGCGAAACCCAAGGTTGTCAAAGACGGACCATGCAAGGAAGTCGTGCATCGCTTTGATGATGGGGAGAAACGGGGAAAAGGTGGTGAGGAAATTCCGTCACGCACCTCAACTCCGCTTCCTGCCGGTCCGATGGAATTGCCTTCCACTTCGCCCAATCCACCGACGCTGCTGAATCTGCCCGTTCTGAAGTGCTGGCCGCTGGACGGCGGACGTTTCATCACCCTGCCCTGCGTGGTTACTAAAGATCCTGACACTGGCGAACGCAACGTTGGGATGTATCGAATTCAGATTTACGACGAGCGCACGACTGGAATGCACTGGCAGCTTCAGAAAGTCGCGGCACGGCACGGACGTCGTTATTACGAAACCGGTCAACGCATGCCGGTCAGCATTTTTTTGGGCGGTGATCCCATGTTCCCGTTTTGCGCCACGGCGCCATTGCCGGACGGACTGGATGAATTTCTTCTCGCCGGTTACCTGCGCCGAAAATCGGTGGAGCTGGTGAAATGCGAAACGAACGATCTTGAAGTTCCGGCCAACGCGGATTTCGTCATCGAGGGCTACATCGACCCGAAGGAACCGCTGCGTGACGAAGGTCCGTTTGGCGATCACACGGGTTTCTATACCTTGCCTGAGCCGTATCCGGTATTTCATGTCACTGCGATCACGCATCGAAAGAATGCGGTTTACCCGGCCACCATTGTCGGCATTCCGCCGATGGAAGATTTCTACATGGGCGGCGCCTCGGTGAAACTGTTCCTGCCGATCTTCAAAATGAACTTTCCGGAAATTGTGGACATCGCGCTTCCTGCCGAAGGCGTGTTTCACAACATGGTTTTCGTCAGCATCCGAAAAACCTATCCGATGCAGGCTTACAAGATCATGCACGGACTCTGGGGCATGGGACAGATGATGTTCACCAAATACATTGTCGTCGTGGATGATGACGTGGATGTTCACAACACGAGCGAGGTGCTGTTCCGGCTGTGCGCGAACACCGATCCGCAACGCGACACCATTTTCACCAAAGGCCCCGCGGATGTGCTGGATCATGCCACGAGCGAAATGGCCATCGGCAGCAAGCTCGGGTTCGACGCCACTAAAAAGCTGGCTGGCGAAGGTTTCCGACGTCCATGGCCGCCGCTGATTCGCATGGACGAACAGGTTCGAAAAAAGATCGACCTGATGCTGAATGGCGGAGGTTGAAACTGGAACAATGCACCGCTGCAGCTTAATGCCGGGAGACGTTGGGTTTGCGATCGCCTTAATCTGTCGCAACACCGTCACTGAATTTCTGCGGGTGGTGCATCATTGACTCGGTCCACTCCCCCCATAGACTCTTGCCCATGTCACCTGAATCGCGGCCCGCAAGCGCCCTGACGCCTTTTGTTTCTAAATGAAAAGGCGTCCGTCTGTATTCATCATTTTTCTGACGGTCTTCATCGACCTGATCGGTTTTGGAATGGTTGTTCCGTTGGTACCGATCTACAGCAAATACTACGGCGCGGGAGCATTGATGCTGGGCGTCATTGGCGCGTCGTTCTCCGCGATGCAGTTCATTTTTTCGCCGATCTGGGGCAGGCTTTCAGATCAACACGGTCGTCGGCCCATTCTTTTGATCAGCACCGCCGGAGCCACGATTTCGTATGTTGGATTTGCACTCGCGTCGGGCATCAAGGATCCATCGGTTGCGATCTGGGGTTTGCTGATATCGCGCGCCTTCGCAGGAATCTGCGGCGGCAACATCACGGTGGCGCACGCCTACATCGCCGATATTACGCCGGCGGAGGAACGTTCCAAAAAAATGGGATTGATCGGCATGGCCTTCGGACTGGGTTTCCTTTTCGGTCCGATTCTCACCTGGATTGGGCTTCGTCATCTTGGCGACACCGGGCCCGGCTGGCTGGCGGCGGGATTGTGCGCGCTGAATTTCGGACTCGCCTGGTTCATTCTCGGGGAAAGCCGCAAACCCAATTCGGAAGAAGCCAAGGCGCGCCCGCGATGGGATCAATGGCGGCACACGATGTCCCAGCCGAAGGTTGCCGCACTGGTAATGATCTTCTTCATGGCGACGTTCTGTTTCAGCTGTTTCGAGTTCACACTTGGATGGTTGATCAACGACAATTTCCATCTCGGCCTGACCGAGGATCAAACCAAGTCGGCCACCACGGTTGTGATGTTGTTCGTTTATTGCGCTGTGATCGGCGTGTTTGTTCAAGGCGGCGCCATCGGACGGCTCGTGAAGCTCATGGGCGAAGCCAGGCTGATTGTGCTGAGTCTGTTTCTCACCGGCGCGAGCTTCCTGCTACTGCCAATCATCAGGGGCGACGGAGCACTTTCCTGGAGCCTTCTTTTCAAACCGGAAGGAACACCATGGCTGCTGATGCTCCTCGCGCTGGCGTTGCTCGTGATCGGTTCCAACCTGACCCGCCCGCCGCTGTTCGGACTTCTCTCAAACCTCACCCCTGCAAACGAGCAGGGATCGACTCTGGGTGTTGCACAGAGCGCCGGCAGTCTGGCGCGAATTTTGGGCCCGTTCTTCGCCGCGCTCGTGTACGAACGGAGTCATTCGCTTCCGTATTTCATTTGCGGAGGGCTTGCCTTGCTGACGGGAATTCTGGCGGTGCAATGGCTGCGCGGAGTGAGAGTGGTCGTTCCTTCGGCATGACGGCGATTCAAGGATTCTGAAGCAATCGCGGTTTTGCTTCGCGGAGCAGTTTCTCCAAACGCGCCGGAAGCCTGCCCGTGAGCTTGTCGAATTCCTTCATTCGAAATGCAGCGGCGGCCAGCAACTCCACCATCCCGAGCGCATCCGATTCGCTGACGAACTCCGCCTTGATTTTATTGTTTGCGCCGCAGTTGTGGTAATTACCCAGCGCCACGCACACCGCGGCCACCGTGTAACCGAACTCCTGATACGCCGTTGCCTCGCACGTGCCGCCGCTCATCAAAGCGCGTTGAACGGAAAAATTCTTCCGGCGTTTCGAAAGATCATTGCCCACTTCGGCAAGAAAACGCGTTGCGGCGGAATTGAAGATCGAAGCCCGGTCGCCGACACGAACAATGACGCCCTGCCCCATCTTCACTCCCGGCAGTTCACGGGATGTCTCAAGAGAAATCACAATGCTGTCGGACGGAATCGCCTTGGCGGATGCAACCGTGAGCGCACCGTGAAAACCAACTTCTTCCGCTCTGGAAATCACGCCGATGACATGAACCTTCGCGCGTTTTTTCCGAAGTTCTATGAGCGTTGCGAGAATGGCTGTAACGCCGATGAGATCATCGCAAGCGCGGGCGTGAATGAAATCGCCTTTGCGTAAAAAGTCAGGAAGGTCCCAAACCGCATATTCAATCGCGTCCGGGGAATTCGCTCGGAGATGAATCTCAAACCTTTTTCCTTTTCCCTTCACTCGGATGCGACGGCCGAGAACGGCAGAACGGTTTCGCGGCAAAGTCCGAAGTCGAATGCCTTCACGAAAATAGGAATCCGGAACACCGCCCAGAAATTCTGCGTGAAGCTTCCGGCCCTTTGCGGAACCGGTTATTTCAAACCCGGGGTGATCCATGTGCGCCGCCAGAACCAGCGGGCGCTGCCGCGAATCCGTTTTGAGCGTGACGAACAGATTGCCAAATCGATCGCGTCGAAAGGAAAGATCGTTCTCCCTGCAAATCAGTTCGACCTCAGCCCGCACCGCGTGTTCGTGATACGCCACCGCGGGAATTCGCATGATGCGTTCGGCAAGCCGGCAGAAAGTCTGTGCAGTCATGTCATGAGGCCGTGGGACGAAGAAACATCTCGGCCGCTGAATCGGCAAAGCGAAGTCCTTTATCTGTGAGGTAAAAGCGATCCGATGTCACATTACCCCAACCACGCTCCACCAGTTGTTCGATTTCTCCCGCCCAATCGCGTCGAAGGTCGAAGCCGGTGACTTTCCGGAAAACTTCAAACGGCCAGCCCGCCACCATGCGAAGTCCGAACGCTGCAGTTTCCCCCGCGCGGGCAACGGGCGGAAGTTCTTCGCTCGATTCGATCGCGCGTCTTCCTTTCTCCACCTGTTCGCAATACAGCTGCGTATTGGAAAAGTTTTTGGTTCGCACACCGCGAACATAGCCGGTGGCGCTGGGACCGAGGCCATAAAAGGAACCACCGCGCCAGTAGTTCACGTTGTGCCGACAGGCGTGACTTGGAACCTCCGGTGTTTCAGCAACCCGCTTGGATACGACATCCCTGGCAAAATTCGCGACCTCATACTGAACAAAGCCGGCCGCGGCCGTGCGTTTCACCAGTTCGTCGTACATGTCGCACGCCAGATCTTCGTCCACATCCACCTTGCCGGCTTGCAGCTGCGCAAACAGCGGAGTGTCCTCCTCGTAAATCACCTCGTAGGTGGAAAGATGTTCGCTTTGAAAGGCAATCGCTTCATTCAAGGTGTTCTGCCATGTCTCCAGTGTTTGCGTGGGAATGGCGAACATCAGATCGACGTTGATGTTCTCAAACCCGGCTTTCCGAAGAATGTCGAACGATTTGAAAACCATCTCGCGGCTGTGAACGCGCCCGAGTCGATCGAGCAAATCTTCATCGAGCGACTGCACGCCCATGGAAATCCGGTTTACGCCGAAGTCGCGGAGCAGTTTCGCTTTGTCGAGGGAAACCGTTGCCGGATTGCACTCCACGGTCCATTCCTGAGCACGAGTCAGATTCAGCCGTTCCATCGCGCGAAGGACCTGTTCCCATTGCTTGAGGTTCAACAAGGAGGGCGTGCCGCCACCGAAGAAAACTGTTCGTGGCTTCAAATCGTCGGCTACCATTTCGAGCTCCCGAACCAGAGCCGCGACGTAGCGATTCACCAGTTCGCCGCTGGAAGCTTCAGAATAAAAGGCACAGTACGAGCATTTCTGCGCGCAGAAAGGCACGTGTACGTAAAGGCTCTCTATCGAGTGGACCGGTTCCGGCATACCGGGTGGAAAGTAGCCGAGAGACAAACCAAGAGCGAACGGAATATGAATCAGTGAATGCGGGTTTTCTGCACGTTCTGTGCTTTCGGGCCCCGTTCACTGGCGATGATGTCGAAACTCACTTCATCGCCCTCAAACAGCGTCCTAAATCCCTTTTGCTGGATTGCTGTGAAGTGAACGAAGACATCCTGTCCGGAGTCCTGAGCTATGAAGCCAAACCCTTTGGTGTTGTCGAACCATTTAACTTTGCCACTGGCCATATAATCTCCTGGGTCCGTAGGGCGAACAACCAGAGCAATACAAACGAACATCCGCGCGTTCGCTGCGGTACATCTGGTAAAGCTTAATCCCCTACGTTGTGGAAACTACGGACCTGCCCAAAACCGGTCAAGTGAGAGTTGTTAACAACTCCATCAGTCAATCTGAAGTGCCTGGTCGATGAATTGTGTCAGGTGCGGGAGGATGGTGGTATCCGCCGTTACAAGCGTTGCCCCCGCTTCCCGCGCCGCTTTTTGAAGATCATCCGAACGCTCCGGAGCAAAGGCGATCACAGGAACGTGCTGCGTTTCAGGATCACTCCGCAATTGCCGGATGGCAGCGCAAACATCCTGACGCGACGAAACCAAATCAACGATCGCGAGCAACGGTTTCGCCTGCTTTGCGCAATTAACGAGTGCGTCGGCTTCCGCCACGGTCTGGACGCGGTACTTCAGATCCCGCAGGCGGTTCGCCAGCTGGCTTCCCGGCAGAATCTTCTCATACACGACCAAAGCGAGCGGTTGGGTCATGGCCGAAAGGATGAAAGCCCGCTCCTGAAATTGCAAAAATTTTTCGGCACTGTATCAGCACGAGAAGCTTCAAAGGTTCAAGGACCGGGAAAACCCACACCAGCGGCCCTCGCACCGGTTCTGGAAGGAACTGGGGGCTTGACGCCTCAAAATCGAAATCCTACTGTCTTACACGAACGGTAAAGATTGCTGGATAGCCAGCGCGCCAAAGTCGGAAGATCAAAACTTGCCGACTTTTTTGTTCCCCACGTGGGATTGCCGTTCAAGGAACAACAATTATGAACGCCGACTTTTTAGCGGTCCTGGAATACTGGGAAAAAGAAAAAGGCATCAGTCGTGATGTGCTCACCTCTGCTGTACAGGAAGCTCTTCTCTCTGCCGCTAAAAAAGCTGTCGGCCCTGCCCGCGAACTGCGCGTCGCCATTGAATCCAAAACCGGTGACATCAAAGCGTTCGCAAAACTTGTCGTTTCTGAAAAGGTCATTTCCAAGCACGATCAGATTTCCGTTTTCGACGCTCGCCGTATCAAGTCCGATGCGCAAGTAGGTGAAGAACTGGAAGTTGAAGTGACACCCACCGGCTTTGGCCGCATTGCAGCACAGTATGCCAAGCAGGCACTCATGCAGCAGATTCGCCGAGCGGAGAAAGCGTTGATTTTCACCGAGTTCAAGGATCGCGTCGGAGACATCATCAGCGGCACCGTTCGCCGCTTCGATCGCTCGGACGTGATCATTGACCTCGGCAAATACGAAGCGTTGCTTCCGAATCGCGAGCGGGTTCCCACCGAGGAATATCAGGTTGGCGAACGCGTACGTTGCTACGTGAAAGCGGTCGAACAGGGACCTCATGGGCCTGAAATCATTCTTTCCCGTGCTGATCCACGATTTGTTATCAAGCTGTTCCAATTGGAAGTCTCGGAAATCAGCGACGGCACGATCGAAATCAAGGGAATCGCCCGAGAACCCGGTTTCCGAACCAAGCTCGCCGTCTGGACCCGCGATGAAAAAGTTGATCCCGTCGGTGCCTGCGTCGGCCTGCGCGGTCAGCGTGTGAAGAACATCGTTCGCGAGTTGAACAACGAGAAGGTGGACATCATCCGCTGGGACTCGAACATCAAGACTTTCATTGCGAATGCCCTCGCTCCAGCGAAGCTCAAGAGCTTTGAAGTGGACGAAACGCGCAAACGCGTCCGCATTCTGACCAGCGAAGATCAGCTTTCACTCGCGATCGGCAAGCGCGGTCAGAACGCGCGCCTGACCTCCAAGTTGACAGGATGGCAGGTGGACATCGATGCCGAGCAGGTCATTACCAAAGGCTTTGAAGAGAAGGTGGCCGAAGCGGTTGAGCAGCTCGCCTCCATCCCGGGAATCAGCCGGGAGCAGGCAGACGTGCTGGTGCATCACGGTTTGACGCGCCTTGAAGATTTGTTGCAAGCTGACGAGAGCGATCTTTCAGGGATCCCGGAGATTGGCGATCAGGCCGCCGCGATCCTGGAAGCCGCCAAGGCAGAAGCAAACCGCCGCACGTTGAACGTTTGAAGTTCTGACCCTTATGGCTGGCGCAGCAGAACAACCTGTAGCCTTTCAGCACCTATGAAGGCTGTCGGTGAAAACTTGCTCACGGAGACGTTGAGCCGGTTCGCAGTAAAACAGAATTATGCCCGTTCGTATTTACGATATTTCGAAAAAGCTCGGCCTCGAGAACAAGGAAGTTCTCTCGAAGGCAAAGGAACTGGGCATTACAGCCGCGCGCGTTGCCTCCAGCTCGCTGGATAAAATCACCGCCGAGTATCTCGAAGAACAACTTCGCAAGGATCACCCCGCTCTAAACGCCGCTCCAGCTGAACCGCCGCCGCCTCCTCCCGCGCCAGTTGTTCACGAACCGATTACGGTCATTACTGCGCCACCGGAGCCCGTGCCCGAACCGGTGAAGCCGGTCGAAGCTCCCGAGCCCAAACCTGAACCTGTCGTCGAAGCTGCCCCCGTAGCCACAGTTCCGCCCACTCCGGAACCTCCCATCGAAGTCAGGAAACCTGAGCCTGCTCCGGAACCTCCCGCTGCTCCCGCGCCTGCACCTGCGGAAGTCATCGCATCCGCGCCCGCGCCCGCAATTGCTCCGGCGGTCATTCCCGCTCCACCCACCGCGCCTGCCACTCCTCCGCCAGCGCCACAACCTCCAGCCGGTCCCAAAGTGGGCGAGAAGGTCGGATTCATTCAACTTCCTCAAAAGCCCACTCCCAAGGTGGGCGAGAAGGTCGGCAGCATCAAACTGCCCCAGCAGCCGCAGCGCCGGCCCGAACAGCCCGGCCGTCCCGATTTTTCAAGGCGCGGAGACATGCGCAATGTCCGTGGAGGAACGGCTGGACCTGGTCAACGTCCCGGCACTTCCCAAATGCAGCGCCCGGGCCAGAGGCCCGAGCCTGCAAGGCCGCAGCTGCCAGCTGATGCGCAGGTGATCACGATCAAACCGCCGATCATGGTCCGCGAACTGGCCGAGCAGATGAAGCAGAAGCCGTTCGTCATCATCGGCGACCTGATGAAACTCGGCGTTTTCGCCACGGTGAATCAGGCGATCGATGAAGCCACCGCACAAAAGGTCTGCGCCGCGCACGGTTTCCGTTTCGAAGTTGAAAAACGCGAGCGCGGAGCTGGTGTCGTTCACGCGCCCGTCAAAAAGGTTGAACTCGATCAGGAAGACAAACCGGAAGATCTCAAACCGCGCGCGCCAGTGGTCACCATCATGGGCCACGTTGACCACGGCAAAACGACGCTTCTAGACGTCATCCGCAAATCGAACGTTGCGTCCGGTGAAGCCGGCGGCATCACACAGCACATCGGCGCCTACACCATTTCCTTCCCACATCCTGAACGGAAGAACGAACTCGCCCAGGTCACATTCCTGGATACGCCCGGTCACGCCGCTTTCAGCTCGATGCGCGCCCGCGGCGCCAATGTCACCGACATCGTGGTGCTCGTCGTGGCCGCCAACGACGGCGTCATGCCGCAAACTCTCGAAGCCCTGAGCCACGCGAAAGCCGCCAAGGTTCCGATTATTGTGGCCGTGAACAAGGTGGATCATCCGAATGCGAATCCGCTGAAGGTCCGCCAGCAGCTTCAGGACAAGGGACTGGTTCCGGACGATTGGGGCGGCGACACAATCTTTGCGGATGTTTCCGCTCTGACGAAGCAGGGAGTGGACAAACTGATTGAGATGATTCTCCTTCAGGCAGACCTGCTCGAACTCAAGGCCAATCCAGACCGACGCGCCAAGGGCAACGTCATCGAGTCCGGCCTCGAGCCCGGCGGCCCAACGGCAACCGTGCTGGTCCGCAAAGGAACGTTGCGTGTTGGCGATGTCATGATTTGCGGCCAGTTCTACGGACGCGTTCGCGCCCTGATCAATGAGGAAGCCAAACGGCTCAAAGAAGCCGGTCCTTCCGTTGCCGTGAAGGTGCTCGGATTGAATGGTGTTCCTGAAGCGGGCCTCGAATTCAGCGTTGTCGAAGACGAACGCGCTGCGCGCGATCTGACGGAAGAGCGCGCGATGGAAGCCCGGCTCGCCGGACAGGAGGCCGCACGCGGCAAGGTCACGCTGGAAAATCTTTTTGCCACGCTCGAATCACAGCAGAGCAAGGTGCTCAAGGTGGTCGTCAAAGCCGACACCCAGGGCTCCGTCGAAGCGATCGTCGATGCACTGAAGAAGATCGAGTCGGACAAAGTCTCGCTGGAAATCATCCACAGCGCCGTGGGAACGATCACGGAATCCGACGTCGCGCTCGCCTCGGCCTCGAACGCCGTCATTCTCGGATTCCACACGCGTGTGGACAGCGGTGTTGCCGACAAGGCCAAGCACGAAGGTGTTCAGATCAAGCTCTACGCGATCATTTATGAACTCATCGACGAGGTGAAGGAAGCGATGGCCGGTCTGCTTGAGCCGATCCTCAAGGAAGTCGTCATTGGCTCCGCGGAGGTGCGCAAGGTGTTCGAATTGTCGAAAGGCGCGCCTGTTGCCGGCTGCATCGTCAACTCGGGCCGCATTGCCAAGGGCAAGGTGCGTGTCCGCCGTCGCAAGGAAGTCATCTACGAAGGCATCACCCAATCCCTGCGCCGCTTCCAGGATGAAGTGAATGAAGTTCGAGCCGGCATGGAATGCGGCATTCGCATCGATGGCTTCGGAGAATTTCAGGTCGGCGACCTCATTGAGTGCTATAATGTGGAGAAAATAGCTCAGAAACTGTAGTGCGCTGATCGCTTGGGCGGAATGGACGGTTGCTCCGCTTCATTCCGGCATCAACGGTCCGGCCGCAAATCAAATCTCCGCAGGTCATGCCATCTTTAAGAATTCAACGAGTCAACGAACTGCTGAAGCGCGCCATCGGCGAAGCGATTCGCCAGGAACTTCCCGTGAACGAAGCGGGATTGATCACGGTCAACGACGTCGATGTGGCCGGCGATCTCAAGACCGCAACGGTTTACGCGAGCGTTCTCGGCAACGCGGATCAGCAGAAGCGGGGCTTTGCGATGCTCGAACAGAACCGGCTTCGCATTCAGGACATTATGGCCCGTGCCGTCGTCCTGAAATACACGCCCGTTCTCAAGTTCGTTCTCGACGATTCTGTTATGCGCGGAAACAGGGTTCTTCAGATCATTGAAGACCTTGAGAAACAAAGCCAATCCAAGGCCGAGTAGGCTTACCGAAAGCTCCACTCCGCGCTTTCGGTAACACCATGAAGAAGCATCCAAAGATCATCGACCGCATCATTGAAGGCATTCGCCAGAATGAAACCTTTTGCATTGTTGGCCATATCCGCCCCGACGGCGATTGCATCGGCTCACAGATCGGCCTCGCCCTGGCCTTGAAGGCTGAAGGGAAAAAGGTTTGTGTCTGGAATGAGGATCGCATGCCCGACAAGCTCGCCTTTCTCGATCCTGAGGGCCTCTTCCAACAGCCGAAAATGGATCAGCAGTTCGACTGCGTGATCGCAACGGACTGCGCGAGCTTCGAGCGGCTGGGCAAAGTGGGTGAATGTGTCGGAAACCGAAAGCTGTTCATCAACATCGATCATCACGCGAGCAACACACGCTACGCCGACCTGAACTGGGTTTCGCCGCGCGAACCATCGACTGGTGAGCTGATCTTCCGGCTCCTCAAATGCGCCAAGTGGCCGATCACCAAACAGATTGCCGATTGCCTTTTCACCGCAGTCTCCACTGACACCGGTTCGTTCCAATATCCGACAACCCGGCCCGGAACATTCCATGTCGGTGCCGAATTGGTGAATCGCGGAGCCAACCTCGCCAAAATCTGTGACGAGGTTTATCAATCCTATCCGCTTTCCCGCGTCCGACTGCTTCGTCACGTTTACAGCACATTCAAACTGACGCATGACGATCAGATCGCCTATTTCTGGCTGAAGAAAAAGGATTTCACCCGGACAGGCGCCGCGCAGGATGACTCGGAAGGTTTGATCGATCACATCCGTGACATCCAGCCCGTTGTCATCGCGTGCGTTTTCGAAGAGCTCGGACCGGACCTCACGCGAATCAGTCTGCGATCCAAAACGGACAAGGTGAACGTGAACGAAATCGCGGCGCTGTTCGGCGGTGGCGGGCATAAAGCCGCTGCCGGAGCACGCATTCAGGGAAAACCTCTCGCCACTCAGCGCAAGGTGATTGCCGCGATCAAGAAGGCACTGAACGACGCCAGGTAATTTCATGCAAGAGTTCTCCGCGCTCGACGGCGCACTCCTTATCGACAAGCCCTCCGGCCCCACATCTCACGATGTGGTGGATGCAATTCGCAGGAAATTCGGAATCAAGAAGGTTGGCCATTGCGGCACACTGGACCCCAACGCCACGGGCTTGTTGATCATCGTCCTCGGCCGCGCGACAAAACTTTCCGAACGCCTGATGTCCGACGACAAGGTTTACGAAGGAACGATCAAGTTCGGTGAATCCACGGACAGCTACGATGCTGACGGCGAACTCACCGGTTCACTCCCGATTCCGCCGCTGACGCTGGATGAATTGAACGAATCTGCAGCGGAGTTCATTGGTGACCAGATGCAGACGCCACCAATGGTTTCCGCGATCAAGAAGGACGGCGTCCCTCTCTACAAGCTCGCACGCAAGGGCGTTGAAGTGCCGCGCGAACCCCGGCTGATTCACATCTACAACTTCCGTTTCACGAACTACGAGGAGCCGCTTGGCACCTTCAAGCTCGCCTGCACGAAGGGAACGTATGTCCGCTCCGTGGCGCATGAACTGGGGCAAAAGCTTGGCTGCGGCGCGCACCTGGCCACGTTACGACGAACGGTTTCCGGAAAATTCGATGTCGCGGATGCTTCACGACTCGATGATGTATTGAACCTTTCCGCCAGCGATCTCGCGAAACGTGTGATTCCGTTTCTAAAACTCGCCGCGGCGTGACTCCAGCCGAGCGACGCATTGAAGCACAGACAAAACCTTTACCAATTTGTGTTTCATCTGTGAAAATCCCTGGCGATTTATGGACGTCATCCATGCTGCCAATCAACTGAACGCCGCCGGCCGAAAGGTTTGTCTCGCGATCGGTTTCTTCGACGGCGTTCATCTCGGTCACCAACAGATCATTCGCCAGACCATTGCGGATGCCCGGCAACAGGCCGGAATTTCGCTGGTGATCACCTTCGATCAACACCCCGCAACCGTCGTCGCTCCGGAACGGGCGCCTGCATTGATCTATCCCCTTCCCCAGCGTTTGCGAACGATTGAATCGCTCGGCGCCGACACATTGTTGCTGCTGCATTTCGACAAATCGTTCAGCGAGCAGCCGGCGGAAACATTCATTCGCGCGCTCTGCGCCGATCTCGGGCGTGTTCACAGCATTTGTGTCGGAGCGAACTTCACATTCGGCCATCGCCGCGCGGGCAATGTCGCGCTGTTGCAACAACTGGGAAAGGAACTCGGCTTTCACGCGCACGGACTGGCGGCCGTGGCTCTGGATGGAAAAACGATCAGCAGCACCCGGGTTCGAGAAGCGATAGCCGGCGGAGAACTGGATTCAGTCCAGCAGATGCTGGGGCGTGCTTACTCGGTCAGTTCGATCGTGCAGCGCGGCGATCAACTCGGGCGCCGGCTCGGTTTTCCCACGGCAAACCTGAATGTCACCGGCCTCGTGCTCCCACCAGCTGGCGTCTATGCCGTGCAAGCCATTGTCAGCGGAACGATCCATCGTGCCGTCGCGAACATTGGGAACCGTCCCACACTCGGAAATTTGAATGCTGCGACACGGTTTGAAGTCCACCTTCTCGATTTCGAAGACGATCTCTACGAGCAGGAACTGGAAGTCATCTTCGCGGAAAAACTTCGGAACGAGCAGAAGTTCGGTTCTCTGGATGAACTGAAGAAGCAAATCGCACGCGACGTTGGCCAGGCGCGCGGTCGTGATGTGTAGAACAATCTTTCCCTGACGCGCCGACCTTCAAAATGCAAAAAAGGCCGCACCAGAACGGTGCGGCCGAGTCTGTGAATTGGATGAATCCGCCTACTTTCTACGGGCAACGAATCCGAGTGCGCTGAGCGCCATTCCCAGGATCATGACCGAGCTGCCGCCATCCGGCACCGAAGTCGTCGGAACCGTTCCAGTGGCGCTGACATTCACTTCGATGGCACTGCGTCCGATCTCGACACCATCCTTCAACACGGCGAGGGCGAAGCTATATTCGCCGAGGGCGTTGGGATTGAATCCACTGTTGAAGATCGACATACCGAGATTGTAGGAGTTCTGGTTATCGAAGTTGAAGTTGAAGTCATAGAGTCCGGGTTCAAGCGTGAGGTACGTGGCGACATCATTGCCCACGGCCGGGTTCAAATCGTAGTAAAGCCGAACTGAATATCCCTTTGGTGACAAAGTGGACAGATTGGGACTGAAATCGACGTACAAACCGATGTTCCAGCGGGCATAACCGGGATCGCCATTCAACACATCGCCGCCGGCAATGGCATAGAACGTTCCCGCGCCGTCGTTGCCGACAGCCGGATTGGAATAACGCTGATGCGCCGTCAGTCCGAGCGTGATGTTATAGCTACCGCTTACGACCTGCGAAATCGCCACGGCATTGTTGGGAATGCCCGAGCCGCCAAAAGTAGCGCTACTCAGTGTTCCGAACGTGGTATAGGTAGGCTCAATCGAAACGGCCATCGTCGAAACAGACGAGACCGCCAGAAGACCCGATATCTGAAGAATACGTTTCATCATAGGTTTGGTTTGTTCTCGATTCGAAACAGCACGAACCGAGCGATCCTCCCTTAGCGGATCAAATGCCATCCTTGCGTTTGCCAGAAAACAGCGATGCAGCTCGATCTAAACGCCTTTTTTTCAACAGATTACACAAGAATCCATTCAATAAGCATATAGCATCATCCTCATTTCATAGTTAAATACGTAAATATTGCCGACTGCGGAACATGCTCAGCATCAGTAGTTTTACGTGCATTTCCCGCTCCCCGTCAGAACGTCATCCGCGCAACTTTCAGGAACCGACAATAAAGTTCTGAGAGCGAGTGGAACCTCGAAGGAAAGACGTTCCTTTCGGATCACTCGATCTCGCAACGATCAGTCGATCAACCAGTTTTCGCTTGAACGGCTGTCGCTTTGCTGTGTCCATTCTGGCAACGTTTCCACTATGAACTCAGGAATCAACGCCATCAATCAAGCGGTCCAGGAAGCCGGGGCTTTCGTCCGTCCGCTGTTCAACGAACTCGGCAAGGTGGTCGTCGGACAAACTTATCTCGTCGAACGCCTGACCATCGGCCTGCTCGCGAACGGGCATGTGCTGCTCGAAGGCGTGCCCGGCCTGGCCAAGACGCTCTCCGTCAAGTCGCTCGCAAACTGCCTCAACGTGAAGTTCTCGCGACTGCAGTTCACGCCCGACATGCTGCCCGCGGACGTGATCGGCACGCAGATCTACAATCCGCAATCCGGCGGATTCACGACGCGACGCGGACCGATCTTCGCCAATCTCGTTCTCGCCGACGAAATCAACCGAGCGCCTGCGAAGGTGCAGAGCGCGTTGCTCGAAGCCATGCAGGAAAAGCAGGTCACGATCGGCGAACAGACCTTCAAACTCGAGGAACCGTTCCTCGTCCTCGCGACGCAAAATCCGATCGAACAGGAAGGCACCTATCCGTTGCCGGAAGCGCAGGTCGATCGTTTCATGCTGAAGCTTAAGATCGGGTATCCGACGCGTGCGGAAGAACGCCAGATTCTGGAAGTGATGGCGAAGACCTCGGGCACGCCCGCAACAGAGGCGGTCGTCGATCCGAACCAGATTCTGCAGGCGCGCAAGGTGATCAACGACATTTACGTGGATGACAAGGTGAAGGATTACATCGTCGATCTCGTCTGCACCACGCGCGATCCGGATCACTATAAAATCGCGGTCAAAGATTTCATCCAGCTCGGCGCTTCGCCGCGCGCTACCATCGCGCTCACGCTCGCCGCGAAAGCTTATGCATTCCTGAAAGGCCGCGGCTACGTCACGCCGCAGGACGTGAAGAGCATCGGCATGGACGTCCTCCGGCACCGCGTCGCGATCACCTACGAAGCCGAAGCGGAAGAGAAGACGAGCGAGACGGTGATTCAGAAGATTTTCGATGAACTGCCTGTGCCGTGATGATGAAGCTGAGAAGTCCGGAAATGCTGCTGGCGTGTTGGTTTTTTGAGATTCGTCCAAGGATCGCTTGCGCGTTGTCGTTTTGCCTTTTGCTGCTTGCGGGTGGCGGATGTGCTTCAAAGCCGGTGCCTGCGTCTTCTCTACCGCCAGTCACCACTTTCAATTGGGGAGCCGGCTGTGGGGATCATTTGCTGGTCACGTTGCGGATTGAAGAGTCTGAAGAGGGGTTGTTCTGCTTGGACACAGGATGCCCAATAACCGTGGTGTCAAAATCCTGGGAGCAAAAGCTTGGCAAACCAATTGGACGTCAGAAGATGCGATTCCCGTGGTATCCGGAAGGCAAATCAGTGGCCAGCAAACACGCTTGGCCAAAGTTATCGCTTGGAGACACGACACTGCTCCCGGGCAAATTCGTCGTGGTTAGCGACTTCATCAACCAAGGGCCGAAGGGTCGCCGGTATGCAGGTGTTCTGGGCATGGATTGCCTTCAACATTATTGCATCCAACTGGATTTCGATAAACGAACCATCAGCTTCTTGGACTCCGCCCAGCTAAATACGAATGACTTGGGCCATGCCTATCCTTTGGTCTATTCGCACTCTGCAGCTCCTTTCCGCTCAGGCAAACCCCAATATCCATTTCCATTCGGGATGATGTGGGGAAACCTATTTGCAAAAGCAGAATATCTGGGGCGAACTGAGTGGTATCTCGTGGACACCGGCGACTCCGCAGACGGATCGCTCGACAATGCTCGATTGAAAGAAGCCGAGAAGCTGCAACCGTCAATCACGAGCGCCGCCATTGCCGAAGACACCCTTCTCATTCGAAACACCGCAGTGCCGGTTTTCTCGTTTGGTGGAAACCGATACACCAATTTGCTTATGCGAAGCCTCGAAGCATCCAGGGAAAACACCCTTGGTCTTCGCGTCCTTGCCCGAAACTTGGTGACTTTCGATTTCCCACGGCAGACCATGTATCTGAAACAACGGCATGTCGGGCCACTCGAACTCTACAGCGATGGGGAACAAGAAGCTTTTCGAGCGTTCATCACCGCCAGGAAAATGAATGGCGACCTGCCGGGCCTGGATAAGGATGCCAAAGGCACCTTGACTCCAGAACTCGGACACGAACCAGAAACGTATTCTTTTCACGCCGCCGGAGAACAAGCTGGCGACACCACCCTCTATTATCGCTTCGGGCGAAACGCTGCCAAGAACTGGGTTTTACTGCGGGCCTGGCGTACGGACAGAACCAGCAAAGTCATCGAGGAATATCCAATCCCATGATCCCCCGCGAGATTCTCAAAAAAATCCGGCAGATCGAACTGCGGACGAACCGGCTCGTGAGTGAAACACTCGCGGGCGCGTATCACAGCGTCTTCAAGGGACAGGGAATGAACTTCGAGGAAGTTCGTGAATATCAACCCGGCGATGAAGTGCGCACGATCGACTGGAATGTCACGGCGCGGATGAATCATCCGTTCGTGAAGAAGTTCGTCGAGGAACGAGAGCTCACCCTCATGCTGATCGTTGATGTCAGCGGCTCCGGACTTTTCGGCTCGCGCGACCAGTCCAAACGCGAACTCGCCGCTGAGATTGCGTCGGTGCTCGCCTTCTCCGCCATCCGCAACAACGACAAGGTGGGCCTCATTCTCTTCACCGACGAGGTCGAAAAATTCATTCCACCCCGCAAGGGACGCAGCCATGTGCTGCGGGTGATTCGTGAAGTGCTTTTCTTCGAACCTAAACGCCGCGGAACCAACCTGAATTCCGCGCTCGAATTCTTTCTACGCGTTCAATCGCACAAGGCCATCACGGTCATCATTTCCGATTTCATCGGCTCGCCAGCGTTGCAAAACAGCGGCGGCCGGATGCGTCCGCAGCTGATGTTGCTCGAATCGCTGGCGCAGGCATCGTTTGCCCGATTGCGACAGGCCAAGAGGCGGCACGATCTCGTTGCTGTTCAAATCACCGACCCCTTCGAAATGGAACTTCCCGAACTTGGCCGGTTGATTCTGGAAGATGCCGAGACAGGAGAACTGGTTGAGGTGAACACCGGCGATGCGCGGAAGCGAAAGGCCTTTGCCGAACGGCAGCTGAAGGCGCAATCCGACGCGGCGCGGCTCTTTCGCAACGTCGGCATCGATTCAATTCTGCTTCGCACGGATCAGCCTTACACGATCGCGCTGAGCCGGTTCTTTGAGACACGCGAGAAGCGGAGATTGCGCGGATAATTTGCGGCCATGACGAACGTGTTGAATCAGACAATCAATGATGGCGGTCTCCGCGACATCAAGCCGCCGATCGATCTCTGGAACGGACCGGCCTGGCTTTGGTGGCTGCTTGGATTGCTGATCGTGCTGGCGATTGCCGCTTTTCTTTTCTGGAAATTCCGGAAGAAATCCGCTGTCACGATCACCGTCCCTGTGATTCCGCCGCACGTGGTTGCGAAGCAGCGTCTCGAACAGGCATTGACACTCATTGCCGAACCGAAACCGTTCTGCGTGGCTGTTTCCGACACCGTCCGTTGGTACCTGGAGGAACGTTTTACATTCCGTGCACCGGAACGGACGACCGAGGAATTCCTGCACGAACTTCAGAACACAGACCTGCTGCTTCCCGATCAGAAGGCGAGCCTTGCAGATTTTCTTTCCGCCTGCGATCTGGTGAAGTTTGCCCGCTATGAACCCGGCGAGATGGAATTGCGCGAGCTTCACTCTTCAGCAATGCGGTTGATCGAAGAAACCGAGCCGGCTCAATCGCCAATCGTGAACCATGAATCCCCAAATCGTAAATCGTAGATCATAAATCATAAATCCGATGGTTTTGACGTTCGCACATCCCTGGTTCCTGTTGCTGCTGCTTCTGCTGCCGCTGCTCTCGTGGCTGAAGAATCGGCGGAATCAGCCGCCTGCCTTCGTCTATTCCTCCGTGCAACTCGTGCGCGCGGTGCTGAACGTCCGCCGCTCGCGATCGGCCTATATCCTGAATGGTCTTCGCTGGCTTGGCCTCGCGCTCTGCATTGTCGCCCTGGCACAGCCGCGGATGACTCGCAGCGAGTCACGCTTCAAAGCAAGCGGCATCGACATCGCCGTGGCCATCGACCTTTCCGGGAGCATGTCAGCCGAAGATTTTGAATATCGCGGCAAAAAGGTGAACCGTTTGTTCATGGCAAAACGGGTGTTGAAGGAGTTCATCGACAAGCGTCCGAGCGACCGGATCGGCATCGTCGCTTTCGCTTCACAAGCTTACATCGCCGCGCCGCTGACGCTGGACCACTCGTTCCTTCAAAAGAATCTCGATCGACTGGAACTGGGCGTGATCAAGGAGAACCAGACCGCCATCGGCTCCGGCCTTTCCGCGGCGATCAACCGGTTGCGCGAACTGAAATCCAAAAGCAAGATCGTCATTCTCATGACAGACGGCGTGAACAACGCCGGAAAGATCGAGCCGCTTACTGCAGCGCAGGCCGCCCAGGCGTTGGGTGTGAAGGTTTACACCGTTGGCGTTGGCAGCCGGGGCGAATTCGTTGCCGGTTACGACATTTTCGGACGTCCCGTTCTTGGCAGAGCTGATCTCGATGAGGAAACACTCACGAAAGTCGCGGAAACCACCGGCGGAAAATATTATCGCGCGGACAACAGCCAGCGGTTCGAAGAAATTTATGCCGAGATCGACAAGCTCGAGAAATCCGAAGCGGAAGTGACGAAATTCTCCCATCATCGGGAATTGTATCGAATCGTCGCCGGAATCGGCCTCGGCATTCTGCTGATCGAAATCGTCCTGAAACACACCTTGTTGAGGAGGCTGCCGTGAGATTTACGATTTACGATTTACGATTTACGAACCGCACCGGGAGTTCGTTGGCTCGGAGTCAATCCGCGATCCGCAATCTGCAATTCGCAATCGCCCCATGAGCTTCGCCAATCCACATCTGCTCTGGCTGCTGGTGGCGATTCCACCCGCACTGCTGCTGTTTCTCTGGTGGTCATCGCGCGAGCGGTGGCGGCTCATGACGCAGTTCATCCAGGGCCGATTGCTGCCGGGGCTGCTCGTTGGCGTTTCGCCGAAGCGGGAGAAACTGCGCGCGGCGCTGCTGATTGTAGCAATTGCGTTCCTGATTTTTGCGATCTCAGGTCCACAGTTCGGTTACGAACTCGAGGAAGTGCAGCAACGCGGACTCGACGTCGTGGTCGCCATCGACACTTCCAGAAGCATGCTGGCTGAAGACATCGCGCCGAATCGTCTGACCCGGGCGAAATACGCCGCCCTGGAATTGATGCAGGAAGCGCGGACAGATCGCCTCGGGCTGGTTGCCTTTGCAGGAACGGCATTTCTTCAATGCCCGCTCACGATCGACAACACGGCATTCCGGCAGTCGGTGAATTCACTGGACGTGAACACGCTTCCCGAAGGCGGCACCGCCATCGCCGAAGCGATCGAAACCGCGCAATCCGCATTCAAGGAGGGCGACAATCATCGGGTGCTGGTTCTCTTCACGGACGGCGAAGATCACGATTCCACCGCATTGGAGGCTGCAAAGAAGGTGGCGCAGAACGGAATGAAAATTTTCACGATCGGAATCGGTTCAGCTGAAGGTGAACTCCTGCGGATCAGGAACGCAAATGGGCAAAGCGATTACATCCGTGACAGTGAAGGCAACGTCGTGAAATCCCGCCTGAACGAACAGCTGCTTCGCGAAATTGCCGGTGCCGCCGGTGGATTCTATCTGCCGCTCCGCGGTGCCGGAACGATCAACACGCTGTACGAAAAGGGACTCGCTCCGCTGCCAAAATCGGATTCGCTGGAGAAGTGGGTCCGCCGTGCGCGCGAACGCTATCACTGGCCGCTTGCCATCGCGCTGATCCTGCTGGTGGCAGAAGCTCTTTTTCCCGAGCGCAAACAGGATCGGAACTCCAAATCCCGCCGGTCCACAAAGACCACAGCAGCAGCTCACGCGACCCTGCTCACATTGATGCTGATCCCCGCCAGCGCCATGGGCTCTCCGAAAACAGCGCTGGCCGATTACAAGGCAGGCAAGTTTGCCGCGGCTCAAAAGGAATACGAACGCCTCGCCAAACTGGAGAAGGAAGATCCTGGCACATTGTTTTTCAACGCTGGAACAGCCGCCTACAAGGGAACCAACTACGATGCAGCGTTGAAGCTGTTCACGTCCGCTCTCAGTTCGCCTGACGTCAAGTTGCAGCAGAAGGCTTATTTCAACATCGGCAACACGAAGTTTCGACAGGGTGAAGCGATGCAGAATCTGGACGGAATGGAACGGCTTTGGATCGAAGCGGTTAAGAATTATGAGAATGCATTGCAGCTCGATCGAAACGATCGCGATGCCGCGCACAATCTGGAATTTGCCAAAAGCAGCATCGAAGCGGTCCGACAGATCCGGGAGATGATCCGACAGGCACAGGCGGCGGCGGATGCAGCGGTCCGTCAGCGGAACTATCGTCGCGCACTCGAGGTGCTGCAGCCTGTGGTGGAACAGAAGCTCGCCCCGAAGGCACTTGAGGATTACGTGAACAAACTGAAAGAGATCGATGAAATTGCCAATCCTGCTAGGCCTTAGCCTGCTGCTCGCAGCCCGGGCATCGGGCGCACTGGCATCGAACGCCGATGACTTTTTTCACGGCGGCGCACAGCTGTATCTTTCAAACAACATCCCTCTTGCGATCACCAACGTGGAGCGCGGATTGCGGCTCTTTCCGAACGATACCAAACTCAAGAAACTTGAAGAGCTGTTGAAGCGACAGAACGAACAACAGCAATCCCAGCAACAACAGCAGCAGAGTTCCCCGCAAAATCAGGATCAGCAGCAACCTGAAGACGAAAAGGATCAGGACAACAAGGACGAGAATAGTTCCGATCAGCAGGAACAAAATTCCGGGAAGAACGAGCAGCAACAGAATTCCTCCGGCAATCGGGAAGAGCCGAAGAACGAGGAATCATCGATGTCTCCCCCACAAAAAGGCCAGATGTCACCCGAACAGGCGGAGCGGCTCATGGATGCGCAAAAGGGCGACGAAAAGATGCTGCCGGTGAACCCCGAGAAAAAACGCACCCCACCCTCTCGCCCTCTCAAAGACTGGTGATTTCGTCTGCTTCGCGACGAAGTTTACCGCGCGGCGCTGAGAGTAAGAGAAATCAGCCTTTCTCTGCGGCTCTGCGGTAAACCCAATTGGATAGGAATTCCAGCAACCACCGCAGCCACAGCAAACTTGTTCTTGCCATTGCATCTCAATGGCTTAAATACCGTAGGCATTACCCAATTGCCGCATGACGCGGCTGTTACAGCACAATTGTTTTTATGGCACTACGACTTGGCGACATTGCACCGAACTTTACCGCAACGACGACTGAAGGTGAGATCGATTTTCACAAATGGCTTGGTGACTCCTGGGGAATCCTCTTCTCCCATCCCGCCGATTACACACCGGTCTGCACCACCGAGCTCGGCGCCGTGGCGAAGATCAAAACCGAGTTCGAAAAACGCAATGTGAAGGTCATCGCCATCAGCGTCGATCCCATCGATTCGCACAACGGCTGGATCAAGGACATCAACGAAACGCAATCCTGCGCGATGAATTTCCCGATCATCGCCGACCCGGATCGCAAGGTGGCCTCGGCTTACGACATGATTCATCCAAATGCGGACGACAAAACCACCGTGCGCTCGGTGTTCGTGATCGGTCCCGACAAGAAGATCAAGCTGACGATCACCTATCCTGCGAGCACTGGCCGCAATTTCATGGAAATCCTGCGCGTGATCGATTCGCTTCAGCTCACCGCCAAACACCGCGTCGCCACACCGGCGAACTGGGAGGATGGACAGGATTGCATCGTCACACCGGCCGTTTCCGATGAAGAAGCAACGAAACTGTTCCCGAAAGGTTTTCGCAAGGTGAAGCCTTACCTGCGTTACACACCACAGCCGAATCGGTGAGTGATGCGTGATGCGTGAAACGTGACAAGTGAAGAGTGAAGAGTGAAGAGTGATGACTGAGACGCGAGGTTTTGAGATCTTGGCTATCGGCGTTGGCTTTTGGCTATCGAAACAAAATTAGGCGGCGCTTTACAGCGCCGCTTTTTGCTTTCCAACCATTCTTCTCCGGCATTCGACTACCGTTGCGTGATCGCAAACAATCTCCGGGCGAACTGGTGCGCCAGTCCGTTCATCTCCTCCGCTTCAGGCGGTGCGAGCAGTCGTCCGTTGTTGAACTCCCATAGCCCAAGCCAGAGTTGAAAATGCTCCGGCTTCAAATCAAGTGGAACATGCGCTGCACCAAAACCACCTCGATACCGCGACGGCCCTCCCGTCTGCAACGCCCAAAACTCCGCAATCTTCTCCAGATGCGAGGGCCAGTCGTGAATCTTTGAATTGAAAATCGGCCCAAGCACTGCGTGCTGCCGGACGTCGGCATAGAAGGACTTGATCAATTTGAGAATGCCTTCATGTCCGCCAAGGCGATCGTAGAGCGTGGGTGCTGGATTCATGAAATACGTTCCGCGCAGCAGTGCCGGTTGGTCAACCCCACAACTCAATTCGGATCAGACTTTCCACAGTCCGCACGTTAATCGTCGTCACTGTTTCTCGCCTCGCGCCGTTCAATGCTGTCGGGATGATCGTCCAGATTTCGCGACAGATAAACGTGCTGTCTCTCGTGGCCGAAATCATTCTTCCGGAAAAACGCCAGCGCCTCCTTGTTGTCGATGTCGGTATCGACAAGCATGATCCTCGCTTCGCGCCGGATGAAAAGCCGCGTCATATGATTCAACAGCCGCGTCGCGATGCCATGCCGCTTGAACGTCGGATTTACCCCGAGCCATTCCAGCCAGCCGTAACGCCATGCATTGTGCGGCTTCTCCATCACGCTCCCGAGCGCAAAACCGGCGATTTGTTTGTCCTCGGAAACAGCGACGAGGCAGATTTCCTCGTCTGAAGCAAACAGCTGCATGACTTCATCGTCATCCCAGCAACGGTAAAGGGTTGGCAGCTTTTCCGCAGTGAACAGTTTCTGGCCCAGGGCAAAGACCGCAGGGAGATCCTCCAGGCGCATTTCGCGGATATCGATCGAAGTGCCACCGTTCCGCCGTTTTCGGCGGCCGGGGCGCGTTTTCACATTCATATTCAACCAAACTAGAGGGCGAACTGAACCGCCGCGCCTCTGCCCTCAGGACAGACACGGCTTAAAATCATTTCTTCGGCAACAACCAACGCCAATCAGCTCAAAAATATATTCGCGTCCGACTCAAAATCAGATCGTCAACAGCTTCAGCAGTTCCTGATACTTCAGGGAATCAGGCTTTTCGCCTTTGACAGCGCCTCATCCAGCTTGCTGGCATCCTTGCCACCGCCGCGCGCATTGTCCGGCTTGCCGCCGCCTTTGCCACCAACGATCGGTGCAATCTGCTGAATGATCTTTCCGGCCTGAATTTTCGAAGTGTAATCCGACGACACCGTTGCAATGAGCGTCACGGAACCGGCTGATCCACCGCCGAGCACGACGACGCCTTTGAATCGAGATTTCAATGCATCGGCAATCGCCTGGAGAAAATCGCCATTTGCGTCGCCGAGGTTGTGCGTGATGATCGGAATGCCGTTGATGGTTTCCGCTTTCGGAAGCAGCTCGCTCGCGGCGTTGGACGCATTCCGCTGCAAGGCAATCTGCACTTCCTTCTCGAGCGCCTTCTGATGCGCGAGCAGGCTTTCAATCTTCTTTTCCAGTTCGTGCACGGGCGAATTGATTTTGCCGGCAATCGAACGAATGAGCTGCAGCTGCGAATTCGCCAGGTTGTAAGCCTCGAGTCCCGCGACCGCTTCAATGCGCCGGACGCCCGCAGCAATCGCGCTTTCGCCAATGATGCGGAACAGGCCGATTTCACCGGTCGCGCGAACATGCGTGCCGCCGCAGAGTTCCATGGAGTAACCGTCGAGTTTCTGCGCGCTGCCACCGATCTGCACGACGCGGACGGTATCGCCGTATTTGTCGCCGAAGAACTGCATGATGTCCTTGCGCGATTTCACTTCAGCGTAAGGCACCTCGATCCAGCTCACGCCCGCATTTTCGAGAATGCGTTCGTTGACAAGCTTTTCGATGTCCGCGATCTGTTGGGGCGTCAGCGGCTGTGAATTGAAGTCGAAGGTCAACTTGTCCGGTCCAACGAACGAACCTTTCTGCGACGCTTCCTTGCTGACGACTTCGTGCAGTGCCCAGTGAAGCAAGTGGGTGACGGTGTGGTGACGTTCGATTGCGTGGCGGCGGTTTATATCAACTGAAAGAGTCACCGTGCTGCCGACTTCGGGCACAGTTTCAAGTTTCAAGTTTTCAGTTTCAAGGAAGTGCAGCCATGTGTTGCCGGACTTCTGAGTGTTGGACACACGCCATAGATTGCCGCCCGAGCTCAATTCGCCGGTGTCGCCCACCTGACCGCCCATTTCGGCGTAAGCGGGAGAAACATCGAGAATCACTGCTGTCCTGTTCTTCAGCGAAACGACTTCGAGCACTTTTGCAGAGGTTTCAAGTTTTTCAAAACCGATGAACTTGGTCGGAGTCGTAGTCTCTACCTGCGAGAGCGAGATGACTTCTTTCTTCTGCGCAGCACGAGCCTGGGCGCGCTGTTTTTCCATCAGTTTTTCAAAACCTTCCTTGTCCACGGTCAGGCCGCGTTCGCGGGCCATCAGTTCGGTGAGATCAAGCGGGAAGCCCTGTTCGTCATAAAGCTTGAACGCGAATGCGCCGGAGATCTGGGGAGCGCGCCCGCCCCGGGCGCTGTTTCCCGCGCCCTCGCGGGAAACCTCCGAAGCGTTCCCTGCAACCGAAACGTCGGGCGTCCACAGCCAGCGGTAGCCTTCTGTCGGAGGAACTATCCCGTTATCCCAGGGATTTCCGCAGATGTAATGAAACTTCTCCTCCAAATCCGTGTCTCCACGAATCATTCGATCGAACGATTCCTCTTCCCAAACATGAACACCCTTTGCTCCAGCCGCTTTGTTGATCTTGTGGGCTGTCGTGGATTTGATCCCGTGAAGAATTTCGCCCAATGACCAGAACACAGGTTTCCCATCCTTGTCCTGTTCCTTGATCTGCGGCTCAAACAGGAGATGAACGTGGTCCGGCATCACGCACGCAGCGAAGAGTTGATACTGTCGATGCGTGTGCGCATAGAGCACGCTCTCAAGCACGATGTCCCGCTCTGGCGGCGTGAGTTGGCGTCTCTCGCGCGTGCTGAACGTCACCATGTATTTCGTCCAAGGCCGTTCAAAGTGGGGTAGATGCCGCTTGGAATAGATTGCACCACGGGTATCGCGCCCCTCTGTGTTGACCGCGGGGGCGCGGTCAACTGCGCCCGAGGCGGGCGCGCTCCCCTGCAGCTTCGCTGCTTCTTCTTCAAAAAGTGCAATCCCCTTGTCCAGTGTCCGGTTGAAAGATTCCTCCTCCATCCGAATCACCTCCTGCACGTGTTTCTTCTTCGAACGGATTTCAGGGAAGACATCGCCCATCGTGTCGGCAAGGACGTCCACCAGTTTGTAGAAGAACGGTTCCTTGAAACCGAGCGTGCGGCCGTAACGAACGGCACGGCGCAAGATGCGGCGCAAAACATAATTGCGATCGTTGTTGTCGGGCTGGATGCCGTCCGCGATTGCGAAGCTCAAGGTGCGGATGTGATCGGCAATGACTCGGAAGGCGACGTCGATTTGAATCTGGTCCGATTGCGGATTGCGGATTGCGGATTGCGGATCGACGGACTTGTCGTCACTCGCGGGTCCGGGATGCGCGCCTTCTTTTTCGGCAACCACTTCGATGATGTTGCTCGGGGCTTCGCCGCTGGTTTTGATCGGAGCCACTGGAACATTCGCTGCAATCGCGCCCGGCAGCGTGCTCGTGTATTTCTTCCCGCTCAACTTCTCCAGCGCATCAAAGATCGGGCGGAAGATATCGGTTTCGTAATTCGAAATTTTGGCGTTCGCGAAATCCTTCAGGCCTTTCGTTCCCTGGATGATCGACGTGACACGCTCGAACCCCATGCCGGTATCGATGTGCCTGGCCGGGAGCGGCGAGAAGGTGCCATCGGGGTTTGCATTGAATTGGATGAACACCAGGTTCCAAATCTCAATGCATTGCGGGCTACCCTTGTTGACGAGGGAACCTTTTGTGTCGCCAGCCGGTGTGAGATCGACATGCAATTCCGAACAAGGACCGCACGGACCGGTTTCACCCATCATCCAGAAATTGTCCTTTTTATTTCCGTTGACGATGTGAACGGCGGGATCGAGTCCGACACTGCGGAACTTCGCCGCCCAAAAATCCCATGCTTCCTGATCGAAATCGCTCGGATCGCCCAGTGACTTGTCCGGGTTGTAAACCGTGGCGTAGAGCCGCTGCGGCGGGAATTTCCAGACATCCACCACGAGTTCCCAGGCCCATTCAATCGCTTCTTTCTTGAAGTAATCCCCGAAGCTCCAGTTACCGAGCATTTCGAAGAATGTGTGGTGATAGGTGTCGAGCCCGACGTCATCGAGATCGTTATGTTTGCCGCCGGCGCGAATGCATTTCTGCGTGTCCGCTGCCCGGGTGTCGCTGCCGGGGACCGCCCCCGCCCATTTGCTGACGTCGGCCTTCTTCTGACCGAGGAAGATCGGCACGAACTGGTTCATGCCTGCGTTGGTGAAGAGCAGGTTCGGCGAATCGGGCATGAGCGAGCTCGACGGCACGATGGAGTGCTGCTTCGACCGGAAGAAGTCGAGAAATGACTGGCGAATCTGTGATGACGTCATCATGGCAAATCAATTGTGGCGACGGTCTGTGACCGGCGAACCTTCGACAGCATTGGCGCACAAACAGACGTTCTGCATGGCGGCCGATCAGGGCCACCGCTGCAGGTCGTCGCAGTGCGAGATCCCTGCCGAAAAAACAGACGGCGAGCTTATCGAAAGCCCGGCGCAAGGCGAGTTGGAATTTATTTGGAAAAGCGACTGAGGCCGTAACCCGGCATGCACGCTGGTGGAGATGCAAGGCGTCAGGTCAAACAGACGGGTTTTTCAGCCCGTCCTTTGCGCCATCGGATCAATTTGCCGTCTTTTGGCTGGAAACAATTGCTTCGTCAAACACAGCCTTTTACGCTGTCCCCGACCGTGAGCAACGAATCTCGCTACATCGAAAAAGAGGCCTACCTGTCCCGCTATACCCACGCCCGCGCCATCGCCCAGCGCGAGTCGGACGAACGTTTGAAATCCGAGTTCACCGCCGAATGGCTGCGATCGGTGAAGGAGGATATGCCCAGGTTCATTCCCTTTCTCACCGGCAAATGTGGAATGGAGTTTCGCGGAAGAATCCTCGAGATCGGCGCCGGCGCGGCATGGCTCGGCGCGGAGTTGTCCAAGCTGCCGAACGTTGTGGAAATGGTGGTGACGGATTATTCCCCGCGGCTGTTGAAAGAACAGGCGCCCAAGGTTTTCCGGGCCCTTCAGGCCAACACGGCGAAAATCACCCGCATGCCGGTGGACTTCCACAAACTCGATTTTCCGACCAGCTACTTCGACGCGGTGGTCTGCTCGTCTGTGCTGCATCAGGCGACCAACATGGTGCAGCTGCTGCGCGAGGTGAAACGGGTGTTGAAACCCGGCGGCAAGTTCGTCGCCATCCGCGAACCGGTCTGGCCTCTCGTGAAATTGAAGTCACGTTCGAAAGCCCGCGCAAAACTGGCCGAAGCTGGCGTTGTGGATCCGTTTTACACACTGGCGGATTACCGGGAGTTCTTCCTTCAAGCCGGCTTTCCGATGGAAGCCAGGGAGGTCAACCTCGCGAAAGGTTTCCGCTATTACGTCAACAGGCTCGTGAACGGCCTCACGCACGCGCGCTACGCCTTCGTTGCCACCAAGCGAACCCGCGGCTGATTCATCACCGCTGCTCCAGGGGCTCGGGCAGCGCACCCATGCCTGCCTGATTCGAAACGCCTTCCCTGCCTTTTGTGAAATCGTGAATCATGTCCGGCCGACTCACACGCTGAAACGCTTTTCTAAAATCGTCGAAACCAGTTCCCTTCAGCAGAAATTCCAACTTCCGAAAAAGGTATTCCGGATCTTTTGCCAGCCTTGGAAAACTCAACAGCGTCAGCGGGATGTCATGCATCGCAAGCGTGTGGATCAGTTGATAAAGATGATGCGTGAGCACGTTCTCCTGATCCTTCGGATTCCGGATGCGCCAGAAAAGAAAACGCCGGGGCGTCAGAAACTTCAGGTAACCTTTGCGAGCCACTTCCCGACGGCTTTCCGCCGCGGAATGCAGGTCACGAACGGGAACGATGGCGTGATCGATGATCGCTCGGCCCGTCTTCAGGAAATCGTCGAGGTAATCGCACAGCGCCGGGCTTTTCACGATGTACGGCGCATTTTCTTTACGGATGTCCCACTCCATTCCCGCATTGCAATTCGCGTGAATCTTTTCCCAGGGATTGGAATATCCCGTGTCGAGTTTGAGCTCCGTAAGAAGTTGAACGAGGAAGGTTGTTCCAGCGCGGCCGGTTCCGGAAATGATCAAGTGTCGTTTGTGCATCAGTCGCAATAAAGCGTCGGAAACACCACAGCACCACGAACCAACGCCAACAACATGATTATGAGGAGCTTGAATCAAAAACATCTAGGGTGAACACCCCATCTTGTTCGTTGCACCTGGATGTCCTTCAGCTCCGGAATTTACAAGCGAAGCGAAAAGCTTTGTTGTAGAGGCGGCCAAGCCGAAAGCGCAGTGGCGATACCGCTCTTTCCATCTCCCAGCCCGGCAGTTTTTGGTCGGGGGATAATCCAACCTTGGAACAAAGCCGTGGGAAAACTTCGTTCACGCCAAATTCATAAAGCTGCAAATCGAGATGATTGTGTTCCCTCGCCAGTTCCATGAGGCGCGCGTCCTTTTGAATCGCGGTTTTCACCGAGTTGTCGCGGGCCACAACGCGGCGGCGGTAATTCAGGTCCATTTCGCAAGGAGCAAGTTTCTTCAGGAGATGCAATGAAAGGTCAAATTTCTCCGTCAGCCCGACGAAGTTGAACTTCTCCAGCGCACGTTTGGCTTTGTCGAGGTTCGCCTCCCCGGCAATCAGCTTTACCTGAAGGTTGCAGAGTTCGCCATTTTCCTTAAGGGCCTCTTCAAAAGATTTCCTGCTGCCGCCACGAACGACATTGTCCTGATGATGCGATATCGCTCGCGAAATCGGCTCCCGCAAAAGCGTGACGAAGAACGGATCCTCGAATGAAAGCCGGAACGGATCGATGAGATTATGACCCGCGATGCTTTTCAGGCCGGGAAAAAAGCGCTTGGCAAAGGCCAGATCTTCCGGTCCAAAAAGTTCCTTTCGAGTGTGCGTCGCGTGGCAATGAGACATTCCGAAAGAATTCTCCAGGATGAACCTGAAGGATGTTCCGGCCGTTTTCGGTATGTGAAGAAAGACAATCACGTTTCGTGGCGATACGGCGGATGAATGTGATTGAAGCGGAATAATTTGCAAACGTAAATCGTTCCATCCGTCCCAACAGCTCCATTCGCGACATTCGCGACTGTTCAACAACAGATCGTTTTCCTACTCTCCCGCCCGATGAAAGTCAGCGGATTCACCTTCGTGCGGAATGGCAACAAGCTGGGCTACCCATTTGCCGAGTCGATCCGCTCCATTTTGCCGATCGTGGACGAATTCGTCGTGGCGCTCGGGCCTTCCGATGACGGCACTGAGGAGAGCATTCGCGCGATCAACGATCCGAAAATTCGAATCATTCCCACCCACTGGAATGAGCGGGTCCGGAACGATTACAGCATGAAGGGTTTCGTTTACGGCCAGCAGAAGTCGATCGCGCTGTTCAACTGCACCGGCGATTGGGCGTTCTACCTCGAAGGCGACGAGCTGGTGCACGAAAACGATCTGCCGAAGATTCAGGCTTCGATGGAAAAACATCTGAACGATGAACGCGTTGAGGCGCTCATCTTCGATTACATCCACTTTTACGGGAACAAGAACACCTACGCCTGGTCGCCCGCATGGTATCGCACGGCGCCGCGCATTCTTCGGAACACGATTCCCGCCTGGGCACCGAAGGGACTCTATTTTCTCGTGATGAAGGATCACAAGGCGGGACGGTATCCACGCGCCGCACATTCCGGCGGGACGATTTATCACTACGGCTGGGTGCGAAACGAAACCCAAATGAACTTGAAGCTCAGCGCGGTCGAAAAGAACTGGAGCAACCAGAAGAAGACGGTGAACTACGCTGAGATCGATCCCCAGACGCTGCATTTGTTCAAGGGGACCCATCCCAAGCCGGTTCAGGAATGGCTTCCGCCGGCAGAAGGTTTATTCGCAGCAAACCCGAATCATCAGCTCACCCGGCGGGAAAAGAAGCACCGGTTCATGCTTCGACTGGAGGCGATGTTCGGCTTCACCTTCAAGAAGAAGCACTACACGCTCGTGCGCTAGAACCTGACTGCAGCGGCTCTTTTCGATCGTCCGAGTCACCGGGGCAAACCTTCCGAAGCCGGACATCCGCGCAAGTTCCAGCTCAACAGAACCCAATACGTGGTCAGTTTTTT
>CALBZA010000031.1 GCA_937890005.1 uncultured Verrucomicrobia subdivision 3 bacterium | reverse complement strand
GAATCGATGAAGCATCGAGCGAACTGTAATGCCTGCCTCTCCCTCTCCTCCGAGCGAAGCCGGAGGAGAGGGCTGGGGAGAGGAGGTTTTCGGCTCAGACTTTGGGCTCAGAAGCCCTTTCCCCGCGCTTCGCTGCGGAGCGAGGGAATATTTCATGGTGTGTGTTCAGTTGCTCCCGACACAGCCGATCCCGGAGCCAGTGCCCATTCGCCGTTGATCATTGAAGCCGCGACGGCGCCCTTGTGTTCCACAATCGCGGCGCACACCTGTTCGACACCGCCATGGAACGGCACGGCGATGATGTCTGCGAACGTGCCTTCGGTGAGTTCGCCGATCTGTCCAGCCAGTCCCACCGCGCGAGCGGAGCGGATTGTTGCCATGCGGATGATTTCCTCCGAATCGACCTCGGGATGTATTTCGGAGAACTGGGCCATCTCCGCGAACATGCTCAGCTCCACCGTTTCACGCCGGGTTTTGTAAACCGTGGCAAGGCTGTCGGTCCCAAGGCAGACGTTCACACCCGCCGCAGCCAGATCGCGATACGGAAAAGCCGCGTGTTGAAAATAGAAATGACTGCGCGGGCAATGGGCCACATGCACGCCGTTCTCGGCAAGCAGGCGAATGTCCCCGGCACCAAGGTAATTGAGATGAACGCCGATGAGGTTCGGACCGAGTGCTTCGAGATTGGCCAGGTTTCGAATGGGCGTGCCATGGCCGCAGTCGCTGTTGTCCCGATCGTTGCGCCGAAGCCACTCGAACATCTCGCCCCGGGCGTGGGTGTACATGTCGTATTCGAGATCGGATTCCGAAACGTGAATGGAGAGCGGCAGCCGCCGTTCGCGCGCGGCCTGGGCGCTGATGCGGATCAGATCCGGTGCGGTGGAGTAGGGGGCATGCGGTGCCAGACTTGTCCACGACCGAACGTCCTGAAGCTCATCCACGCGGCTGAGCGCCTCGGCAAGAACCGCCTGTGGACTGCGCCGGCTTTTCACGCCGGTCATTTCCAGAAACGACAGCACGCGCATCGGCGTGGCGCTCCAGACGTCCGGCAGCAATTCAGGCACAGCTTCAAAATCAGCGACCGTGGTCGTTCCCGTGCGCAGCAGCATTTGCGCGCCATGCAGCCACGACTCGGCAAACTCGGTGTAGTTCCACGAGGCTTTCGTGGCGAGCATCAGCTTGATCCAGTCGGTGAAAAGCCGCTGCGGCGGGATCAGCCCGGCCATGTCGGTGTAGTCGAGATGGCAGTGCGCGTTGACGAGGCCGGGCATTAAAACAGCATCGCCGAGGTCAATGACCTCGGCGTGCGGCAATGTTGGAATCGTTCCCCACGCTCCGACTGCGGCAATGCGATTGCCGGAGATGAGGATAGCGCCATTTTCGATGGCGGGACGGGAGACAGGAAGGACGACGCGCGAACGCAGAACCAGTGGATGTCGGACGGATGCAGGCCAGCCCGCAGGTTGTGGCACGTGATTCTCTTCCATCAACGATCGGATCTCCGCGCGGCTTTGTTAAAGAGCGGCTTCCTGTCGGGAGCGTTTGGTGCGGGCGGCCACCTTGTGTTTGCGCGCCTTGTTCTTGCTCTGACGCTTGCGGATCTGCTGTTCGATCTTTTTCGCAACGATGTCGATGGCGGCGTAGAGATCGCTTTCGCGGGCCTCGGCAAACAGATCGGGGCCACGGACGCCAAGGCGCATCGAGCAGGAGAACTGTTTTTCCGGAGCGCGTGTGTGGTCATGTTCCAGTGTGACGCGCGCGTCAATCGCCCAACGGTCAAAGTGTTCCAGCTTGTCGAGCCGGGAAAGGACATGATCTTCAATAGCCTTGGTCAACGTCACGTTATGCGTCGAGAGGATCAATTTCATATGACGAATGATGCTACTCGGATTCCGCAAAATCCAGTGAAAGGTTCGAAATGCCCGGAAAAGCTCGCGGGGTTTTGTTCCCGTTGATTCTGTTATCAGAGCAATCCTTCCACAAATGGAGCGCAAACTTGAATCGGCTGCGGCGTTGCTATTACATCTCCGCGTGCCAACCAAAGTTGTTGCTGTCGCAAATCAGAAGGGCGGTGTGGGCAAAACCACCACCGCGGTCAATCTCGCCGCCTGCGTCGCGGCGGTTGGCAAACGGGTGCTGCTCTTCGACCTCGATCCCCAGGCGAATGCCACCAGCGGACTCGGCCTCGAAAAAATCGAAGGCGCCAGCGCGTATCGCCCGCTGCTCGGCGACGGCACGTTGCAGGACAAAATCCAGGCAACCGCTTTCGAACGGCTCAGCATCATTCCGAGCGAAGTCGATCTCTGCGCGGCCGATCTCGAACTGGCGCGCCTCGAGAATTATCTCCAGAAGGTCACGCAACTGCTTCAGCCCGTCAGCGAAAGCGGTCAGTTCGATCTCATCATTCTCGATTGTCCGCCATCACTCGGAATCCTCACGATGAACGCCTTCGCGGCCGCGGATGGATTGATCGTTCCGCTTCAGTGCGAGTACTACGCGCTGGAGGGAATTTCCATGATCAACCGTATTCTCGGCCAGATTCGCGACAATGGGATCAATCCCCGCCTTGAACTGCTGGGCGTGGTGATGACCATGTATGACAGCCGCACGAAACTGTCGAATCAGGTGGTCAATGAAGTCCGCGAACATTTCGGCGATCGCGTTTTCGAAACGATGATTCCCCGCAGCACACGACTTGCAGAAGCGCCGAGTTTCGGAAAGCCGATCATCCATTACGACAAGTACAGCAGCGGCTCGGCTGCGTACGAAGTGCTGGCGCAGGAATTTGTGAAGCGGCTCGGGATTTGAAGGAGAGCCGGACCTCCATTTCCACTCTGGCGACCCGGCTCCTCATAAACAACTGCGTCAAAGCGCTGCCTTCGGCGTCTCTCTTTGGTCGGTTTCCTTGAGCTCGAAGAAATCGCGTTCCTTGAATCGGAAGATGAAGGCGATGACATTGCTCGGGAACGACTGCACCTTCGTGTTGTAGTGCAGCACTTCCTCGTTGTATTCGTGCCGGGCGTGCGCCAGGCGATCCTCGGTGTCCTTGAGATTGTCCTGAAGAGACCGGAAATTCTGGTCGGCCTTGAGTTCCGGATAACTTTCCACAACGGCGTACAGTGAATGCATGGTTGAGTTCAACGCCGCTTCCGCCTTGGCCCGCTCGCCAACTGTGGTCGCATTCACCGCTGCGGAGCGCGCCTGTGTGACGCCTTCCAGCGTGCCTTTCTCATGCTTGGCGTAGCCCTTCACGGCTTCCACGAAGTTCAGGATGAGATCATGACGGCGCTTCAGCTGAACATCGATCTGTGACCAGGCCTTCCGGGTTCTGTTCCGGAGATAAACGAGCCGGTTGAAGGAGGGGATCATCAGCACTGCGATGATGCCGAGCCAGAACAGCGCGAAAAACAGAACACCGATCAGCTTCCCAATGATGCGTGAAGACTTGGAGGCGGTGGGGAACTGCTGTCGCGATTGAGATTGAGATTGAGCTTGAGCTTGAGGCGTCGCGGGTGCCGCCTGCGCCGTCTGCTGCCGCGACGCTGCAACCTGCGTCGGCGAAACCGGCTGCGTTCTCAACGGCAGCGCGGTGATCGGCTCGATTTCAACATTCTCGAATGAAACGGTTGTGATCGAACGCGACGAGGAATCGTTGTTCAGTTCGAAACCGCCGGTGAGGTCCGACGCGAATTCCGTCACCGCAAGAACATTTCCAATCTGCTTCCAGTCCTTGTTGTCGCTGCTGAAAAATCCGGCCACATTCGCGTCAACCACAGCAAGCCGGAGAAAAACTTCTCCCTGTCCAATCAACGCAGAAGGCATCGAGACCGAATGAATTTTGAGAAAGCGTCCATCGGTGGATCGGCGCGTGAAGAAAGTCAGTTTCCCCGCAGCCGGCTGCGCCGTCACGCCGGCATCGACGTTGAGCGCGTTCAAAATCAGTCCGCCGCTGGAACGTGGATCGGCAAGATTGGCGGTGCGGACGCGCGCGGTCAGTTGCACCCTCGACGCCACCGGTTGCATTGCCGTGACGTTGTGAAAACCAACGCGGCCTCGGGGCGATGCGCCGGAAAGTGTCCAGCGTCCATTTTCGAATCGCGCGTCGCCCACATAATCAGGCTGGCCATGGACATTTACCGTCCAGTTTGCCGGAACGGCCGGTGCAAGGGATGGCGCCGATTTCGTGATCGCAAGGTTCGAGATGCGTTGTTCACAGACGCCTTCGCCATAGATTCCACCAATGAGATCAGGACCTCGTCCGGCCCAGAACGTTTTCACTGGAACACCGATCGGACGCCATTCTTTGCCGTCCCGACTGTAATGCGCTGCGAAGTAACTGCCGGAACGCGTGAGTCGCAACCAGACCGGGAAACCGATGCCTTCATTCTGAAGATAAGAACTGTAGAGCTGGCTGCTATCGGAACTTTCGTCCCACGTGAAAGCGATCTTCTGTCCTTGCGGATCCAGCACCACGCCCGCCTTGCCCGCCGTGAGTGAGAGCGAAGACCACATCATGATTCCAATGCGCGCCGCAGGTTGACCGGACGCGTCCTCGATCTTCATTTGAATGACGGCATCGCCATTGATGTTTTGAACCACCAGGGCGGACCGGGTCGGACCCGTCTTTACGTTCCATGTTCCTGCGTCGTAATCCACAATAGCGTTGGTCGCGAGCGTGCCGCTTCTTCCGAACGCAGTGACCTGCCAGCCCGGAGGCGGTGTTCCGGCAGATGAAATCGACGGAGCGAAGAGGGGAACAATCAGAAGACACAGAGGCATCGCCCGGAAGGCGCGTGCCGCGAAACAAAAAAGCAGGTGCGCTGAAGCTGTCATGGAATGGCGCCCAGCCTATGTCGATGCATTGATATTTCCAGCCTTTTTTGTCGGGGACACAGTTCCGCCTACCAACAACCGGTAGGGCAAAGCTGCCGCTTTGCCCCATATTTGCGCACCGACAGGTGCATTCCGTTCATCAACGAACGTGAACACCAGAATCATTGAATCACTCAGCGAAGCGTACTGCCTGCATCTCCCTCTCTTCCGAGCGAAGCCGGAGGAGAGGGCCGGGGAGAGGAGGTTTTCGGACCTGAGGAAAGCCGTTGCAAACGGCTGGCTGCGCGATGACGCGTTAACACCGTGCTGAAGCACGGTGCTAATGAGAGCGGCCCCGAAACGCGACAACCCGGTTATTTGCCCGACAATTTTCAGGCGTAGCAGCAGCTCCGCCCTACCAACAACCGGTAGGGCAAAGCTGCCGCTTTGCCCAATATTTGCGCACCGACAGGTGCGTTCCGTTCATCAACGAACGTGAACACCAGAATCATTGAATCACTCAGCGAAGCGTACTGCCTGCATCTCCCTCTCTTCCGAGCGAAGCCGGAGGAGAGGGCCGGGGAGAGGAGGTTTTCGGACCTGAGGAAAGCCGTTGCAAACGGCTGGCTGCGCGATGACGCGTTAACACCGTGCTGAAGCACGGTGCTAATGAGAGCGGCCCCGAAACGCGACAACCCGGTTATTTGCCCGACAATTTTCAGGCGTAGCAGCAGCTCCGCCCTACCAACAACCGGTAGGGCAAAGCTGCCGCTTTGCCCAATATTTGCGCACCGACAGGTGCGTTCCGTTCATCAACGAACGTGAACACCAGAATCATTGAATCACTCAGCGAAGCGTACTGCCTGCATCTCCCTCTCTTCCGAGCGAAGCCGGAGGAGAGGGCCGGGGAGAGGAGGTTTTCGTCTCAGACTTTCGCCTTCACTGCGGGGCGAGGGGACTTTCACGGTGCGGCTGACCCGTTGTGCCGCTGTGAGATCGCTGCTACTTCGAAAGTTCCTGCCACAACAACGCTGCCATCGCCTGGCCTTTCGCAAAACAATCGAGATTAAACTTCTCGTTCGGCGAATGGGCATTGTCATCGGGCAACGCAAGGCCGAGCAGCAACGTTTCCGCACCGAGAATTTTTTTGAAGTCATTCACGATCGGAATTGATCCACCTTCGCGCATCAGAATCGGTTCGCTGCCGAACGCCGCCTTCAATGCCCGCAACGCCGCCTGCGCCTGCGTTCCCTCCGGCGAAACGATGTAAGGTTCCGCGCCATGACCGGCTTCAATTTCGATGCGAACGGTCGGAGGACAGATGTTGCGCAGATGATTCTCAACCAGCTGAATGATCTTCGCGGGATTCTGATTGGGAACAAGCCGTGTCGTGATTTTCACCCGCGCCCAGGCGGGAACGATTGTTTTGCTGCCCTCGCCCTGATAACCGCTCGTCAATCCGTTGATCTCAAACGTTGGCCGGGCGGACCGTTGTTCGAACGGAGTGAATCCTTTTTCGCCGAACAGTTCAGGAACACCGAGCAGCGCCTTGTATTGCGCGTCGCTGAAGGGCAGTCGCTGAAACTCCTTTCGCTCGAAATCTGACAGCGGCTCGACATCGTCGTAAAAACCGGGAATCGCCACGCGTCCATCCTTGTCGCGCAACTGCGCCAGCAACTGGCAGAGTGCCATGGCGGGATTATCGACGGTCCCGCCGAAGATGCCGGAATGAAGGTCGCGCGCCGGTCCGTGCAGCGTGACTTCAAACGCCGCGATGCCGCGCAACGCATACGTGAGCGCCGGGCAATTGATGGCAGGCATGCCGGTGTCGGAGACGACCACCGCATCGCACTTCAGATCGTCGCGACGTTCCTTCAGAAAATCCGCGAGACTTTTGCTACCCACCTCCTCTTCGCCTTCGATGATGAACGTGAGGTCGCAGGGAAGCTCCGTGCCGGTCCGGAAATAAGCCTCCACCGCTTTCAGATGCGCGAGGTTCTGGCCTTTGTTGTCGCTGGCGCCGCGCGCGAACAGTGACCGGCCTTCAATGCGCGGTTCGAACGGCGGCGTTTTCCACAGTTCAAACGGTTCCGGCGGTTGGACGTCATAATGTCCGTAAACCACAAAGTGCGGACGTTTGCGTGAACCCCGGCGCGGGGTTCGGGCCAGCACGATGGGATTTCCCTGGGTCTGGCACAGATCGGCGTCGAGGCCGATTTCCCGGCAATGATTCACGACCCATTCGGCGCAACGCGTCATGTCCGGCGCGTGCTGCGGTTGGGCTGAGATGCTGGGGAACCGGACGTAATCACAAAGTTCACTCACGAACCGCGACTCGTTCTGTTTCAGGAAATCCAGGACAGCTTGCATGGTGCGTCTTGTAACAGGTGAAGCGCGTCATGGAAAGACAGGGCTCCTACCCCGCGCGATTGCAGTCATGAAGATGTGTGCAAGCCGGGGCGCTTTCACCGAACTTGTTGTCACTTCGCTGCCGCCAAAAATGCCTGCCCGGGGGAGCATCGTTGGAATTACGGACCTTTGATTCCGTAAAGAGGAGTATTCCTTTTTATTGGTTGGCTGATAAGGTCGCACCCGAATTCCACCATGAGCTTTGCCAGAACAGCAGCGCTTATTTTTGCTGCCGTCGTGTCGAGTGTCGTTCATTCGGCGCGCGCGCAGGGCAGCTTCATCTTTCTCCAGACCGGTCAGGGCATTCCACTTGTTACTGAACAGATTCCACTCGCTCCGGCCGACGCTCCTGTTCAAAGCCTTTCCTTCCTTTTTGGCTTCACGACGGAAGAACAAATCGCTTCGGGCCAGTTTCTCGATTCCGTCACCGTCTCGCTGTCGGATGAAACTTCGACGATTTTTCTGCCGCTTGTGACTGTGGATGTCTCGACCGTGTTCTGGTTGCCGGGTGGTGAGGGAACGCTGCCGTTCGACGAATCGAATCTGTTACACGAAGAGGCTGATTATCCCTCCGGGGCGCCGTCACTGACGGTTCGATGGGCGTGGCGGGTCGAGGTGGAGGTGCCGTCGGCGCTTCGTGGCGTGCCGCTCTATCTTTATCTCGATCTGTTCGACAATGGGAACAGCTCCGCATCGGCGGCCTGGCTGGATGACATTTTCGTGGTGCCGGTGCCGGAGCCTGCAACGGGAACATTGGTGGCGCTTGGATTGTTCTGTTTCTTCATTTCAAAGGGGAGGCCAAAGGTTTGAGGCGCGTGCTTCCACTCATTGCTCTCCTGGTTTTCTCGATCCTGGGAATTCAAATTCCGTCCGCGAACGCTCAGACGCGTGAGTTCGTGATCGGCCAGACGACTCTGCAACTGGAAGATGTCACGACGAACGCCGCCGTTTACTTCACATCAATGCGCCTGAATCGCGCGCAGAATGTCTGGAACGTCGAGATAACCGTCAGCAACAAATCCGATCGCGTCTTCATCGGGCCGGTGATCGTGCTCGTGGATGGTTTCAATGGAACGAGCGGACCTCACAATGCCGACGGCATTTCCCAGGGCGGAAGTTTCTTCGAGTTATCCGCACAACTGGACGGCAATGCGCTGGCGCCCGGACAGAGAACGAGCCCGCGAACTTTGTCACTCGGTTTCACACCCGGAGGCAATCCCTCGCTGATAACCCGTGTTTACTGCGGAGTTCCGATCTTCTCCGCCGCACTCGCCGTCACTCGAACACTCGACGATGCCGGAAAACCGCTGCCGACGGTCGCGATGGAAATCATCGGCCCGGAAGGTGTCGGACGAAAGGAATCGGATCCCGATTCCGGCGTGGCGTCGTTCGGACAGGGGCCAGGCACACACGTTGTGAAGTTCAGTCGGGATGGATTTCTTCCCGTGTGGAGAAGCCGGCAACTGTCGCTGACAAACACGGAAGTCATTCCGAATCCGCGATTGACCCGCCGCTCTTCAACACTCTTCCAGGTTTCGCCACTTCAACCGACGGTTGTCAGCAACGCGAACGGCGGCGTTCAGATTCAAGTTCCGGCTGGAGCCGTGAATGAGAACGCGACAATTGCTTTGACTGCTTTGAACGGACAGACACTGCCGGCGTTGCTGCCACTCGGATGGAGTCCGCTGCGGGCATTCTGGATTGAATCGTCTGTTCCGTTGTCGCAGTCACTGAGCGCGGCGATCCGGCCGATTGCAACAATTGGACAGAGCGAAACTGCAGCGCTCGTGAAATGGGATGAAACGTCGCTGCGCTGGATGACCCTTCAAACTGTCGCCGGAAAAGGGACGAACGCTTTGGTAGTTACACTTCCCGGAGTTGGATCGTATGCGATTGTTGTCGGAGATACCGGTGAACTCGCACCGCCCGCTGCCGCCGCTGGCCAGCCGCTCGCGGGAAGTGTCGTCAGTGAAATCGATGTGAATGGGTTCACAGCCGAAGGAACGGTGACTCCGCCGTCCAGTCCGGCCAGCGTGATTCCAGAAATGGTGACGGGCACCGCGAACGTGACGTTGCGCCATGCGAATCGCCGGTTGCCGAGCGGATATTTGCTGCGCGGTGAAGTGACGGAAACGTATCTCCTTTCGGACGGTTCGCTCCGGCTCACTCCGCTATACGAACAATTCATTGTCGGATATCAGCGTCCTGGAGATCAGGATCCGTTCACGCTGCACGCAACGTTTCCGATGCGGCCCGTTCTTTTGTTCGGTCCCGAGCAGCTCGACTCCGCGATGGTGCGGGTCGATGTGTTGCCGGAAGACGTTTTTGACGGACAGGTTTTGGGAACGGAAGGCGGACAGATTTCAAGCAGCGGCGTGCGGATTCTTGCGGGCACTGGTGAGCTGATTGGGCCGAGCGCGCTTCGACTGCGACGCCTCGATGCCACCGTGTTCACCAATTTGATCGGAGCGGATGGCGTGGTGGTGGCGGCGTTTGATTTGACGGTGGATCGATCCACGCTCGCCGAAAGTCTCAGCACGCAACTTAGCGGCGTGCCGACGAATGCGCTGTTCGTGCTGGCACGTGTGCTCAGCGACACCGGCTTTTACGGGCTGCAACCGGTGGAACGTTTGCAGAGTGACGCCGCAGGCAATCTCCTCAGTCTCGAACCTCCAACCGGTGAACGGCTGCCGGGGTTGCGTGGATCGGGTCAGTTCGTTCTCGTTCGAGTGAATGAACCACAGGGATTGATCAGTGGCGTTGCGAAGAACGGTCAGGGCGAATTGCAGGCGGGAATGCCCGTGCGTGTCACTGGTCTCCCCTGGATGACGCTCACCGATGCGCAGGGACGTTTTCAACTGATTGCACCGACGGGCGAACGCGAAATTGGCGTGACCGATCCGCGCAACGGCGACACCGGGTTCGCGGCGGTTCAGATTTCAGATCCGACAGAGGTTTCAAATCGTGACGTGGAAACGGCGCCGAGCGGTCCTCGCGTGGCGAAGATCAGCCCGTCCCACGAATCGACACGTGTGCCGCGGGTCAGCAGTGTCGTGATCGAATTCAACAAAGCGGTCAATCCCGGAACCGTGATTGGCGACGCGATTCAGTTGTCAACGATTGGCGGCCAGCCGGTGAACACGGCGTTGATGTTGAACCTGAAGAATACCGTGGTGACGCTCAGCCCCGCGACGGAACTGGAACCGAACACGGAATATCGCGTGCAGCTTGCTTCGACGATCAAGGGCGCAAACGGTCTTCCGATCGAAGGACAAACCGAGTTCACATTCCGCACGACGCCATTGAGCACGCGCGATCAGGCGGCGCAACTGATCATTTATGAACCCGGGGCGACGAATGTGCCGCTCAATGTTCTCGAGCAGATTCCTGCTTACGAGCCAGGACAGGATCCTTCCGCAATCGTTGTTCGCGGCACCGCAGGCACGGCTGATCCCGAGGTGCCGGTGATTCTCGTCAATGAAAGCACTGGTGAAACGACAACGATTCTCAGCCGCCCTGACGGAGGCTTCGTTAGCGTGATCAGTGGAACCGAGGAGGATTTCGTCAGCGCCACATTCATCAATCTCAACGGCACACGCGTCTATGTTCCGGTCAGCCGCCAGGAATTCGACAACGGATTCGTCGGGCTGTATCGCACAGGCGGCATACTTGAAGCGCAGAGCGATGGCGGTCCGGTGCAGGTTTACATTCAGCCGGAATCGATTCCGACCAAAACGAAGCTGAAGCTTCAGACATTGACCTCCGCCCAGCTGCTGGCGGTTCTTGGTGGAGTGACGCCGGAGGCGGGGACGCTGGCTGGACCGGCCATCAATCTCGACGTCCAGGGGCCGGTGCCGGAACTTCCGGTGCAGGTGAGATTTCCGGTGGACCTCACGGCTGCCGGATTTCCGACGAATGAAATTCCATCTGCAACGAACGTCGCGGCGGTTGTGGCGCTTGTTCGAAATGACAATGACATTCGAACCTTCCAGGTGCTCGACCAGCTTTTGTTCACGCCACAAGGCGAGCAGCAGCCAATCACTGGAGGCCGGCAACCGATTCCGCAGCGTGCGAATGGCGATGCCGAACAGATCGCGGCCGGTTTCCTTGATACGTCCGTCGGTCTGATCATGCCGGCTCTTGGTGCGGCGGCGCTGCCGGTTCAGATCGGATTCAATCAGGTGCTGGTGCCGCTGTTGTTCGGACCGCGACCAGTGGTTGTGAAGGGCAAGGTGTCGGCGCTTCCGTATGATCTCGCGGTCGGATTGCAACAGGCCGGCGTGTTCAATCAAATCGCGAGCCTTCAAACGGGGCAGGAAAGCGTCGATCTGCCGTTCCAACTCGCGCAGACGATGGGGTTCTTCGATTTCGGCCTCGCGATCGGCACGGCGCAGAGTGTTGTGAACGTCACTTACACCGCGTTCCATCAGCAGGCGATCGTCAATTCCCAACCGTTGAGCGGCGCCTTCGTGACACTCACGCTCGCGGCATCATCGCTAAGTTCTCAACCTGGACGTTTGTTTCCGGGAATGGTGTATGCGACGAGCGGTTCCGATGGTTATTTCCTGACCGTCGCCCCCGCCGCCGGAGCCAATTATCTCGTCACTGCATCGCATCCACGTTTCCGCGGATCACAGACGCAGCCGGTGAATCCCATTTCCCTGGTACCGGGCCAGCAGGGCGACCTGAGTCTCGCGGGAGCTGTTTACAAAACGTTCTTCTTCACCGTGCCCGCGGAATCGGAAACACCGCCGACATTCACGATCGCCACGGTTCCAGTGCAGCCGGCGGTAGGTCAACCGGCCCAGCTGATTGTGAACGCATCGCAGCCGGTTGTGGCCCCGAAGATCCGGGTCAAGATTCGTTCCGTCGGCGATGTCAATCTGCTCACCGGGCAGGCGGAAACGAACGTTCAATACTCGCTCGACAACATTGTTGAAACGACCACCGGAAACAACGCGCGATGGACAGGACAACTGACCGCGGATCGCCCGGTGCTGGTGAAACTGCAGGTGAATATCGAAGGGCAGAATTTCAACCAGGACGCTTTCATTCCCTATCACGTGGCTTTTACAGGTCCGAAGCCGGTGATTCCGTCCGGCGATATTCCAAGTCCTGACACGAATGATGTTCACGGACCTTTGGTTGTCGAAACGCAACCGGCGGAAAACGGCTTTGTCGGCGAAGACGGAATGGTCGTCATTCATTTCAACAAGCCGATCGACAAGCACGTCACGAACGACCTGAGTGGAATTGTGCTGAGCGGTGCGGGCGAAGACATCACGCCGATCGTGCGGCTGACACCGGGCCAGCGGACGTTGTTGATTCAATATCCCGGGCTGCCACCCGATGGAACATTTCGCCTGACCCTTTCCGGTCAATCCATTCGCGATCTGGCGGCGCAACCGCTGGATCAGCTTCCGGTGACGCCTGATCCGGACAGTTTCACAATGACATTCCGAACGCCGCCGGCGGCGCAGGTGGATATACCAGGTCTGGCGGATGGACGCGGGGCGGTCATTTCAGGGAACCGTCTTTACGCGCTGGATCATGCGCCGCAGAACAGTCATCTCAACGTTTACGACATCAGCATTCCGCTTCAGCCGGTGCTGTTGAGCCGAACCCGTTTGATCGGCCAGCCGAGAGATCTCGCAGTTGTGCCGCAGTACCAATTCAAGCGCAACATCCATGCGGAAACGGAAGTCAGCGATCTTGTGGCCGTGGTCGGCGGCGACATGGACGCGTTGATTGATCAAGGGCAGGGGACGACCGTCAGCGTTCGTGGACAATATCTTTGGGTGCTGAAAATGGGCGATGGACGGAATCCGGAAGTGCTGGCTTCGCCCATTGTCAGCTATCGTGTCAGCTCGGCTGTGACCAAAGTTCGCTGGGCGCCGCCGTATCTCGTTTATCAGGAATACGGCCAGGACATCCAGATGCTTGGATTCGTGAAGCTGCAGGAAATGTTGATCGGTTTTGGATCGACTGCTCCGCAAAGGCTCGCATTCCCCACGATTCAAACCCGGAAACCGGAACACGACGGAAAAGATCTGAATGGCGACGGCGATTACGTGGATCCGGACGAAGTTCTTCCGCTGCCCGATGCCGATCCTGCTGAATTTTACGGCAAGCACCACAACCTCGTTCTGCAGGGAACGACGCAGAAGATACTCGACTTCTCCGTGGCGCGCGGCGGAGCGGACGTGGGCATCACGCTCAGAAATGGAGTCATGCTCGACTCTGGAGGCTCACCGAACGGACCACCATTGCCGCCGATGTATCGCACGCTGATGTTCGGTGGAATTCCCATGGACGTCGCGAATCCGGTGGACAGCATGTATCTGTTCGACAAGAACGCTTTTCCACGCTGGGTGACGTTGATTCCGAATCTGCCGATCAACGTTGGCGGACTTCGCACGACAATTGCCGCCGCACTGGTTTCGCTTCAACCGGATGCCGATGCGAAGCAGAAACTGGCCGTGATCAACATTTCGTTCCCGCTGGAACCGCGCCTCGTCAATCTGATCGAGATTCCCGAATCACTGCTCGGCGGCGCGATCCAGTCGATTTCCTACAACGAAGGATCGTTGGAAGTGGCAGGAAGTCGAAATCTGCTGCTGTTGAATCCGCTCGAGCTTGCGAACACCAACACGCCGCCGGGACAGCTGCATCCGTCCATTCTCGGCCTGATTCCAAACGTGGGTGCAGGCAGTCGTTCGGTCGGTGCGACGGATTTTGGCGTGCGCGCCATTGCCGATGGCGCCCGGGCTTCCATCGTGCAATCTCCGCCGACGATGGTGTTTGTGAGCTTCCCAACCTCACCACAACTGCCCGTCCCGGAGAATCTCGCCTCATTGAATGACGAACAGCGGGACGCTTTGATTTCGGAAATGCGTCCGACCGGCAATCTCGCTCCGGCGAAAGTTCGCAGTGAACCGAACCTGTTCATCCAGTCGGACCTCACGCCAGTGCCAAATCGGGCGCTTCACTACTACGTTCTCGTAACGGCGCCGGGCAGCGCGGGAAAACAGATTGAGCTTGGACTCGAATCATTGAATCCAGCCGGACGTCCGCTCTCAAATCCGGGCGCTGGATTCGCTCCGGTGCGCGCGGCATCAGCGGCAACGCAGGATGCGATTGGACAGCGTCCGCGTGAATCGTGCGGCGCCGAAATCCGCCCGCTTCCGGCGTGGCGCATGAGCGACGATCCTCAAAGCCCATTCTACAACCGTTATCTGTCGCGCCCGTTTGCGCTGGTGACAGAGGCTGTTTCCTCGGAAGAACTGTTCCATTTCCGAAGCGAAGTGGATCGGGAAATCATTTTCAGCGGAGCGGGATTGCGCGCGTTCATTGAACCGTCGCAGGCAACACATCCGGGTGCCGCTCCGGTGATCGGACCTTTCGCGGCAAAAATCGATCCGCGCCGGAAGCTGATCTTCCCCATCAGCTCCGTGAACGCCTACACCATCAACCGCGATTACATCGTGGGCGACAACCCGCCGCCGACGGGCGGTTCATCGCCGCTTGAGGACACCTACGGCACCATCCAGGCCCACAGCGGCGAATTGAGAACCGCGGATGTCGATCTCGCGCTGCCGAGTCCGCGAATGCCGATCAGCATCATTCGCACGATTGGCAATCAGGACACCTATGAAGGTCCGTTCGGAGTGGGCTGGGATTTCAACTACAACCAGCGCCTGACGGTTCTCGATCCGCTCACGTTCCCGGAAGGACTGCAGATGCCGCTCGTCGTGCGCGAAGACCGCGACCTCAGCAACATCGCCGGGAGCCAGGACGTGTTGTTCAACGATGGACAGGGGAAAGTGTTTCATTTCCGGTGGATGGGAACCAACATGCCGCCCGAATACGTCGAGGATCCGCTGGTGCAGGAATTCAATTACCAGAACCTCGTTTCAGATTATTACCTGCCTCAACACGGCCTGTTCGATCTGCTGGTGAAGTTCAAGGACGGACGCTTCGAACGATTGACGCCGGAGGGAATCCGCTATCGCTACGCCCCGACAGGCCGGCTGGAAACGATCATCGACGCGTATCCATTGAACCGCCACGAGCTGCAATACGATCGCAATGGCTGGCTCGTGCGGATCGATGACAAATCCGTTTCTGCGCCGCGTTACGTGGAGATCGGTCATTATCGGCGCAAGGATGTCGATCCGGATTTCGTCAACGGTCTGGACGAAAACACCGCGAATTCCTTCCATGAAGGTTTGATCTGCCGTCTGCGCGATCACACCGGGCGCGACGTGCTGTTCGAATATGATGATCAGGGTTTCCTCGTGAAGAGGCTGGACGTCGAGGTGCACGGAGAGAACGGCGGCTTCTCCGGCCGCAGCGAGACGATTTATTCCTACGCGAACTGCCGGCTCGTCGGTATTTCGGCAACCGCCAATGGAACGCCGTGGGTTTCCGCGGTCAATGAAACGAGTGATGCCGGAAAACCTGTCGCGAAGTCCACCACCGGAAACTTCGGCGATGTGGAAATGACGATTCCGGTCAACAACTCCGCGAAAACGGTTGGATCGCAGATCAGTTCGGTGCGTGTCGGCGACAGCAGTTCCGTCGCGCGGACATTCGACAAACGCGGCAACCTGACATCGATCGCGATTGAGGGTCCGGCTGCGTCGCCGGCCAAACAGGAGCGCGTGAACAACGAGCATGGTCAGCCGACCTTCATTCGTCATCCGGAGGGCAACACGGAAACGTTGGTGTATGACAGCCAGAATCCCGTGTTCCGTTCGCGCGCCAATCTGCGGAGTGTCACCACGGATCCCGGCCCGCGGGGTGGTGTCGGCCACACGCAGACGTTCCAATACGATCCCGCTTACAATCAGCAGTCGGGAGAACAGGTGGATGCGAATGGATTCTCCGTTCATTACACGCTCACGCCTGACAAACGTTCCATTCAGAAGATCGACTACAACGGGCAGGGTTCGGTCACCATCAGCTACAATTCAAAAGGACAACCGATTGGCACCGTGAATCAGGATGGCGTCGAGCAGACGACGGAATACGACAGCGGCACAGGATTCGTTCTTTCTGAAACCACGGGCGACATCACCCTGACATACAGCTACGACGGCAGCGTGGCGTCACAACTCGGGCGACCGGCGTCAGTGAAGGCTCCGATCGGTTTTCCGACCACGTTCATCTACAACAACCGCATGCAGCCCGTGCAGATTGCGCGCGGACCGCTTGTGACGAAAACAGCCTACGATGAGATTGGGCGGGCTGTTTTCAATTCACAGGATGTCGGCGACGGCAAGCAGTTGATCATGCATTACGGTTACGATCAGAAGGGATTCCTTACGAATACCACGGTCAGCGGAGTGGAGGTGGATGGGACGATCAGTTCGTATTCGACTGGATACACGCCCGACCGACGTTCACGTGTGGAAACCGTGACGCATCCGAACGGGACGGTGCAGGTTTACGAGTACGACGCGCGGGGCAATGTGATCAAATCGACGTTCGGGGATTACGTTGAAGAGTTTGAATACGACCTGAACAACAACCTCCTCAGTGTGAAGCACGGCGGAGATGTGGTGCGGACCTACAGTTACGATGGATTGGATCGCGCCACGACGGTCGTTCAGAAAACCGGAACGCAGGATTACGTGCGGACCAGGACCTTTCATCGGGGCGGACAACTCATGTCGGATTTGTTTACCGATCCAGTGTTCGGTCCGGTGCGTCACTTGTCCTATGACTCCATCGATGCGCTTGGAAGGCATCTTACGGTGACGATGCATGGCACCGCGATTTCGCCGCAATTCAGCTATGCCTACGGCGTGCGGTTCAGCGAGGTGACGGCGCCGCGCATGGTTTCGCGCACCGTCTGGGACAGTGCCGGCAATGTCACGGAGTATTCGAATCCGAATTTCCGGACCGTGCTGCATCGTGACGCAAGTGGCCGCGTGTATCAGATGGATTCGATGGAAGAGGGCGCCACGTATTCCCAATTTTACGAGTTGAACGACATGGATCAGCGGACCTCGTTGAGGGATTTGCTCGGACTCAAATATGAGTATCAGCCGCGGGCGGATGGCAATTTCACGCGGATCACGAATCCGCGCAACAACGCCGCCATTCTGGAACACACGGCGCTTGGAGAACTGCAGCGAAAGAAACGTGCGGACGGAATGGAGGTCCAGTATCGGCGCGATGCGCAGCGTCAGATGGTTTATGAAGGCGACCCCGATTCCGGATTCAAGCTCGATTACGATTCGTCGCTGCGGCTGAAATCGAAGACGCTTCGAAACGAGGCGGCGACCGCCTTTGCCGATTATGATCCGCGCAGCATGCCGATGACGATCACCATGCCGGGCGGATCTGAGACGCGGAAATACGATCTCCAGCGTCGCATGACCGAACGCAAGCTGACCTACCAGGGCCGGACGCTTGAAGAGCAATACACTTACGATGCGCTGGATCGAATCCGCGTGGTGACCTACGCGATGAACGGCGGGAGCACGCATGAAACCCGGTATGATTATGATCCGGCCGGGCCGCTGGTCGCGGCGCATTTCCACGAGGACGGTCAGGATTTCACAGTCGCCTATGGCTATTATCCGGACGGCGGACGAAGGACGATTACCTATCCTTCCGGTGTCGTGGTGACGGAAACGCGCGATGTGACCGGTCGTTTGACTGGGTTGTCCGACACGAACGGAAACATCATCAACGCCGTTTCGTGGCAGGGCAATTCGCAGCCGAAAGTGGTGCAACTCGGCTCAGCGCTGGAAGTGGTGAATCAATACGACGTTCGCGGGCGTCTGACCGCCACCAGGATTGAGCGGACCGCCGACGATTCGGTGACGGCGCACATGCGTTATCAATACGATCCCGCGAACAACATCCAGGCCCGGCAGTTCCTGCATCGCGGTGGAAAGGCGGATGTGTTCGGGTTTGATTCCGGAGAGCGAGTGGCGCAGGCGAAGATTAGTGTTCTGCTGACGAATGCGAACGGATCGGGACCCGAATTGTACGCCCGCCAGTACAGCTATCACGCCGCCGGACTCGATTACCTGACAACAGTTGCTCTCTCGGGATCATCTCCGCGCGCACCCCCCTTTGCGACCAACTGGACGGCTCATGACGAATTTCTGCTGCCGGGAATCGTGGATGGCTTCTCCCGCGGCCAGGCTGATCCGAAGGGAAATGTCAGTTCCGCGCAGCTTTGGATTCGTCCGGAATCCGGTGATGCGGCACAACCGGTTGCAGCGACATTTGAGCACGACGGTTTGGGCCGGATGACGCGTGTGACGCGTGCGGATGGAGTGATGATTGAAAACCAGTTCCAACCGGGCGGCCTTCGGTTCTCAAGCAAGGTTTCTCAGAATGGAACGGTCATCCGACATTCCGCCTACGTCTATGACGATGCCGCGCGGCTGTTGGAGGAATACGATCGCACAGTGACGCCGCCGCGTGTGGTCGCGAGATATTACTATGGCAGCGGTGATGCGCCGGTTGCGGCTGACCTGCGTCATCCGGACGACGAGCAACTGCACCGTTACTATTTCCTGTCCGATGGCGCGATGTCGGTCGTTGCGGTTGCGGACGCGGCGGGGCAGGTGGTGGAGCGGGTTTGGTATGACACGTTCGGACAGCCGTCGATCGAACTGAGGGACACAACCGCGCCCGTCGTGAATCGCATCGAGAACGGTCCGGGCGGATCGCTGGTCGTTGTGTTTTCCGAGCCGGTGCAACCGACGTTTGTTGATCCCGGTGTGGGAACCGGACTGGTTCCTGTTTCTGGAAACCTCGATGGCGTCATTTCGCTTCTGAATGCCTCCAATGCTCCGATTGCCGGCAACATCGTTTGGGAAAATTCGATTCCGAGCGTCGAACCGTTGTCCGCGCTGCGCTTCACACCCACGCAAACGGCAACCGGCGCGATTTCACTCGTCATCAATGCCGGCGCCTTGATGGATGAATGGGGGAATTCGAACAGCATGCGCACCGTCACGCTTACGAATTCGGGAATTCCGGGAACGATTTATTACCAGGCAACCCCTCAGGCGAACACCGCGCCGGTTCGTATCGCCCGGAGCAGCGTCGGTTCGCGCGTGTTGTTCCAGGGACAGTATTTCGATTACGAGAGCGGGCTCTTCTATCTTCGCGCCCGATTCTACGATCCGTTCTCGGGAATGTTCCTGCAGCCCGATCCGCTGGGATACAGCGGGAGCGTCAATCATTACGCGGGAATGGCGAATAATCCGGTGTCGCTCCGCGATCCTTCCGGTCTGCTTCCCAAAGGGGTCACCTACGAAGCCTTCCGCTCCTATTTGCATGGAAAAGGTTACAACTCGCATGAACTCGGGATGCTGGATCATTCGTATAAGAAACTCACCGACCTCGGATTGGGCGGGATGGAAATTGCGGCGCACATTCGCGTGATGTATCGCGAGCATCGGGCGAATCGCACCTGGGAGCTGGGCATCCGGGCGTTTGGCGACAAAGCGGTCGCGCGCCTGGCGCGGCTTGATGAGTTCTATCAGACCAAGGAGGAAAAGGTTGTGGTGAAGACCGAGGAAGATGGTCTCGCGCGGCATGAAGTAAACGAAGAGAAAACAGGCGAAGTGTTCGTTGGCGACGTCGATGGCCTCTACGCGAAACTGAACGGTCAGATTGCCTCGATGTCCGAACTGCAGCGATTCCAGAACGCCGTCAACAGTGAGGTCGCCAGACTCACGTCCGGCTACAAAGACATGGCGATCCAGGCCGGCGCCGAGATCAAAGGACATGAAATTCAAAAGGTTTATCAGCACGGATTCTCCCTGAACATCCCGCAGGAATACGGGTCGCGTCATGCCCTCAGCGACGGCGGATATTTCGGCTATCACGCAATCGAGATGATCAACAAGAAGATGACGAAAGGTATTGGCGAGGCCTTCTCCATCACATTCGATCCGAACGAATTGAAGATCAACGAGCACGTCGATGTGGATGCCGCGGTGCTGGAGCACGAAAGCTTCTACAAAAATGTGATGTTCAATCCTCAGATGAGAGGGAAAGGCTTCGACTTGAGACTCACGCTCCAACGCGCTGTCCAGATGCGTCGCGACAAAAAAGTGCACGAAAAACTGTTCCCCGTACCGTTTTACTATAAGAACTGAGATGATGAACAACCTTCGACAAAAGCCCCGGCTGATTGCCCGCCGCGCAGGGATGCTGATCCTCGCGCTCTGGCAGTCGATCGCCGCGATGTCGTTGGTCCACGCCGCATCGCCGCTCACCACGCTCGAATATCGCGTGAACGGCACCGGACTTCAGGTGACGCCCGCAGCGGTCGCGGTTCCAAAAGGAATTGCCGGTTCCGTGATGATCACACTGACCGGTGGCGATGCGACGCAGGCGCTCGCGGAAGGCGCCTATGTCGAGGCGTTTCTCCGGGGACCCGGTTTTCCCGAACCGCGCCGCCTTGTCGGACCGGTGAATCAGGCGCTCCTTTTCCCAACCATCAATCTCGTCGGCGATTATCAGCTCGATTCCATCCGGCTGGTGGATGCCGTGACCGGTGAGACGAGGATGGAAGGCGCGCCGAACATCATTCCTGTCCGCGTCTTTGATGAAGTGCTGGTTTCACGCGTGACCTCGCGGCCGCTGACCTACGATGAAATCGTGGAGAAGGGCATTTTCATCGACGAATCGAACTTCCGCGTCGTGGAATTCGAAGCGGCGTTCGTGCTCGATGGGAAAACCATCAACATCAATTTCCCGGTGGTCTCGCCGAAGTTCACCGATTCGACCGAAATCATTCCCGCGGCGGAACTGGAGGAAAAGCTGGCGCTGGCGGCGGCGCTCAACCAGCAGATCGGTTCCACGGTCCAATTGCCTCCGGAATTTGAAACCGCACAGCTCAACATTGAAGTGCAGGGCATCAACTTCCAGGTCGTCGATCCGGAAGAAGAGGAATCGCTCTCTCTTCGCATTCCACCCATTCCGGCGCTGATGGTGATTCCTGGAAACATTGGTTATCTCAACCAGTTCTTCAGCGTGCAGATATTCACCGAGAACGGAGCGCCGCGCGGGTCGGGACTGAGCGTTTACAATATCCAGGCGTTGCTCAAGCTTCCGCCGGGACAGGATCGTGTTCCCGCGGCCGACTACAACAATCCGGGTGACGATCCGCTTCGATTTGCCCGCATCGGGCCGGACAAGTTGATCCAGCCGATTCAACAGATCGTGCAGCCGGGCGCTGACGGACAGATCGGGACTGCCGATGATGTTCCCCGCCTGCAGCCCGGACAATCCGGACGCGCGGAGTTCCTCGTTGAAGGTTTGCGCGAAGGATTGCACGTGATGGATCTCGACCTGGAAGCCGACATGGACGGACTCGCGGCAGGTCCGGTGCGCGTGAAAGGCAAGGCCGCCGGATCCGTGCTCGTGCGCAATCCGCGTTTCTCCATGGCGTTTTCGCATCCACGCACAGTGCGGGTCGGCGAGCCCTACGATGCCAGCGTGACGATTCTCAACACCGGCATCACACCGGCGAATCTGGTTCAAGTGACGTTGAACCGGAATTCCATCAGCGGCGCCCGGCTTGAAGATGAATCGCAGCAGACGGTTGAACTGGGAACCATTCTTCCCGGCCAGACAGCGACGGCGACGTTCCGGATGCGATCGCTTCGCACCGGCGCGGTCAGTTTCTCCAACCTGACCACGAGCGACGACAGTGTCGTGGGACGTTTTCGTCTGAGCATGGGCGTGGACGAGCGGGGCGTGGCGCTGTCGCCGGATTCAATCGGAATGCCGGAACAGGTGAACTCGCTTCCAGCCGGGTTGATGTTTGCGGCGGACCGGGTTCTTGGCCAGGCATTGAGCATCGCCACTGCGGCGCAACTCCCGCCGGGAGTGTTGCGCGTCACGCGATCCACTGTGACCCGGCGTGTGCTTGATCTTGCGGAGGCGGGACAACGGCTCAGTTATGGCGATCCGGCGAAGCGTGTGTTTGCTGATCTGCTGCGCGACTGGCAGGGCGGACGCGAGGGCAGCGCAGGGTTCGATCAGATTTTGCGTGAGACCGATGCCGGTCGTGAATGGCGCGAGGCACTCTTCGCGGCAATCGAATCTGCTGATCAGCTCGATGCCACCACCCGGTTGATCGATCGCGCGGCGGACTACGCGGGATTGGGACAACAATTCGTGGTGGCGAGCGGCAGCACCGGTGAACTGCGAGTAAACTTCGGAGAAGGCAAGGATGCCACCCTCAGCCGGAGCACGCAGCCGTATGCGCTCGTGTACGGCGGAACGAATGGCACATGGGCGAATTTCAGAATGGAAACCAATGCCACGGTGTTCTGGACCTTCACGAATGGACCTCCATCTGCCGACATCGCGGTGTTGCTGGTGAATTCAAACGGCACAGCACGCCAGCTGCACTGGACTCTTTCGAATCCTTTGCCTGATGCCGAATATTTCTTCTCGCTGAACGATCCACTGGAACGGCTGCAAGTCGATCTGCTTGGAGATGGCTTTGTCGATTCCACCGTTCAACCAACTGCGACAACGGTCAATGAACTGCCGCCGCAGCTCGTCGCTGTGGAACAGGACCTGATGGTTCTCGCCGGTCGGCCATCGAATCCATGTCTCGGCCTTCCGTACAGGAATTACGGAACGGTTGTCGCCGTCGTGTTCAGCAAACCGATGACGCAGACCGGCGCCGGCATTCCGTCGGCCTACACAGTTGATGGCGATAACGGCGCGAACTCGGTTCAGATTCAGCCGGGCGGTCGTGTGGCTTATCTGAATCTGCGAAAAGGCATCAGCGCGATTCGTCCCCGTTCACTCACGTTGACCGACGTCTCGGATGCGCGGGGCAATCTGATGCCGACCGTTACGCGTTCGATTCGATCCGTTTATCCCGGAACCGATGTGCCGTTCACCGGCGGCGTGGCAATTCGCGGGCGGGCGCTGAAGGGCGACGGCTCTCCGGCGAAGGGAATTCCAGTGACACTGACGATGTACGATCAGACGTGGGGCCCATACAGCTGTGAAGCGTGGACCCGGCGCGTCAGCCAGGTGTTCACCGACGAAGGCGGAAACTTTGAATTCGATTTCGTCATGGCGGGCATCGCGTATTCGGTTTCCGCAACCGACACCAGTGGCATGTCGGAAGAGGCGCTGGCCTTGATCGCTGCGAATTCAACCGAGGGACAAATCCAGCGTGAGAAAATTCTCGAACTGGCAACCAGTCCGTCAACACGCGACACGTTGCTAGGATTGTTCGCAACAGGTTCGCTTCCGGAAGCGATCGCGAAGGTCGAGGGACTGGATCGCGCGCTGATCCGCGATTCGGTGGTGATTGGATCGTCGCGTGAAGGTCAGACGGTTCCAATCGCCTTGCGGTTCCGCGGCCGCGCCACCGTTGTGGGGCAGGTGCTGGCAGCTGACGGCGTGACGCCGCTTTCCCGTGCAGCGGTCAATCTGTTTCCGGATTCCGGTTCGCGCGAACTCGGCCGCGGCGTGTTCTCCGATACCGACGGACGTTTTGTTTTCTACGGAGTTCCGCTCGGCGTGTTCACAGTCGAGGTCAAAACCTCCGATCGTCGAACACGAACTGTGGCCGGCCTGCTCAACACACCGGGAGAAGTGGCCACCCTGAGAATCGAACTTCCCTCAACGATCACGCCGGTTGGCACGCTGCAGGGAACTGTGTTCGAAGCCGACAATCTGACGCCTCATCCCAACGCCCGAATCTTCATCGGTCGCACGGAGGGATCTCAGGTTCGGGATGTGGTGCGAATCGTGGACGCGGACGCGGATGGCAACTGGGTGGCCAGTGATCTTCCGGCACGGGAGTTTGACGTGGTGGCTGTTTCGTTCGACGGACAGCGAAAAGGCGTTCGACAGAGATTTACCGTCATGCCGAACTCGACTTCGGTCGTGAATGTTTCGCTCGAAGCCACGACGCTCGTTTTCGGCAGAGTGCAGTTTGACGACGGCCGTCCGGCGCCGAATGCGTTGGTGGCCGGCGGGCTGACGCTGGTTCGAACGGATGAGAACGGAAACTTCACGCTCGAAGGAGTTCCGGTTGGCCGGCGGCAGATCAGTGCGGGCGTTGAACGTAATCCCGCCGCTGGAATCGACTTCCCAAGGCTCGGTTCAGCCGATGTAAATGTGATTGCAGGCGCTGCGAATTTTGTTGTCGTGAAGCTTCGTCCTGCGGGCCGCATTTTCGGCAAGGTCACCGATTTGAACGGAAAGGGCATCGGTGGAATTCGCGTCGCGGTTCCGATGTCAGGCGGCTTCTACTGGACCGATGCTGACAGTCAGGGCAACTACGTTTTCGAGAATCTCGGCCTCGGCAACTACATCCTGAGCGCTCCCGCAAACGCCGTTTCGCCGCAGCTCGATGTCAACAAACTCAACGAGCAGATACGGTCTGGAAACGAAGATGAAATCCTCGCAGCGTTCGAGGAGGCGATTCGCGTCTTCATCGGCGCCGACGATCCGCTGATCACCGGCGAACAACGCAACTTCCGCCCGGTGACCTGGGGAACGACCACAGCGCGGTTGCTGTTCGACGGACAATCTGTCGAAGCCAACATTCGAATGCTGCGTGAGGGCACCGTGGCTGGACGCGTTTTGAATCATCAGGGCGTTCCGATCGGTGCGCGCATTCGTCTGACAGGAATCGGTCCCGCATTGAACGGCGAGCCGAAGATTACAATTCGCGGCGAACGCGATTCCGATCCGGCGACCGGTGTTTTCATTTTCCCGGGACAACTGCTGGCCGGACCGTGGACGGTTCAGGCTGCTTCACCCTTTTATCCCACGGTCATTCAGGTCAGCGGGTTTACGACCGAACTGGATCCAAATGTGACGAACGTGGTGCTCAAGTTCCCCCCGATCCAGGATTACAACGGCCGGCTGGTCGGACGCGTATTCAATCCCGACGGCTCGCTCGTCGGAGAGGGCGTGCGCGTGAAGATTAATTTCTCCGACGACTACGAGATTCAGACCGATACGAACGGTTTCTTCGACACACAAATCACCGTGCCGGCAAGAGGCTATCGTGTCGAAGCCATCGACGACGATTCCGGCCTGCGGGGCGAAGCCTACGTCAACGTGGCTGCGGGCATCACGAACCAGGTTGAAGTTCATCTGCTGACAAGAAACTCAGCGGTTGAAGTGACTGTGCTCCGTGGCAATGGATTGCCTGCGTCCGGTGCCCAGGTGGATCTCGAGCATGGCAGTTATCCGCGTGAAGCGCGCGTGACTGTGTTTGCGGATGCGGATGGCAAGGCGACGTTCACCGGATTGTGGGAGGGGCGCTATGCGGTGACGGCGAATTATATCGAGGGTTCGACGAAAGTTTCCGCCCGCGGTGGCCTCACTGTGGAAGCGAATCAGACCGGAACCATCACGTTGCGTGTCGGGGCAACCGGAACGATTACGGGACGATTTGTGAAGCTCGACCAGGTGACACCGGTGGAAGGCGCGCAGGTGACGATTGGGAACATTGGCTTCGCAGGCACCGATGCGGATGGTCGGTTCCAGTTCCTGGGCGTTCCGCTGGGCAGCTATCAGTTGATCACGTCCGATCCGGTCACCGGCGCTTTTGCCCGTGCGTCGGCAACCGTTGGATTTGCGGATCAGATTGTCGATGTGTTGATCGTCGAAGGCGCGCGCGGCGAGGTCAATGGTTACGTCATCGACAGCTATGGGAATTCCTACGTGGCCGGCGCGACGGTCCGAATCGATTATTCCGACGGCCTGACGCCATCGCGAACCGTCACCACAGGACCGGACGGACGATTTTCGTTCCCCGGCTCGCCGGTCGGCAACTTCACATTGCGCGCGCACGACTTGCCGATATCTCAAGGCGGCCGAAACACATCCGGAACCGCCAGTGGAATCCTGGGCGCCAGCACGCTGCTGGCCTCCGTCAATATTCAACTGCAACCGCTCGGTTCATTGCCGATCCATGTCGTTCGTCCTGACGGCGTCACATCGGCCCAGAATGTGACGGTGACCATGGCCGGCCGCCAACTGGACACTGACGTTGATGGAATCGTTCGCTTCGACAATCTGGCTCTTGGCAACTACACGATCACGGCGATCTCGCGAAATGGCGGCGAACTCCGGAACGCCACACGCATCGGCGCTTCGGTTGGACAGACGGGAACGAATCCGCCGGTAACGGTTCGTCTGCCCGGCGTGGGTTCCGTTCAGGGCGTTGTGGTCGCGAGCGATGGCGTCACTCCGGTCAGTGGCGCGGAAGTCATCATCTCATTCCAGTCCGGCGTCTTCGCGGGCACCACTGTGACGGCCGTGAGCGGGGCAGGGGACGGCCGGTTCGAATTCACCGATGTCCCAGTGGGCGAATATCGTGTTTCAGCATCCAGCGTCTCGCTCGCAGGTTCTGCCACCGGCAGCATCACCAATCATCTGGAAGTGGATGAAGTGACACTGCGCCTCGGTGCGAGTGGCATTGTGATGGGACGGTTGCTCCGCGCGGACGGCATCACGACCGTTTCCAATGTCGATGTGTTGGTGACGTATCAATCGCAAAGCCTCAATCCGGGCCGCGCCTATATTCGCACAACACCCGCCGGCACCTTCGCTTTCACGAACATCCCGATCGGTTCGTTTGATCTGGAGGCGGTTGCACCGTCGTTCGGTGGATTGATTCGGCGCTGCGATGCGCTTGCGTCAAACGGTCAGGTTGTCGATCTCGGCGATCTTGTGTTCGACGAAGATTTCCCAAGTGTGATCGCCGTCAGTCCGGAGGACACGCTGGACCAGGTTCCAACGACGACACTGGTGCGAATCGATTTCAGCGAGGCAATCGCAACCAATTCGGTAAACACGAACGGTATTTATCTGCGATCGGTGGCATCAGGCATCAAGGTGGCCGCGACCTTGCAGGTTGTGGAAACGAACGGCGTTCCGCGCGTGGTCGTTCTCGATCCGATCGCTCCGCTCGCCAGCGAACAGATTTACGAACTGGTCGTGATTGCGGGTGATCTGGTGAACGGTTCGGGCGCGGTCATCGGTTCCGGTCCGCGCGATCTTGTCGGCCGCCCGATGGTCACGCCATTCGTATCGCGGTTCCGGACTGCTGACGATGAACCGCCGGTGCTCGTTTCGATTTTCCCAACGAACAACATGGTGCAGGTTGATCCGCGAGCGGTGCCGCGTTTGACGTTCAACGAAGCCATCCGTGCTTCCGGATTCAGTTTCAACCTGACCGGCCCCAGCGGAACCGTGGCGGGTGAAGCGGCGGTGGGTGTGAACAATCGCGTGCTGAGCTTCCTTCCGGCGGCAGACCTCCAGCCGAACGCGACCTATACGCTGTCGGTCAGCAACGTTTTTGACATCGCAGGCAATCGCGCCGCGGCCGAACCGTTCGTGCTCACGTTCAATACCCTCGACACGGTCGGGCCCACCATCGCATCGCTGCAGATCGCCAGCAATGCACTGCCGGTGGCCGGTGCGACGGTGTTGATTGAAGCGCTGATTTCCGGGGACGAACCGAATGCCTCCGTCCGCTTCACGCGCGACTTCGTTCCGGTCGGGACGGCGACCAATGTTCCGTTCCGCGTACCAGTGACATTGCCCGCCAGCGGCAGCACGACCGTTCGTGCGATTGCGACCGATCAATATGGCAATGATGGACCCTTCGCTGAACTGGTCATCACTGTTCAACCGCCAAAACCCCCAACGGTTCAGGTCACGCTTGTATCGCCTGCGGCCGAACCGATTCCGAGCGGCTCCACAGTGATCGTGAATGTCACTGCCACCGGCGACACGGCGATCACGAATCTCACCGCGCTTGTCGGCGGCGCGGCAAACGGAATTCTCGTGACGACGAACGCAGCGACATTGCAGGCACAGGGTGTGGTGACGACGAATTCCGGATTCGGCCAGGTGGTCCGCGTCTTCGTGCAGGCGACCGACAGCCTTGGCCTCACCACTGGACAACAGAGTTTCGACTTCGCAGTTCTCGATGCCACGCCGCCGCAGGTGGGCATCATCGCACCAGCTGCCCAATCGGTGTTCGAGCCGGGATCGACATTGCCGCTGAGCCTTCAGCTCGCCGACAACTTCAGCGTGACAGAAGTCAGCGTGACGGTGGCGGGCGCCTTCACCGTTTCGAATCTGTTTGCGATCAACCCGCCTGTGACCAGTGGCACGCGCCTCATCGAACTTTCCGTTCCCGCGAACGCGCCAACCAACGGCGAACCGATCCAGGTTTCTGTGCGGGCGCGAGACGCTGCGGGCAATTTTTCCGTCACCGCAGTTCAAACCTTCAGAATGCCGGACCGCACATCACCGCTGCTTCTCTCTGCGACTCCGACAAATGGCGCAACGGCCCAATCGCTCTGGCTTCAGGCAATGTCATTCGATTTCGATGAAGCTATCGATCCGCAGACAGTCACAAACAATGTCTTCGTCACGAATAACGCCGGGCTGGCAATCTCCTTCACGGCCAGCCTTGCCAACAGTAATCGCCGGCTTGTGATCTCGTTGCCGCGACCGCTCCCACGGGGTGTGACGTTCACGAATGTGTTGCTGTCAGGACTCGGCGATGCCGCGGGGAATCCGTGGCGGCGGGCGGCGGGTTCAGGGGATTCATTCGCATCGGAGATCTTCACATTCACCACGGCAAACATTTTGGACGTCAGCCCGACGAATGGATCGCGGTTCCTCGTCGGACAAAGCGTTCCGGTGACTGTCGCGTTCGAACGCGGCCTGGGAGCCGGGTTCTTCCGATTCCAGATCAATACCAATGCGCCGGTGCAGGTGGTGGTGCCGATCAATGCCTCGAATGTCACGGCGCAGGTTCCAACTCCTTCCGACCAAACCAATGCGGTACTTTACATCAGTGCCAGCGACACGATCGCCTTCACTGAACCGCTGATGCTGGAGCCCATCCAGTTGAATCTTTCGCCGCAGAGTTTCGACACGGACGGCGACGACATGCCGGACGCGTGGGAAATTGCGAATGGACTCGATCCATTGACCAATGACGCCGGGCTCAATCCCGATGGCGACTTGTTGACCAACCTGGAAGAGTTCCTGGCGGGAACTGACCCGCACAATCCTGACACCGATGGCGACGGTTTGATGGATGGTGCCGATCCGAATCCGCTCGATCCTGTGGACGGATTGCGTCCGACGGTTCTGACCTTTGACATTGTCGGAATCGCGAATGCCCAGAACATAAATCAGAATTACGGCGATCGCGTGACGAACAATGTGAGCGGCAACTTCTCGTATGGCGGCACCAATCCATTCACGCCGAACGTGACGGTCGCTTACGGCAACTCCGATCCCGCTCTCTGGACCACTGGCTACGGAAACTTGACCAACGTGCTGATTGAAGATCAGGACAGTTCGGGAGTTCTGACCGTCACGTTTGCAGCCGACACCGGATTCGTTGTGAATCTCCATCACTTTGATCTCGCCGCTTTCACTACGGCGTTTGCTTCGGATCCGACGGTCAGCGTTGTAGAGGTGTTGAATGCCGAGGGAACCGCGCTTTATTCCGTGACCAATCTGCTGGTTTCGCGCAATGCACACACGGGCCTGGACTTCACGCCCGCATTGTCCGACGCAACACTGACCATTCGGGTGGATGCGCGAAATCTGGGATCGCTGAACGACGACATCGGCATCGACAACATTCGGTTCAGTCAGGCCGCTTCTTCTAATCTGCCGCCAACAATCGAATTCCCCGACATTATTGAGATTGTTCAAGGCGTTTCCACGAACCTGATGGTCACGGTCAGTGATGCGGATGGAAACCTGCGGACACTGCAAGTGCGGGAATCGCTTGCTGACAGCAATGTCAGGTTGTTCAACGCGCTGCAGTTCACCGCGACCGGCACCGGTGATTTCACCGTTCCGACCAACGCTGCGTCGTTGAGCACGACGATCACCGTCGCACACGCTTACACGAATGCCGTTCAGTTCACCCTCCGCGCTGTGGACAGCGAGGGGCTCGATACGGTGCGGGTCGTTTCGGTGATCACGCTGCCGGATTTGGATGGCGATGGCATTCCGGACCGGGACGATCCGGATATCGATGGCGATGGACTAAGCAACACGCAGGAACTGGCGATGGGAACTTCCGTCACCAATCCCGACACGGACGGCGACGGCATTCCGGACGGTGTTGAAGTCGCGGGTTCGAATGGATTTGTGACCGATCCGTTGAAAGTGGATACCGACGGCGACGGCGTTTCGGATGCCTTTGAAATTGCACTTGGAACAGATCCGACCGTTGCGGAAGGAAGCGGCGTTGTGGTGATCGACAATCGCACCGTGACGTTGAGCGGGCTCGCTCAGGCGCAGACGCTGGTGCTGACAAACGGCGGGGCGCTGACGCATCCAGCCGCGGGAATTGCTCCAGGTTTGCTGGGTGAACCGCGATTGGAAGTGGTGGCGAACAGTTTGGTGATCGCATCGGGAAGCCGGATCGATGTGAGCGCACGCGGTTATCTTGGCGGACGCTCGGGAGCCAATGGCGGCGACATCGGACGAACCCTTGGCAATACCGTCACCGGCGGCAGCACATGGCGTAACGGTGGCGGCTACGGCGGACTCGGAGGCCTGGGAAGTTCATCGCTCGGCTTGAATTACGTTTACGGTTCGTTTGCGAATCCGAACGAGCTTGGCAGCGGGGGTGGAACGGATACCGGCGCCGGTGGATCGGGCGGCGGACGCGTGCGGATTGTCGCGCAGACGCTGATTCTCAACGGCGAAATTCGGGCGAACGGTGGAGATGGCAGCACCTGGGCCGGCGGCGGGAGCGGCGGCGCCATTTATCTCTCGGCGGCGACGATTCAAGGGAGCGGCGCCATTCAGGCCAATGGCGGCGCAGGCGCATCGCAATCAGGCGCGGGTGGCGGCGGACGCGTTGCGATTTATTACACGAATTCGATCGACTTCACTTTGACCAACATCCTCGCAGCCGGTGGACGCGCCGGAACGCGCGTTGCCAATCCAGGAACGATCTACATTCAGCACCACGGCTTCTCCGATCAGTTGATTGTGGATGGCGGAGCCGCAAACAACATCGTCACAGCCACGCCAATGCCGTCGGTGGCGGCGCACCCGGGCGGCGGGCTGGACAGCTATTCACTGACTGATCGCTCCGCATTCTTCGAACCGGGGTCGCTGATCGGCCTGCGCCTGCAGCCGAATACGAACTCGACCGCGACTTTCCGGATCATTGCCAACACGCGAAGCCGCATCTTCACAGACCCGGCTGACGGTCGCTTGATTGACGTGGCCTTGGCCGCTGATTCGTATCGTGTTGTTTTTGGAGTGGGCCGTCTTGTGATTCAAAATGGCGCAACCGTTGAATTGCTGGATGCTCATCAGTCTCGACCGGATCGACGCGGACATCTGACAGCCGGTTCGATTGAACTGCGCAACAATGCGCGCCTCACACATCCGTATAGCACACTGGATTGGCAGTTTGGTCTCGAGCTCAATATTGCCGATTCCCTGACGGTGGATGCGACAAGCCGGGTGGACGTCAGCGATCGCGGTTATCTTGGCGGGCGGTCTGGAGGCAACAACGGCGATGTCGGACGAACGCTCGGCAACACGACAGCCGGCGGCAGCGTGCATCGAAACGGCGGAAGCTATGGTGGCGTTGGAGGTCCCGGATCTTCCGACAATTTCGCCAATGCAGTCTATGGCGCTTACTTCGATCCGGATGAACCCGGCAGCGGCGGCGGTTCGGATGGCGGACCCGGCGGCAGTGGCGGCGGTGTTGTTCGAATCACCGCGTCGCACATTGCACTCGATGGTCAGATTCTCGCCAACGGCGGCAACGGAAGCACCTATGCCGGCGGTGGCAGCGGTGGCGCGATAGGGATCAACACCGTCAGTTTCTCCGGTCTCGGTCAGATCACTGCAAATGGTGGTGACGCGGGCAATCAGTCCGGTGGCGGCGGCGGCGGACGCATCGCACTTTATTACGGATCATTGTCCGGATTCGATCTTGCGAATCTTCGGGCCGACGGAGGCATCGGCGCATCGATTGGCGGAACGGGGACGATCTATACGAGGGAAGGCACCAATGCCGCAGTGATTGTGGTTCGCGGCAGCGCGCAGGAAACACCGTTGCCGATCACGCATCCCGATGACCACATGATCATCGATGGCGCGAAGGTTTCATCGACGAATCTGGTTCTCGCGAGCCTGACGCTGACAAACGGTGCGATCCTCACGCATCCCGCGACAACCGGCGATCTTGAAACGCGACTCGAATTGAATATCGGCAAACTCGTCATTTCAACCAACAGCCGGATCGATGTCAGTGCGAGGGGATATCTGGGAGGAAGATCTTTTGGCAACGGAGGGGATGTCGGCCGGACGCTAGGCAATACGACCGTGGGCGGCAGCACGCGGCGGAACGGTGGCAGCTACGGTGGACTCGGCGCGTATGGAAGCACGGAAACCACGGTGAACGCCAGCTACGGTTCCTATATCGATCCCAATGAACTGGGGAGCGGTGGTGGAACGGATACTGGCACTGGCGGAACCGGTGGTGGATTGCTTCGCATTACGGCCAATGAGGTGCTGCTTGAGGGAGAGATTCGCGCGAACGGAGGCAGCGGTTCAACTTACGCCGGCGGCGGCAGCGGCGGCGGCGTGCGCATTTCAACCACGACCTTCGGCGGCACGGGTTGGATTCGAGCGAACGGCGGCAATGCTGGGAATCAATCCGGCGGTGGCGGTGGTGGAAGGGTGGCCATTCAGTATGCCGCCGGCGAAATCGATCCTTCCCGCATTCAAACTTTGGGAGGAACAGCTCTTTCCATGGGAGCACCCGGGACGATTTACATCCGCAAGGGAGCTTCCACACCACAGTTGATTGTGCGTGGCACCGGTCGCGAAACACCGCTTCCATCTTCACTCTCGACAGAGCAACTGCTCGTGGATGCGGCCTATGTGTCTGCGACAAACATCACAGTCAGCCGGCTGATCCTCACCAACGGCGCGGTGCTCACTCATCCGGGAACGACTTCAACGTCCGAAGCGCGGCTGTCGATCGTCGCGCCCGAACTGGTCGTATCAACAAACAGCCGGATCGATGTCAGTGCGCGCGGATATCTGGGTGGAAGGTCCGGCGACAATGGAGGTGACTGGGGCCGAACGTTTGGGAACACCACTGCTGGCGGCAGCACAAGACGCAATGGCGGCAGTTACGGCGGGCTCGGAGCGTACGGAAGTACGGAAACCACGGTGAACGCCGCTTACGGTTCTTATCTCGATCCGAATGAACTGGGAAGCGGCGGTGGATCTGATACCGGCGCCGGCGGAGCTGGCGGTGGACTGGTCCGAATCAGTTCCAGCCAGTTCATTCTTGAAGGCGAAATTCGCGCTGACGGCGGAAATGGTTCGACCTATGCCGGTGGCGGAAGCGGTGGCGGCGTGCGTATTACCACGACAACAATCGGCGGGGTCGGACGCATCACTGCAAACGGTGGCGACGCGGGTAATCAATCCGGCGGTGGCGGCGGCGGAAGAATAGCGATTCAATATGACGCTTCAGCTGGATTCAACTTTGCGCGGGTTCAGGCGCTGGGTGGCAACGCACGGGGCGATGGCGCGCCTGGAACGGTTTACATCCGGCAGGGATCATCAACTCCACAACTGATCGTTCGTGGCACCGGGCGGGAAACACCGCTGCCCGATTCCATTTCCGGCGAACATCTCGTTCTCGATGCCGCGTTTGTTTCTGCGACGAACGTGCAGGTTGCCAGCCTGATGATTACGAACGGTTCGATTCTGACGCATCCAGCCGCTGACTCCGTTTCCGAGTCACGGCTCGAAATCTCGACAACCAGCCTGTTCATCGACGCAAACAGCCGGATCGATGTCAGCGAACGCGGTTATCTCGGCGCGCGTTCCGGAGACAATCCTGGCGATTCGGGACGCACCTTTGGGAACACCGTGTTGGGCGGCAGCACTCGTCGCAATGGCGGCAGTTACGGCGGTTCCGGAGCCGTTGGCAGCACCGCCGGAATCGCCAATCCCATTTACGGCTCATTCTCAAATCCGAATGAATTGGGCAGTGGCGGCGGCTCGGACTTTGGCCCGGCCGGAAGCGGTGGTGGATTGGTCCGAATCAACACCAGCACGCTGACTCTCGACGGTCAAATTCTTGCCGACGGACAATCGGGCAGCACCTATGCCGGTGGTGGCAGCGGTGGCGGCATTCGTATTGAAACGGATACTCTCACTGGCACAGGCCTGGTTCGCGCGTCCGGAGGTTCAACCGGCAATCAATCTGGCAGCGGCGGTGGCGGACGCATCGCGATCTTTTATCAGACTGCCTTCGATTCCGTGCTGACGAATGTCCACGCGCTCGGCGGCCTCATCGGATTGCGCCAGGGAAGTCCGGGAACGATTTATTTCAAAGGACCGACCGATCCATTCGGAAGATTGTTGATCGACGCCCGCGGAACGAATGTTCCGACTCGCGCGACATTGCTGATTTCGCTGGCCGGACGCACCAACACGGCGCTGTTTGTGAACGAGTTGATCGACACCAATGCGTCATTCGCTCCGGGAAGCCTCATCGGCCTGAAGCTGAAACTGAATCCGGCGCACAGCCGCACATTCACGATCATCGGCAATACCACGAATTCGATCCTGACCGATCCAGCTGACGGCGACATGCGCACTGCGGGTGGAGTTGGAAGCAGTTACGTGGCGGAATTGCAGGTCGGCCACTTCGGTGTGAAAGGCGGCGCGATCGTGGAAGTTCTCGACGGCGACAGCGCGAAAGCCGTGAGACGCGGACATCTTCATGCGTTGTCCGGCGAAGTGACCGATGGAAGCGTGCTGACGCATCCGGAAACGACAGGTAGTTCGGAATTCGGACTGGAACTCATATTCGATGACCTGTTTGTCATCGATGCGTCGAGCAGGGTGGATGTGAGCGCGCGCGGTTATCTGGGTGCGCGTTCTGAAGGCAATCCAGGCAACGAAGGACGTACACTTGGCAACACGACAGCGGGCGGCAGTACACGACGCAACGGTGGCAGCTATGGGGGTTCGGGTTCGTTCGGCAATGCCGGAGGTTCCGTCAATGCATTGTATGGAACAGCTGAAAATCCGGATCATCCAGGCAGTGGCGGCGGCTCTGACAATGCATCTGCTGGAAATGGCGGCGGTGTCATCCGCATCCATGCCAACACGCTTCGCCTCGATGGCTCGCTGAAAGCGGATGGTGACATTGGAGGAAGCCTGGGAGGCGGCGGTAGTGGCGGATCGATCTGGATCGCGGCCAGGACTCTTGAAGGAAATGGAAGTATGAGCGCGGCGGGCGGGAACAGTCCGAACGCTGGGGCAGGTGGCGGCGGACGCATCGCAGTTCGATTCGAGTCCGCTCCGATGTTTGCTTTCGAGAATATCGTCGCCCCAGGAGGATCGCTGCAAACGCCGGCTGGCGCGGGAACAGTCATGTTGCTCCAGACAAATTATTTCGCACCACCGCGCCTCGATACTGTTGCCGAATCACCGGTGTTCCTTGGAATTGCACTGGCTCGGCTTGCGACGTCCGGCGCGGCGCGGGTGCATGACGCTTCTTTGAACGACGTGACTCTCAGATGGCGAGGACAGATTGGTGGCAACTATGTGCTCGAACACAGCATGAACTTGGTGAACTGGACAACGATTCCGTTCGCAATATTTGAAGTTCAGCCAGGATTGTTCGAAGCGACCGGGCCGCGACCTTCTGCTGAACAAGGCTTCTTCCGCGTTCGGCAAATGCCGTCGGCGCAACTGCTCAACTTGTCTGCGCCGTCTGAATTCAACGGATCGTCCACGCCAACAGTGCCTGGAATTCAATCGCGTTAGCCTGTCTCGCCATTTACCTCGCGAGCCATAAATTGCTTGGTCAAAACAGGGACGCGGATTAGCTTCCCGCCATGGTTCACGTAGGAACAGGTTACGATGTGCACGCGTTCGTCGAGGGACGGAAGACGATTCTCGGCGGCGTGGAGATTCCGCATTCAAAAGGACTCGACGGGCATTCAGATGCCGATGTGTTGATGCATGCGATCTGCGATGCCATCCTCGGTGCGATTGGCGAGGTGGACATCGGACATTTCTTTCCGAACACCGATCCCCGCTGGAAAGGCGCGCCCAGCAAGGTGTTTCTTGAGGAAGCCGCCCGTCAGGTGACGTTGCGAAAGGGACGGATCGTGAACATCGATTCCACGATCATTGCTCAGGTTCCGAAGATTTATCCGCACATTGCGGAAATGAAGAAACGGATCGGTGAAGCGCTGGGATTGCCGGAACGCCGCGTCGGCATCAAGGCAACAACGAACGAACACATGGGCTTCATCGGCCGCGAAGAAGGCGTCGCCGCCATCGCCGTCGCCAGCATCGATCTCCCGGAATAACCGGTTCCTCGATCACGCAGCACGCAGCACGCATCACGAGTCCACGTTTCACGAATTCAAATGCCGAAAGCTGAGATCAGTTGGAAGCGGGTTACTGAAGAGGGCGAAAAGCTCCAGGTCTATGCGCGCCATGTCGGACGCGACTGGCTCTTTTTTCATCGGGAAAAGCGCTACGACCAATGGCAGCGCGTGGAGGAACCGCCTCTGGAAGACTGGCTTCACCTGCTGGATGCCGTTCAGCGTTACATCACGCGACGTCGATATCAACCTGCGGACGAAGCGGACATCCGCCGGATGATCCGCGAACGATTCCCTGAAGCGAACTTGTAGGCCGGACGAATGGGCCTGAACTTTCGTGTGTGGCGGGAAATGACAAATCTTCTCGCGCGACTGTGTCTTTCCACTAATCTCGCCCGATGAAACCGCCGTTGATTCTGATTTCACCCAGCATCGAGAGCGAAGGCATCGAGTTCGCCGACCGGTCAATCAGCCTGTCGGAAAAATATCCTCGGGCCGTGGCGGATGCAGGTGGAATTCCGCTGACCCTGCCGGTCGGAAAATCCCGTGAGTTGATCGCGGAATGCGTGCGTCTGGCGGATGGCATTCTTCTGACCGGCGGCGATGACATCGAGCCGGAGGTTTATTCAGACAAGCTGGCGCCGGGTCTTCAGAAGACGGTGGATCCCACGCCTGACGGTGGGGAACGGACATTTCGGGAGCTGCTGGTGATCGACGAAGTGTTCCGTCAGCGCAAGCCGCTGCTGGCAATCTGCCGCGGGCATCAGCTGTTAAATGTCGCGCTCGGTGGCACTTTGATTGTGGACATCCCGTCGCAGCTGCCGGAGGCGATCGAGCATCGCCGGATGGATCAGCGAAGTGAAGTCGTCCACGAAGTGCGGTTGACACCGCAATCGTTAATCTCCAAGATCACCGGCAAGAAAAATTTGGGCGTAAACAGCACGCACCATCAGGCTGTTGCGAAGGTTGCCGAGCCATTAATGGTGACCGGCACGAGCGGGGACGGAGTGGTGGAGAGCTTGGAACTGAAGCCTGAAGCGATGGGATTGCTTCCTTTTCTGTTGGCTGTGCAATTTCATCCGGAGCGGCTTGCTGCGAAATACGCCGAACACCGGGCCATCTTCCGGGCCTTTGCTCAGGCCTGCGTGTTGCACCGGAACAAATGATATGAAGGGAAACATTCTCGTAGTCGATGATGCCGCGGACATCCGTGAGCTGCTCAGCACCATTCTCCGCGACACCTACGATGTCAATGAAGCGGAGAGCGGCGCCGCTTTGAGGCAGCTCTTTCCCGAAATCCAGCCCGATGTCGTTCTCCTCGACCTGAAACTTCCCGATGCCGACGGTCTCGATCTGTTGCCGAACATCAAGAAACAGTGGCCGGGCACGGAAGTGATCGTTCTCACCGGCAACGCAACCTTTGAAGCTGCGGTTGAGGCCACCAAGCGCGGCGCGTATCACTTTCTCAACAAACCGTTCGATACCCAGGGCCTGCTCGTCACTGTTGAACGCGCGCTGGAACACAAGCAGCAGAACGAGGAGAACAGCAGCCTCCGCCGTGCGCTGTCCACGATGAGCGGCGGTTCGTCGCCGGTCTTCCAGAGCACGCAGATGCAGGCTGTCGTACGCACCGTGGAACGCGTTGCGCCGAGCGATGTTTCCATTCTCATCACCGGCGAAAGCGGCACGGGCAAGGAAGTCATTGCCGATCTCATTCACGCGATGAGCCCGCGCAGCAAGGCCAAGATCATCAAGATCAATTGCGCCGCGCTGCCCCGCGAACTGATCGAAAGCGAACTGTTCGGTTCAGTGAAAGGCGCGTTTACCGGCGCGCATTCGGATCGCGAAGGTCTCTTCCGACAGGCTGAAGGCGGCACGCTGTTTCTGGACGAAATTTCGGAAATGCCGATCGACACCCAGAGCAAGCTGCTCCGCGTGCTTCAGGATCAGGAAGTCCGTCCCGTTGGCGGCAAGATCAGCTACAAGACCAACTGCCGTATCGTCGCTGCGACGAATCGCAAGACCGACGAAGCCATCAAGGACGGCAAGCTTCGCGAGGATTTGTTTTATCGCATCAGCGCCATTTCAGTTCACCTTCCGCCGCTGCGCGAACGCCGCGAGGACATCATGCCGCTGGCGAATGCGTTCCTGAAACGGTTCGTGGCGCAGTCGAATCGCCCGATCCGCGGTTTCACTCCGGCAGCCGTTGACCGTCTGACAGCTTTCGAATGGCCCGGCAACGTGCGCCAGCTTCAGAACGAGGTCCAACGCGCCGTTCTGCTTTGCGAAAGCAACGAAATCGATTCGACGGATCTTTCGATCACGAGCCTTCGCTCAGAAGCCGAAGCGCCCACCGATACGAACTTCACACTGCTCGAAGGTGTGGAGCGCAACGCAATCGTCCAGATGCTGAAGGAAACCGGCGGGAACAAACTCGAGACCGCCAAACGCCTCGGCATCGGCCGTCAGACGCTCTACAACAAGATCAAGGCCTACGGGATCGAGGTTTGAAGGTAACGAGTGAAGCGTGAAACGTGACTCCGTGATACGTGATGAGGAACGGTCAGGTCTATAGGTAGCGGTTTATCCCTTCGGCGAAATTTTCCGGAGGTAGAGTGAATAATTCTTCGGCGGGCATTCTTTCTCCCACGTTGTCTTCTCGCAGCATTTTCAATTGATCCCGATTCAACGGCGGGGCTTTGCCGATGAGGCGAAACATCAATTCCGCAACGAAGGCCTGGGCTGTTGCCACTGCAAACGGAATTCGAACCTTCAATCTTCTGCGCTTTGTCACGGAGAGAACGGTGTCGATGATTTCTTCCAACGTGAGAGTTTCCGGACCGCACAGGTCGTAAGTCTGACGAAACGTGTCGGCTCTGTTCAGTGATTGAACAAATGCGCTCGCCACTGATTCAACGGATATCGGCTGAAACTTCATTTTTCCGCCGCCGATGAGTGGAAGAACCGGCGACCAATGGCTCATTCTCGCAAACAAATTCACGAAGCCATCGCCCGGGCCGTAGATGATCGACGGGCGAAAAATCGTCCAATCGAGCCCGGGGCGGCGGACCAGTTCTTCAGCCGCCCACTTCGATTGATGATAACGCGAGACAGCGTCTGGCCGTGTTCCAAGCGCGCTCATGTGAATGAAACGTTTTACGCCTGCCTGCTGCGCCGCGCGGATCATGTTTTCCGTGCCGCGGACGTGGACATTCTCGAACGTGTATCGTCCAACTTCACTGATGATCCCGACGAGGTGGATGATCGCGTCGATCCCGGAACACGCTTCGGCGAGATTCTTCGAATCGAGAATGTCTCCGGAACGTATCGTAGCCGGAAGTTCCTGTTGAATGGCGCGGGCAGGGGAGGAATCAGCATGACGCGACAGGATGAAAATCCGGTGTCCTGCACGATGAAGTTCGCGCAGGACCTGACGTCCGACAAAGCCGGTTCCACCTGTGACCAGAAAGACCATGCATTTATGATTTACGATTGATGATTTATGATTTAGCGCGCCACAAATCCGTTGAGGAACGTCGCTCGTCAGGGCGCGTCAATCGCATATCGTAAATCGTAAATCACCCCAATTTTTCCAGCTCGTTGCGCGTGAGTTCGACCAGCGGTTTGATCGTCGCCGCGTCGAACTCGAATTTCGCGCCGGCGGCCTGGAACAGTTCGGGCAACGGCCTTGAGCCGCCGAGCGCGAGCGCCTTCTTGTAATCGTTCAGCGCTTGAGCCTTGTCCTGTTTCGAATTCGCCCAGACCTGCAGTGCGCCGAGCTGCGCGATGCCGTATTCGATGTAGTAGAACGGATGCAGGAAAATATGCAGCTGGCGATGCCACAGATACGCGCGGCTTTTGTCGTAACCGCTCCAATCGACGTCGCCGCCAAATTTGTCCATCAATTCCAGCCACGCAATGGAACGCTCGGCGCGGGTGTGGCCAGGATGCGTGTAAACCCAATGCTGAAACGCATCCACCGTCGCAATCCATGGAAAGATTCCAATGATGCCTTCAAGATGCGTCTTGCGCGCGCGATTGGCGTCGTCTGGGGAATAAAACTCCTCAATGAATTCATTGCCGAGCAGTTCCATGCTCATCGATGCCACTTCGCAGAATTCGATCGGCGGATTGCGATAGGCGTAGATGTCCTCGTCGCGGGTGGCGAGCGCGTGAAAGGCGTGTCCGGCTTCGTGCAGGATGGTTTCGACGTCGCGTTGCAGTCCGACCGCGTTCATGAAGATAAATGGGAGCCGGGATTCGGCGAGAGTGGATTGATATCCGCCGGGCGCTTTTCCTTTGCGATTTGCGAGATCGAGCAGGCGCAAATCCTGCATTTTTTGAAATCCTTCGGCGAGATCACGATCGAGCTGATCGAAAACCTTCTGCGTGCGTGAAACCATCTGATCGACTTCTTCAAATGGCTTCAATGGCGGACGATTCAACGGATCGACTGCGAGATCCCATGGGTTCAGCGCATCAACCTTCAACTGCTCACGCCGTTTCCGTTGCAACTCGCGGACAACCGGCATGATCGCGGACGCGACCGCCTGATGAAACTGTTCGCATTCGACGGGCGTGTAATCGAAACGTCCGAGTCGGCGGAACACGTAATCGCGGTAGTTGTCGAAACCCGCATTCTTTGCGATCTGCTGGCGCAACTTGACGAGTTTGTCGAAGATTTCCTCGAACTTGTCAGCCTCCTGCAATCGCCGGTTCGCAACGACTTCCCACGCTTCTTTGCGAAGACTCCGATCCGGCTCCTCCAGGTAGCGGCCCATCTGGACTAGCGTGCGTTCTTCGCCGCGGAAGATGACCGTGAGCCCACCGCTGAGCTTCTGATACTGCTGGCTGAGTTTCGCTTCCTCGGTCTCGAGCGCCACGTTCTCCTGGCGAAACAGCTTCACGTGATTCTCGGTATCGCGATTGAAAACTTCGAATCGCTGCTTCGGAAGCTGGGCGCGTTGAGGGTGCGCGATGAACAATTTTGAAAGGTTGAATTGCCTCGGTTTGAGTTCCGGATCGATTTTTTCGACGAATTGAAGATACGCCTTTTCCGCCTCCGGACTGTCGGTGTGACAGGTCATCGCGATGTAACGCTTGGACGATTCCTCGTCCAGCGCGGCGCTCAATTCGCTCCAGTCGATCAGCCATTGCTCCAGCTCGGCCGCGGTTTGGCATTCAGCGCAGCGCGATTCCAGTTGTTCGAACAGCGGTTGAATCCGGCTCCAGTCTCCGAGATCGATGTCCTGCGGGACGAAACGACGCGGCTTGTGAGCAGGCAAATTTTCAAACGGCAGTAAACTCATGCGGCGGAACATACCTTGTCGCATCTGGACGGGCAATGTCTTCGGCTGGAAGGATGAGGCCAAATCAAGCAGGCGCGAACGGACCATTTGAACGATTTCAGACGACGGGCGATGAAGATGTGCTTTTTTCCACAATTAACGGCTCCGGTTGAGCGGAAACTTGGCACCTGCCGCGTTCCGCTTCTATATTGGCGCGGTGATTGATACGGAACAAAAGCTCGCGGACTTCCTGCCAAGGCTCCAGTCCGCGACCTGGGTGGCGGTGGATACGGAAGCCGACAGCCTTCATGCCTACCCTGAAAAAGTTTGTTTGATTCAGATCAGCACGACCGATGGAGACGTGTTGGTCGATCCCCTTGCCGGCGTGAATCTCGATCCGCTGCTCGACGCGCTCTCTGGGCACGAATTGATCATGCATGGCGCCGATTACGATCTTCGACTGCTTTTGAAGCACCACGAATTTGTGCCGTCGGCAATCTTCGACACAATGCTCGCCGCGCGGCTTCTCGGGGAAAAGCAGTTCGGCTACAGCAGCCTGGTGGAAAAGTTTCTTGGCGTGAAACTGGAGAAGGGACCGCAGAAAGCCAATTGGGCGATTCGCCCGCTCACCGAACGCATGGAAACCTACGCGCGCAACGACACGCATTATCTGCGCGCGCTCGAGGATAAACTCCGCGCCGAGCTGTCTGCAAAGGGACGGCTCAAGTGGCACCAGGAATCATGCGCGCGTTTGATTGAAGAATGCACGCATCCGAAATCGGTCGATGAAGACGCGGTCTGGCGAATCAAGGGAAGTCATGTTCTTGGCCGCCCGGGCCTCGCGGTTCTTCGCGAAATCTGGAAATGGCGCGAGGAGGAAGCGGTGGCGGCGAACCGGCCCCCATTCTTCGTGTTGAGCCACGAGACTGTCGTGGATATCGCCGCTGCAGCCGGAACCGAGCGGCCTTATGAGTCGCTGCTCCCAAAAAACATGTCCGATCGCCGTCGCTCCGGTCTGATGAAGGCGGTTGCGCGCGGGCGCGGAATTCCCAACGACAAACTTCCGCGCATTCTTGAACACAAAGGACATCGCCCCACCGAAGCGGAGCGAAAACGTTTCGTTGAACTGGAGGCCCGTCGCAACGAACGGGCAGGGGAACTCGGCATCGATCCGACGCTGATCGCCAGCCGCAGCACATTGAGCGAACTTGCCCGCGACTGGCAGAAAGCCTCTGCCGACCTGATGAACTGGCAGCGAGATTTGCTGGAACCGATCAAGCGATAAGTCGCCGCCGCTGCGTTATCTCACCAGTTCGTAGGCGAATCCCTTCAGATATTCCGTCTCAGGAATCATCGGAATGATCGGGTGATCCGGCGATTGCGAGTAGGTGGCAACGCGTCGCAGCACTTTCCGGGCGTCATACGCCGCGCTCAGCACAGTGTCCTGGAACAGTCCCGAGTCCACGTGATGCGAACAGCAGAACGTCGCAAGCGTTCCTCCCGGCCGCAGCAACTTCAGCGCACGCAGATGAATTTCCTTGTAGCCGCGGAGCGCGTCCGGAACCGAGGCACGGTTTCTCGTGAAGGACGGCGGATCGAGAATGATCAGATCGAACTTGGGTACCAGTTTCTCGCTTGGACCTGTTTTCGTCTGCGCTTTCAGCCAGTCGAAGACGTTCGTTGCTTCAAAGGATGTGTTGGAAGCCAGACCGTTGTTCGCCGCGTTGCGTTTCGCCGCCCCAATGGCCTCTTCGCTCTGGTCGAGCATATGAACGTGCGCTGCACCGGCCCGTGCCGCGTGCAAACCGAATCCGCCGAGGAAGCAAAAACAATCGAGCACTTGCGCGTCCCTGGCGAATTGCGCCACCGCCTGATAGCTCGTCTGCTGATCGAGATACATCCCGGTTTTGTGGCCGGCGATCAGGTCCGTTTCAAACTTCAGTCCGTTGAGGTTGACTGCGATCGGTCCATTCAGTTCGCCTTCGAGAACACCGTTCGCCTCAGCAAGTCCTTCAAATTTCCGGGACGCTACATCGCTGCGTTCAACAATCGTTCGCGGAGACAACAGGCGTTTCAGCACATTGATGATGGCTCCCTTGCGCTTGTCCATGCCCAGGGCCGAAATCTGAACGGCAAGAACGTCCTCGTATTTGTCCACGATCAGTCCGCTGAGAAAATCGCTCTCGGCGTTGACGACGCGGAATGAAGCGGCGTGGGGCAGGTGACGTTGCCGGACGGAAAGCGCCTCGCGAATGCGTTGTTCGAAGAAAGCTTCGTTGACGTCGATGCGATCCGGCGCGAGAAGGCGGACGTGAATTTTCGAGCGCGAGTTGAAGAAGCCGACCCCGAGCAGACGCTGGCGATGATCCTTTACCTGCACGAGTTCACCGTCGCCGGCCTGTGCGCTCATGCGGAGGATGGAGGATTGATAAACCCAGGGATGGCCCGCAACGATACGATCCGCTTCGCCCGGCTTCAGTAGAACAGTCGGCAATGATTCCATAGAGACAGCAATAAGTTTCAGTTTGTAAACAGTTGAACGGAGACGTTAATCGCGAATGGATTGTGAAAACAATCGAGAAAAGACCTGAAAAGCTCGAAAGCTCCGGATTCAACAATAGTTCTTCCGGAGCTTTGTTAGCTGATCTGCGTTACAGCGACTCACAGAATCGCGGTACGAGGAATGGAGCAGGGATACGGAAAAATCAGTTGTGCTCGACTAAAACCTTTCCGCCTTGTCTGAGCCCATCTGTGTTCATCCGTGGCAATAAACCGTCTTGCATCGTTTCGATTTACTTCGCTGCGAGCGCTTCTTCGATGGCAGCAATCACTTCAGGCGATTCCGGCTGTGTCTTGGGATCGAAGCGCTTGAGGATTTTTCCATCCTTGCCGACGAGGAATTTGCCGAAGTTCCACTTCACGTCACCGGGGAACGGAGAGTCTTTTCCTGCGAGGTGATTGTAGAGCGGATGCTGGTTCGGACCTTTCACTTCGAGCTTTTCGAACATCGGGAAGGTGACGTGATATTCGCTGCTGCAGAATTCCTTGATCTGTTCGCTGCTTCCCGGCTCCTGATTTCCAAACTGATTGCACGGGAACCCGAGCACCGTGAATCCCTTGTCCTTGTACTTCTGATAGATCGTCTCAAGGCCCTTGTACTGGGGCGTGTTGCCGCACTTTGAAGCGACATTGACGATGAGCATCACCTTGCCCTTGTAGGGAGCGAGGGTGGTGTCTTTTCCGTCGATGTCTTTCAGCGGAACGTCGTGGATTGGGGCGGCGACAAGGGATGTGGCCATAAAAATCAGTGTTGGGAGGAGAGCCAGGGTTTTCATGGGGGAACCTTTACTGCCGGAAACGGCGATTGTCAAAGGCGCAGGCATGGACGGGAGCACGGCGAGGCTCGACCATGCAAACGTGCTTCTGAACGGATAGATGTCTTTCCCGACGAAATTATTGGTTCCCGACGAATGGAGATTCCGGTGGGCCGAGATAACTCGGCTTGAGCCCGCCGCAATCGACGAGGAGCTTCTGCACCACGACAGCGGGATCGACCATCCAGATTTTGAACGTGTGTTCGCCGGGTGTCGAGAGGGTGTGCTTCGATTTCACCTTTCGGACGCTGTCCTTCACCGATGTTTCCCAGTCGCGATTGCCGTCACCGGCGTTATATCCCTTGGGAACGACGGTGATGATCTGCGGCGGTTCATTGTCGAAGGAAACGGCGACTCGAACGGAGCGGTTCGGATCGAAGTTCAGCGATGGCGAGAGAATCGTGGTGACTTCAACAGCGCCGGTGCTGCTGAGCCACATTCGGTATTCCAGATTTGGGGAATCCTGAGGAGGCGTGACACTCGAGGCGGTCACTGGAAACACCGTCACTGCGGAAAGCGTGCGCCCGTGATCGGGAAGCACTTCCCAGCGCGCATACGGCGTGTCGGTCCGGCTCGTGAAATGTTCGGCTTCGATGGAAACGTAGCCGTCTGTTTCGATGAATCCACGCCAGCCGGTTGGGATTGCGGATTGTGGATTGCGGATTGCGGATTTTTCGTCCGGCATCGTGGCAACTGTGTTTGTGCCTTCGATTTCGGTGACTCGGGGCATGATGTTGCGGTTCGGCTGCTGCCAGCCGGTGTAACCGATGCGGGTTTGGTCCATCATGTGTTTCCATTTTCCGCCGGCGAGTTCGTTGTTGTAGTAATCCGACATCCGCTGATCTTCTGCAAACAGCTCGCGGGCGCGGCGCGCGAAGTCGTTCGCCCGAACATCGTTCTGCCTTGCGTAGGCGCGGTTTTTCGCGACCGCGATGTAAAGTTCGTTCACAACGGCACTCGCCCGGGTCGGATAAAGAACGAGTTGATAAAACGCATCTCGCAGTTCATTGGGCAGGTCCGCGTAGATTCTTTCCGCCCGCTGTGTGATGTCCTGCCAGTCGGCAAGAACGCGATCGGCTTCGTTGTAGTTGTCCAGACTGAACGTTCCCGGTTCGAGAAGCTCCGGTTTGCGGCGACCGTTGTATTTGGCGTATTTCGCAACGATGTCTGCAATCTCGTTTGCATGACGTGGACCAAATTCGCGTGTCGCCCAGCGCTGCAAGTATCCGTCCAGGTTGTCCCTGGTCCAGGCGGCAGGATTCCGTCCCATGCTCAGAAAGAATTCCAGCGGGACTTCCTCCGGTTTGATGTCGCCAACGTTCACGATCCAGAGATTTGTCGCGCCGTAATGCCACGCGAGGTTCATTTGCTCCCAGATTTTTGGAAGGGGAACGGTGTTGATCCATTTGTAATTTCGCGGGCCGCCCACGTAGTCGAAATGATAATAAATCCCGGCGCCGCCGGAACGCTTGCGCTCGTCAGCGGTTGGCAGACGGCGAATGTTCCCCCAGTTGTCGTCGCACCAGAGCAGAATCACGTCGTCCGGCACGCGCATCCCGCGCTCGTAATAACCCTGCACTTCCTTGTAAAGCGCCCAGACCTGCGGGACGCGTTCGACGTTCGGATCGATAATTTCCGAAATCAATTTGCGCTGATCCGCAACGATGCGTTCCAGCAGAGCGACGCTTTCGGTTTCGCTCATCGGTTCGTCGCCGTCACCGCGCATTCCGAGTGTGATGACCTTTTCGTAATCCTTCGTCCGGCGAATTCCCTCAGACCAGAATTCACGGAGTTTCGCGTCGTTCTTTGAATAGTCCCAGGTTCGCGGTCCGTTGCCTGCGGCGCGCCATTCCTTCCAGGCCCGCATCATCGGTTCGTGATGCGACGTGCTGACGACGACTCCGTATTCGTCGGCGAGCTTCGCGTTCAGCGGATCGTCGGTGGCGAAGGAGTTGTCCCACATCGCAGGCCAGAGAAAGTTTCCTTTGCAGCGGAGAATCAGCTCGAAGACGTTCGTGTACATGCCGTGGTTCAATTCGCCGTATTTCCGGCGCGCCCACGTCATCAGGCTCGGGCCTTCGTCATTGATGAAAATTCCCCGATACTTCACGCCGGACGGTCCAAGGACATGGCGTCCCGGTGAAGCGAACAGATCTGGATTTCGTTTTGGCGGAACGTCTGCCCACCAATGCCACGGCGAAACGCCCATCTGTTCCGAAATGTCATACACACCAAAAATGGTTCCGCGCTTGTCGCTGCCGGCGATCACCAGTGCGCGATCGAGATGGGGCAGGGGATTCTCCACGATCTGAATCAAAGCCGCCTCCCATTTTCCAGCCACATCGTTCGTGTTGATTTTCTTCTCGCGCACGAGTCGGTCAATCACAGCGCTGCGTCCAATAGTTCCGACCAGGATGGCTTCACGGCTGACGCCGGCGGGATCGTGAACAAGCTTTGCTTCCACGCCGGACACGCGGCGAATGTCCGTCTGCAGATCAACCGCAACACGAACCACACCCGGCCAGTCGTTCGTGTCCACGACAATGGCGGCGGCCTTTCCGTTCGCGACGATTGCCAAACTTCCGTCCGTCGCGGCTGTGCGGATGAAAGAATTCGTTGTGAGCGCCTGCAGATTCAACGTCCAGCAGGCGGCAACAAAACACAAAATAGCGGCAACCCGGCGCCCCATCGAAACGGGGTGGGCCGGGTTGACGATCCGACAGCGGAAACAAGGTGCTGACATGTCAATGCGGGATGTGGTCCCGCGTGAATCAATTCGGCAAAATCTCGATGCCGTTGATCTGGGGATTCTCGATGTTCGGCGTAAACGTGATGTCGAGTTTTCCGTCGGTCACCTGGACGTTGACGGTTTCCACGTAAGCGCGTTGAGCGCCGCCGCTCTTCTTCCAGACATCGAAGTCCTTGAAGTCTTTTCCTTCCACGTTGAACGAGAAGACGCGTTCGCCGGGGCCGCCGATGCCTTCGAACGTTTCCGCAAAATGCAATTTCACGGTGTAGTTTCCGTTCGGAAGCGGCTGCTCGAACTTCGTCATCGAATAACGTTCGGTCTGATAGATCACCGCATCCTTCGTGTTCTGGATCGGAAGTTCAGGACGTTCCATGATGTCGCCGTCCGCAAAACCTTTGTCAGCGATCCAAACGTTGCCGCTGGAATCGGTGACCGGAGCAAAGCCTCCGGCATTGATGCGAATGGCTTTTTGTTCGACTGCGGGAGCTGCCGCCGCAGCTGAAGAGGTGGCGGCCGGTGTCGCAGTGGTTGCCTCCTGTTTCGCAGACTGGCATCCGACGGTCAGAGCGGCCGCTGCTGATGTGAATAATAGGATTGGAAGTGTGCTTTTCATACTCAGTGTTGTTGGTGACGGGATGGTAAAGTGATTTTGGTTGTTGGTGGTCTTCTGTCTTTCTCAGTCGCGGGGTTCGTATTCAAACCAGTCAAAGTCCGCCGGAACGGTGCTGCGCTGGCCGTTGCCGGTTGCGTAGAGTCCCATGAAAACGCCGGTGAAATTGAACGGCGCGCCTTTTTGGGCGGTGAGCGTTTCGGTGGAAAGATCCCGTGTCAGCGCCGTTCCAAGGCTCTTCTCGGAACCGTCCTTTGCCTGATAGAAGAATTCGTAGCTCAACGGCTGTGCCCGGACACTCAATACCACCGCGCCATCATCGGGAAGGTTCGCTGTGCTGAGCGGTTCCGCCACTTTTGCGTCGAGATACTTGCGCAGGAACACCTGGCGCTTTCCTTCATGCGACCGGATTCCGAGGACGTAATGGTTGTTGTCGTTGGCGCGCAAAACCAATCCGGCTTCTTCGTTCGGTTTCGACGGTTTGAATTCCACTTTCGTGGCGACGCGGCAGTTGAAGGCCGTTTGAGGCTGGCCGATGAACGTCGGTGAAGCCTGGTTGGTAAGGGTGACTTCCGATCCGTGCAACCGCAGCCAGCCGGAGCGCGCGCTCAGGGAATAATTCGATTCCACCGGATTGCGAACGTAGCGCCAGTTCAATCGAAGCGATGATCCTTCGAATTCATCCCGCGGCGGAAGAGCCGGCCAGGGATGCGGCTTCAGGTTCGGCGCGCGCATCTTGGCCGTGATCGGTTGATTGTTGTTCACAACCGGCCAGCCGTTTTCCCAGGTAACGGGTGCCAGAAACGTTTCGCGTCCAATATGATGATGCTGACCGCCCTGGGGACGGAAACCGAGAAACACGACCCACCAGCCGTCCGGAGTCTCAACGAGATCACCGTGGCCGATCGCCTGGAAGGGATCGTTTGGACGATTCCGATGCGTGAGAATCGGGTTGTTTGGATTGGGCTCGAACGGTCCCCATGGCGAATCACTGCGCGCGACGGTGAGGCAATGGTCGTAGCTCGTACCACCTTCGGAAATCATCAGGTAATATTTGCCATTGACCTTGTAGAGATGCGGTCCTTCTGGCCAGATGCCGCCGGTGCCACGCCAGAGTTCCTTCAGTTCACCCTGAAGTTTGCCGGTTTTGATGTCGATCAGCTGCTGACCGGAGTAGCCGCGTTCGCCATCGACCTGACGCACGTAATAAACTTTGTCGTCTTCGAAATAGAACGACGGATCGATGCCGGTTGGATCGATCCAGACTGGATCCGACCAGGGACCTGCCGCGTTGGTGGCGGTGACGAAGAAGTTGCCGCCGCCGCTCACGGTGGTGGTGATCATGTAGAACGTTCCGTTGTGATAACGGATCGTGGGCGCGAAGATGCCCGCCGAGTGACGCGTGTTGTCGAGATTCAACTGGCTCTTCCGCGTCAGGCAGTGGCCGATCAGTTTCCAGTTCACCAGATCACGACTGTGATACACCGGCACGCCGGGGAAATATTCGAACGTGCTGTGCACCATGTAATAGTCATCCCCCGCGCGGCAGATGCTGGGATCGGCGTGAAAACCGGGAAGGATCGGATTCGTGAATTCAGCTGCTTGAGCAGCTCCAAATTGACCCACTCCTGAAGTCATGCAAAGCAACGCAATGCCGGCGCAAAGTTTTGAAGTCGCTGAAACAGCTGATCGCATGGCGGGGAAAGTAGCAATGACCGCCCGCACATGGAATGGATGATTCTGCGATTCGGAGGGTCGGACTGTTTGCTCAAACTTGAGGCTCATTCGACCGTTCAATCCACCAGTTCCTTCACTGCGTAAAAGACGCCCGGTTGTGACGCATCCTCCGGCACCGTCCAGGACATTTCGACCGCCTCCGCAACCAGTTCGTCGCTCAGCGGCGTCCAGTCAGTCTCGGAAAGATCGGATTTGCAGAACACTTGATACCGGCATCCCGGAATGGCGTTCCACGCGATCTGCACCCGTTCGTTCTCGTCATAGGTGATTGAGGTGACAGGAAGCCTTTCCGACTCGGGCAACATTTCCAGCTTGAAGAATCCGCTCGCCGCAGCCGGATCGATCTCCGTCACCCATTCGAGAACCGTGCTTTCAGTCAACAACACCGGCGAGAGGGGAATCCAGTCCGGCGCAGCCAGGGTTTCCTTGAAAAGAATTTGATAACTTCGGCCCGGAATACAGTTCCAGGAGAAACGAAGTTCGTTTTCGTTCGGTTGCGTCAACTTCAGTTCCGGCGGGGAACCAGGATTCGGAATTACCTGAACCTTGAAGAATGCCGACGGAGCCGCCGTGTTAAAAGCCGTGCTCCATTCGGTCTGCGTCGCGTCGGCGACGATGATTTTGCTGACGGGATTCCATTCGTTCGCTGTCAACTCCGGTTTGTAAAGAACGCGATATCCGGTTCCGGGAATGGAATTCCATCGTACCGTGAATTGATTCGAACTTTTTTCTGGCTGCAGCCTGGGCGGACCGGGTGGCACGTAAATGACCTCTTCGGACGGCGGGCTTTCGACTCCTTCCGCGTTGTAAGCGATCACCGCGAGATGATATTCGGAGCCGCCATCAGGCAATGTGATTGTGGCACGCGTGACATCGCCGACATCGAAGACGTACGGGTAATCGAACTCGCGGAATCCGCAGAGAATTCGGTGGCCAACCGCGCCGGAAGCCGGATCGGAATACCAGGACAGAGTAATGCGCGGTCCTGACCACGCCGTGGCTGAGGCAAACAGCAGGCCCGAAACAGGCCAGACCCATCGGGTTGAAATCAATCTTCTGAACTTCACAGGCTGCACTTCTGATTGGGAGACGCAACGGACCTGGTGTGTGCGGCTGCGGAAGAAAGCGTTGTCCCGGCAGCACGCGACGAATGGCCTGAAGTTCAGGCGATCTCGTTCCGTCTGGATTGCATTTCGCAATGCACATACCGACGAGAAACGTCGCACGCCGAATGTGAGTGGCGCGTATTGAAACAGCGGGAGAGGAAATGTAAAGAGCCGGTCTCTGAAAAGTTGTCCACAAACGCTGAATTTTCTTCAGAGAAAAGAGCAGAGGAGATGAGGGGGTGGGAGAAAAGGGGCTGGGATGCCAGCCGAGTGCGGTGGTCTTTCAAGATCGTTCCGGCGCGCATCTGATCTGAATGGAGCTGCAGCAGGGAAGTGCGATAAGACAACAGATCGTGCGACAACACAACGGTTTGAAATCTCTGCGTTCTTTGCGACCTCTGCGGTTCAATTTCGGGGATGGGGAGCGCGCCCGCCTCGGGCGCCGCAGATTGCGCCCCGCGATCTGCATTTGAAGCAGATCCATTATTGGAGCACATGGTGATAAACCAAATGCCTGCAATGCCGCCGCTTCGAACTGTGCCGACATTGCAGGTTCATGATTCATGATCATTTCTTTGGACCGAGTTGGATGACGCAGCCGCCGCTGGGGCGCAACGTGAGTTGCACGCGATCGCTGCGTTTGACTGTCTTCTCGTCGCGCTGCCAGCCGTCTCCGCGATCCGGCGCGTCACCGAGTTGGATCATCTGGTACTGGCCGCGGCCGAGAAAGCTCAGCGGGATGTCGAGCGGACTCTCTTCGCCGCCGTTCATGACGCCGATGAACCACCGGGTCCCGCTGCGCCGGGCGAAGGCTACACACTTTCCGATTTCGCTTCCGGGAAGGACGATGGTTTCGTCCCACGTTGCCGGGATTGCTTTCAACACATCCACCGCTGTGTTGGTGAGATAATTTCGCGGGTGATCGGCGTAGCACAGGTATGGCGATGTGAAAACAATGGCCTGGGCCAGCTCACGCGCCCAGGTGTAGCCGCGCAATTCTCTGGGATTGAAAACTGTCGGCGTGTAATCCGCAGCCCCGATGACATAGCGCGTGAACGGCAGGATACAATCCTGTGCCGGGGGCAGGGTGCGGCGGTAACGCAGGATGTGATACTCGTGACCGCGCACCGCTTCGCGGGTCATCTCGTTGGGCCAGGTGCGTTCGCGTCCAACCGGCTTCGTCGCGCCATGGAAGTTCACCATCAACTTCCGGGCAGCCGCGTCGCGCAACGTTTCGTCGTACCAGTTGACCCATTGCACGCTGGCTTCGGGCATGAAATCGATCTTCACTCCGACCACGCCCGCCTCGACCGCGCGATCAAAGTAGGCGGCGCGGGCGGCGGGGCTCGTGACGTCGCGGCAATGTACCCAGGCCCAGATCTTCACACCGTTCGTTTTCGCGTAATCGCAGACCTCGCGCATGCATGCCCACGGGTCTTTGCCGTCCTCTTTCCAATCCTTCCAGCCATCGTCAACCAGGTAATACTCGAAACCGAGTTGCTTCGTCCAATCCACCCACTGACGTTGCTCGGAGTATTTGGGGCCGCCGCTGGACCACCATTGCCAGGAAGATCGGCCCGGTTTGATCCAGTCGGCTTTGGCCAGTTCCGGCGATGCCGGGGGGCAGAGATTGCGAATCAGATCGCTGTTCGCAAGCGCGTTGAGATCGCGTGCGAGCAGGGTGACACGCCATGGCTGAACCACAGCATCATCCGTGGTCCATCCATTCGCATCCGGCCGGGCATGGAAGGACACGCGCAGCGAACGATCCGCAGCAACATGAACGCCCGCGTCGCTGTAGTTCAGAAGATTGGCCTCGGTCACAAGCGCGTAACCGCCGTTCGCTCGCCCGTCACCCCCGTCCAGACTGAACGTAATCGGCAGCGGAAGTTTCCGATCCGCGGGCAGGTCATTCAGCCGTGTGCTTTGAAAGACACCTTCGTAGCTGCTGAAGTCGGTTTGGTACCACGCCAATGGATTGCCACGAACCTTCCACTCCGTAGCTTCACTGTTGATTCGGCGGCCCGGCTTTGCCGTAAGACGCGTTCGCAGCGCCACTCCATCGTTGTAGGCGCGCACATCGAGTTCGTACGTTTCGCCTGTGGAACTGCGGACCTGAACAGTTGTTTCGCGACAATCATTCTCCGCCTTGGAGTGAGCGCCGAACATGGAATACGACTCGCGAATCCTGCGCGAAGTCGATTTGCCCAGAGTGGCTTCGGCACCGAGATCGACACCGTCGGCGACGATGCCAAAGCGCGATTTGCCCACCACCTCGCGTCCATCAAAGGTTACCGAGTAGCTCAACCCGGCCTCGTCGGTGACGGTGACGACCGCTTTTCGGTCCGGCGATCTGACGGTCACCTCCGCCGAGTGAACGGGTGCGACGCAGAACGTGATTAGTGCAACGGATGCAGCGAGTATTTTCTTCATTCTTGATTCGTAGTTAAAAAGCAAAAGTGCGCCGACTCTGAATTGCTCGTGACCTGAGCGTCACGGCGCGATGCTATCGTATGAGTCAGCGGATTCGGGCGGGCCGCCTTTGTAGTGTGGGTAGTTGGGATACGAACACATCGGCAGACTGCGGCCGCGGGCGGTGACGATCACCGTCTTGCCGGGCGGTTCGTTGCGTTCGACCCAGGCGGTGATCAGGGCAATGCGGTCGAACCGGTTCGGAATTTCAAACGGGGTGACTTCCTTTCCGTCGCCGTTCATCGAGCTGCTACGTCCGCTCAAGCCGTGCCCAGTTTGCGGAAGCACGTAGAGCCGCGCAAAAGCGTCCACCTGATCGCGGCCCATCTTGTCGATCACGGATTGATAGTAATCCAACTGCGCCCCGGGCGACGCGAGCGTGTCGTCGGTGCCGATCGTGACGATCATCTTGCCGCCGCGCCGGTAGAACGCGGAGAGATCGGGGTTCGTCGAGTCGAGCCATTCCGAAAGCTGCTCGCGCCGTTTGTTGAGCGGACCGCCTTCCACATAGTCCAGCGGGTTCGCCGACAGGTTTTGCATGAGGAACCCGGTCACGCCCAGAACACCCAGGTGCGAATGGACTGGCGCGTTTTCGTCGGCACCTTCCTGTCCACGGAAACGGCGGTCAACAATTAATCCGCTGCCTCCGGGATCAGTGTTCGGCACCCACATGCCGAATGAAGTTACGCCGTTGGCCAGCGGCGTCGCGAATTTGTAGCGACTGTAAACCATCTTGAGCGTCTCGATTTGACCGTCAGTCAGACGCGCGTTTGCTGACGTATCTTGCGGGTTCGGATCGGTGCCATTTGGTCCGCGCAGAGCCGCCCACGGATTGCGGTTGGGATCGCCCTGCGACATGTCGAACAGCGCCCGGGCCGCCATGTAGTTGTTAATGACGCCGTCTGCCAGCCCGTCGAGCTTGTCTGCCTGGCGTATGAACTCGGCGCGAATGGCGTTGATCTTTGCTCGCGAGACCCAATTGGACAGCGGCTTTTCCTGAATGCGGATCAGCTCGGGTGCCAGCATCAAAGTGGAGAAGCTCACGATGGGAACGTCCGCGACGATGCCGTCGTAGTCGGCCGGGTATCGCTGGGCGACGGTCAAAGCTTCGCGTCCGCCCTGGGAGCTGCCGACGTAATAATTGAAGCGCGGCCGTTCGCCGTAGATGCGCTCCATGATCACCATCGCGGCGTCATGGGTTTTCTTCATCTGCATGTAACCGAGGTTGCGAATGGCCTCTTCGTTGAGCGCCCAGTCATTGCCACCACCACCTCCACCAAACCCGCCCATCTGGTGCCCAGAATCGCTGCCGTACCGTGCAAATGTTGCCGTGGGCGAGTCGGGACGCTCGCCGCGCAGCATCGGCACCATGCCGTTCATTCCGCCGCCGCCCATTTGAATCGCCCGCCGACTCCAGGTGGCCGGGAGCAAGACGCGGAAGTTGATCGGTTTGCCATTCGGGTCCTTGGGAGCGATCGAGCCTTCGACCAGCGCGTGAGCAACCGCGCTTTCCGTTGCCTGAATCCAGCGCGGCGGGAACAGCGTCACTGCACCGACTGGTTCCCCAATTGCGGAAGCGGGAATGTTGGTTCCAAGCCGCTCCACTGTGACGTCGGCGGCGGTGATGACTTTGTCGGCCAGCGGAGGCAGTTTCGAGCCGGGAGCCGGGATCGGTTCCGCCGCCATTGCCGCAAGTGGGAATGCAAACACGACCACCATACAAACCACGGTGAGAGCCTTCCCGGTCACGCGAAAAACAGGTGCGCCAACAGTGTTCAGCACCGAGTGGTTTCTTCCTGTGACAGTCATCATATAAGTTTTGAGAGATTTGTTTTGGGACTCCGATTCCAGAGTGCCGTCGGGTCAGAATTTGACTGTGAAAACCGGTCTTGAGCGCAACGTTTCGCGATGCCTGCGAACCGCGCGATGAACGGGGCTCGGTCCTGGAAGGAGCCGAGCCCGACAACACTGGCCGCTACTGGTTTTTGAAAACCAGCGGTGCGAATTGATAAAGGCTGCGCCGCCAGGTCTGCCATTCGTGAGCGGTGTCCTGAGAAACGTAGAAGACGCTGTTGATTCCAGCCGCCTTGAGCGCCTCGGTGTTTGCTTTCGGATCGCCGCCAAAACCGCCGCGTCCGCCGCCGCGGTTTTCAAGCTCGCGGCTGCCGTAACCGATAAACACGAGTTTGACCTTCTCCTTGAACGCCGCCATGTCGGTGATGTCATTCGTGCTGATGCTGCCGCCGCTGAAAATGCCGATGTGCGAGAACTTGTCGAGATTGGCCAGCGTGATCTGGCGCGTTTGCATTCCGCCCATGGAGAGACCGGCCATGGCGCGGTTGGGTTGATCGGTGAGGGTGCGGAAGTTGGAGTCAATGTAGGGAATCAGGTCGTCGATCAACATTCGCTCGAATGCCGAGAAGTTGAACATGCCGCGACCTTGAGCGCCCCCGCCTGCTGCCGGAGCGGCGCCGCGATTCGGAGCGGCCGCGCCGGGCACGTAGCTGTTGGCCATCACGATGATAAACGGCCGCGCTTTGCCCGCCGCAATCAGGTTGTCCATGATACGCCCAGTGAATCCCTGGCTTCCCCAGCCGGTTTCGTCCTCGCCGCCACCATGCTGCAAATACAGAACGGGATAACGTTTGGTGACATCCTTTTCATAATCGGGCGGCGTGTAAACGAAACAGCGGAGAACCGCATTGGCGCTCTTCGAATAAAAAGGCGTCTCGCGCAACTGGCCGTGAGGGACATTCTTGAGCGCGTAGAAATCCTGATCGCTCGCCGGGATTTCAATCGCGCTGCCCCAGCGACTCGCGCCGTAGAAAAAGAGAGTGCCAGGATCAGGCACCTGGGCGCCATTCACCCAGAGCTGGTAGTAATGAAATCCTTCGTCCTGCGGCGCGGAATCGCCGATCCAGGTGCCATCTTCCCGCTTGGTCATTGGATATCGCTTGCCGCCGATATCAAGAAGCACGCTTGTCGCGTCGGGCGCCCGAAGGCTCGCGCGCATGCGCCGTTCCGAATTGACCTGTGGATACTGCCGGCGCGGCTGGTTCAGGGACGAGGGTTTGAAATCCTCGACCGAGTTGGTTACCGGCGACTCGATGACCTGTGCCGCAGGTTGTCCGCCCGGCTGAGCCATGGCAGGCGCAGCCGCGAACAGCGTGATGAGTGCTAAACCGAGCATTTTTGTTTTCATAGGTAGCGCTTTTGTTTGTTATTTCGCGGGAGAAATTTTCACGAGCGTAACTCCGTGCCGGCCCACCGTCGCCTCGAACTGTCCGTTGAACTTGCCGATATCCTTTTGACGCCAGAGATCGCGCACCATCTGGTCGCCAGTCAAGCCGAGGTCGGACCACTTCGCGACCACAACCTTTTCCTGCGTGCCGCGATTGAAAAGGCCGACCGCTTTGGATCCATCTTCCATGTCCTTGGCCCACACTTCGAGCTGACCGTCCTGAGCGACTCGCGATGCCTGGCGTCCCAGCGGGTCCTGGTTCACGTCGATCACTTCGTCATTCGTCAGCAGGTTCAGTGTGAATTCGTCGAGTTGGGTCATGTCGCACCCGATCAGCAATGGCGACGCGAGGAGGCACCAGAGACTGATGTGTGTGTATTGTTCGTTGGGCGTGAGCTTGGTGGGACGCAGCCGACCCCACCCGAGCCTGCCAACCACGAGCATGTCCGGATCGTTGAAGTGTCCGGGACCCGCATATCGTTCTTTTCCTGCCTGACTGAAACCGATGCCCGACATGCTGCTCCAACTGTCATTGATGTCTTGCGTCGTGCGCCAGGAGTGGCCTCCAACTTCGGTTCCCCATTCCCACACGTTGCCCATGCCGTACTGGCAAAGGCTGAAGATGATGTCACGCGGCTGCTGGATCAACGCTTCGTGCATTCGTCGGAAGGGCAGCCGGCCTGTCGTCACGCCGTCACCGCCGGAATAGCTGATGTTGCGTGCGCGGGATGCGTTCCAATTGGTGCTGCCGCGCTGGGCTTCAAACGCCGGATCGTAAGAGCACCAGTCATATTTCAGATAGTCAAAGCCCCACTCGGCATATTGCTGGGCATCTTCAAGCTCGTAGCCAAAGCTCCCGACGCAGCCGCCGCACGTCCAGGGTCCGGGTGAAGAATAAATTCCGATCCTCAGTCCTTTGCCATGGACATAATCGACAAGGCCTTTCATGTCCGGGAAACGCGGGTTGGGCAGGATGCGTCCGTTGGCATCGCGTTTTGGTCCTTGCAGGCTCGGGTCGCGGGAATTCCGATGCACCTGCCAGAAGTCGTCGATGTTGATGTAGGTCCAGCCGTGATTGATCAGGCCGCTGTTCACCATCGCGTCCGCCGCAGCTTTGATTCTTTCAGCAGTTACTTCGCCGGCGAAACAGTTCCAACTGTTCCAGCCCATGGCAGGTGTGAGTCCTATCTTCGATCCGCAAACGATCTTGAACTGCCGTTCGGCCTGGCCCACCGCGTTCTTGGCGCGAAGCGTTACCACGTACTCGCCGGCTTTTTCAAGTTTGCCAGTGATCTGGCCGGACTGCGGATCAAGCGCGAGTCCTTCGGGCAAATTGTCCGCCGCAAATGTCATTGGCCGGTCACCGGTCGCCGCGATGGTAAACAGAAACGGCGAACGGGGCCGAACGCCAAACACCCGCGCGCCATTGATGCGAGGTGTCGGTCCGGGCTTCGGTGTGAGAACTACCGCCTCTTCGATGGGCGGAACGTTCAGACGCGGTTTGCCGGCAGCCATGGTTATTTTCAAATCACCCCAGTCCGCATGGTCGTAATCGATCCCGTCTCCTCCGTCCAAAGCCAGCAGCGCGAGCGACTTCACCCCTTTGACATCGAGCGAAAAGTCCTTGGCAGCGTCCCGGCTCCGCATCAACCCGCTGTTCCAGATTTCCCGCCCATCGGCTTCAATTTTGAAAATGATCGAACCGCGTCCGCCGGTTTCATCGTCCACACCAACGCTGCCCGAGAGCGTGAGAGCGTTGCCATCGACTTCGAGAGGGATCGTCGAGTTCGCGTGTGTTCCGACACCTTGCTGGAACACGCGGCCTGCGACGGTCAATCGCCGGTTGTCCACGGAACGGTTGGCGCGAGCCTCACCCCATCCCTGTTCAATGCGTGAAACGTCGAGTGACGAGATCCACACATCTTCTGAAGACGGTGAATTTGTGGGCGCGTCGGCGGCAAAGACCATCTGGGTGGCAAGACCGAGAGATAGAAGGCAAATGTGAATTTTCATCTTGTTCAAAGGGGCTCTCAACTCGGACGTCTCCCAGCCTCTGACGGCACAACTGCGCGGCGAATCGGATGGATGGGGGAGGGTGCCCGAAGTACGGGTGAGAGATTTCGCATTGGTTGTTGGCTGTTCACCGTGCCTGGCATCCCTTGAAATGCATTTCCATTTTTCGTTCAGTTCCTGTGGAAAGCGTTGTCCATCGCGCCGGTCCTGCGGCGGTCCTTTCACTTTTGGTTCACGTCACGAATGCCAGGGCGACATTCTTTCACGGAAGCGGCGGACGAGTGCAATGTGATGTACGTCGTATTCCTCCGGCAGCAAAGCTCTCGAAACCACGCTCTTGTGAAGATCAACGGCCTGCGCCGCCAATCGCTTTTCGAGACGCCGGCGAGTCGTAATGATACGTGAACCAATCGACGTCCACGTAACCGGATTCACCGTCATTGTTACAGGTGAAGAGGCCGATGCGCTCGCCCCGATAGTCGCCCCAACCGAATTGATACGTTTCGCCGAACGGAATGAACTCCGTGCCATCGGTGCTGAAGGCGTAACGGCATTTTCCGTCCAACGCCCATGTCGAACGCAGCCAGAGCTTTGACGTCGTGATCGCCTGGCCCCGCGTGATCGTCCGGTGGTTGGCGGATTCGATGGTGACGACGCCGTTCTCACGACGGACGCCAATCATGCTCCAGTCTCCCGAGTAGTGACACAGTCCGGCCACCTGTCCATCCGCCATGTTGCTCAATTCCAGCGCCATCGTGACGACGTTCGTTCTCGTGCGCAGCACGCGTTGGGTGAGGATGTTGCCGACCTTCTTCAGGTTGTTCCGTTCAAGCGGTTTGAAGGCGTGCAGGCGCAGGAACCCGGGCCGCTCGGTCAGCGACCACTTGTCGGCCCGCGGCTGGTAATTCCACTCCCATTGAACGCCGAGCCTCGGGCCATCGAAGTCATCGTTGGTTTGCGGAGTGAGAATTGGCGTATCAGCGACCGGTTTGCGTCCGGACCAAACCATTCTGCCGATGCCGTCATCGCCGACCGCTCCGAGAATCGGCCAGCCATCCACCCATGTGACCGGCAACAAACTCGCGCAGCGTCCTTGCCAATCGCCGTTGCCGTGGTGGGTGAAGAAATACCACTCTCCGGCTGCGGTCTGTACAATGCCGCCCTGATTCGGCTCGTGTGCTTCCAGTTGCGCATGGCTGAGCTGTCGCTTTTCGAGATAGGGCCCTGCAATGTTGGTCGAGCGCTGCATCATCACGTAGCGCCCCACGCCGGGCTTGTGCTCACTGTAAAAGTGATAATAGGTGCCGTTGATCTTGTACAACTTGTTGGCTTCGCGCCCGGAACCCTCATTCAACAAAACGCGCCAGCCGCTCACGAGGTTGCGCCCGTCCGCCGTGAGTTTAAACAGCCACGTCTTGTAGTTGTCTTTGAAGCTCGTTCCCACGAAGTAACCCTGGCCGTCATCGTCCCAGAACGGACAGCAATCATCCCAACCCGCTTCACCCATCACTCGATGCAAAGGCTCCCATGGGCCCGCAGGATCCTTGGCTGTGCTCATGAAATAGCCTTCCTCCGGTGTGCCGAAGTACACCCAGAACCTGCCGTCGTGATGGCGAATCGCCCCGGCCCAGATCCCGCGCCCGTAGCGGTTCATGCGATCCCAATTCAACTCCGGGCTGATCTGCCGGAGATCGTCAACGACATGCCCGAGAATGCGCCAGTTCACCATGTCTCTCGAGTGGAGAACCACCATCCCCGGCGAATACTGGAACGTGGAAGAAATCGCGTAGTAATCCGATCCCACCCGGATGCAATCGATGTCGCTGTAGTCCGACGGCAACACAGGATTCCGATACGTTCCATTGCCCTGGTCGCCCCAATCATGCCAGTCGCCCCATGCCCGCGGCGCGTCGCTACCCGGAAGCGCACCTGAACCGTCGTTCGGGACCGCCATCGTCAGCAGCAGCAAGACCGCACAGATCCACGAACGAAACAGTCGCCTGATGACGCTGCTCGTGCCCGAAGGTTTACCCACAAATGACCAATCACACATTGTCAGCGAGCCCAATGTATGACGAAGAGCACATTGTGGTCGAACGGATCTGTAAGAAGTCTGAGTTCGTGATTTCGCGTTTGATCCGGATCGTCGTGCCGGCGTCTTTCTCTCGGAGAAACGGCGCGCTCAACACGACGGTTCCCGCTGATGCACGTCGTAGCGCAGGCGTGGACGTCTGCGCGACATGTTTTGACCTTCAAGGCTCGAATGAGATATCAGGCGGCTGTGTGCAGGTGGCTCGACGATTTGTGAAGATGCTGTCGAAAACCGCGAGCGAAGTGCAATCATCGCCAAGCCGAGACGCCAAATGAAAAATAAATAGACGCGCCCCACGACTGCACCCGTTATGACGATGAACCTTTCGAAATATTGCGTCGTGACGTGAAGGAAGCAGGAGCATCAGCCGTCATTCTCTG
>CALBZA010000030.1 GCA_937890005.1 uncultured Verrucomicrobia subdivision 3 bacterium | reverse complement strand
CCGCCGCTGCCTGCAGCTCCTCGCCAACTTATGAATTCAAAACGAAAGACCCTGAGTCATGTCCACGTCGCTGCGCCTCGCAGAGGCGCGGTCCTTTTTGCCGGAGCGCGGCTCTGTGAGCCGCAGCAACGTCCTGACTTCGAGACGCTCCCGAATTTTCCACACGCCTCCTGACTCACGAAGCTGCTGCGAGTCGCAGACTCGCGCTCCGGGGCTTGCAGATACGCTTCGACTTCGCTTCAATCCTCGCCGTGAGGCAGCTACTCCAACCGCGTCGTCCAGGTCCACCGCATAATCCTGGACTGCGCGATTTGGTCGAGGGCAAGCGACGCTGGTCATCGCCGCCGAAGATTGAAAACCTCAAGCAAGGATTTCGCGGTTGGAACGAGCGGGGTTATCTGCCGCATCGTGATGAACCGGGGCTCATACAGTTTGTCACGTTTCGTCTCGCCGACAGTTTTCCGGCCTCCCTTCGTTCCGAATGGGAGCATCTTGCCAGGATCGAAGACGACCGCGAGCGGCGAACGGAAATTGAAACGTATCTGGATAAAGGCCGAGGCGAATGTCATCTGGGACGGCCAGAGATTGCAAAAATCGTTGAGGATAATTTTCTGAACTTTTCGGGTTGCTGCGGGTCACAGACCCGCCGTCCAGATGAAAGCTGCTGCGACTCACAGAGTCGCGCTCCTCGTGCTCCGGACGCTGTGCGATACGAATTACGCGCCTGGTGCATCATGCCAAATCACGTTCACATTTTGTTCAAGGTGGGAACGGTTCCGATGGCGACGATTGTTGGCGATTGGAAGAAACACACAGGACGGCTCGCGAATAAGGTGCTGGGCAAACGGGGTGCATTTTGGGCCGAGGATTACTTCGACACCTACATGCGCGATGCCGAGCACGAACGGAAAACGATTCGCTACATCGAAAACAATCCAGCCAAGGCGAAGCTGGTCCTTGATCCCAAAGCGTGGCTGTGGAGTAGCGCGCGATATCGGGACGCGAATGGTGCGTTGCGGCTTTAACGGAGCGCGGCTCTGTGAGCCGCAGCAATGTTCGAATTTCAAGACGCTCCAGAATTTCTCACACGCTTCCTGATTGGCGAAGTTGCTGCAGCTGGTCGGTGACACAGCCGCGCTCCGACCGAAGCGGCCTTGTTGACTGCAACGTCGAATACTCAATTCGCACGCTCTCAGAAGTTTCACACCCGATGCGCCCGTACGTACCGTTCGCAGTCAGCAATCGATGAGATTCCTGTAAAGTCATGGCCAAACCCAGGCATCCCGAACATGAAGAATTGGATGGATGGAGAATACAACGCCGGAGAATTCAGCGCCGAAAAAACAACCGGGCTTTTAAGCGGCTGAAAGCATGAAAACGGCGTGGTCTTGTTTGTCGGTCAAGGTCGAGGTGAAGTGATCTTTTTCAAAAATCCTTCCCGCCCCGGGTCATGCCCTCCATTGGACGGAGGAAATGGAGAAAAGAAGTGTCACCACTTCAGTCGCACGGGACAGGTCGATCATTTCGCGCCTGCTTGTATGCGCTTTGATGACCGTCTATCGTCCACGCCATGTCAGAGGATTCGATTCGAATTGAATACAATCACGAGCTGAAACCGCTGGAGGAATTGATCAAGGGGATTCAACGTCCCGGAGATTTTTTCGCCAGCGGTTCGCTGGAGATTCCAATGCCGAGGGTCGAGGTCGAAGGCGTTGGGACGCTGTCGTTTCCGGTGCCGGAAAACCAGATTCAACAATTGGTGCGGCAGGCGACCCGCGCGCCTTATGGTCGCGGCGAGGAGACGATTCTTGATGAGTCCGTCCGCAAAGTGTGGCAGTTGCCGCCGGAAAAGGTGCGCATCGGCGGAAAATCCTGGCCCACAAATTTTGAGGTCATTTTGCAACAGGTCGCAAAGGGACTGGGCTGCGAAGGACTGCAAGTGAGCGCGGAGCTTTACAAGCTGCTGGTGTATGACACGGGGGGATTTTTCCTGGCGCATCGCGACACGGAGAAAACCGGCGGGATGTTCGGAACGCTGGTCATGGTATTGCCGTCGGAGCATCGCGGCGGGGAACTGGTCTTGCGTCATGCGGGGCGCGAGGTCGTTGTGGACATGGCTGGCGGGGAAATTTCGGAGGTGAAATTCGCGGCTTTTTATGCGGATTGCGAACACGAGGTTCGTCCCATCTCGGCAGGCAACCGCGTCTGCCTGATCTACAATCTGGTGCAACAGCGCGGCGCAAAGGCCAAAGGCGAACTGCTTGCTCCGGATTACGAAAAGGAAATTTCCGCCGCCGCAAAGTTGTTGAGGGAGCATCTGGTCGAAACCGGCACACCCGCGAAAATCGGCTGGCTCTTGGAACATCAATACAGCCCCGAGGGTCTGTCTTTCGCAGGCTTGAAATCCGCCGATGCCGCGCGGGCGAAGGTTTTGGTCGAAGCGGCAAAACTCGCGGACTGTACAGTGCATCTCGGCATCGTTCATATTGAGGAATCGGGCACGGCGAATCCGACTGGTTACGGTTACCGTCCGCGCAGATGGGGGCGATATTACGAGGACGCGGATGAGGAGGAAGACCGTTCCCGTGAAGATTTTGAGGTGATTGAGGTCTGCGACTGGCGGCATTACGTGGCGCAATGGCGTGACTTGCGCGACGAGCCGGTGGACTTCGGCGAACTGCCGTTGCAGCAAGGCGAATTGCTTCCGGATGGCGCGCTTGATGATGAAAAACCGGATGAACAGCGGCTTATGGAAGCGAGCGGCAACGAAGGCGCCAGTTTCGAACGCTCGTATCATCGGGCGGCGCTGGTGATCTGGCCGCGCGAGCGATTTGCCTGCGTTTTGTTGCAGGCGGGCGTCAGCGCGGCAATACCGCATCTGCGCGAACGAATTGAAGCCGGAGACAAAATGGCTTCGTCGATTGCCGGACAAATCATCAAGGATTGGGAAACTCCGCGTTCGGATTTTTCCTATCGCAACCTGGGCAAGGAGCCGGATCGCGCGGCGATGCTGAAATTACTGTTGCGATTGGGCGACAAGAGTCTGTTGCAGCGATTCATCAGCGGCGTCGTGACGCGGGAATTCGACGGCAGCGAAAATAAAATTCTGGCTACGGCTTTGGCGCGGATGGGCGCATCGTCGTCGAAACTTCTGGTGAAACTGTTTCACGACAACATGCCGTTGTTCCATCGCGATTGCGTAAGCCTGCTTGGGGCAGTTCGGGCTGAATTGGGTGCGAAAATGGATGCGGAATGGAAAAGCGCGTTGACCGAAGCCGCGATCGAAATCGTGAAAGCCCTGCCCAAGCTCACGACTGAGACGCAAGCCGGATACTGCTCTGGCTCCGATTGGTGGCGCAGAAGCGAATCCAAGCCGATTGATGCGAGGATGGTGGCTGAAATACTCGAACAATTACGCGCGCTGAATGCGACCGGTTTGCGTCGGAAAGCAGCGGACGCAATCACGGAGAATCGATCCGCATTCGATCCTGCAGAAATTATCGTGCCCGCTTTGAGGCTGATGGCAGATCGCGATCGCAACGGTTTTGTTTCCGATGCGGAAGGTGGACGTTTATGGGGCCACGCCGCTGAATTTTTGCTGGGCCGCAGCGAGCAACCACCGGCACCACCGAAGGATTGGAAACAGCCGGTAAGCATTGCATGCAAATGCGAAGATTGCCGGGCGTTGCAGGCCTTTGCGTTGGATGCGCAGTTGCACGTGGAGCGCTTTCGCGTGAAGAAAGAGCGCAGGCAGCATTTGCACCAGCAAATCGAACATCACAATCTGGACATGACGCACGTGACGGATCGCAAAGGTTCGCCACAAACACTGGTCTGCACCAAAACCCGCCGCACCTACCAGCGACAATGCGATCAACATCGCGCCGACTGCGCCTCCATGGACGTGTTGTTGGATGTGATGAACCCGCCGCCGAAATTTTTGGCAAAACTTGCAATGCGCCTCCGCGCCGCAAAGGAACGCAAATCAAATGAGGCGTGAACGAAGACTGTGAGGAAAACAGTTAAATAGTTGTCGAGCTGTCGAACGCAGAACAATTCTTGCGCTCACCCGTTCAACCCTTTTCGGGGTTGATGAAATGTCTGGGCGGTTTTCCCCAGGGCAGCTCGTTCCGAGCAACCCGGGTCTGAAAGATGGAATGCCTTCAGCATTCCGGTCACCGTTCCCGACGCTGCAATCCCGAACAATGTCCTTCGCCTAACGGGTTCACAGGAATGCGTCGAACACTGACTATCCGAAGGGATTGAATCCTTCAGCGCGCAACCGACTACTTCAGGTTAGGCGGAAATAAAATCATCCACCCTGAAAGGGTTGAATCAAATCCGCCCGCTAAAGGCTTCACAGCCACTCAGGCTTTTTTGACGAAGCAGGCTTTTAAGCGGACGCCGATGCCGTCCACTTTGCAATCGATCTCGTGATCGCCATCCACCAGTCGGATGGGTTTGGATTTCGAGCCGCCTTTGAGCACGGAAGAGCCGCCGAGCTTGAGATCCTTGATGAGCACCACGCAATCGCCGTCGGCGAGAACATTGCCGTGAGCGTCCTTGACCACGCGGGGCGCATCGGCCGGTGCAGCCTCGGCTTGGCGCGGCCATTCGTGACCGCACGTGACGCATTCGTAGCGCTCGGCGTGTTCCAAAATCTCGTTCATCTCGCACATCGGGCAATTGGCCGGTTTACTCATAAAGGCACAACGTTAGCGGGAAAGGCGGCGGGCAAACAAGAGTTGAAGTGCTGAAGTATCACTGCGGGGCTGAGACTGAAACCGGTTTCAGAATTGCAACCCCGCATCAATTTCAAACCCAGGGCAACCCGCAATCGAGGCTGCCCTGGGCTGAACGAATGAATCCTGCTGGGATTCTTACTTCAAATCGAACCGATCCAGGTTCATCACCTTCGTCCAGGCAGCGATGAAGTCCGCGATGAACTTCTGCTCGGAGTCCGAGCTGCCATAGACTTCCGCGACGGCGCGAAGGATGGAGTTGGATCCGAAGACAAGGTCCACGCGCGTGGCGGTCCATTTCGGCTGGCCGGTCTTGCGATCGGAGCCCAGGAACGCATTGCCGCAGGGCGAGATCTGTTTCCATTCCGTGCCCATGTCGAGCAGGTTCACGAAGAAGTCGTTCGTCAACGTCTCGGGCCGGGTCGTGAACACGCCATACTTTTCGTTGTTGAAGTTGTTTCCAAGAACGCGCAGGCCGCCAATGAGAACGGTCATTTCAGGCGCGGTCAGCGTGAGCAACTGCGCCTTGTCGATCAACAACGCCTCGGCTGGCACGCTGTATTTGCCCTTCAGGTAATTGCGGAATCCGTCAGCGATCGGCTCAAGCACGGCGAACGATTCGACGTCAGTCTGATCCTGTCGTGCATCCATCCGGCCCGGCGTGAAAGGCACGGTCACAGTGTGCCCGGCTTTCTTTGCGGCGAGTTCGATTCCCACGCCGCCCGCGAGGACAATGAGATCGGCGAGCGAGATTTTCTTTCCGCCGGCTGCGCTCTTGTTGAACTCGGCCTGAATGCCTTCCAGTTTCTGGAGCACGGTCGTCAGTTGCGCGGGCTGGTTGACTTCCCAGTCTTTCTGTGGAGCGAGGCGAATCCGGGCGCCATTGGCACCACCGCGCATGTCAGAACCGCGATACGTCGAAGCCGACGCCCACGCCGTGGAAACGAGTTGTGGGATGGTGAGACCGGATGCGGCGATCTTGTTCTTCAGCGCCGCGATGTCCTGTTCGTCAACGAGTGGGTGGTCGACTGCCGGAATTGGGTCCTGCCAGATCAGTTCTTCCTTCGGCACTTCCGGCCCGAGATAACGGGAGCGCGGTCCCATGTCGCGATGCGTGAGCTTGAACCACGCGCGTGCAAAGGCATCGGCGAACTGGTCGGGATTTTCCAGGAACCGGCGCGCGATTTTCTCGTAAACCGGATCGAAGCGTAGCGAAAGGTCGGTCGTGAGCATCGTCGGCAGATGCTTCTTCGACGAATCGTAAGCATCCGGAATGATGGCTGGAGCGTTTTTCGCGACCCACTGGTATGCACCGGCCGGGCTCTTGGTGAGTTCCCATTCGAACTCGAAAAGGTTTTTCAAAAAGCCGATGCCCCACCTGGTTGGCGTGCTGGTCCATGTGACTTCAAGACCGCTGGTGATGGTGTCGGGACCTTTGCCGGTGCGGAACTTGTTGCGCCAGCCGAGGCCCTGTTCCTCGATCGGAGCGGCTTCGGGATCGGCTTGAACATTTTCCGCGGGGCCTGCGCCGTGGGTTTTGCCGAAGGTATGACCGCCGGCAATCAGCGCCACCGTTTCCTCATCATTCATCGCCATCCGGCCGAAGGTGTCGCGAATGTCCTTTGCAGCGGCGATGGGATCCGGCTTGCCCTCCGGACCTTCGGGATTCACATAAATGAGACCCATCTGCACGGCGGCGAGCGGATTCTCCAGATCGCGTGTGTGTTGAACCTGGCTGTCGTCATCCTTCACGAGTGTGCTGTGCGGATCATCGACGCCGGGCGATCCCTTCGAATAACGGATGTCGCCGCCGAGCCATTTCGTTTCGCGGCCCCAATAAACATCCTGATCCGGCTCCCATGTGTCGGGACGTCCGCCGGCGAAACCAAACGTTTTGAATCCCATCGTTTCCAGCGCAACGTTGCCTGCAAGGATCAGCAAATCAGCCCAGGAAATTTTGCGGCCATACTTCTGTTTGATCGGCCAGAGAAGACGGCGCGCCTTGTCGAGACTCACGTTGTCCGGCCAGCTGTTGAGCGGGGCAAAACGTTGCTGTCCGCGTCCACCGCCGCCACGACCGTCGCCAGTGCGATACGTTCCGGCGCTGTGCCAGGCCATGCGAACGAAGAGCGGACCGTAGTGACCGAAGTCCGCCGGCCACCATTCCTGCGAGTCGGTCATCAACGCCGCGAGATCCTTCTTCAGCGCCGCGTAGTCGAGGCTCTGGAATTCCTTCCGGTAGTCGAAGTCTTCTCCCATCGGATTCGACTTCGAGGAATGCTGATGCAGCAGTTCAACCTTCAACCGATTCGGCCACCAATCCTGGTTGGTGGTTCCGCCACCCGCTGCGTGATGAGACGGGTTGCCGTTGCCGTTGCTTGCGTGGAATGGACACTTCGATTCAGAGGACATGTTGTTAACGTGTTTAGTTAAATTCGGGAAAATAAAATCACGGCGAACGCATAGGCGGAAATACTTTTTGCCTTTATTTACGATAGGCATTGTCTATGGACTTCCTAAGGCGTCGTGATGACGTGGAATTGTCATCGCACGCATGCAAGAATCCCGACACAAGAATCCCGGCGGCTTGTGGCGCGGTCTTCGAACTGTTTTACTCGGGCTTTCCCAATCATGAACACGGCAAAGAAGAAAGAATTGTCGGCAAAAGAACGCACCGTCCTGCTCGGCACTTTGAAAGAGCGGTTCGAAAAAAATCCGAAACGCCACGAAGCTCTGGACTGGTCGAAAGTCCAGGCGCGGCTGGAGAACAACCCGTACAAGCTGTGGTCGCTTCATGAAATGGAACGAACCGGCGGTGAACCCGATGTGGTCGGCCAGGAGAAAGCGACCGGTGAATACATCTTCTTCGATTGTTCGGTCGAGACACCGAAGGGACGCGTCAGTGTCTGTTACGACCGCGAAGGATGGTTGGCGCGAAAGGAGGCTCGGCCGGAAACGACTGCCATGGACATGGCGGAATCGATCGGCATCGAGCTGCTGACCGAGGAGCAATATTTCGAGCTGCAGAAACTGGGTGAGTTCGATCTGAAAACGTCGAGCTGGGTCAGGACGCCGCCGGAAATTCGCGATCTGGGCGGTGCGCTTTATTGCGAACGGCGGTATGGACGCGTGTTCACCGGACACAACGGCGCCCAGTCGTATTACAGAGTCCGCGGCTTCCGGGGCGTATTGAAGGTTTAGCCGGATTGGGCCTGTGCAGCGAGGATGAGACGGACGTTCTGTGCGTTCTCCGACGGTTTCCGGAAATAATTTTGACCCACTGCGCAACTTTCCCTAGCTTGGCGTGTAATTCATTGGGAAACGTTCGAGCGTTTTTACTGAATGGCCTTTTTATCGCTGAAAGAATTCTTCGCCCGCATGGGGCTCGTCACTCCCGAGCAGTTCGACGAACATGGGAAGGCCTGGCGCGTGGCGGTCGAAAACGGTTCCCAGGAATCGCTGCTGGCGTTCATCTGCCGCGAACGTGGCATTGCCGAGGACGTTTTTCTCCAGAAACTCGCGCAGGCTCTCGGCTGGCCGTATCTCGACATCGCGAAGCTGGATGTTCCCACACAGGCTCGCACCAAGATTTCCACGAAGGTTGCCTTCCAGCATTCGGTCCTACCGACCAACTTCGCCGACGGCACCGTGCAGGTGGCGGTCAGCAATCCTTTCGACACCGCGATGCTGAACGCGGTTCGTTTCGATGCGAAGGGGCCGGTGGAATTCGCGCTCGCGCCGAGGGCGGAAATTGAAAAGGCGCTGAAGAAGTACTACGGCGTTGGAGCGGAAACACTCGAAGAAATGGGCGAGGCCAGCGAAGACGAATCGCTCGAACTGTTGATCGGCGACAAGGAAATCACCGAAGGCGATCAGGAGGCGAGCGTCATTAAGTTCGTGAACCAGGTGATCTGGGAAGCGTACAAGGATCGCGCGACTGACATTCACCTGGAGCCGCAGGAAGACGAACTGCGCATCCGCTACCGCATCGACGGCATCCTGCACCAGACTCCGATGCCGCCGCAGCTGAAGCGTTTTCAATCGGCGATTCTCTCGCGTATCAAAGTGATGAGCGGGATGAACATCGCGGAGAAGCGCCTGCCACAGGACGGACGCATCAACGTTCGAATTAAAGGCGAGGAAATCGACATCCGCGTTTCCACCGTGCCGACGGTTTATGGCGAGAGCACATCGCTGCGTCTGTTGTCGCGCGGAAAGATTTTCCTGAGTCTCGACAAACTTGGATTTTCCCCGAACGACGAAGCTGCGATCCGCGAACTGATCGTGAAGCCGCACGGCATTCTGCTTGTGACCGGTCCGACCGGTTCCGGCAAATCGACGTCGCTTTACGCGATGCTCTCGACGATCAACTCGGTGCACAAACGCATCATCACGGTTGAAGAGCCGGTTGAATACGAACTGAAGGGCATCAATCAAATCGCGGTCCGGCCGGAAATCGGCCTCACGTTCGCGATGGGGCTGCGTCACATTCTGCGTCAGGATCCGAATGTGATCATGGTCGGCGAAATTCGTGACCTGGAAACCGCCGAGATCGCGATTCGCGCTGCGCTGACGGGTCACCTGGTTTTCTCGACATTGCACACCAACGATGCGCCCAGCGCGTTCACGCGTTTGATTGACATGGGCATTGAGCCGTTTCTCGTGGCGTCGTCAGTGGAAGCCATCATGGCGCAGCGCCTGGTTCGAACGATTTGTCCGCATTGCAAGACCGAGCAGAAGGTGGAGCCGAGTTACCTTCGTCGCATTGGCTTCCCTGAGGATGAGATTCCCACGGCCAGGTTCTGGCACGGCGCCGGATGTGAAGATTGCCGCCAGCTTGGGTATCAGGGACGGCTGGCGATTTATGAACTGCTGCTGCTCAACGAGCAGTTGCGTCCGTTGATTCTGCAGCGCGCCGCCGCCTCGACCATTGCTCAGCGTGCGATGGAGCAGGGGATGCGCACGTTGCGCACCGATGGCTGGAACAAGGTGCGAAACGGCATCACGACGATTGAGGAAGTCCTGCGCGTCACGCAGATCGAGGAACATCTCGATGCGTTGATGGAGGACAAGACGGAGGTTCTGGCGAATCTCTCGAAGCAATGAGCCGCCGACTTATGATTTACAACTTACGAGTTACGAATCTGCGAAGCTTGTTCTTCGTAAATCGTCTGTCGCACATCGGAAAGCCCTCCTGATATGGCCCGCTGGAACTCCTGCAACGTCCTTCAGATCGACGGAGACAGCTGCCGGCTCTGGCAGTTCGATGGCGGTTCATTCAAGCTGAACAAGGAGCAGACCTGCAAAAGCGGCGAACCGCTGCCGGCTCCGGTCGTTCAGAAAAGCTGGAGTTCGCTCTGGCAGCCGAAGCTCAACATCGCGTGGCTTCCACCGGAACACGTTTTCATCCGTGTCGCGCAGTTCCCCCAAAGCACGCTCGAGGAAACCCGTGCGATGGTCGAGCTTCAGATGGAGAAGCTGTCGCCGATTCCTGTCACCCAGGCGGTCTGGACCATGCATGTGGTCGCGCAGAACGCGGGCAACATGCAGACCGTGGTCGTGCTGATCGTGTCGCGCAACGTCGTGGAGGATTTTCTCGGGAGACTCGAAAAGGAAGGTTATCTCGCCGATCGACTCGAACTTCCTGTTCTCGACCAGCTGCAGGCCACGCAGGTTCATGAGGACGGCGCGTGGATTTACCCCGAGGCCCGTGCTGCGCATGACACCGCGCTGGTCGGTTGGTGGTATAACGGTGTTCTCCAGAATGTCGATCTCCTGAAAGTAAAGCCCGGCGCAAACCGAGCCACGAGCATGCGCGATCAGCTGATGCAGATGGCCTGGGGCGGCGAGCTGGAAGGATGGCTTGTTTCAAAGCCCAAATGGCATCTCGTGGCCGGCGAGGCACAGGCGGCGGACTGGCACAAGGCGCTTGAAGAAGGATTGGACGAACAGGTTGAACTGGTTTCTCCGGTTCCGCCGCAGGATCTTGCGGCACGGACGGCCCGGCGTGCGGCGGCATCCGATCCAAACACCACGTTGTTGCCGCCTGAGTTCGCCGCGCGTTACCGCCAGCAATTCATCGATCGGCTCTGGATGCGCGGCCTGGGTGCCATCCTCGCCGTGTACGTGCTCGGATTGATCGTCTATTTCGTTGCGGTGAGCGTCGTAAAATTCCAAGCCAACAATGCCGAAACCGCATTCGCCCAGCAGGCTTCCTCCTACACAAACGTCATTCGCCTGCAGGAACAGCACAAAGTTTTGAAGCAGCGGCAGGAATTGAAATATGCCGCGCTGGATTGCTGGCAGGCCGTGGCGGAGACCATGCCCGCCGGTCTGACACTCGAATCGCTGAATTTCGCTGGCGGCAAAAGGCTTTCACTCAATGGCACGGCGCCATCAGATCAGTCGGGAGGCGTTATCGATTTCAGTGACAGCCTTCGCAAATACGTCGCGCGCGGCCAGCAGCTGTTCGATCTGCAGAAAAACGATCCTCCACGAATCACCGTCATGCCGGGTGGCATGGTGCGGTGGACTTATGATCTGGAACTGAAGAGGTCAGGCGAATAGATGAACAGCTATCTGTCTCAACTCAATCCCGCCGAGCGCCGCTTCGTTATCATCGTCGCGTTGGTGTTCTTTGTTGTGATCAACGTCTTCTTCATTTGGCCGCATTTTGGCGATCTCGGCGCCTACCAGCAGAGGCTGCAGAAGGCGCGGTCCGAATTCGCCAAACGGGAGCAGGTGATCCAGCAGAAGACCACACTGGAGCGCGATATTCGCGCGCTGACGAGCGAGGGCGGCAATGTTCCGGCTGAGGATGCGGCGATCCAGTTCCTGCGCACCATCCAGGTGCAGGCTGCGCAGAGTGGTGTCGGTTTCCAGGGAAGCTCGAGAACCTCCACCAGTACCAATCAGTTTTTCCTGGAACAGCTGCAAACTGTTCGCGTGATTTCGCCCGAATCGAATCTGATCGATTTCCTTTACAACCTCGGTTCGGGCAACTCAATGATTCGGGTTCGGGAAATCTCGGTTCGTCCGGATCAGTCCCGGCAGCAGCTTGATGCCAACATCACGCTGGTGGCGAGCTATCAAAAGACTGCCCGCCCGGCGGCGACAAAGGCTGCACCAACTGCGGCTCCGGCAACCGCCCGGACTGTCACTCCTGCGGCCGCGACCGCGACAAGGACCAATTCCCCGGCACAATCGCCATCCAAGCTTCCGACGCCTCCAAAGAAATGAAAACGACCTTTTCAATCCTCTTGCTTCTGCTGCTCGTGTCGTGCGCGCAGAATTCGTCCAGGAAAACCGAGCCGCAAGGGCAGTATCGGGAGGGCGCGGTCGAGGAACCTGTCGAACTGGCGCAACCGGTGGAAACGATTTCACCAGTGGTCCCACCCGTGGTTGTTCCTGCCGAACCCGCGCCTGTTGTTGAACCGGTTGTTACTGCCGCCCCGTCTGATGTGATTCCCGCCGAGCCAACGCCTGCGGTTCTTCCTGCTGTGCCCGGACCGGCTGCTGCGGCACCCACGATTTCGGCCACCGCTTCGTCTGGACCTGCAACGCTTCAGGGCGCGAATGACATCATTCCGGCCGGCATGATCGATTTCCGGAACACGCCGATTGAACAGGCGTTGCAAGTTTATTCCGAGCTGGTGAATCGAACCCTGCTGCGTCCGGCCACACTTCCGGCTGCACAGATCACATTGACCACCCGGACTGCATTGACGAAGCAGGAAGCGGTTCAGGCTTTGGATGCCGTGTTAGGCATGAATGGCATCACCATGATCAATGTGGGAGACAAGTTCGTGAAGGCTCTCGCACAGGCGGAAGCTCCGATGAGTGGCGCGACACCGGACACGCGGTCGGCCGAAGAACTTCCCGAGTTCGGCGCGTTTTTGGCCCACGTGGTTCAGTTGAAGTATGTGAAGCCGAGTGAGATCGTTCCGGCGCTTCAGCCGTTTGCAAAGATGAACTCGATTCTTCCGATCGACAGTTCGCAGATCATCGTGCTTCGCGACTACACCGAAAACATCAAACGCATGCTCGAGATGATCGAGCGGATCGACATCATGGTTCCGGGCGAGTTTGTCTCGGAAGTCATTCCGATCAAGTATGCGAAGGCGTCTGAGATTGCGGATGCATTGAACAGTCTGAGCGGCGGCGGCGGCACCACGAGCATTGGGCGGAGCACCGGCTCCACGCGCTCTGCCGTCGGAAACACCATGGGCACGACCCGGCAGGGTGTGGGTGGATCTACTCTGGGACAGACGATGAACCAGCCCGGCACAATGGGAGGAACGACAGCCGGCGCGGCTCCCGGGAGCAGTTTCACCGATCGGTTGCGCAACATCGTTCAGCGCGCGGCCACTTCCGGCGATCTGGAGATTCTCGGCAAGACCAAGATGATTGCAGACGAGCGAAGCAACTCGCTTCTGGTCTTCGCGACACGGCAGGACATGGAGATGATCAAGACCGTCGTTTCCAAGCTGGACGTGGTTCTCTCGCAGGTTCTGATCGAAACAGTGATCATGGATGTGAACCTGAACGATTCGCTGGCTTACGGCGTTTCCGCCGGACAGCCGCCAAAGGAAAACAAGACGGGAGGAATCGGTGGCGCCTACAACAACTCGGGCGGACTCGGAAGTTTGGCTGATTTCTTTGCGGGTGGCCTGACCAACGGCAATTTCCCTGAATCGTCCGGCCTCACTTATTTTGGCAAATACAAAGGCGATCTGAACGTCGTGCTCACTGCCGCTGCATCTGACTCGCGCGTGAACGTGATCCAGAAACCGCGCATTTTGACATCGCACGCGACGCCAGGATCGATCTTCGTCGGCAGCACGGTTCCTTACGTGACCAGCACCTACTACGGCGGCGGCTACAGCGGCCCAAGTTCTTCGTATCAACAGTTGCAGGTCGGCATCGGCCTGACCGTCACGCCGTACATCAACCCTGAAGGCCTGGTGGTCATGCAGATCGATGAAACCATTGATGAAGTCAGCGGCTCGGTGCAGATCACCGGTGTTGGTGATGTGCCGACGACGACGAGTCGAAAGCTTTCCGCCGAAGTTGCAGTGAACGATGGCGATACAATCATCCTCGGCGGCTTCATCCGGAATGCGTCAACAAAAAGCGATTCCGGTGTGCCGCTTCTGAAGGACATTCCGATGCTTGGCGCGTTGTTCAGCAGCCGCGCGAACACCAAGGCCCGGACTGAACTGCTCGTGCTCATGAAGCCGACGGTATTGAAGACTCCAGAAATCGCAGCGGCCGCTTCACGTGAGGAAAAGAGCCGCATGCCGGGTGTGACTGCCGCGGACACGGAAATCGAATTGCAGGAGAAGGCGTTGCTTGAGAAACAGCGCAAGCGCGAAGCCGACGCAAATAGCAGGAAGGCGAAGAACGAGAAACGCTATTTCATCGGCGACTGAGCACCTCGCTGGCAGCGGCCAATGTAACAATGCGGAAGTGCGGAGCAGGCGTGAAAATTTTCCGCCTCTCCGTCGGCGGCTGCCTCGGCGGAATGTTGATCCGCTTTTAAAACCGATCCGGCAGCTCAGAGGAGTCGTTGCTGATTTGAGCCGGAGGATTTGATTCCGAGTTTGCGATAACTCAATTCCGTTGCAACACGTCCCTGTGGAGTTCGGTTCAGGTAACCTTCCATGATCAGATAAGGTTCATAGACTTCCTCCAGGGTGTCCGGTTCCTCACCCACGGCAACGGCCAGTGAATTCACTCCCACAGGACCGCCGCCGAATTTCACAATCAACGTTTCGAGAATCCGCTTGTCCATTTCGTCCAGGCCGTTCTCGTCGATTTCCAGCATCGCCAGGGCGCGATCTGAGATCGTCTTCGTGATGCGCCCGTCTCCCTTGATCTGCGCGTAGTCGCGAACGCGGCGAAGGAGATTGTTTGCGATGCGCGGAGTTCCGCGGCTGCGCCGGGCAATTTCATGCGCACCGTCTTCTTCGATGTCGATGTTCAACAGTCGCGCCGCGCGGATGACGATTCGCGTCAGTTGGATGGAATCGTAATAGTCGAGCCGTTCGCGAATCGGAAACCGGGTGAGCAGGGGAGCGGTGAGCAAACCGCTGCGCGTGGTCGCGCCGATCAATGTGAACTTCGGAAGATTCAATCGGACACTGCGCGCATTGGGGCCCTGGTCGATGATGATATCCAGTTTGAAATCCTCCATTGCGGGATAGAGGTATTCCTCGATCGTTTTCTGAAGGCGATGGATTTCGTCGATGAACAGCACATCGCCTTCCTCGAGATTTGTCAGCAGTCCGGCGAGGTCGGCAGCCTTTTCAATCGTTGGTCCGCTGGTGGCCTTGAGATTGGATCCCATGGCCTTCGCGAGAATGTTTGCGAGCGTGGTTTTGCCGAGTCCGGGCGGGCCGGATAGCAGGATGTGATCGAGCGCTTCGCCGCGCTGCCTGGCGGCAGCGACGGTGATTTCGAGGCGTTCCTTGACCTTGGCCTGGCCGGTGAAATCGGAGAACAACGACGGACGCAGCGTCATTTCCAGAGCCGCATCAGGCTTCGTCAGCACGTCGGAAATCATTCGTTCAGGCATCGCTGTGAAGATGGGGAAAGCTCGTTCGGGTTCAAAGTTCAAAGTTCGACCGTGAGTTCAACCGAAATCGGTTCCGAGAACATGTTTCGTCGGTATTCGAAAATCAGTCGCACAACACTTCTGCAAAGGTTGCCATCGTGTCTCGTTCGAACAACATGCTCGCTGTCGAAAAATCTCGGAAAATTGTCTTCCAGGGACGGATTTTTACGTTTGCAGATGATAAGTTTTTCTCCTTTAAAAAATTTCAAAGGCGGTGCAGTGTATTGCCGTTCTCCACTCAATCTCACGATTCACTGAATCGGATCTGATCCCGTTCAGTTGAAGCGAAAGCCTGTGATTATCAGCTCAATTTTGGGTTGGTTCTTTGCCAAAATACGGTTGGCAACAGCGTCAGTTCATTCCCTAGTCTCGCCCGTAAATATGAGAAATACTAAATCCATGCTGATCAGAAGCCTGTCGGTTCTGGCTGTGCTCGGCTCTGCGCTGGGAGCCTCCGCCAGCGAGGCCGATATCAAAATTCCGGACCTGAAAACGGTCACATTTCCAGGACTTGGCGGGGTGAGTGGAACCACCCTGATGATGCTTGGAATTGTGATCTGCGTGATCGGAGCGCTCTTCGGAATTGTTCAATATCTCCAGACGAAGTCATTGCCGGTGCACGAGGCGATGGCGAAGGTGTCGAACACGATTTATGAAACGTGCAAGACCTACCTGTTCACACAGGGCAAGCTGCTGGCGATTCTTTGGGTGTTGATCGCCGCATGCATGGTGTTCTACTTCGGATTTCTCACGGAACACAAGGGGGCGGACGGCGAGGCGATGAGCAGCGGTCACATCGCATTCAATGTGCTCGTTATTCTGGCGTCGTCCGTTCTCGGCATTCTCGGTTCTTACGGCGTTGCGTGGTTCGGAATTCGCATCAACACCATTTCGAACTCCCGCGCGGCATTTTCCGCTCTGAAGGGAAATCCGCTGGCCACGCTCGGCATTCCGCTCCGTTCCGGCATGAGCATCGGATTGCTGCTGGTGGCGGTCGAACTGTTCTTCATGATCTGCATCCTGGTGTTTCTCCCTCGCGAGCTGGTCGGGCCCTGCTTCATTGGCTTCGCCATCGGTGAATCTCTCGGCGCATCGGTGCTGCGTATCTGCGGCGGCATCTTCACCAAGATCGCGGACATCGGTTCCGATCTGATGAAGATCGTGTTCAAACTGCCCGAAGATGATCCCAAGAACCCGGGTGTGATTGCAGACTGCACGGGTGACAACGCCGGCGATTCCGTCGGGCCGACAGCTGACGGTTTTGAAACCTACGGTGTGACGGGTGTGGCGCTGATTGCGTTCCTCGCGCTGGCACTGGCGGCGAGCCCCGTCGTTTGTGCCACGCTGATCATCTGGCTGTTCGTGATGCGTGCGCTGATGATCGTGACTTCGCTCGGTTCGTATTTCCTGAATGAAGCGATCAGCAAGGCGATGTTCGGCGGAAAGAAGGATTTCGATTTCGAAGCTCCTTTGACGCATCTGGTCTGGATCACGTCGGCGGTTTCCATCGCGGTGACATTCATTGCCAGCAAGCTGTTGCTCGGCGGATTTACGGTGGAGGGAGTTGATCCTGCAATTACCAAGAATCTCTGGTGGGTGCTCTCCGTGATCATCAGCTGCGGAACGGTGGCGGGTGCGCTGATTCCTGAGTTCACGAAGATTTTCACGAGCACGACCTCGCGGCATGTGAAGGAAGTGACGAACTGCTCTCAGCATGGCGGTGCGTCGCTGAACATTCTGTCCGGCTTTGTTGCGGGCAACATGTCGGCGTTCTGGATGGGCCTTGTCATCATGGTCCTGATGTTCGTCTCCTATTACTTCTCACAAAATCCGGCGCTGATGACGATCATGCCGCAGGAGTTTGCCTTCGCGGCGCCGATCTTCGCGTTCGGCCTGGTGGCCTTCGGATTCCTGGGAATGGGACCGGTGACGATCGCCGTGGACAGCTATGGGCCGGTGACGGACAACGCTCAATCGGTTTATGAGCTGAGCCAGATTGAAGCGCGCAAGGGCGTGAAGGAAGAGATTCGCAAAGACTTCGGCTTCGAACCTGATTTTGAAAACGCCAAGTATCAGCTGGAAAAAGGCGATGGCGCGGGCAACACCTTCAAGGCCACGGCCAAACCTGTGTTGATCGGAACGGCGGTTGTGGGTGCCACCACAATGGTGTTCGGCATCATCATATTGCTTGAGAATCTGTTCGGTGACGTGATTCCGAAGCTCTCGATCGTTCAGCCTGAAATCATCCTCGGCCTGATCATGGGCGGCGGTGTGATCTACTGGTTCACGGGAGCCTCCTGTCAGGCGGTTGTCACCGGCGCTTATCGAGCGGTGGTTTACATCAAACAACATATGAAACTTGATGCGAGCACCGCGTCTGAGAAGGACTCGAAGGAAGTCGTTCGCATCTGCACGGTGTATGCGCAAAAAGGCATGTGGAACATCTTCATCGTGGTGTTCTGCTTCTCGCTCGCGCTGCCGTTCTTCAATCCGTACTTCTTCATCGGCTATCTGATCGGCATCGCGTTCTTCGGGCTGTTCCAGGCCATCTTCATGGCGAACGCCGGTGGCGCATGGGACAACGCGAAAAAGATCGTGGAAGTCGATATGCGCGCGAAAGGCACCGATCTCCATGCGGCCACAGTCGTCGGCGACACTGTCGGCGATCCGTTCAAGGACACTTCGTCCGTGGCGTTGAACCCGGTGATCAAGTTCACCACCTTGTTCGGTCTGCTGGCGGTGGAAATCGCTGTGACCATGAAGAGCCAGAGCGTGAAGACCGCAATCGGCCTGGCCTTCTTCATCCTGGCGTTGATCTTCGTGTATCGCTCGTTCTACGGAATGCGCATTCCTGAAGAGAAATAAATGGATTGAAATATCACGACCGTCCGCCGACATCGATTGGCGGACGGTTTTTTGTTGGTTCACCGGGGTCGTTGTTTTTCCGTTGAGTCTGCGTTCCAACTGTTGGGTGAAAGGCTGGTTTATTTTCTTTTTGGGCTCATGGAAAAAGCCATTGCGTGAGCCGGGTTTTTCCCCAGAATAACGCCGCAACCGGGCATCAGAGTGCGAGCAGTCTATAACATTCTTTTCTCGATCTTCTTCGTTTTATCAGCGCCGTATTACTTTCTGCGCATGTGGAGAAGAGGTAACTGGACGAAGGGATTCGGCCAGCGCTTCGGCGCGTACGACGCCAAAGTGAAACAGGCAATTACCAATCGACAGGTGCTCTGGATGCATGCTGTCAGCGTCGGGGAGGTGAACATCTGCACCCAGCTCATTCGGGCGCTCGAGCCGCGAGTTCCCAACATGAAGATCGTGGTTTCCACGACCACTACCACCGGGATGGGTGAATTGCAGAAGAAACTGCCGACGCACATCACGAAGATTTACTACCCGATCGACCGGCGACCCTACGTGACGCGCGCGCTGGCCGCGATTCGGCCGAAGGCGGTGGTGCTGATCGAGGCGGAAATCTGGCCGAACTTTCTGTGGCGAGTCAAAGAACTTGGAATTCCACTGTTTCTGGTGAACGCAAGGCTGTCGGAACGCTCGTTTCGCGGCTACCGGCGCTGGGGATTCATTTTCCGGAAACTGTTTGCGTCGTTCACCGGTGTTGGAACCCAGACCGAGGCCGACGCAGCCCGGCTGCGCGAACTCGGATGCCGGTCGGAAGCCATCCATGTGGTCGGCAGTTTGAAATACGATGCCGCGAAGCTGGACGAGAAGCGCGTGCTGGATGTGCCGCGAATGTTGCAACAGGTGGGATGTCCCAAAGACGCGCTGTTGCTGGTGGCTGGAAGCACACATGCTGGGGAGGAGGCGCTGCTGGCCGAACAGTTTCTGCGGTTGCGGCAGAAGTTTCCGAACGTTTTTCTGGTCCTTGTGCCGCGCCATTTCGAACGCGGACGGGAAGTGGGACGCGAGCTTCAGGAACGGGGGGTGAAGTTCATTTTCCGCAGTGAAATCACGGCAGGAACTCAGTTGCAGCCGGGCGAGGTCGATTGCCTGCTGGTGAACACCACGGGCGAACTCAAATATTTCTACGAGCACGCCACGGTGATCTTCGTCGGCAAGAGCTTGAAAGGGCAGGGCGGACAGAATCCCATCGAACCCGGTGCGCTTGGGAAGCCGATGATTTTCGGTCCGCACATGCAGAATTTTTCGGACATCGCCAGGAACTTCGTCGCGCAGTCCGGCGCGATGCAGGTGCAGGATGCTGCCGGCCTCGAAACCGCATTGGCAGAGCTTCTCGGAAATCCCGAAAAACGCGAGGAACTTGGACGCAACGCCCGAAAGGTGGTTCGTGAAAATCTCGGTGCCATCGAGCGCACCGTCGAGATGATCGTGCGGAATCTCGGCGACCAGGACATCTATATCCGGGAGATTGCCTGAACGAAAAAGGCGGCAATCGCTTGCCGCCTGTCCTGTTCTGAACTGGAAGAATTTCTCAGCCGAGAATGCGCCGGCCTTCGTCGAGGAAGATGCCCTTGAAATTCATTTCGAGTGCCTGCGGGTTGGTGGCCTTTGCCAAAGCTTCCTTCTGGCTCACCTTGCCATCCTTCACCAGTTGGAACAGCGCCTGGTTGAAGTTGAGCATTCCGTCTTCAGTGCCGGTTTCGATCGCAGCGGCAAGCTTGTCGAGGCGGTTTTCCTCAATGAGCTTCTTCACGGTTGGCGTGTTGATGAGAATTTCAAGCGCAGGTGTCATTGTGCCTGAAACCGTGGTGGCCATGCGCTGACAAACGACCGCCTGCAAACAGCCGCTGAGCTGACGCCGGATCTGCTCGCGTTCCTCTGCCTTGAAAAAGTCGAGAATACGGCTGATCGACTGGGATGCATTTGTCGTGTGAAGCGTTGAAAATACGAGGTGACCCGTGTCGGCGGCGCTCATCGCAGCCGTGAAGCTCACGGCATCGCGCATTTCGCCGAGCATGATGATGTCGGGGTCCTGACGCAGCACGTGTTTGAGCGCGTGGTGGAATGAAAGTGTGTCCAGTCCGACTTCGCGCTGTTCGATGACGGATTGATTGTCTTCGAAAACGAATTCAATCGGGTCTTCGAGCGTCACGATGTGCTTTTTGAAATTGGCATTTACGTGCTCGATCATCGCCGCGAGCGTGGTCGATTTACCGGAGCCCGTGGAACCCGCCACCAGAACGATTCCGCGCGGTGATTCCGCGATCTTCTTGACCACTGGCAGCAGTCCCAGTTCTTCGAAACTCGGCACGTGTGTTTTCACGAAACGCATCGCCAGGGCCCACTGTCCGCGTTGCTGGAAAAGGTTTGTTCTGAAGCGGCCGACGCCGGGAAGGTAATACGAAAAATCGACCTCGCGTTCGGTCTCAAGTTTCTTGGCCAGGTGAGTGGGGGTGATCTGCTTCACAACCGAATTGAGCCAATCCTCGGAGGGATACGGACACTCAATGGCGACGAGTTGCCGGCTGATGCGGAAAATGACCGGGGTCCCTACCTTGATGTGAATATCCGAAGCAGAACCCTCCACTGCCGTCTTCAAAATCTTATGAAACAATTCCATACGGACCGGGAGCGTATCAGAGCAACATTGCGAGCCAACAGGAAAGTGGTTCGCGAAGAAAATCCATCTGCGGGAGGAATGCCCCGCCAGGCAGAAGAAAACTCAGTGCATGGTCGCCTGAGCCATGGAAGTCAGGCGCGCCTGGGCCTGTTTCGAAACGTTTGTGAACACCATGGAAACGTGATAGCCCGTGTGCTTGTTACCGGTGCAGGAAATGACAACGCCGCAGCAATTGATCTTGGTGTTGTCCTGGGGCGAGCGCAGCGAAAGCGTCATTTCCGTCCACGGTGAGAACGCCGAAGCGCTCCGGAATTCAATGCCGTTTTTGTGGATGATCACCGAATCGGGGGACAACGTAAGCCGTGTCTGACGCGCTTCGACTGTAACGTTCGGAAGCGATCCACCGTTTACAATTTTTCTCGCGCTCATAGAAGCGGACTCAAACTAGCACACGCGCCCTCTCCGTCAAAGGGGCATTTACCATTCAATCACCGCCGCACCCCACGTCAGGCCGGCGCCAAACACCACGAGAAGAATCAAATCTCCCCGCTGGATACGGCCGGAGCTGACGGCTTCATCCAGGGCGATTGCGACGGATGCAGCGGAGGTGTTTCCGTATTTGTCCAGATTAATGAACAGCTGTTCCGGCCTGGCTCCGAGGCGTTCGCCCACCGCATCGATGATGCGGCGGTTGGCCTGATGCGGGATGATGCATTTGATCTTCGAAATATCGATTTCGCATCGACGTAATGCTTCACTCGCAGCCGTGTTCATCGCCTGCACCGCGTTTTTGAAGGTTTCCTTTCCTTCCATCCGCAGATAGTGCAGCCGGTTGTTGACGGTCTCCAGCGAAGCAGGGCAGCGGCTCCCACCCGCGGGCATGAAAAGCAGATCGGACTTCTCGCCATCGGCACCCATGACCGCTGTGAGCAAGCCATGCGAACTTGGGCGGCTTTGCAGAATTGCGGCGCCGGCTCCATCGCCGAACAGGACGCAGGTGTTGCGATCCTTCCAGTCTGTGATCGAAGAAAGCTTTTCTGCGCCGATTACGAGCACCGTGTCGTAGGTGCGCGACATGATGAACTGCTGACCGATTTCGAGTGCGTAGATGAATCCAGAGCAAGCGGCTTCAAGGTCGAATGCTGCCGCGCGTTTCGCACCGATTTTGTGCTGAACCAGACAGGCTGTTGAAGGAAAGGGCATGTCCGGAGTGATCGTGGCGACAATGACCAAATCGATCTGATCGGCCGTGATGCCGGCCTTTTGCATGGCGCGCCGTGCTGCTTCCGCTGCAAGGTCGGAGGTGAATTCGTTCTCCGCCGCGATATGCCGCTCCTTGATGCCGGTGCGGGTGGTGATCCATTCGTCGCTTGTGTCCACCATCTTCTCGAGATCGGCGTTCGTGAGCACTTTGGAGGGCACATAAGAGCCGACCGCCGCGACGGAGCATGTTCGGCCCTGAAAATTGTGTTTGGCTCGTGGATTTTTGAAGATTTGAGTAGTGGATGAACTCATGCGGGGACAGAGGAAGTGGTTTCAGTCGCCGCGAGACGTTCGTTGGCGCGGCTGATCTGTTGCGAAATGATGGGATTGATCCCGTGAGAAATTTCCTCGGTGGCGACGCGAATTGCGTTGGCGATGGCTCTTTCGCGCGAGGAACCGTGTGCTTTGACGACGATGCCGTTCAGACCCAGCAGCACCGCGCCGCCATAAACTTCCGGATCGACGCGCTTCTTCAATTGGACAAACGCACCCTTCGCGAGCCTGGCGCCGAACTTCCGCATCGGGCTTGAAGTCAGCTCCTTCTTCAACAAATGCATCATCGCACGGCTGAGGCTCTCGGCTGTTTTCAGGACAACGTTTCCCGTGAAGCCGTCGGTTACGACCACATCCACGGCATCATCGAACAGATCGAACCCTTCAACGTACCCGATGAAATTGAGTCCGAGTTGCGAGCACAGTTTGGCGGCCCCGCGTGTCAGTTCATTGCCCTTTGTTTCCTCGGAGCCGTTGCTGAGCACGCCGATTCGCGGATTGGACAGGCCGAGGATTTCCTTGGCGTAGATGTTTCCCATGACCGCGAACTGCGCGAGGTGCAGTGGTTCACAGACGTCATTGGCGCCCGCATCAAGCAGAATGAAATCGCAGGTTTTGGAAGGCATCCGGGTGGCGATGGCCGGCCGTTTGACTCCTTCCAGGCGGCGGAGCTTCATCGAACCAGCGACGAGCGCGCCGGTATTTCCCGGAGAAATGACTGCGTCCGCTTTTCCTTCGTAAACGAGCTCGATGGCGCGAACCATCGAGGAATCTTTTTTCCGGCGGATGCCCTCAAGCGGCTTGTCTTCCATCGTCAGCACTTCGCTGGCGTGGACGATCTGCGTCCGTGGATCGTCGAGATGATGTTTCCGACGGGCGGATTGAATCTCGGCCTCGTTTCCGACCAGAAAGACGGAGGTAATTGCCGAATCTGCTTCGAGAGCCCGTTTGACGCCTTCGATGACGACCGTACTTCCGTGGTCGCCACCCATGACATCCACAGCTATTCGCATAAAAGAAAAGAGCGCAAAAGACTCACATCCTTGCGCCCTTAACTGAAATTAAGCTCCAGCGGTAACGGTGATGACCTGGCGTCCCTTGTAGAAGCCGCACGCGGGGCAAACCCGGTGTGGGACATACGGCGCAGCGCACTGAGGACAGGTGCTGAGTTGCGGCAGGGTCATGACGCTGTTGTAGGCACGGCGCATGCGCTGGCGGCTTTTCGACGGTTTTCGTTTTGGAACGCCCATAATCTAAATTCTCGTTACAACTTCAGTTTATCCAACTCCGCCCACGCAGACGGCTGTTCCGTCCTGGTGGAATCGCTGGTGTTAGACTTGCCAGAGTTGGTATTCGGCAAGCCGCGACAATCCGCCTCACACAACGGATGTTGCGGAAACTCGAGGAGAATATCTTCGCGTATCTGGGGCGTCAAGTCCACGAAATCGCCTGAAATGGACGCCTTTTCATCTCCTTCCAGAGGAAAATGCGCAGTCCAATCCTCCAGTTCCAGCCTGTATCGGAACGGTTTCAGGCAACGCACGCACTGGCAATCGAGCCACAGGTGCAGGCTTCCCTGAGCCAGGAGACTTGTCTCAAGTCGCTCCACGGAAAAGTCGTATTCCAACGGGGAATTGGCCTGAACCATTTCATCCCGCAGATCGAAGTCGAGTTCTTCGACCGCCAATTCTCCATTGAGTTCGAGTCCCTCTTCTTCGAGGTGACGGAGGTTTACCAGCAGTGGCATAAGTCAAAAATCAGCCCGGAACAGTTTTTATTTTCGTCGTGAGGGCTTCGCGCACGTTCTCCGGCACAAACGTGCTGATGTCCCCTCCCAGACGGGCGATCTCCTTGATGATTCTGGAACTCAGAAATGTGTAGGTATCCTTGGGCATCATGAAAATCGTTTCCACTCGTTCGTTGAGCTTACGGTTCATCAGGGCCAGCTGGAATTCAAATTCAAAGTCGGAGACGGCGCGCAGTCCCCGGATGATCGCGTGGGCGGAACGTCGTTCGGCATAGTTCACGAGGAGATTTTCGAAGGTGTCCACCTCGACATTCGGAAGATTCCGCACGGCATCTCGCACGAGTGCAATGCGCTCGTCGATGGTGAACAAGGCCTGTTTACTCTCGTTATGGGCGACGGCGACAATAACCTGGTCGAAAAGTTTGATCGCCCGTTCAATCACGTCGAGATGCCCGTTCGTGAGCGGATCGAAACTTCCCGGGTAAATGGCAGTTCGCATGGCGGGACTGTAACAAAAGGGTTTCCGTTGACGATTCCAAAACCCGAATCGGTCAGTTGGTGCTGGTATCGCGCTTCGCTGCCAGCAAGGAAGTATCGGTGGCGGGTCGCTGCGAAATGATTTCCGTTCCTGGATTCTTCCGCCATGGAACCTCGAATATTTTCACTGCTGATCGGATGCCTTTGACCGTTGCCGGCGGGAGCGCGACGCAACTGCTGGCGAGGGCAGGATTGGTTTTCTGAAGATGTTCGTAGGTCGATTGGCTGATCAGAATGCGTCCCCGCCCGGAAAGGCTTTCCAACCGGCTCGCCAGATTCACTTCCCGGCCAAAGACGGTGTAGTTGGAAATATGATCCTCCGAGCCCATCAGTCCCACCGTGACGAAACCTGTATTGATGCCACTGCCGAGAGTCAGGACTGGAAACAGCGGTTTGAGAGGAAGACCGGCCGATGCCCGGGCGCTGTTTTCAATTTCCAGTTTGCGGTTTGCAGCAAGACGCCGCTGATTCAATTCGTCGAGGCATTGTTGAGCTTCAATCGCTGCTTTGACGCAGTCGCAGGCATGATTGGGATTCGGCGTCGGTGCACCCCAAAACGCCATCACGCAGTCACCGATGTATTTGTCCAGCGTGCCGTCGTGCTTCTTGACGATGTCGGCCACGAGGGCAAGGTAGGTGTTGACCGTCTGCAGCGTTTCACGAGCTTGTTCGTCGTAAAAATGTTCCCGTTCGGCATCGGAAAGCTTTTGTGAGGCAATATATTCTTCCGCCCGTTCTTGTGTTGTGTCCGTGAACTCCGTGAATCCGCGAATGTCTGCGAAGAGAACCGTGACCTCGCGTCGCGCGCCACCGAGCGAAAGTTTTTCCGCACCCAGAAGTTCGTGGACAATGTTGGGTGAAACAATTCGTGAAAAGATGGATTTGACGCGCCGTTGCTCTGTCTGTTCGAACACGACCCGCCATGTCACGAGGCAGACATACGTCATGACGAGCGCTCCTCCAAGAGGCGCGATGACGGGAATCCAGTAGCGTTGGTCAATGTAAAGCAGCCAGGCAATCGCGAGGTAGCCGACGATCATGACCCAGATCAGAAAGCTCGCGAGGAGAATTCGGAGTCGCCAGGTTACAAACGCCGCTCCACCCACCATCGCGCATAGAATTGCCAGGTCAACGGCAGCGGATGAACGACGGATGAAGCGTCCGGTCAGGACAGAATTCGCGACATTCCAGTGCGCACTCGCCAGCAGGGTTTCTTTTTCCAACGGGGTGGCGCCGCGGTCGGTGAGATCGTTTCCAAGTGCGCTCGAACCGACAAGGGCGAGTTTTCCAGCCCAGGTGCTCGGAATGTTGTTGCTCCCATCCAGACGCCAGCGATTTTGAAGCAACAATTTGTGGATCGGCTCTTTGAAAAGCCGCGGGTCGTCATAAGTGAGCGACCAATCAATGTAGAAGCAACCATCCGAATCGACCGGCAACACCCGACGAATTCCATTTTCTCCGCGCAGTGTAATCGTGCGGTTTCGTGCATCGATTTCGGGATTCTCGAGATCAAGCTTCAATTCCTGCGCGGCAAGGACAATTCCCATGTTCCAGATTCGTTCAGTGGTGAAGGGCAGCTCCTTCCGTTCAACGCCCTCCGGCAGTCCAACGACGTCGGCGAGATCAAACCGGCCCTGGTCATCAAGCGGAATGACGATTGGATCTTCGTCGCGAGTAAGCACGAGTGAGTTGGTTTCGATCCGCGCATTTTTCAGTTCCACACCGTAATCGGGGTCGGCTTCTATCAGCTTCAAGGCGGGATGCCAGTTGGTGCGGATGTGAAACGCGCTTGCACGACGGAGCACTCCGTCGGAATCTTTTGCCGCGTCGGTCGTGATGTCGCCCAGCGCGAGGGCGTTTGTTTTGAAAAGAGCCGGAGGGCTAAGTTTTTTTGCTTCCGCCAGGATCACGTTCCCGGCCTCCTTCATGTGGAGAGCAAAGAAGTCATCAGATTCTTTCAAGCCGCCTCGGGCCATTGCCGCCGGCGAATGGTCGGGGCGAAGCTCTCCGAAAATGATGTCGAATCCAACTGCCTTCGCTCCTTGGTCTGAGAGTTCTTTTACCAACCGACCATAGACCTGGCGCGGCCAGTAGAGGCCATAGTTGTAGCCGAGAACTTTGTTGTCTCGAACGAAGTCGATGCTTTCATCATCGATGTAAACAAAGCCAAGGTTGGTTGCTACAGCGGGGGAGTGCTGAAGCGCTTCGCGCACTCGCAGATCGAATGTGAGACGTTCAAGGTGCTCCAGGGCTTTCCAACCGGAAAAATGTCCAGCGCAGACCAGCACAAGCACAGATAGGGCAATGATGGCCGGGGCCAGACGTGCGGGCTTGAACTTCACGTGCGGGAACTAAACAAAAAACCCAGAGCAACTCAAGGTCGCTCTGGGTTTGTAGAGAACAGGAAAAGATCAGTTATTGAAACAGATCGTCGCCGTCCTGAGTTGGCGAAACGTTGTAAACCGTGCGATCAACCGCAAAGACGGTCGGAGGAGTGCCTGCTCCACCACGAAGAGCGCGGGCGTCACGGATGCCCTGCTTCAGCTGATCTTCCGGAATGTTGGTGATTTCACCGGTCTTGGCATCATACTGCTGGCCAGCTTTCACTTCCTGAGTCACAGGCGTTCCATTCGATCCCACATAGGAGAGAACCACCGATCCGCTGTAAACACTCAGGATGCCGTCTGCGCTGATCGAGTAGATCGTTCCGCGGATGCCGGCAACGCCGTTCGGAATCTTGATCTTGTAGTCCGAACCACCAGCAAGCTTCTTGACCGTTCCGAGGATCTTACCGGCCTTGAGGTCGAGTTCGGTGTTCGTCACTTTGTCCACACCCGTGTGGGTGACCGTCAGTTTGTCGATGCCGAGAACGGTGTTCTGATAGATGCGGATGGCGTCCTGCTCGGCTTTCGGCTGGGAGTAGGCGACGGTCGAAGTGGAGGGAGAAGCCGAATCCATCTCGGACAGCGCAGCGCTTTGGGAGAAGGAAGCATTCGGATTGTTGAGCACCACATCCACGTGAGATTCGGAAGCGGTCTGAATGACTGTTCCCTGCTTGAGAACGGTGCCAACCTTCAGAGGGCGCCAAGTGGAGTTGTCAGTGGTGTTATAGCGGGCAGCGCCTTTGATATTTACAACCTTGGCGATGCCCTGTTCGGCTGCTTGAGCGGTGATCGCAGCGGCCATGGCCAGAGCAACTAACCCACCTGTGAGACTTTTCATGAATTTCATAGTCGTTTTCCTGCTGTAGAGCTCTTTACAATCTGCGCCAACTCTAGAGATATGATCCTCATTGTCAACCGAATATTCCTCGGAGTTTTGCAGAAATTTTTTATTCCCATCACTTGGAATTCCGCCTTATCGGATACATTCGGATTTCCTTTAGATTCGATTTCATTCCGCCTTTGTCGCCCGGTCTATAAGCAGATTGTTGACAATGGGTAAATAGGCGTCTGCGATGGGATTGAAGTTCCATTCCAAGCGTTTCGAGCGTTCAAACCAAGCCCGGGCAGCCGCTAGATCTCCGGTTTGGACGTAATGCCAGCCCACATTTGCTGCCGTGAAATATCCATTGGGGTCAAGCTCTATGGCTTTAACGTAAAAAGGTTCTGATTTCTCGCGTTGACCAAGCCAATCGAGGCACATTCCGGCCCTCAGGTAACCGTATCCGTCATGAGGATTGAGCTGAATGGCGCGCTCAAACCATTTCAGGGCTTTCTCGGCAAGCTCTTCGTAGTTTTCGGGGGTTTCCCAGCTTTGGAGGCGGAACGTTTCTCCGATCCCATGAGCGGTTGCGGCGTTTCTGGGCTCGATTTCGAATGCACGGGTGAGTGCAGCAATGCGGGCGTCCGATGCCTTATCGGCTTGTGCCGCCTTTCGAAGGAAACGGTATTCCTCCGTCGAACGGATCTCGTGCCAGGTTAATGAGGTAAGGATCGCTATGATTCCGAGCGTGACCGCCAGTTTGCGGGCGACGCCCAACGAGCACCAGACTCCATCGGTTGCAAATCGCAGTGAGCTGGACAGCAGCGCAAGCAAGGTGATGGAGACAATCGCATTCGACGGAATGTGCATGTTGAAATCGACGAAGGAGTGAATCAGGATCGCGAGCAAACCAAGGGAAGTTCCCAGTACCACTGCGAGCTTGTTGCTGTTACCGCCGCCGAGATCGGCTGAGTTCCCGCGCACAAAACGCCAGGTCTTTTTGAGTCCAACGGCTGTAATACCCAGCGCTACGAGAATGAGACTCAATCCCACAATTCCGTAGTCGGTCAGCGTGTTGAGATAATCGTTGTGAACCCGATCCGGCTGTTGCTGGATCAATTGAGGGCGATATGCCCGGAACCTGAAGTCGTAGTGATTCGGCCCGATCCCCCAAATGGGATTTTCCTTCCACAACTTGAAAGCAGGTTCCCAAAGATCGAATCGGGCGCTGTCGTTGAGGCGTTCGTTGGCGGTAGTTTCCTGAACACGCAACTTGATGAAATCCATTTTCGGCACGAGCACCGAGCCTGCGGCAATCAGGCACAGCAACAACACCGCGGCCGGGAGTCGATAGTTTCGATGAAACAGAAGCACGAGGAACAACGCCAGCAGTGAAAACCCGACTGCAATCCAACCGCCACGTGAAAGAGACACCACAATTCCGCCGAGAATCATCAGACTCGCGTAACCGACAAAGACCTTCAGCAACGGCTTTGCCCGGCTGACCAGCACATATGAAAGTCCCAGCGGAAGCACCATTTCCAGAAAGCCGGCGAGGTTGTTTGGTGAAATGAATGTTCCCGTACCGCGCTTTTTGTAGGGAGTGATGAACGTCCAGACCCGATCCGAACCTGTTGCAAACTGATAGATGGCATATCCAGCGATCAGCATTCCGACGAAAACAAGAACCAGCAGGATCCATCGCATGTGTTCCTGCCGGTGGAGGTTATTGATCACTGCGAAGAACAGTCCCGTGTACAACAGAACCTGCACACATTCCTGGCGCGCCTGATATTCCAGATCAGCAGTGAAATATCGGGCGACGGCATACGCCGCAAAGGCGAGGACTCCCCAACAGATTGGAGGCCAAAGGAGCTGTGGCCGTTCTGAAATCCAAATCCGAATGCCCCACAGCGCGAGGATTCCCAAACCCAGCCCCTGAACGACCAGGTAATCGGGTGTTCGCACCGCACCCATCGCCAAAGGAGCAAAGATCAGAATCGCAAGAAAGAGCCCCAGGATTCCCCGCTCACACCACCTGTCCAACAAGTCACGACTCATTGTGCGCGAAAATAATGAAACCTGCGGGGCGGGTCACGGAATAATCCGTCGATGAGGAAGAGGAAAATTTATCGAAGCGAAGCCGTCCGCCAGTAGCCCTCAACCCATTGCCAGCCGTTCGCAGTTCGCGTCCAGCGTCCGGGAATCCAGGCTGCATCGCGGCTTGGCAGCACTTCCCAGTGGCCGCTCACCCATTCCCAGCCCGATTCCCATTTCCAATGGCCGGGAACCCACGTGACATTTTTTGAAGGGGGTGGCCCCACGATTTCGATTTGAGGCTGCGGGGGAGTCTGAATGATCGTCGCTTTCGAATCGTTTGTGAGTGCGTGGTCGCTGGATGTGTTTCCTGGAAGCACCTCGTAGCGCGTCTCGGGCAGGTTCTCTTCCCGGGCGAATGTAGTTTTGGTTGCCTGCGAATTGCCGCCCGCCCGCCGCTTCACGCAGCCGGACGCGACCACAACTCCGGCAATCAAGCAGCCGAACGTCACAACACAGGACATTTTTACCGCACTTCTCAAGCTGCATTCGCCAGACGCACTTTCTTTGCCAGAACGATCCAACGAGTTTTATTTTGAGAAATTCATGGATGGGCCCGGTAATCCAATCGCCCTGTGCCCAACACTCGCGTTCTCGGTGGCGCGATAGAGCCGTTCTTGCATTGTTCATCCGACAAAGTCACATTCGCGCGAAATGACAGGACGTCGCCATCTCGCATCGATTTTTTCGTTTTGGTGTTTTGTTGTGGGCCTGTTTCAAACGGCTCTCGCCGGGCACTCTGAGGAATTGCTGCCGCCCGGGTTTCGTCCGTTGCCGACGGGAACACACGCCTTGATCGCCACGAAGGTGGTGTGGAAACCGGGAGAGGAACTTTCCAATGCCATCATTTTGATTCGAAATGGCCGAATCGAATCAGTGGGTACGAACATCGCGATTCCGTCTGACGCACGAATCTGGCAACTCAAGGGCGCAACGGTTTACGCCGGTTTCATTGAGACGTATCTCATGCCCGACGGCGCGGTGGCTCCGGTTTCCACGACTGACGCTTTTCCTGTAAGTCACCAAAGCTACGCGGCGGGTGGATCCGGATTTTTTGGCGCGCCGGGCGGCGGCACGGAAAACATTCCCGTTTCAAGTGCGAACCCGCGGATCAAACCGCAGTTTCGTTCGATCGATTCGCTTCCAAAAAATGAATCGCTTCGAGCGTTGCGCGAAATTGGTTTCACATCAGGACTGGCTGTTCCGGCCAAAGGTATTATTCGCGGCACGAGCAGTCTGATCTCGCTTTCCGACCCGGTCGATGTCCGCGCCGTTCTGAAATCTGATCTCTTTCAACACATCGCCCTCGACACGTCGGACAATGAAACGGGCGCTTATCCGGCTTCATTGATGGGGGTAATTGCGTGCATCCGGCAGACTTTGTTCGATGCGCAACATTATGCCCGCGTTCGAAACGCAGATTTGAATTCGGTTCGAAAGCGCCCCGAGTTCAACCCTGCGTTGCAGGCGCTCGCTCCAGTCATTGAACGGAAACAGCCTGTGATGTTTGAACCGGGCAGCGTGTTGATGAACGATCGTGCGGCAAGAATCGCCCGGGAATTTCAACTGTCGTTCGCCGTCGTTTCCAGCGGCGAGGAATGGCGGCGACCTGATCTTCTGAACGGGATTGCTGCGACGTTTGTTGTTCCCGTGAATTTTCCCTCAGCTCCGAAGCTGCCGAATGAAGAGGACTGGATTCAGGTTTCCCTCGATCAGTTGCGTGCCTGGGATTGGGCGGCGGAGAATCCGGCGGTGCTTCGGCGCGCCAACCGTGACATTGCTCTCACCACTTACGGACTGAGCGACAAAAAAAGTTTTCGCAAAAATCTCCAACTGGCCATCGATCGCGGGCTTTCCGAACAGGATGCGCTAGCCGCACTGACCACCGTTCCTGCGAAGCTGTGCGGCGCGGAAGAACTGTTGGGCACCATTGAAGCCGGAAAGCTGGCAAATCTCGTCGTCGTTTCAGGCAGCTATTTTAATCCCGATTCAAAAGTTGTCGCCGTCTGGATCGAAGGCCGCATGTACCGTGTTGGCGATGAAGATTCCAAAATCGCTGAATCTGAAACTGCCGCGAAGCCGACGGAACCCGATGCCACTCCGGCCAAAGAAGAGCCGGAGATACATCTTCGTCCACCTGGTGCGGTGGCGGACACAGTTGATTCCGCTTCGACGAATCGAGTCGCTGAAGTCCAGACAAACGATGCTTCAAAGAACCCAAGGGCACGCGAACTTCAGAAACAACGCGTTGCCCGCATTCTGTTGGCAGAACGTGGTCCGATCACGAATCCGCCGTCTCTCCTGATTCGAAACGCCGTCATCTGGACGTGCGGGCCGGAGGGAATTTTGACCAACGCAAACATGCTGGTGAGTGGCGGACGGATTCAACAGGTCGGTTTTTTCAAGGCGGAGCCGGGGCCTGACACAATGGTGATCGACGCGGCTGGACTGCATCTCACTCCAGGCATCGTCGATTGTCACAGTCACGCTGCAATTCTTGGCGATGGCAATGAAACGGGCTGGCCTTCCACAAGCATGGTGCGGATCAGCGACGTGTTGAATTCCGAAAGCGAAAGTCTTTACCGCCAGCTCGCGGGGGGCGTTACGACGATCAATCTCCTGCACGGCTCGGCAAATCCGATCGGCGGTCAGAATTGCGTGATCAAATTGCGTGATGGCGCAGCGCCGGAGGACCTGATTTTCGAGCAGGCACCGGCCGGGATCAAATTCGCACTCGGCGAAAATGTGAAGCAATCCAACTGGGGCGAAAAGTTCACCACCCGTTTCCCGCAAACGCGGATGGGGGTTCGCGCATTCGTGCAAAATCGATTTGTCGCCGCGCGGCGATACCTGCAGGAATGGGATGCTTACAGGGCTTCGAGGAACTCCGGCTTGGCGGACGCCATTGAACCGCGGCGCGATCTGGAACTGGAAGCGATTGGCGAGATTCTTCGCGGTCAACGATGGATTCACTGCCATGCGTATCGTCAGGATGAAATGCTGATGCTCACCCGGCTGATGCAGGAATTCGGCGTGCAGATCGGGACGTTTCAACACGCATTGGATGCCTACAAAATTGCAGACGAACTCGCCGCGGCCGGAATCGGCGTTTCCGCTTTCTCCGACTGGTGGGGATTCAAATATGAACTTTTCGATGCCATTCCGTTTAATGGCAGTCTGAATCGCGAACGCGGTGTGCTAGTGTCTTTTCACTCCGATTTCTCCGAGCTCGCGCGTCGCCTTTATGTCGAGGCTGGGAAAGCGATGAAATATGGCGGAACGAGCCCGGACGAAGCGCTGAAATTCGTGACGCTCAATCCGGCGATACAGCTTCGAATCGACTCACATGTCGGTTCGCTCGAGCCGGGAAAGGACGCGGATTTTGTTCTGTGGTCGAAGTCGCCGCTGGATACCGGAACGGTTTGCCTTCAAACCTGGATTGATGGGAAAAAGTATTTCGATCGGGAACACGACAGACAGCGAACGGAACGTTTGAAACAGGAACACGCGGACCTGATCGCAAAAGTGAAGAAGGCGGCGTCCGATGGCGCTGCAAAGAATTCCGGAGCTTCCGGTGGCAAGTCGTTCTTTTCCGTTTCGCTCGAACATCAGCACGAGGGCGAATGGAGGTGTCTGCATGAATAACAACGCTTCTCGTCTTTCTCGTTTCAATCCTGTTTGCCGAGGTGTCGGGATGGTACGGATGTTTTTCGTTTATGCATCGTTGACGCTGCTTTCGATGCTTTCGGGCAGTGCCGAGTCGGTTCTTCTACAGAACGGGTTCGTTCACACGGTTTCAGGTCCGACCATCACGAACGGTTTCGTTTTGATCGAGAACAACAGGATCGCGCGTGTTGGCAATGCGGATGCGCAAACCAATATTCCCGCAAACGTCCGGGTCATTGATCTCGGCGGGAAGCATCTCTATCCCGGATTGATCGCACTCGACACGTCGCTCGGTCTGACGGAGATCGAAGCGGTGCGCGCGACCCGTGACGTTTCAGAAGTCGGTGAATACACGCCTGAGGTTGCTTCCTGGGTTGCGGTGAATGCGGACTCTGAGTTGATTCCCGTGGCTCGCGCCAATGGAATCGCCTGCTTCGAGGCCGCACCGCGCGGGGGCGGAGTCGCGGGGCAATCGGCATTGATGTTCGCCACCGGCTGGACGTACGAGGAAATGATCGTCAAGGCGCCCGCCGCATTGCATCTCTTCTGGCCTTCGATGGAATTGAATCTGACTGCAAAGGAACGCGTTCGCGAACCGGCGAAAGTGAAATCAATCGAGGATCAGCAGAAAGAACGGCGGTCCAAATTGAAGGCGCTCGAGGATTTCTTCGATGAAGCCCGCGCTTATGCAAAGGCGCGGGACGCCGCGAAGGAAGGAAATTCATCGACCTTCAAACCTGTTCCCGCCTGGGAAGCGATGACGCCGTTTCTCAACGGGGAACGTCCTGTTGTGATTCATGCCGATGACGTCAGGCAGATTCGCCCGGCAGTGAACTGGGCGGCTGCGAATCAAATCAAAATTGCCATCGCGGGCGGACGGGATTCGGGACTCGTGGTGGAGCTGTTGGGCCGGCATCGGGTGCCCGTGATTTTCGAGTGCCTGTTTGTTCAGCCCGTGCGCGACACGGAATCTTACGACCACCTGTTCACGACGCCGGAAATGCTGCGTCGCGCGGGAGTGAAAACGATCTTCGGTTTCGGCTCCGGAGGATTCGCTGCGACGTCTCTGCGGAATTTGCCGTACGCGGCGGCACAGGCGATTGCCTTCGGACTTCCGGAACAGGAGGCGTTGAAAGGACTCACGCTTTACCCTGCGGAATTGATGGGCGTGTCGGATCGATTGGGATCCATCGAGCCCGGCAAAGAAGCGACGATCGTGGTGTTCGATGGAAACCTGTTCGACATTCGGTCGAATCCCCGGCAAATGTGGATTGCCGGTCGGGAAGTCAGTTTGGAAAGCCGCCACACCAAACTCTACGAACGTTTCCGCAATCGGCCCGGTCCCGGCAGCGGGCGATGATCGATGGCGGTTACGCCGAGTAACCAGTGATGTAGGTTTCAAGTTGATGAATCGTGGTGGTCTGGGCTGATATCGTCCAGTTCACCAGATCCCCGATTGAAACAATGCCTCGAACCTTGTCGCCTTCCATCACCGGGAGATGGCGGATTCGATTCTCCGTCATCAGTCGCATGCATTCCTCAATTGAATGGCCCGGCGTGGCTGTGGTGACCTTGTCGGAAAGAATCTCCCGGACTCGGGTGTCCTTCGAAGATTTCCCTCGGAGCGCGACTTTACGCGTGTAGTCGCGTTCGGAGAGAACCCCCAGAAGTTTGTCCGCTTCAGTGACGAGCAGTGCGCCGACATTTTTGTCGGCCATGAGCTGGATGGCATCGAACACCGTTGAGTCCGGCGAGACGGTCCAGACGTTGGAGCCTTTGTGGTCAAGGATTTCGTGGATGGTACCGGTGGGGATCATTTGAACACCTCGTTTTTGAGAACCGAACCTGCAATCCAACCGTCAGCCGCTGCCTGGGGCTTCAACCGGAACAACTGGTTGCGTCTGTTCATGGAAACAGATTTGTTCGGAGCTGAGTTGGTTTTACCGTAGCACTCAAAAGTCGAAAAAAAAGGAAAAGTTTTTCCCACCTCTCGCGGCGGGTGTGATTAAAAGTGGGTGAGATTAATTCCACATGTTTTCCCACTGGCCGTTT
>CALBZA010000029.1 GCA_937890005.1 uncultured Verrucomicrobia subdivision 3 bacterium | reverse complement strand
TACACTTTATTCTTCAACAATTCCTCCCTTTTCTCACCCACTTTTAATCACACCCGAGTTTACGAACAATGCGATGAGGCCCGCGGAAGTTGAACGGTTCGGCGCCTTGGCCGCGATGCCGGGCAACGGCAAAGAATTATCTTCTGCGCCGAAAGTCCGTTGTGTTTAATGCCGCAGATTTATGAGCCAGACACATCCGCTCACGACAACGGCATTTGAAATCCCCGGTTACCGGGTGACGAAGTCGTTCGGTGTTGTGCGTGGGATCGTGGTCCGTTCGCGGTCGATCATCGGAAACATCGGCGCGAACATTCAAAGCCTCTTTGGCGGAAACATCTCGCTATACACCGAACTCTGCGAACGGGCGCGCGGCGACGCCTTCAACCAGATGTTGCAGCATGCCGGAACGCTCGGCGCGAACGCAGTGATCGGCGTGCGCTATGATGCGACGGAAATCGCGCAGGGCATCACGGAAGTGCTCTGCTACGGAACGGCGGTTTTTGTGGAGAGGCAGAACTGAATTGATGGCGGATGGTTGATTGCGGGAGTTTCTTCCGGACGGCTAGTAACCATCAACTTTCAACGATCAACTGTAATTTTTTGAAACCATGGCCGGACACAGTAAATGGGCGAAAGTTAAGCACTTCAAGGGTGCGATCGATGCCAAGCGCGCGAAAATCTTCGCGAAGTTGAGCAAGGAGATCACCATCGCTGCCAAACTCGCGGGCGGCGATCCGGATATGAATCCGCGGTTGCGAATGGTTCTGCTGCGCTGCCGGATGGCGAGCATGCCCAAGGACAACATCGAACGCGCAATCAAGAAGGGAACCGGCGGCGGTGAAGCAGTCAACTACGAGGATCTCACATACGAGATTTACGGTCCGAACGGCGTGGCGCTGATGGTGGAAGTGAGCACGGACAATCGCAACCGTTCCGCTGCCGACATCCGGAGCATTGCGACGAAGGCAGGTGGATCGATCGCAGCGGCCGGCGCCGTCACGCGGCTGTTTCAGCGCAAGGGACAGATCATTGTCCCGCGCGATGCTGCCAACGAGGATCAGTTGATGGAACTGGCGCTTGAGGCCGGTGCGGCGGATTTCAAGACAGAGGAGCAGGGGTATGAAATTCTGACCGAGCCGGCGAATTTCGAAACCGTGCACAAGGCGGTTGAGGCCAAAGGCATCAAACCCGCCGCTGCGGAGATTACCTACATTCCCACTCTGACGGTTCCATTGCAGGATGAAGCCGCGGTCAATGCGGTGAACAAGCTGATCGAGGCGCTTGAAGAAAACGACGACGTGAAGGATGTCTATTCCAACGCCGAGTTCCCTGAATGAGCGGCGGCGGTGATTTCGTGTCGGGACGGTGGTTGTTCCAGACGCACGGGCAGATCTCTGGATGAACAAGCTTACGGACGATTCATTGGTGGCACGCATTCTGGCCCGGCTGGCGGATGCGGTCTGCCGTTTTCCCAAATTGTTCTTCTGGTCCCAGGTGGTGTTGCTGATCCTGAGCGTTTTCTACACGGTCAAGTTTCTTGAGTTCGACACCAGCCGCGACAACCTCGTCGGCGCAAACAAGCGCTATCACAAAAACTTCCTCGAGTTCCGCAAGGAATTCCCCCAGCAGGATGACCTTGTGGTCGTCGTTGAAAGCGAGGACCCGGAGAAGAACCGTCAGTTCGTAGAGCGTCTCGGGGCGAAGCTGGAGGCCGAAACGAACACGTTTACCCATGTGCTCTACAAGGGCGACCTCCGGATGCTCGGAAGCAAGGCTCTGCTCTTCGCGTCATCCAACGACGTTGCGGAACTGAAGCTGACGCTCGCTGAGTATCGTCCGTTCATCCAGAAGTTCAGCACGACGACGAATCTGGATTCGTTGTTCACGATGATCAATCGGGAGTTCCGCACGGCGAAGCGCGAGCAGAACGCCGAAAACGAATCGATGATCAAGGCGCTTCCCGCGCTGGAACGGATCATCAGTCAGGGAACGGCCAGTTTAGATCGTCCGGGAACGCCGCCGTCACCGGGTATCACCGCGTTGTTCGATCCCACCGGCGAAGCGGAGAAGGACATCTACATCACCTTTGCCGAAGGCCGGATCTACATCGTGACCGCTCATGCGTTGCCGGCTCAGAAACCGGGTGAAAACAACAATCCGGCCGCGGTGTCTCGATTGAGGCAGCTTGTTGAGGAAACCAAGCTCGAAGTGCCGGGATTAAATGTCGGCGTCACCGGGGAACCCGTTCTGGAAATCGACGAAATGGAGCAGTCCCAGCGCGACAGTACGCTCGCCAGCATTGTTTCCCTGGTCGTCTGCGCATTGATTTTCATTTACGGATATCAGGAAACCGGACGTCCGGTGAAGGCGACGATCTGCCTTGTGGTGGGACTGGGCTACACGATGGCTTTCGCCACGCTGGTCATCGGGCATCTCAACATTCTCACGATCACGTTTGTGCCGATCCTGATCGGTCTGGCGATCGACTTTGGCGTGCATTTGATCACGCGTTATGAGGAGGAGCTGCGTCATGGCCTGAGCGAACGCGATGCGCTGAAGAAGGCGATGGTGTTCACAGGGCAGGGGATTTTCACCGGCGCATTCACCACGGCGGGGGCGTTCCTGGCGATGGGGCTGACCAACTTCAAAGGCATCCAGGAAATGGGAATCATCTGCGGTGGCGGTATTCTGATCTGTCTGATTCCAATGCTGACGCTGCTCCCGGTGCTCCTGTTGCGCGGGCGGCAGAACGTGATCGACCACCGGCAGGGCGACATTCCGGAAACGCGGGCGCGCATTGAGAACATCTGGCTGACGCGTCCGCGTGGCACGGCGGTGGTCGTCGGGGTGGTCACCATCGGTGCTGCATTGTTTCTGCCGCGGCTTTATTTCGATTACAACCTGCTGAACATGCAGAGCGCCGGGCTTCCGGCCGTGGAGTTCGAACACAAGCTCATTCAATCGGCCAACAAGTCGGTGTTGTTCGGTGCTGTGGTGGCCAACAATCTTGAGGATGCGGTGCGGCTGGAGGAAGAAATCAAAATGCTTCCGGTAGTCGCGGAAAAGGACGGGATCGATTCCATCGCGCGGTTTCTCGCAGCCGATCAAAGCAGTCAAATGCGGTTGATCGGAGACATCAAACAAAGTCTGCGCGGCATTTCATTTCGCCCGCCGGATCCGCGACCGGTGGACATCTCTGAACTGAGCCGCACGCTGTATTCGCTTGGGGGATATCTCGGGATGGCATTGAACGAAGTGGGCACCAACGAGCCGGCATTGAGCGAACAGCTGACATCGCTGCGTCGCGAGATCGAAAATCTCCGCAAGGCGATCAATCAGGGTGGCGCCGAGAAATCAAAAGAGATCGCGGAAAAGCTGGGGAATTTTCAACGCGCACTCTTCAATGACATTCGCGACACGTTCGAGGCGTTGAAGAATCAGGACAACAGCGCGCCGCTGCAGATCGCCGACCTGCCACCGGCTCTGCGCGACCGATTCATTGGAGTGAACGGAAAATTCCTGCTGCAGGTTTATCCAAAGAAAGACGTCTGGGTGCGTGAGAATCAGGAGGAATTTATTCGGGCGCTGCAGAAGATCGATCCCAACGTCACTGGCACGCCGGTGCAACTCTACTATTACACAGACCTTCTCAAGAAAAGCTACGAAGAGGCCGCGCTGTATGCGCTTGGGGCGATCGTGCTGTTGGTTCTGATTCATTTCAGAAGCATCTGGTCGGTGATTCTTGCGTTGATTCCGGTCGCCCTGGGATCGATCTGGCTGGGTGGTTTGATGGGGTTGCTGGGCGTCCCGTTGAACCCGGCGAACATCATGACACTGCCGCTGGTGATCGGAATCGGTGTGACCAACGGGATTCACATTTTGAATCGTTTCGCAGAGGAACAGACTCCCAGCATTCTGGCCAAGAGCACTGGAAAGGCGGTTTTTGTTTCAGGTCTGACGACCATCGCCGGCTTTGGCAGCCTGATCATTGCGAAGCATCAGGGGATTCAAAGTTTGGGCGCGGTGATGGCCGTTGGAGTGACCACGTGCATGATTGCGGCGCTGACGTTCGTGCCTGCGTTGTTGAATCTGACGAACCGGCAAAAGAAACAACCCAGTGTCGAAAATGCACGATCGACACTGGGTCGGGAGGAACCGAGGTAAAAACCTCAAGTGTGGACCGAACTTAAGAGAAACATTTTTAAAGTCAATATCTATGTCCGGCAGAGATATTTGGGCAAAATTTTCAACTCGATAACGATAGCGGCATTTCGTTCAATGCCGGCTCCATTTCAATGATGCGACCAATCAAAATCCTGGCGGGAGTGGTTCTGGCGGGAGGAATTTCCTTTTCCGCGAACGCTTCCGACTGGGCGAATGCCGGGTTTATTTTCGATCGCTTCCCGCTGACGCTTGCGCCTGGCGAGCGGACAGAAATTGGTGGTCCGCTCTTTTATTCCGAGGAGCGCGACGAGACTCACACCTGGGCAATTTCGCCGATTTATTCTCATCACAGCGATCCGGGAACGGACTCGGAGGAATGGGATTTCTTTTATCCGGTTGCAAGTCTGGACCGGTTTGGGTCGGAATATCGCTGGCACATTTTTCAGCTGTTCAGTTTTGCCGGCGGTGAGAATCAGGAGCAGGAAAAAGCGCGGCGGTTCACACTGTTCCCAATTTATTTCCAGCAACGATCGGACAATCCGGCGGACAATTATACGGCGCTGGTTCCGTTATACGGACATCTCAAGAAACGCCTGTTGCGCGACGAGATCTTTTTCGTGGCGTTCCCAATCTATGCGGAAACGAAGAAGAAGGATGTCGTCACACGGAACTACGTCTATCCGATTTTCCATCTGCGTGAAGGCGACGGGTTGAAAGGCTGGCAGTTCTGGCCCATCACCGGCCATGAGCACAAGGAGATCACCTGGAAAACAAACGGGTTCGGTGACGTTTCGATGGTCGGCGGCCGCGACTCGCGTTTTGTGCTGTGGCCGATTTTCCTGACTCAAACCTCCGAGATCGGCACCACGAACACCATCTGGCAGCAGGCGGTTCTGCCGCTTTACAGCCTTCAGAGATCGCCCATGCGCGATTCGACGACAATCATCTGGCCGTTTTTCTCCCGGGTGGACGACCGGGAAAAGCAATATCGCGAATGGCAGCTGCCGTGGCCGATCGTTGTATTTGCGCGTGGCGAAGGAAAAACCACTTCACGCGTCTGGCCGTTCTTCAGTCAGGCTCAGAGCACGAATTTGCAAAGCGCGTTTTATCTGTGGCCGGTTTACAAATACAACCGGTTCCACACCGAAAGCGTCGATCGCGAACGCACCCGCATCCTGTTCTTTCTTTACTCGGACATCAGCCAGAAGAATGTCGAAACCGGAAAGGCGCAGCGGCGCATCGATGCCTGGCCGCTCTTCACGCATCGCCGCGACTACAACGGCAGCAGCCGGCTCCATGTGCTTTCGATCCTTGAACCGCTGCTTCCCAACAGCAAGAGCATTGAGCGTAATTACTCGCAGCTGTGGGCGCTCTGGCGGACGGAACACAACACGCAGACAGAGGCGCAGAGCCAGTCGTTGTTGTGGAATCTCTATCGTCGAGAAGCATCGCCGGAAGCCAGAAAATGCTCGCTCCTGTTCGGACTTTTTCAGTATCAATCGGACTCCGACGCCAAACGATTGCGTCTGCTTTACATTCCGGTCGCGAAGTTCAAGCCCGCGAACAAACCCGAAGGAAAGTAGCAGTGCACCTCCTTGGCCGAACGCAGGCGTGAGTTGAAAAAAGACTATGTTCGAAAACATCGGTGAAATGGTCGTCCTGTTCTGGCGCACGCTGATGGCCGTGCCCCTGGCATGGCGGCAGCGTCAGAAGGTGTTCGATCAATTCTTCGAGATCGGAAACGCCAGCCTGCTGATGGTCTGCATCCTTTCGTTCTTCATCGGCGGTGTCATCGCGCTCCAGACCGGACCTATTCTCGTCGAGCGCGGTCTCGCCAGCGCCGTCGGCGGACTGGTCGGCATTTCAACCTGTAAGGAACTCGCGCCGGTCATGATGTCTATTCTGATCGCCGGACGCATCGGTTCAGCGATGGCGGCAGAAATCGGTTCCATGCGCGTTTATCAGGAGATCGACGCGTTGCGAACGATGAACATCAATCCGATCCATTACCTCGTTCTGCCGCGCATGCTGGCGATGGCCATCGCATTGCCCCTCCTGGTCATCTTTTCAATCCTCGTTTCCTGGTTGGGCGGCGCGATGGTTTCGGCCGCGAACAACCGCATCGACATTTCTTTCCCTGCGTTCTTCATGAACCTGCGCGAGGTGGTCGATCTCGCAGATGTCGGCAACGGCCTCTTCAAAAGCTTCTGCTTCGCGCTCGTGATTGGCGTGGTTTCCTGCCATCAGGGACTCGTCACACGCGGTGGACCGCGCGGCATCGGACGATCCGTCACGAAGGCCGTTGTGAACTCCATTGTGCTGATCGTTCTGTTCGATTACATCCTCACCCGCCTCCTGTTGAAATGAACGGTTCACTTTCCCAGAACGGCGGTGTGAGTGTCGAAGTGCGCGGATTGCGCCGCAGCTTCGGTGCGCAGGAAGTGCTCAAGGGCATCGACTTCACTGTGAAGCCCGGCGAGGTCTTCGTCATCATGGGCCCGAGCGGCAGCGGCAAAAGCGTGCTGCTCCGTCACATCATCGGACTCGAGGAACCTCAGGCCGGCGAAATCCTGATCAACGGCAAGCCCATCGGTTCGCCCGAGGTGATGGATAACTACCGCATGGCAATGGTCTTTCAATCCGGCGCCCTGTTGAATTCATTGACCGTCGGCGAAAATGTCGGACTTTACCTCGCCGAACACGGATTGAAGTCACCGGACGAAATCTCTCAGATCGTTGCGGAGAAGCTCGAAGCCGTCGGTCTCAAAGGCACTGAAAACAAAATGCCGAGTGAACTTTCCGGCGGCATGAAGAAACGCGTTGCGATTGCGCGCGCGCTGGTGATCGAGCCGCAGCTGATTCTTTACGATGAACCCACAAGCGAACTCGATCCGCTTTCAGCTGTGGTGATTGGTGAGGAGATTCGCGATTTGAACGATCGCATTCATGTGACTTCGCTGGTTGTCTCGCACGATCGCGATCTCGCATTCGGCGTCGCGGATCGGATCGCGGTCATCAATGAGGGAAGAATTATCGCCATGGGAACTCCGGACGAAGTGAAGGGGAATCCGGATCCGTTGATTCGAAAATTTCTGCACGCGGATTTCAAACGTTTGAACGAAAGTTGATCTATGAAGAATTCACTGGAAACCCGAATCGGGATTTTCGTGGCTCTGACCGCGCTCGCCGCCGTGTTCATCCTGGAGATGATCGGCGGGATCGAGAAGTTCACGCGCGGTTACCACATGCACGCGATGTTCAACACCGTCCAGGAACTGAAGGTGGGCGATCGTGTAAAGCTCGCGGGCGTCGAAATTGGCCGTGTCGAGAACATCGAACTCGCCGAGGGCAAGGTGAAGGTGACCATGAAAATCCGGAAGAGCGCCGGAGTGAAGACCGACAGCGTGGCCACGGTGCGATTCGCCGGATTGATGGGACAGAATTCCGTCTGGATCACGTTCGGATCGCCGTCTGCACCCATCGCAGAAAACAACACCATTCTCCAAACCTCCGAGCAGCCGGATCTGAATGCCATCATGACCAAGCTCGACAATGTCGCATCCGGGGTCGAAAACCTGACGCGCAGTTTCACCGGCGACAAGATCGACAATCTGCTCGGACCGTTCACCGATTTCCTCAAGGCCAATCAGGTGCCGCTTACGATGACGATCGCGAATATCCAGTCGATTTCATCGCAGATTTCGAAAGGCGAGGGGACTGTGGGCAAGCTGATCTTCGACGACGCCCTTTACGTCTCGAGCCTGAACACGGTCAGCAATCTTCAGTATGCGACGGATGACATCAAGCTCACGCTGGCCGAGGCGCGGAAGGTGGTGGACCAGGTGAATGCGGGTGAAGGAACCATTGGCAAGCTCGTGAAGGATCCGGCGCTTTACAACGAAACGACCGCTTCGATGACGAACCTGAAGGAGATTTTGCAGAAGATCAATCAGGGCCAGGGTTCAGTCGGCAAACTGGTGAACGACCAGGAGTTTTATCGCAACGCGAAGCTGACCTTGCAGAAACTCGACAAAGCCACGGAAGGTCTGGAAGACCAGGGCCCGTTGAGCGTGCTTGGAATCGCGGTCAACAGCCTGTTCTGAAAAGGCACCAGGCGCGAGGCTGGAGGTTTTAGGGTTGGACTATTGATTTCCGCGCGGCGGTAAGTGCGAAGCAAAAGATTGCGCCGCGGCCCGGTTCGGATCGCGTCCAGATTCGGCCACCGTGATCTTCGATAATCTTTTTACAGATCGAAAGGCCGAGACCGGTTCCGTGTGCCTTCCCGAACGTGGCGAAAGCCTCGAACAGTTTTCCCGCAATCTCCGGTGCGATGCCCGGGCCGTTGTCTTCGATTTCCGTGACGATTTCCGAGTCGTTCGCAGCAACACGTATCCAGATTTGTCCGCCCCCGGGCATCGCATCAGTCGCGTTGTGAACCAGGTTGTGAAAAACGCGTCGCAGTCGTTTGGGATCGAGCCTGACGAACATTGATGGCAGATCTCCGACGGAAAGGTTGGTTTTCCGCAACTCCACCTCCGGCTTCAATTCCTCGGCAATCTGGCGAATGAATTCCGCGTAATCGTATTCTGCCAGGATGACATCCGTCCGCGATCCCTGCGTGAACTCAAGGATCTCGCCGATCATGTCGCTGATCCGTTCCACCTGTCGGCGGATGGTGGCGGCGGATTTGAAGCGTGACTCGGCCGGCGCCTTGTCCATGCAGCTGAGTTCTGCGCTGAGGCTGATGATGTTGAGCGGATTTTTGATGTCGTGAACGATTGAGCGCGCAAAGCGGCCGATGAGCGCGAGGCGCTCGGACTGGAGCACGTCCTGAATGTAACGCTGGTTGAAATCGCGCAGGCGCTGGCTCACTTCACGGAGAAGGGACATGGCCAGAAGCGGCGATCGTTCGATGGCGGCGAGCAACTCATCTCGCGGCAGGAATTCGACGATGCAATCCTCAACCGCGATTGCGGTGGCGGATCGCGGTTTCAATTCCAGGACAGCCATTTCGCCGAACAATTCACCGGGCGCAATGGTTGCGAATCCGCGGGTTTCCGTTGTGCCTGCTGCGAGCCGGATTTCGACTTTTCCGTCTTTTAGAAGATAAATGCCGTCGCCGGCATCGCCTTCGCGGAAAATCTCCGTGCCTTTAGGGAAACGTTGTTCTTTGGCGACGCGCCGCAATGATTCCATTTCACCAGGGCTGAGGTCGCGAAACGCTTTGCTGCCTTCGAGGGTGACCACAGTTCGACTGTAGGTGAAAACCGTGAGTCGTAAAGGGAATCTTCAACGATCGTTCGCGGAAGAAACTTAGGGACATCGGGAATGTTCGCGAGAGCAACAAACACTGCTTTCCCGGGCGGCTGCGACTTGTTCCCGGCACAAATCGACAATTCACGACGAACTGCTGTAACGACGGACCGGGTGCTTGACGTGTCGTGTCGCGAAAACTAGTTTGGTGCCCGGTCGGTGGCTATAGCTCAATGGTAGAGCCCCAGATTGTGGTTCTGGATGTTGCGGGTTCGAGTCCCGTTGGCCACCCCATCCTTCTTCATCGCAGTTTCACCAACGGAATCAGCCTTTTTCTTTCACAGAAGGAAACGAAGGGAACGAAGAAGCGTTTTTCTGGCTCACTTTTTTGAGCTGTTCGCCTGGAATTCCGTTTTGAATTACATCACCGGTTGATGTCCGACACATCCACCTTCTTCGTTCCCTTGGTTTCCTTCTGTGAATCCTCTTCCAGTCCGCCCAGGTGGAAAATTTTTGAGCGAAGCTGACGGGCCAGAAGCTTTCGATCCGGCGGCATGGAATCGACTTTTTCGAATCGCAAAAACGCCCTGACGCTTCGTTTGCTCAACAGATTGAGCAGGTGCGGAATGAGCGTCATGTCTCTCCAATAGGCGACATCCTCCCGCGGATCGCCGTCATCGAGTTCGTATCGAATGAATGCCGTGGTGATTAAAGGCTGTTTTCGGACGGCCGGTTCCAGAAGTGGCGATTTGAATGGAAGCACACTGGTGCCGTCGGAACTGGTTCCTTCGGGAAACAGGACAAGAAGCACATCGTTTGAAAATGCCTGCTCGATTTCTGACGCGGCTTCGACGGTCTGCAACCGCCGTTCGCGCTGCACGAAAATCGTTCCGGCAAGCCGGGCGAAAGTTCCAAACACCGGCCAATGCTTGACTTCATATTTTGAAACAAACCGTGACGGAACCAGCGATGCGATTACGACAACATCGACATAGCCGAGATGATTGCTCACCAGCAATCCCGCGCGGGGAACCGGGCCGTCGGTCTGGATCGTGAGGTTCAAAATTCGAAGGATGCGGCAGGCGGTCCTTTGAAGCCACCGGGCTTGAGCCGAGGCGAGAGCGTCCCCTGTTTGAAATGCGCAGTTGGGAATGTATCGGACGGCGCCCAACACCAGCTCGACTCCGAACCAGAGAAGTCGGGCTGCGACGCGCAACGGATGCTTCCGCCATCCACTCATGCGCGTCATTGTCGCGGAAGCCGTTGCTGCGTCCAATGAGAATTGGGATGACCCGATGTTCGAATCGATCAGGAATGGTCGAACTTTCCCCGAGGTGTGGTTTGCTGGTCCGGGAAACACCCACTTGCTTTTGTTTGTTGAACGGTGTTCATAGTGCGAGGGGATGGGACCTGTTAAACCGGCTGGTTGCCAGTGCAGAAAAAATTTTTCCGACAGTTATTCGTGGCGCGAAAGAATTTCAGACCGTTGACGATTTTGCACGTCGAGGACGATGAGAATGACGCGATCCTGCTTCAGAAAGCCTGTGAACGCGCGAAGCTCCAGGCCGTATTGCATCGTGTTCCAGATGCCGAGCAGGCGAGGGCGTATCTGACTGGTGAGGGTGTTTTTGTCGATCGCATCCAGTTTCCGCTCCCACAGGCTATTGTGCTCGACCTGAAGCTGCCGTGTTTGAGCGGATTGGAGTTCTTGCAGTGGCTTCGTTCCCAAAAAGAATTTCTCAACGTTCCGGTGCTGGTGTTCACGGCGTCGCTTTCTCGTGATGACAAGGAACGCGCGCTGGCCGGCGGAGCGAACTGGTTTTTTGTGAAGCCGTCGAGTTTCGAAACGCTGGTGCAAATGGTCGGATCGGTCAGTTTTCCCGAATTGAATCCTTAGAACCGAGCTGTTCCTGAAAGGGGATCCGGCCTGCGGCTTGGAACTCGCAGGCCGGTAGGAGGTGAAGCCCCGGAGGGCCGGCGTGCTAAAAAACTTCTGCTTTCAGTCCCGTCGCCTGGCGCACGGCTTGTGCGATGCGGGAAAGCGTTTTGAGCGGCAGATGGCCGCAGGCTGAATTGGGCGCCGGGCGTGTGGCGGAATAAATCTGGACGAGTGAAATCTGCGCGCCGTTGTTCTTCAGTTCCTTGAGGCGTTGCGCGTATTGCTCGATTTCTTCCAGCGGCGGCTCCTCTCCGTTGATCGCAGGGAACAGGCTCTGGATGACGACAGGATGCTGTCGTGCCGTCAGCAGGATGTTCGAAAGGATTTTTTCCAGTGGCACACTCGGGTGATTGACCTTGTCGAGGTAGGCCTGGGTGCCGCCTTCGAGCTTGATCCAGATTTCGTCGGACTTCGTGAAGAACTTCAGACCGTTTTGGACGTTGGGCTGGTCGAGTCCCGTGCCGTTCGTCATCAAAACCAGTTTGAAGAACGGAAATCCACCCAGCGCACGAACGTGCACCACCGCCTGCATCGCTTCGACGAACGAAGGCGAGAAGGTCGGCTCGCCGTCACCGCTCAGGGCAACGTGACGCAGCTGGAGAAGTTCGTCCGGAAGTGCGCGATACCACGGACGCTCACGCAAACGTCCCGCCAGCACGAACGACAGCGTGCGCTTCAGTTCCTGCGCCATGACATCGATGTCGAGCATGGTTTCCCGGGCCGGTTCGTCGCGATGCACCTCGCAATACACACAATGGAAGTTGCATTGCTTGTCGGGATTCAGGTTCACCCCGATCGACAGGCCGCGGGCGCGTGCGGAAACGACCGCATAGACGAAACGGTTGTCGAGAAAATCGCGCGGACAACCGAAGGCGGTCTCTGGCAGGTGAGCGTGTGAACCAGATTGAGGACGTCTCCTTTTGTCGGATTCCAGCGCAACACTTATATGGTGGCTTGCTTCCACGATGCTGGCCCACGTTAGGCCGCATGTCACTTCTGCACTACACGGTGCTTGTCAAAATCAGTGCTTTTTTTGCAGCTCGAATTTGCCTGTATTTATTGATGATTTTTGATGTCGCGCGCAGTGGGGGATTGGCTCGAAAAGTTTTCCAGTGAGATCGAAACGTGTTCTGAGCGTCGTGCGTTGCAACGATTTTTCGTCTGCTGCCGGTGAGTCGGGCGGACGGAATTTGAGAAATGAAACGGTGTGCTTCAGGTGAAGACGATCGCTCGGTTCGATTGACGATCGTGCAACAAATCCGCTTCCGAATTTACCTTCGTTCCCGAAGGTTGTTTCTCAGACCGAAGATTATTTCCGAACCGGGTCCGATTTAATCCATCCTTCTAAATCCTATTTTGCGGGACTTGAGGGGACGAAACTCGAAGCATCTCTTTTTTTTGTCATGTCAAAAAAAGAGGAGTCTTGGGCAAGCGGCGCGTAGTGGGTTTTCTCCGATTTTCCGATGGTTGATGCACAGGCAACAAAGCCTCGAACGCACCAACGAATATGAAAAAAACTCTCCTCCTCGTAATCGCCATCGGCTTGATGGCCGCATGGAACAGCTCCGCTGCCGACAACAAGGCCAACTGGGACAAGCTCTGCGCCAAATGCCACGGCGCTGAAGGCAAGGGCGACACCAAGATGGGCCAGAAGCTGGGCGCCAAGGATTACTCCAGCGCCAAGGTTCAGGATGAACTCAAGGACGACGTCGCCATCAAGGCGATCAAGGAAGGCGTCAAGGATAAGGACGGCAAGGTCCTCATGAAGCCGACTGAAGGTCTCTCGGATGACGAAGTCAAGGGTCTCGTCGCTTACCTGCGCAGTCTTAAGAAGTAAGTCACAGTGCGGCAGTGCCTGGAGTCCCGGGGCGCCGCAGGTGCAGTGAATCGCGCCGTCCGGCGGGTCCTGCCGCAGCCTGTGCACAAATGGTGATCGTTCACCGCGAGTGGGCGATGCCCCGGATCCGGGGCAGACGCCAGGGCGCCTGTGGCGTACATGCGCACCTTCAGAAGTAATCGCCAGAATGACGCAGAAACAGTGCAGGACGAATGAGTCCCGCGCTTTACCGCATGAGCAACGACACGAAACCACAATCCAAGACACGTTTTTTCCGCAACTGGATCAGCTTCTCCGGCGCTGTCGTCGCCCTTGGAAGTTTCTTTGCCTTTCTGTGCCTGTTCGCGCTCGACCTGTTCGATTCGGCCGGCAATCCGTATCTTGGCATTCTTGCCTACGTCATCGCGCCGGGGTTTCTCTTCTTCGGCCTCGGATTGATGGCGCTGGGTTTCTGGCTTGAACGCCGACGCTTCCGCGCGGATTCAGGGGCGCCGCCCAGCCTGATCGCGGTGGATCTTTCCCGTCCCAGCGATCGCCGCAAGCTCCGTTACTTTGTGATCGGCAGCCTTGTCTTCCTGCTCTGCACGGCGATCGGCAGCTATCAGAGTTATCAGGTCAGCGAATCGGTTCAGTTCTGCGGGCAGGCGTGTCACGTGCCGATGAAGCCGGAGTTCGTCGCGTATCAGAATTCGCCGCACGCGCGCGTCAGTTGCGTGGAGTGCCATGTCGGGCACGGCGCCGGCGCGTATGTGAAGGCGAAGATGAATGGAATGCATCAGTTGATCGGTGTGCTGACGGGTGATTTTGAGCGCCCGATTCCCACTCCGATCCGCAACCTGCGTCCCGCGCGTGAAACGTGCGAGCAATGCCACTGGCCGAACAAGTTCAGCGGCAATCTCGATCGCACCTACCAGCATTATCTTGCCGACGAAACCAACACACCATATGCGGTCCGCCTCTCGCTCAAGGTTGGCGGCGCCGACCCGGCACATGGAACGCCTGGCGGCATTCACTGGCACGTCAGCCAGGACAACAAGATTGAATATGTCGCCACCGACGACCGCCGTCAGAACATTCCGTGGGTTCGCGTGACCGATCCCAGGGGCAACGTGACCGAATACCGGCTGCCGCGTTTCACCAACGAAGTTGCCAACATGGAAGTTCGGCAAATGGACTGCATGGATTGCCACAACCGTCCGTCACACCGCTACCGCTCGCCAAACGACGCCGTCGATCTCGCCATGAGCATCGGAAAGATCGATCCGAGCATCCCGTGGGTAAAATCGAATGCGGTGAGAGTGCTGGCCGCAAAATATGACACCGAATCACAGGCCCTTCACGCCATCGCGACAGCCCTTCGCAACAGTTACCAGAACCGTCCTGACGCGGAAAAAATCGTGAAAGAAGTGCAGACGATCTACAGCCAGAACTTCTTCCCTGAAATGAAGGCCGACTGGCGCGCCTATCCTGAAAACATCGGGCACAAGGATTGGCCCGGCTGTTTCCGATGCCATGACGGACGCCACACATCGCTCGACGGGAAAAGGAAAATTCCGGCCAGCGACTGTGTCTCCTGCCACACAATTCTCGCGCAGGGTGCGGGCGACGAGCTGAACCTGATTTCTCCAAATGGACAAGCATTCAGACATCCGGGAGACGAAGTGGATGGATCGTGCAACGACTGCCACACCGGCGGCCCGTAGTTGCGGTTTGATTTCCAATGCGGATCTTTTGACGGACGAGCAATCGGCCGCCGAGCGCATTCGCGTCATTTCGAAACAATTCTATCGAGATCTCCACCACAAAGGAGTTGTAATGAATCCTGGACGAAAGCCGTCCCCGCTCGTGTTGCGCGTCATTCGGGCCCTTACGAACGTCGTCCTGATATTCTTCGCGCTTTTCCTGTCCGCGCCCGGGTTTGCCGCTGAAAAAATTTCCAATACCGATTGCCTTGAGTGCCATCTCGATCCCACCACCACGCGGACGGTGGATGGTAAAACCGTTTCATTGTTGGTGGCGACAAACGCGTTCAACAAATCCATTCATGGCAGCCTGGACTGCATCGATTGTCACGTCGGGATCACGGATCTGGTTCATGAGAGCAAGCTGCCGCCGCCCGATTGCAGCAGTTGCCATGAACAGGCAGGCAAGGAATACGCGACCAGCATCCACGGATTAAGCCACAAGTTGGGCGCTTCGGGCGCGGCGGATTGCTGGGATTGCCATGGATCGCATGAGATCGGGCCGGTGAAATCGATCGATTCACCAGTCTTCAAACTCAACCTTCCGCAGACCTGCGCGAAATGTCACAGCAATCCGGGTCTCACGGAGGAATATCGGATGAAGAATCCCGAGGCCGCCGCGCATTACAAGGACAGCATCCATGGCGTGGCGCTTCTCGAAAAAGGATTGATCGTCGCCCCCTCATGCAGCGACTGCCATGGCACGCATGGAATCAAGCGTGGCGTGGATCGCGAATCGCCGATTCACCACGCAAACATCGCCGACACCTGCGGCAAGTGCCATGTGGGCGTGGAGGAGATTTACAACAAGAGCGTTCACGGAAAACTGCTTCTTGCCGGCGACAAACGAGGACCGGTCTGCACCGACTGCCATACCGCGCACGAAGTGGAAACGCCGAAGAACGGCCACTTCAAAATGGTCAGCGACCAGCGATGCGGCAAATGCCATGAGGATCGACTGGAACATTATCGCGACACCTACCATGGCAAGGCGATGGCGCTGGGCAAACCGAACGTCGCGCCGGACGTGGCCGCCTGTTACGACTGCCATGGGCATCACGATGTGCTGCCGCACTCGGATCCCGCCTCGCGTCTTTCGCAAACCAACATTCTAGCCACGTGCCAGCAATGTCATCCGGATGCGACGATGGGATTTACAGAATACAAACCCCACGCGAATCCGTTGGACAAAGAAAACTACCCGGTGCTGCACGCGGTGTTTGTTGCGATGACCGGTTTGTTGATCAGCGTGTTCACATTCTTCGGACTGCACACGGTGGTCTGGCTGATCCGTGCCGTCTGGCTGTATCTGAGCGACTCGAAGAAATTCCGCGAAGCCAAGGCCGAAACGCAGAAGGATGGCGAATGGTTCACGCGGTTTGTGCCGTTCGAACGCTTCCTGCATTTCCTGGTGGTCTCAAGCTTTCTGCTGCTGGTCATCACCGGCATGCCGCTGAAGTTCTATTACACCGGCTGGGCAAAAGCCTTGTTCGAAGTGATCGGTGGAGCGGAAACAGCGCGGACGCTGCATCGATTCGGTGCGGTGATCACGTTCCTCTATTTCGGACTGCACGTCGCATCTCTCATCGGCAAAGCATGGAAAGGACGCGGAAAACTGCGCGATCCCGAAACCGGAAAGCTCCAGCCCAAACGGTTGTTCGGAATTCTATTCGGACCGGATTCGATGGTTCCAACCTGGCAGGACTGGAGGGATTTCGTCGCGCACAACAAATGGTTCTTCGGCAAGGGAGAAAAGCCGCAGTTCGACCGCTGGACGTATTGGGAGAAGTTCGATTACTTCGCCGTGTTCTGGGGCGTGTTCATCATCGGGTCGTCGGGCATGATCCTGTGGTTCCCGGAATTCTTTACGCGATTCCTGCCGGGCTGGATCATCAACGTTGCACTGATCATTCATTCGGATGAAGCGCTGCTGGCGGCTGGATTCATCTTCTCAATTCACTTCTTCAATACGCATTTCCGGATTGAGAAGTTCCCGATGGACACCGTGATTTTCTCCGGCCGGGTGTCGAAAGCGGAAATGTTGCACGAGCGGAAACGCTGGTACGACCGGCTGGTCGCTGAAGGCCGGCTCGACACCTATCGCGTGAAGGACGAGTGGGAAAACTGGAAGAGCATCGCGCGATCGTTCGGCTATTTCTTCTTCGGCCTCGGAGTCATTCTCCTGCTGCTGATCATCTACGCCATGACCTCGCGCCTCGCGCATTAACCATTGAAGTGAGCTCGGGATTATTCGGTGTGCTTCAGCACCGTCCCCAAAATCCGCAATCCGCGATCAAAATCCGCATTCAAATCACACTCCCTGTGCCATCACGGAATTGAGCAGCAGCGCGCGAATCCGTTCGTATCCATAGACGAGCCGGAACCCGGGTTGAAGAATGTCTTCCGAGGGGATCTCCATGAGCCGCCGGGTGCGGACGGCGGTGATGCGGCTCCAGCCGGGGCGCGATGTGATCGTTTCGAAGTTCGCCGGCTTGCCGCACCACGAAACGAGGATGATTTCGGGATCGGCCTGGCGCACGTCATCCGGCTGGATCATTCGTTCCGAAACAGAACGTTTCGTTCTGAGATGAGCGAACACATCACGGCCGCCCGCGCGTTCGATCAATTCGCTCACCCAGCCGATTCCCGCCACCATCGGATCGGGCCATTCTTCAAAGTAAACGCGCGGCGAATCGGGCAGGGGATCCTGTGCTGCAAGACTGGTGCGAAATCGCAGCAGCAGCGGTTCAGCTTCCGCTTCGCGGCCGACGATGCGGGCGAGCTGGGCGAGTGTGGCTTCTGTTTCGGCGAGCGAACGCTGGTTGGTCGCGAGCACCTGGATGCCGCGCCGGATCAACTCGGCGGCAATGGTTGCCTGGACGTCGGAAAAGGTGATTACCAGGTCGGGTCGAAGCGCGATGATTTCCTCGATGTTTCCGGAGCTGAACCCGCTGACGCGCGGCTTGGGGGCAATGTCGGGCGGCTGTGCAAAGAACGCTGTCGTTCCCACGACGCGATCCCACACTCCGATTCTACAAAGCCAGTCAGCGGCCTCCGCTGACAGGCAGACGATCCGTTGCAGACAATCCATCATCCAATACCCTTCCCCGTGCTGCGATACGGACAATGACGACAGCCGCTGTTGCAGCAGTAACCGCGGCGTAAGTGGTAGGCGCTAGTGAAAACCATCAGGCCGCCCAAATCAAAGTAGAAATCGCCGGGTAATAACTTTTCCTGGCGGGCGTCGGAAGCAACCCTTTTGCCTTGGAATGCCTTCACGCACCGTTCACAGATGCAACTTCGGTTGCGCAATACAGCGGGAACTTGCGCGATCAGGGCTTCCGGAATCTGCACTTTTGCGCACCAACAGGGACCTTTGTAGGCGGCCGAGGTGCAAAGCTGGCAGTTGTTCGGGCCGCCGCAGAGCGGGCATCGTGCAGGATCGTGCGGTTCAGGCTCCCGGTTCATCCTGTGTGTCACTCGAGGTCATAGAGCGAATTGTCGGCGGAGAGAAATCCCGTGCCCGCCGCCACCTTGCTGCTGCCGTTCGCATTGGTCGTGTAACGCTGCGACATCGACTCCACGTGACCGTCGCAGAACGCCGCGTTGCTTCGCTTCTGGTGACGGAATCCCTGCGTGCCGGACCAACGGCTTCCGAAACTGACGTCGCCGGGATTCGCCCATGGTGCACGCATGAACTTGTTTGCCCCGGCGACATACTGGCCGTCCCCAAACAACACCGTGGCCACCGGGTGCTTCACACTCGCGGCCTTTGCCGGCTCCGGAATGTCTTCGCCCTGACCGTGTCCGATGTAGCTCGTGTTGTAGTTGTAACCGGTGTAGGGATCGTTCAACCAGTTGGCTGCGCCGTTGAACGACGGACATTGTTGAATCGCCGTGTTGCCTTGATGCTGCCAGAGCAGTCCGGGCACAACCTGATCCGTCGGACCTTTGATCGTCGTGAGATCCCACGCCACGTGATGCGTCGCGCCGTTCACGAAATCCGTGTAATAGGCCACGGGATAAAAATCGCGCTGATCATCGACATACATGCGGGCGGCAACGCCCATCTGCTTCAAATTGTTCAGGCAATGAATGCGTTTGGCGGCGAGTTTCGAATTCGCCAGAGCGGGTAGCAGAAGCGCCGCAATAATCGCGATAATGGCGATCACCACCAGCAACTCGATGAGCGTGAAACCGAATGCGTGCGCTGCGTCAGACGAATGGCGGCGCCGTGCTGCAATCGCGCGGCGCGCGTTTCCGTTCCGAAACGCAGTTGGTTTTTTCAATGTGACACTCATCAGTCGATCGTGAGCCTTAAACGATAAAACGCCTGCGGTTCCGGAGCCGTGTCATCCTCAAAGGAAACCAAGCCGGATGTCAGCGGAGTGGAGTTCGTGATCGCAGTCCAGTGGATCAGGTTCGTCGAGCGTTCCAGCGTATGCAGGAGGTTGGGCACGACATCGAATTCAAAACGAAATCCGGTTGCGGTTCGGGAAATCGTCATGGCCGGCGCGACCAGCTGAACCAGAGCAAACGCACCCAGGTTCGTGACGCCGCCCGCAATGACGGATCGGGATGTCGGGTTGTATGTGAATGGAATCGATTTCCAAATGCTGTCATTCCATTGAAACAATCGGAGATCGCCGCCAGTGCCGCTATAACCGGCGCCTGTTCCGATCGCAACATCGGCTGTGAAAGCGATCGGATCCGAATGCAGGAGATTTGTGAGAATGAGTTCGACGGAGTTCAACACGTTTCCAACAACATTCGTCATCGCTTCGGCCGAAAAATCCGTCGCAGTGACCTGCGCGAGGTCGCTTAATTCGGTGAAGCTGACTGACACAGCGGTTCGATCCGGCGCGTCCAGTTCCTGGAAAAACAGGCGGGCATTGTTGTTGGCGATGTTCAACGGCGAAACACTCAGCGTGTCGCCCAAGGTCATTCTTCGGACAATGGAAATCGCATCGATCTCACCACTGCTGAATTCTTCCGTCGCTTCAATCTTCACATACCGCACCGAGTCGAAACCGGACGGTGTGAGATCGAATCCCGCTCCGCCGCCCGATCCGGTGTAAAGATCGATCGCATCCGCAACGGAAATGCCGCCGGCTGCGAACACGCTTTCGAATGCAGGATTGACCGGTTTCGTGAAGTCCATGAGCTGCTCGGTCCATCCCGCTTCGTCGCGGTTCCATCGATATGCGTGAGTGGGAAATATCCCATCGCCGAAGGGCCCGTTGTCATAGCGATACCACGGCCAGGTTGCGGGATCGTCGGGATCTTCACCGGGCTGGCCGGTGAAGCCCGGACTCACAGACACCAGCACCGGTTCTTCGAAGGCCATCCCGAACATCGTTGTCGTGTTCAAGTTCGCGGCATCGCCAAACGTGCTCGCGACGTAAAACGTGTTTCCGAACACAAGGAAGTCGATCCCGTAAGGATTGGCGGGATGATTCGTGATCGGTTCGTCGAATCCAACGATGACAAAACTTCCGGAGTTCAGTGTCAGAATCAGTTTGTTGCTCACGCCGTCGGAAACGTTCTGGCCCCAGACCGGCTCGTTCAGTTTGACCCGTGTTATCGGAGCCGAAGCGGAATCGAAATAATTCGTGGCGGGAGCGCCGAGGATGCTGGCCGGGTCATTGTAAAGCGACGGACCGAAAGGACCCTGGGCGCTTATCACCTGCGCTGCAAACGATCCGGCGCGGACAGTTGAACCGGTCGCAAGCGCAAGGGCTGTCACCGCCAGAAAGATCATTCCCGGAAGTGCATTCCAATGTTTCTTGAAACAATGCATGAAACAGTTTCGTTCGGCTGACGATGAAGGTTTGTTCACCGCCAGCCAGATTGAATCAATCACGGTTTGCGCGGACACGGCGGAACAGGACAATTCCCGCGCCAAGGAATGTCATTGCGAAGATTGTGGGCTCCGGGATTGGCGCGGCGAAAGGTTCGCCTGGTTCGGGACCCGAGAATTCCGGCGCGAAGCTGTAGCCATCCCAAACGCCATCTGACAGAGCGCGAAACTCAGCGCCGATCAGCGCGGACGTCCAGGCTTCATCGGCACTGGATTTGTTGTAATACGCCCAGAACCCGTAATCCCAGCCTTCGATGTAATGATCCGCGGCATCAGAGGCGGTGCGGAGATCGTCCGGACTTGTTGTGAAGGCGAGTCCGCCGGCATCGAAGGTCAGTGAAGGCGAAACGGAAAAGCCATTTCCGTTCAGATCGTAGCCAAGTCCTTGAATGGCGGTTCCCCAGACGTAGCTGCCGAAATGACCGTAAAGGCGGGGATCAGCGCTGATGACGGCCTGAAGCATGTCGAGGCCATTGGCGGTGCCATCCCAGCGATAACCCCAGACGAGGGATTCGGATGATTTGCCATCGTTCCAATCGATGACAAGCGCGGCACGGTTTTCGCCCGAGCCAACCCAGAACTGAATGTCATCGAAGGACGCGGCGCTGAGTGTGGGGGTGTAACTGGAAACTGCGGACAGGCTGGCAATGGCCAGCCACACGGAACGAATTGATTTCATGCTGATCTTTCTTTCTGAGTTCCGCCTGATTGAAGGCGGAGATTTCGGTTTCAGAGAGACCAGCGCGGGAGAGAAGGATGGGGACGATAAACAAAAAACCTTCAACCCCCGGCAAAACGGAGAATGAAGGCATTCAACGAATCCTGGTTCGCCCCGGGCGAATCAGGTCTGGCCTCATCCTTCTCTTTGTCGGAGAAGTGGCGGAAGAATCGAAGGGTTGAAAGCTGATTGCTGATGGTTCTTGCGAGTTTCATTTTCACCATCAACGATCCGCTATCATCCTTCTTCACCGCCGGACGAGCACAACCAGGTCGATATCCTGACTTCGGGTTTAACCTCGCTCCCGCCTTCCCGATTCTCTGAAGATCAGTGGCTGATGGGAGTCTGTAACCCGTTACAGTGGCGCAACCGTCCCCGAATCTCACGGGGTTCCCTGCACCTGGCTGTGTAACTGATGAGCGTTCGCTCACCGTTTTCAAAGAGCGCGTTCGTTTTAGGAGAGCGGGGCGGGATTGCCAAGAGAAATTTCCGGGGCACTCAAGAAAGCCGCCGTTCGTCATCGTCGTTCGTTCTCGATTCGAATGAAAATTGATTGCGATGACGAAGGACCACGAACATGAGAATCGATTGAACAATTTCTTCGCGCTGCGACGGGTGATTCCCTAAGCTCCGCGGATTGATATGGACTGGCTTTCAGATCTGATCTGGCATGACGGGAGGTTCCTGGGAATCGAGTGGAGCGCGTGGAAGGTGCTCGGCTGGATCGGGAACGCAGTGTTCTTCTCGCGATTCTTCGTCCAGTGGTATGCCACCGAGAAAAAGAAACGGGTGGTGGTGCCGACGGCGTTCTGGTGGTTGAGCCTGACAGGGTCAATCCTGCTTCTGATCTACTCGCTGCGTCAGCGCGATTCGGTTTTCATTTTTGCCTATGCGTTCACCTGGATTCCGTACATTCGGAACCTGATGATTCATCACAAGCACAAGGAAGCGCACCTGGACTGTCCGGGATGCGGTGAGGTGTGTCCTCCGAATGCAAACTTCTGTTCCGCCTGCGGAGTGAGGCTGACGGTGGCGGAACAGGAGGGGAAAGTTTGAAAAATTTACCGGGCTGGCGGAGCGCTTGATCCCGGCGTCACCGAGGTCGGAGCGGCAGGTGCGGGAGTGCCTTTGGCCCAGTTTGCATAACGGCTGAAAACCCGTTGGTTGTAATCCGGATTCGACGAACGGGCATAGGCCTCCAGTTGACCGACGAAATTTTTGACGAGCGGCTCTTCCTTCCGATAGGTCTCGACGGCCTGCATCGATGCGGGGCGGATGAGATCCAGATCTTTGGCCGCACGTCGCGCTTGCACACCGATGAATCCGGCCACGGTGAGGCTGAGGACTGCAAGTCCGAGATAAAGCCACGCGGTCTGGCGACGGAGATCGGCCAGTTGCTGTTTCAGATCGGCAGATTCAGGAGAATGGGTGGGCTGTTCCATACGCTTGCAAATTATTGGGCAGATTTCGGAGCGGGATTTGAGTTGGCGGAATTGGCTGCGGCCGGAGCCTTCACGCTCTCCAGCAAACGGGTGAGATTCGCATCGGGCCTCTGTTTGTTGTATTCCGCGGTCTCCAGCAGGAGCATATTGAGAATCTGGCGATTCTGTTGAACCTGACCGACCTGAAATTGCAGGCTTCGCAGTTCCTTGGTCCGGTTGAAGTATTGAACGAAGAAGATGATCGAAAGCAGCACCCCGGTGGCAATAACCCACTCAAGGATGTTCTTGAATAAATTGCTCTTCATATCGGTGCGCGGGACTCTAGCGGCTTCGTGTGATTTGTCCATGATTTTCCCCGGGCGGCATCAAACCGGATAGGAACGCAATCGTCCGTGTTCTTGCTTCCTTCACCCCAGGTTTTTCCATGTCTGGAAAGTTCGGTAATAAGACCATGGGAAAGGAGGTAATTACCACCAAAAGAATTGACTTTTTCGAGGAGGCGGTGGCATCAAATGCCGAAATTCAATTCGATCTGTCGCGTGCCAAAAGAAGAACCTATTGAATTGGTCGGATCCGTCACCCAGGTGTTGCCCGGCACCATGTTCCGAGTTGCTCTCCCGAACGGTCACGAAGTCCTCGCTCACATCTCCGGCAAGATGCGGAAAAACTTCATCCGAATCAGCGTCGGCGACCGCGTGAACGTGGAAATGTCCCCCTACGATCTTGGCAAGGCGCGGATCACTTTCCGCCACAGCTGATCGAACCCAGTCCGCGATCCATCATCATCCTGTTCCTGTTACTTTCCCGTTCTCTTGACGTCTGCATATCTCAAGGGGACGCCAGAGGAAGCTGAGGACCGGCGCAATCGGTGTGTTCGGCGAAATGCCCGCTTGTTTTGGCCTGTTCGCTCGGCTACTTATCTCCGGGTTTTCAAACGCATGAACAAGACGCTGGTGGTTGTGCCGACGTACAACGAGCGCGATAATCTTCCGCCGCTCGCCAAACGGCTATTATCCCTGCCAGTCTCGGTCGATCTGCTCGTGGTCGATGACAATTCTCCCGACGGCACAGGCAAGCTGGCCGATCAACTCGCCGCCGAGAATCCGTCCATTCACGTACTGCATCGTCAGGAAAAAAACGGTCTCGGCCGTGCCTACATCTCCGGCTTCAAATGGGCGCTCGAACGCGGATACGAGTTCATCTTCGAAATGGACGGCGATTTTTCGCACAATCCGGACGACGTGCCTGCGTTCCTTGAAGCTGCGAAGGACGCGGACCTTGTTCTGGGATCGCGCTATGTGAACGGCATTCGCGTGATCAACTGGCCGCTGCGTCGATTGATGCTCAGCGTGAACGCCGGCAAATACGTTCGCATCGTGACCGGCATGCCGTTCAGCGATCCGACCGGCGGCTACAAGTGCTTCCGCCGCCGCGCACTGGAGGCAATCAAGCTGGATGATGTTCAATCCAACGGCTACAGCTTCCAGATCGAGATGACCCACAAAATCTGGCGTCAGGGGATGAAGGTCGTCGAAGTGCCGATCATCTTTACCGATCGTTTCCAGGGCCAGTCCAAGATGTCCCGTCCGATCATGTTCGAAGCGTTCTGGATGGTCTGGAAACTCTGGTTTCAAAACGGTCTCCGACGTCGCCCAGTGAAAAATACCGCGTCACCGGCTGCGATTCCCTCCCGCGCACTCTGACCAGTCTCGCGGCGGTCGTGCGAGTCGGCTCCTTCTGAATTCCTGCCGCTTCGGTCTGTTCCTAAAAAGAGGTTGAGCGAACACGTTCATCTGCTACGTTTCGCGACCGGGCTGTGGCGGAAAACCAGCCCGCAAATAAAAACCGCATGAGTTCAGAACTGTCAGTCTTCGCCGCGCGCCTGCGCGATTTCATTGGAATCGCTTCCACAGATTCGCTCTACCTCGATCCTGCCGACGATCTCGCTTTGCGCCAGCATCTGGACATTGAGTTCAACGGAATGGCGATCGTGCTGTTCGGACTGCAGTTCCTTCGCAATCCGGCGTATCGAAAATTCTGTGAAGCGCGTCGCGTGACGCCGAACTCCATCACACATTGGAAACAGATTCCCGCCGTGCCGACGGTTGCTTTCAAGGAATGGGAACTGACCAGTCTTTCGCCGGAAGAGCGCGTGGCAGTATTTCATTCAAGCGGCACAACGGAACAACGTCCCAGCCGACACTTTCATTCCACGGAATCGATCGCACTTTATGAAGCGTCGCTGTGGCCGTGGTTCGAGCAGAATGTGCGGCTGGCGACGAATGATTTGCGATTGATGATTCTGACGCCGCGATCGAAGGAGGCGCCGAACTCGTCGCTCGTTCACATGTTCGAAACGATTCGATCCAGAGTAAACGCGCCGGAATCTGTTTTCGTTGGAATGATTGGAACCGATGGTGGCTGGACTCTCGATTTCTCAGCCGCGACGAAGATGATTGCAGACTCAGCGGCATCGAAACAGCCGGTGTTTGTTCTGGGAACGGCGTTTTCCTTCGTTCATCTCATCGATCATCTGACGGAACAGAATCTTCGTTTTGAACTTTCCGCCGGATCGCGTGTGATGGAAACCGGCGGCTACAAGGGCCGCTCCCGTGTGATGCCAAAAACCGAACTACACGCACTCATTTCAAAGAAATTGGGAATTCCGAATGAAAACATCGTGTGCGAATACGGCATGAGCGAACTCAGCTCGCAAGCTTATGAAATCCGCAATCCGCAATCCGCAATCCGCAATTTCCAGTTTCCTCCCTGGGCCCGAGTTCAGGTGATCTCGCCCGAGACCGGTGCTGAGGTGAATGACGGCGAAACAGGCATTCTCCGAATTTTCGATCTGGCGAATGTTTTCTCCGTGATGGCAATTCAGACGGAAGACCTGGCAATCCGCCGTGGCGATGGATTTGAATTGCTCGGTCGCGCTGAACGCAGCGAACCCCGAGGCTGTTCGTTGATGGTGAAGTGAAACGTGAAGGCGTGAAGGCGTGAAGGCGTGAAGGCGTGAAGGCGTGAAGGCGTGAAGGCGTGAAAAGACTGCCAAATCATAAATCATAAATCGTAAATCATAGATCAAAGACACCGTGCTTCTTCCCAATTACTTTCTCGCCGATCTTCCGGCTGAAGCAGAGCTGAGCCCGACGATGATCACCGAGGCGTGCCAGACGTTGCGACGCAATCGCGAGGCGTATCTGCTTCCACGTTCGACCGAGAGCATCATTGAGTTGCTGTGTGGCGTTGCCGAGAACTGGCTGCATCCGGAATATCCATTTCGAAAACTGGCTCTGGAGCAGGGACCGAATGCGACGGGATTTTCGTGTGAAACCCTGGCTGCCGGGCTCGACCGATTCTTCAAACGATTCACACCGCAGGCATTCCGGAATTTGCTCGTGCAGGAACTCGGGCACGAACTGCGTCTCGAAAAAATCCTTTCAACTGCGAACGAGGAAAAGGAATCGCGCGGCGCAATCGTTTCCGCACCCGAACTGCTGGTGCACATCGCCGCGGGCAACCTTCCCAATCCCGCGTTCATGAGTCTCGCGCTGGGATTGCTGACGCGTTCGGCGCAGTTCATGAAATGCGCCACCGGAGCCTCCTTTCTGCCGCGGCTTTTCGCACATTCGATTTACGACGAGGATCGCAAGATCGGATCGTGCATTGAACTGGCAGAATGGTGTGGCGGGAACATTCCGCTGGAAGAGGCGCTGTTTGTGGAAGCGGATTGTGTCACTGCGACCGGAAACGATGAAACGCTTGCGGCCATTCGACAACGAATTCCGTCGCGAACCCGCTTCGTTGGCTACGGACATCGCGTCAGCTTCGGTTACGTGACGAAGGAGGCGTTGAGCGGGTTCAATGCGAAGAAGGTCATCGCCCGCGCGGCAACGGATGTGATTGCGTGGAACCAGCTCGGCTGTTTGTCGCCGCACGTGATCTATGTCGAGCCGGGCGGCATTCATGACGCGGAGCCGTTTGCGGAGCTGCTGGCGCAGGAGTTGGCCGCTCGGGAGAGAAGCGAACCGCGAGGACAACTTCCAGCCGCGGATGCCGCTGCGATCGCATCCCGGCGTGCCTTTTACGAAGTTCGCGCGGCGCACTCGCCCGAGACGCGCTTCTGGCGAAGTGAGAATTCCACCGCGTGGACGGTCGTTTACGAATCGGATCCACGGTTTCAACTCTCGTGTCTGAATCGTTTCGTCTATGTGAAGCCGGCTGCGGATTTGAAGACAACCCTGGAAAATGCAGACGCTTTCCGTGGAAAAATTTCGACCGTGGGCATTGCTGCATCTGAGGCCCGTTCCCGTGAACTTGCTGTTCAGCTCGCGCGTTGGGGTGTGACGCGGGTGTGCCCGCTCGGCCAGATGCAGGATCCACCACTTGCCTGGAGGCATGACGGACGACCGGCCATCGGTGATTTAATCCTGTGGACGGATTGGGAAAATGAATGAAGAGGCTCCAGGCGTCAGGCTTTAGGCGAGAGGGATTATGAAAACAGCTCAGAATGGATTCAGGGGAATGCTTGTTTGGCAGAAGAATAAAGCGTTGGCTGTCGAAGTCTATCGACTGACGCGACACGAGAGCATCCGGCGCGACTTCTCGTTGATAGACCAGTTGCACCGAAGCGCCGTCAGTGTGCCGAGCAACATTGCGGAAGGTGACGAACGGAGATCGGATCGGGAGTCCATTCGATCCTTTCACATCGCAAAGGGGCCGCTTGCCGAGCTTGCAACACAATCGGAAATTGCCCGGGAAGTCGGATGTTTCAACGACACTTCGGTGCGGTCATTGCTTTCTGAATGTACTGAAATGGGCAAGATGCTGGGAGCATTGATTCGCGCCCGAAACAGCCTCTTGCCCGGAGCCTAAAGCCTCGAGCCTGACTGATATGGAACTGAGAAAGACCTTTCAATTTGAAGCCGCGCATCTGCTGCCGCATTTGCCGGAGAAACACAAATGCCGGCGGCTGCACGGGCACAGCTTTTCTGTCGAGGTGATGGTCGAAGGCGAGTGCGATCCCAAGCTGGGGTGGGTGATGGATTACGCGGACATTTCCGCCGCGTTCAAACCGGTCTGGGAAAAGCTCGATCACTATTATCTCAACGAAATTCCCGGGCTGGAAAATCCCACGAGCGAGAACATCGCCATCTGGATCTGGCAGAAGCTAAAACCGCGATTGCCGTTGCTGAAGGAAATCGTCGTCGCGGAGACCTGCACAGCGCGGTGTGTCTATCGCGGCAGTTGATTGATGGTTCTGGCCGGTTTCCGACTTCAACCGGCCGTATTTCAGCCGCCTTTTCACTCGACAGCAATTCCCGGGCGGTAAATGTTGCTCGCGCCATGAAGACCTTCCCTCGAATTGCAGTCGCGTTGCTGCTCGGTTTGAACATGTTTTCAGCCTGGTCGCAACCGCTTGTTGTCAGTCGTTCCGGAAATCCTCTTCTGACAATTTACGCCGAATTTTCCGGAAAAACCGTCTTGAGATCTGAGGCGTTGCGTGACCTGCCGACGCTTCAGGAACTGGACATCGCCGATGCCTCAGTCGATCGCGAAAAGGCTCTCGAGAGGATCGAGTCGGCATTGCGAGAGCGGAAGATCGATGTGATCCACGATGGTGAAAAATTCGTTTGGATCGTTCCTGCCGGATTGAGCAATTCGCCTGCAATCAAACAGGTTGAGCGTATTCGCGGATCTTTGCCGGCTTCAAGCGGTTCTGATTCAAAAAGCGTTGCCGCGGGAGGAACGATTGATTTTCGAAACATGCACCTTCCGCCCGTGTTCGCAGTGCTGTCAGAATTGTCGGGTCGGAATGTTCTCAAACCCACTCCGTTGCCGCCGGTTTCTCTGACGCTCACCTCGCGGAAGTCGTTGACTCGTGACGAGGTTATCTACGCCATTCGCATGACGCTTCTGTTCAACGGCATTGCAGTGATCGAAGATGGCGAACGCTTTTTTCAGGCGGTGCCGTTGCGCGATGCTGAGAAAGTGAAGAGCGGCGCTCCGGCTCGTGGAGAGGATCCGTTACTGGACGCTGCGGAACTGACCGCGTTCAGTGCTCCTGCTGCGAAGCCTGGCAATCCATCACCGCCGCGTGCGGCAACCGCCGGTGCACTTGTGGAGAATTACGCAAAACTGACCGGACGTGGTGCGATCGTTCCGGAAAGGTTCGATCGACAGCCGACGCAATTGATCATCACTTTGCCGGTAACACGGTCGGAATTGCTCTACGCCATTGAGAAGACGCTGGAACTGAATGGCCTTCAGATCAGGTTCAACGAAACTGGAGCCGTGGAACTTTCCCAGCTGGAAAAGAATTAGACTGAACTTTCGATTCTGATTCGCGCCAATGGAAATCACGGAAGCGCAATCATGTTCGTGCTGGTGGTGGGATCCACGGGCAGCTCACTGAGAATGCCAGGAACCAGTTCGAGGGCATTGGTCGCTTTGCGGCCCTCTTCCAGTTCAAACGCACGACTGGCGAGTTGCAGGATCAGTTCGCGATTTTTCCTGCGGCCATCCTGGTATTGTCCTTCGAACTTTGCGATCGAGCTTTTCAAGGATTTCGAACTGAACCATGCACCCATCCGCGCGCGAAAGCCACCTGGGGCGTGACGCATATTCTCTCTTTCCCGTTCCCAAATGTCCGAAAACGGTTCGCGTGTTCTTTCGATTGCATCGAGCTGGCCAGCAGCTGAACGGCAGCTCGCTGCATCCAAACGGGAAATCAGGGGCGTCAGTTCGCTGGTTCCCATCTTTTCAATCGCGGAACCGATCATCGCATCGATCAGGAGACCTTGAGCGCCTGCCTTGGATGCGAGGTTGATGATATCCAGTGCCGACCTGGCCACATCGGAGGAGCGCCCTTCAAGCGCCGCGAGTCGGGTTTCTACCGCGAACACTTGGGCCAGGGTTCTCAACGATTCGATCTCACGAATGTGCGAAGACATGTACGCGGAGGTGCTTTGAAACGGCACCTGCGACTCGATGAGCAGCGCTTCACGTGCGTTGGCGAGCGCATTGGAATTGGCGCTCACGATCGCAGCCAGCGAGTTTGTATCGAGCTTGTAGAAATCGTTTGGTATCGACGCCACCAATCTTCCGGCTTCGACAAGACGATCATAACCATTCGGAACGGGGAGCGGTTTCCTCGCAACGGGAGGGCGATCGGGAATGAACAATGACACGCCGAAAGCGATTGCAGCGAGGAGCCCCAGCAGCAGGGCGATTTTGGTGGCGGTTTTCAGCATGGGAATGGGTGGTTGATGGTTGATGGAAGACGCCGCGCGTTTAAACAATCACTTGCGGAGGGCCGCCGGACGGGAAACGAATCACATTCAACACGCGATGACCGGAGTTCCAGAGATCGTCCAGAAAACGTTCGATTCCCGGCCCGGTGATGCGAGCCACGCAGATTGGAACGGAATCCTGCCGCGAATTGGTGAGGCTGAGCACACGAAGATTGCGTCGCCGCGCCTCCTGACAGATGTAGTTGAAGATGTCTTCGTCGCGCGAGACATCGAACGTGATTCTCGCGCCACCTTCGAGCGCGGGAAAGAAGCTGACGAAGGCGCGGAACACATCCGACTCGGTTATGATTCCAGCCAGTTTCTCGTCACGAAGCACCGGCAGTGCGCCGATCTTGTATTCCGTCATCAAGGCCGCCGCCTGTTCGATGGGCGTGTCCGGCGTGGTTGTGTGCAGATGACGGGTCATGATCTGTCCGATCGAGCCGGGTGCTGATTCCTGTTCCGGTTTCACCACGGCAAAAGGATTCACGTCGCTTGGAAACACATGAAGGATGTCCTTGGCGGAAACGATTCCGACGAGCCGTTCGCCATCATGTTCGTCCACGACAGGCAGGCGTCGAATGCGCCGGCCGGCCATCAACGCCGCGGCTTCGGTAATCGCCAGTCCCGGTTTCACGGTGACCAGGTCCCGCGTCATCCACATGCTGACAATCATGGTTGCCTCTTTGGATCAGTGCCTTTGTTGGCAGTTGCGACCGCCGCCATTCCGCGATTTCACACACAAACCGGCGCTCATCGACGCCGCTTTAACAATCGACCGATCAGGCTCGTTTGCGCAGTTCGTTCAACAGATTGTGAAGGAACACAACGTTGTCGCTCTGCACGTAATTCATCGTCCCGCCCATGCGATCGAAGCTCTTGCAAAAACGCAGGTAGTACGCGGGATTCGTCTTGGGCGGTTCGCCCTGTGACCAGTCCCAGTTTCCTCCGTCCTGGATATCGACCACGTAAAACGAATGGCCTTTGACAATGGCGCGTCCGGCTTGAAGCCGCAGGTTGTTCACGCAGCTGATGCTCTTCTCAAAAACCTGCGGCGCCATGATCGCAGAACCGACTGAAAGCACGACACCATCGTCCAGTTGCTCCACCGATGCGCCGAACAATCGGAAATCAATGGCGGCAGCCCGTCCAATGACAGCGCCGCTGAACATAGGGTGATTCGAAATTATGTCGTAACCGATGCCGGGATGAACGCTGAACGGAACGTTCCGCAGGAAAGCGTGCGCCAGAATGGATGTCTCTTTCCATGGATGCTTCACCTCGATGCGACCGGCTGGAAGCTGGTGCGTGAGCATCGCCTGAAGAAGCTCCGCCCGGGCAGGGGAGAGCGGGTGAGCCGGCTCATTTCGAAGCTGGCTTTCCAGTTCGGCAACGGACGGAAGCGTGACTCCATCTTCTGCGATGAATCGTCCGAGACTTCGTCCATAACCTTCCTCACGCAGCGCGCCGGAAAGCAGGGCAAGATGCGTGTTCCGGCCGGTTTCATTCCAGGTTCCAAACGTTCCACTGGCCACATTCTTTCGAACGCTTTCCTCCGTCCGACCGAGAAAGGAGAGTTCCCAGTCGTGAATCGTTCCCGCGCCGTTCGTGGCGAGGTGTGTCACCCAGCCGCCATCGATGAGCGCATTTACGATGCGATGCGCGCCGTTTTTGATCAGGTGCGCACCATACATCAGGATCACGCTCGCATTGCGGTTCCTCGCGTCACGAATTTTTGCAGCACAACTTTGGATGCGCGAGGCCAGTTCCGGAGTGCAGCCGGCGGGCGCGGTGTCGGGATCAATGAGAATTTTTTCGATCGAGCTGAGACTGTCGCGGCTGGCAAGCGGAAGGACCTTGATTTTTCTGAGATCGAGCGGTTCCGGAAATGGTTTCATGCAACGCGTTCGATTTAGCAGGGAAGTCCCGGAAAGAGAATGGAATTGTGTGGGACGGTGAAGCGGACGGACTGATTTACAGAAGTGAACCGAAGGAAACGAAGGTGAGTTACAAGCAGCTCGTGCTTGTTCCCTTCGTTTCCTTCTGTGCGATTTCAGTTCAGGAAACTTTGGAGAATTGGGCGGCGACGAAATCCCAGTTCACCACGTTCCACCAGGCGCTGGCGTAGTCCGCGCGCTTGTTCTGGTATTTCAAATAGTAGGCGTGTTCCCAGACATCGAGTCCGAGCAATGGCTGCGCGCCTGTGGCGAGCGGCGTGTCCTGATTCGGCGTGCTCTGAACTGCCAGTTTGCCGTCCTTCCAGACCAGCCAGGCCCAGCCGCTGCCGAAAACTTTTGTGGCGGCTTCATTAAATTTGGTTTTGAGGTCGGAAAAGTTTCCGAAGTTTTTCTCGATCGCTTTCGCAAGCTCGCCCTTCGGTTCACCGCCGCCATTCTTTTTCATCATCTGCCAGAAGAGCGAATGGTTGTAATGCCCGCCGCCATTGTTTCGAACCGCGGTGCGAATGCTTTCCGGGAGCGAATCGAGGTTCTTCACAAGGTCCTCGACGCTTCGTCCGCCGGGCTGGCCGGATTCGCTGATCGCCTTGTTAAGATTGGTGACGTAGGCGGCGTGATGTTTTCCGTGGTGAATTTCCATCGTGCGCGCATCGATGTGCGGTTCGAGTGCATCAACGGAATAAGGCAGCGGCGGAAGTGTGAAAGGAGCGGCTGCGGAGGATGCGGCGCCCGGCGCAGCGTGCGACAGGAGAGCAGGGGAAGCTGCGACTGCAATGGCCGCAACAGCGGTGGTTTTCAAAGCTTCACGACGAGTCATCATAAAAAATACCTTTTGTTTTTCCGACCAGTGGTTGCTGCGAAGATACGACGGAGTTCCTGCCGGGCAAGTTTCATTGAAACAAGGAGGAAGAAGTGAGGAGCAGGGAGCAAGGAGGATGGTGTTTAGTATTTTGTGACCTGTTGAGTGAGACCGCCATCGACATAATACGTGCTGCCGGTCACGTATTCGGATTCCGCGCTGGCGAGAAACGCGGCCACGGAAGCGACTTCCTCCGGTGTTCCAAAGCGGCCCCATGGAATTTCGCTGATCGCATTTTCCTTTTCTTTCGGGTTATCCAGAACCTTCTGGTTGATCGGCGTTGCAATGGCTCCGGGTGCGATGTTGTTGACGTGGATACGATGCGGCGCGAGTTCCATGGCAAGATTGCGCATCATCATTCGGATCCCGCCCTTGGACGCGCAATACGACGTGTAGCCGACGAATGGAATGTCTTCGTGCACGGACGAAATGAAGATCAACTTTCCACCGCCACCCTGTTTCACCATCTGCCGCGCCGCAATCTGACTCACCACATACGAGCCGTAGAGATTGACGGAAATGACCTGGTGCCATTCTTCATCAGTCGCTTCCAGGAACGGCTTTTGAATTTCGATCCCGGCATTGTTCACGACGATGTCGATTCGGCCGAAAGTGCGGATGATTTCGTCAAACATGGATTGCACCTGCGTTCGGTCATCAACGCTGGCAGGTGCGAGCATCGCGTGCGGCGTGTGTTTGCGGGCTTCAGCGAGCGTTTCGTCGCCGCTCTTTCCGCCGGGACGAATATTGATGGCGACCTTTGCGCCTTCACTGGCGAAGCGGATGGCGATCGCTTTCCCGATTCCGCTCGAGGCGCCGGTTACGAGCGCGACCTTGTCCTTGAGTTGCATTGCTGCAAGGTAGCTTGTTCGAAAGAAGGCTCACTGGGGATTTGTCCGGCTTTTCTTGGCCACAGATTGGCACAAATGAAACACAGATTGGAGGAGGGGCGAACAAGGATGAAGTCTCAGGAGCTGATGGATTCGTCTGTGAAGATCCAATCACTCCACGCTCAGAAGCGAGGGATTATCTATTGGGACGATGCGTCGGGTTGCGAGTCTGTTCAGAATTTTCCGGTGGGCGCTGGGGAAGGAGAGTTTCTGAAGTTGAGCGATGTTGAACCACTCGCCTTGATTGAAGGCGGACTCAGGAATTTCAATGCCGTTCACGGTGAATGCGTCGAGGGTGATCCGGTAGCGGGTGATCGAATGTTTGATGCGGCAGAGCGGCTCGAACGTTTTCGGCTCGAATGCCAGAACCTGTTTCGCGCGTTCGGTCAGTTCGTTGCTGCCATTCAACAGTTCCACGTTTGGAAATTCCCAGAGGTGCGCGTTGACGACTCCCGCCGGACGCTGGCGCACGAGAAACTTTCCGTTGTGTTCGCAGACGAATGCGGCGAAGCGACGTTCGGTGATCTGCGTTCGTTTGCCGAGATTCGGAAGCTCTTCCGTGCGGCCTTGTTGAAACGCGAGGCAAAGGGACTTCACCGGGCAAATCAGACATTGCGGCGCGCGCGGCGTGCAGATCAAGGCGCCGAGTTCCATGAGCGATTGGTTCAGGAATGAGCAGAGCGGTGCGTCACGCAAAGAGTGCGAAGGCGAAGAAGAAGAACTGTGAAGGCGGATTTTTTTTCCATCCTTCGCGCCCTCCGCGTCCTTCGCGTGCTGCACAAGCTGTTCAGCCAATGACCAAAGTCGCGCGTTGGTTTCATTCGCACGTGGATCTTCGGAAATGCCGAACAGCCTGGTCAGTACGCGGATGACATTGCCGTCGAGAATCGGTGCCGGTTGATTGAACGCGATGCTGCAGATCGCTCCGGCGGTGTAGCGGCCAATACCGGGCAATGCGAGGACGTCCTCATAGTTCGTGGGAAAGCTTATCGATCCGTTTGCAGCAGCCGACGTGAGTCGGCTTTGATTTCCCGCCACTTTTGAATGGAGCGGATTCACGTTCGCAACCGCAGCGGATTGAGACGCTACGATCTGCTGCGCCGCCTTTTGCATGTTCCGGACGCGTGTGTAGTAACCGAGGCCTTCCCACAACTTGTGAATTTTTTCCGGTCGAGCCTTTGCCAGCGATTCGATTGTCGGCAATTCGCGCATCCAGCGTTCCCAATACGGAATCACCGTTTTCACCTGTGTCTGCTGCAGCATGATTTCCGAAACCCAGATCGCGTAGGGATCGCGCGTGCGGCGCCAGGGAAGATCGCGGGCATTTTCAACAAACCACGCCAGCTGAAGCGAAACGAGTTTCGTCAATTTTGAGTTCTGGGTTTTGAGCTTTGAGCTGGCTGGCGGACGTGGCATCGATTCGGAGTCTTCAGCTTTCAGATTTCAGTTTCAAGTTCTCCATGGCTCTCACTGCTTGAATCTTGAAACTGAAAGCTTGAAACTCCGGTCGTTGAAACCGCTGACTTCCTACACCTGCAAGTTGACCGATGCCCAGGCGAACGCGCTTCGCGAGTATCTGGTCGCGCACGATTTTCGGTTTCGTGACGTTCCTTACGCCCGGTTTGCCGGCGAGAAGGGCAAGGTGAACGTGGTGTTTTACGAAAGCGGCAAGCTGGTGTTGCAGGGAAAGGGAACGCAGGAATTCATCGAGTTCGTATTGGAACCGGAGATTTTGAAGGAGGCGGGGCTCGGATACGAAGCGGTCTTGAATCCGGACCTGCTGTTGCCGCGATTCGGCGTGGACGAAAGCGGCAAAGGCGACTTCTTCGGTCCGCTTTGCGTTGCGGGTGTTTACGTGAATGAATCCGTGGTCAAGGCGTGGAAGGACGCCGGCGTGCGCGATTCCAAGAATATTTCCAGCGACAAACGAATCCGGGAACTTGCCGAGTTGATTCGTGAAACACCGGGTTGCGTGACCTCTGTGGTGCCGATTGGCAACGAAGCCTACAATCGACTCTACAAAACCATGCACAGCGTCAATGCCATGCTCGCCTGGGGGCACGCGCGGGTGATTGAAAACCTGATGGGCCAGCGGCATCGAATGGATCCGCCGCCGGTGCGCGCGATCAGCGACCAGTTCGCTTCGAGCAAGGAAGTGGTGGAAAAGGCATTGATGTCGATGGGACGCGGACTGGAACTGGTGCAAAAACACAAGGCGGAAGAGGATCTGGCGGTTGCTGCTGCTTCCATTCTGGCCCGACATGAGTTTGTCACCCGTCTGGCGAGCCTTGAGAAGCAGTTTGGTATGACGTTGCCAAAAGGGGCTTCAGCCGCGGTTGATGCCGCTGCAAAGGAGTTCATTGCCAGGCATGGCGCAGAAAATCTGTCGAAAGTTGCGAAGATGCACTTTCGGACCGCATTGCGGGCGCAAGGTTTGCCCGAACCGCCGAAGGTGGAATGGCGGCGGGGGCGGGCGAATCAGGAGGAATGACTCAATCTGCCCTTTGGGCGGCAAATTCTTCGACGAGCGCTTGAACCCGGTTGTGGATCGCTGCCAGCGCGTGCTCGGGGGGGGGAAAGGCCAGATCCTCAATATTCCAGAACCGAATCTTCGAGAGATGGGCTGGAAACTTTCGTTCCATCATCGGACGATGTTCCCGTTCGCAAAGGGCGATGCAGCAGGCGAATCTTTCGAAATCGGCAGCAGCGACTGCGAGCGGCATCCTCGAAGCGGCCAGGGGTTGCACCTTCCGTTTTTCCAGACCGACCAGGGCAAATTTCGACATGGATCCGGGATTGATTTCCGGATGCGGAGTGAAACCAAGAGAAGTGGCGCGTTGGGAAAGGCCTCGTTCGGCCGCCAGATGATTGAACAGCTCTTCGGCGAACCGGCTGCGGTAATAATTGCCAGTACAAAGGAACAGAACGGTGCAGGAAGGGTGGGTAACCAGTGGTTGCTGAGGAGCGAGGGATTGAGTAGCGGCCATTTTCGCGGAGAACTGTCAGAAATTCGGCTGCTCAGTTCAATTCGAAATCCCGCCAGCCTGACGACATTCAGAATCGGAACAGCCGGGCTGGCTCTGGATCAATGAGTTGCCGCGAGAGCATCCAAAAAAAATTACAAACCCGTTGACACCGGCATACCCGTTAACTAATTTTCAGCGCTGTTAGTCGGGCCGTAAAAGACGCAAATTCCGTTCAGCCCCTAAGTTTTCCGCAAAAAGAAGGCGGGGGAACGGTTTTTTTGTCTTCATCTAGGCATCAGGATTATTTGAATTTGGCCGGTGCCCATGTAGCTCAGTTGGCAGAGCACATCCTTGGTAAGGATGAGGTCATCAGTTCAATCCTGATCATGGGCTCCAGTCAGCAGATAGACAGAATTAAGAAGAAGCAACGTATAACGCAGTCGTAAACACGAACGAGACAAACACAGCAGGAGATCGCACATGGCAAAAGAGCAATTTCAACGAACGAAACCGCACGTCAACGTCGGCACAATCGGCCACGTTGACCACGGCAAATCTACCCTGACCGCTGCCATTGTCGCGGTTCAGAACCGTAAGGGAATGGCCCCGGCCATCTCCTATTCGGACATCACCAAAGGCGGCACTGTTCGTGACGAGACAAAGACCGTTACGATCGCTGTCTCCCACGTGGAATACGAAAGCGCCAAGCGTCACTACGCGCACGTCGATTGCCCCGGCCACGCTGACTATGTGAAGAACATGATCACCGGTGCTGCGCAGATGGACGGCGCGATTCTGGTGGTCAGCGCTGCTGACGGCCCGATGCCGCAGACCCGTGAGCACATCCTGCTCGCCCGTCAGGTCGGTGTACCGAGCATCGTTGTCTGCCTGAACAAGGTTGACCTCGCTGACGCGGACCTCCTCGAGCTGATCGAGATGGAAATCCGCGACCTCCTCACCAAGTACGGTTTCCCTGGCGACAAGACTCCGATCGTTCGCGCTTCCGCGACGGCGGCTCTCGCTGGCAAGCCTGAAGGTGAAAAGGCCATTCAGGATCTCCTCGACGCTCTGGACAGCTTCATCCCTGATCCGGTTCGCGAAGTGGACAAGCCTTTCCTTATGTGCGTCGAAGACGTGTTCAACATTGAAGGTCGTGGCACGGTTGTGACCGGTCGTGTTGAGCGTGGTGTCCTCAAGAAGATGGACGAAGTGGAAATTGTCGGTCTCCGCGACACCCGCAAGACGGTTGCGACGGACATCGAAATGTTCCGCAAGTTGCTCGACAGCGCGAACGCTGGTGACAACGTCGGCGTGCTGCTCCGCGGCACCAAGAAGGAAGAAGTTGAACGCGGTATGGTTCTCGCCAAGCCGGGTTCGATCACTCCGCACACCAAGTTCAAGGCTGAAGTGTACGTGCTGACGAAGGATGAGGGTGGCCGTCATACGCCGTTCTTCACCAACTATCGTCCGCAATTCTACTTCCGCACCTCGGACGTCACGGGCACGCTGTCCCTCCCGCAGGGAGTGGAAATGGTCATGCCTGGTGACAACGTCGCGGTTGAAGTTGAGCTTCAGAAGGCCGTCGCTATGGAAAAAGGTCTGCGCTTCGCGATTCGTGAAGGTGGCCGCACCATCGGTGCCGGACGCGTGTCGGAAGTCATCAAGTAATTGATTTGAACAAAATCTGGAGTGCGGGGATTCGAAGTCCCCGCCTCCTTTTTTGTCGTTTGAAGCAGTGACGGCTGAATTGGTCGGTTAGGGCGTTAGCTCAATTGGTAGAGTAGCGGTCTCCAAAACCGTTGGTTGCAGGTTCAAGTCCTGCACGCCCTGCCAGCCTACGCTAGCAGGATTACGAAGGCGGATTGCGGTGAGCTTCGGCTCGTCAGTCCAGCCGTCAGTCGGGCAGAGTTGATGGTTGAGAGTTGATGGTGCGGTGATCAACTATCAGCGAAAGACTATCAACCACTTCGTGGAGAGGTGGCAGAGTGGTCTATTGCGGCGGTCTTGAAAACCGCTGTGCGTGAAAGCGCACCGGGGGTTCGAATCCCTCCCTCTCCGCCAGCTTTCGGTCGCGGCGGAAACGAGAGTAAGCTGCGAGGCTGAATGCAGTGGTTCAAGCAGGACTGCGGTCCGGTAACCAAAAGAATTTGTGAACAAAGAACTGATTACGATAGGCATCTGGGTCGCAGTGATCCTTGTCGTCTTCGCGATTGCGTGGCGAAAAGGTCTGTTGCTGAAACTGTCGAATTACGTCCGGCAGACGAAGGAAGAGCTGCGCAAATGCACCTGGCCCACCTGGGACGAACTGAAAGGTTCGACCGTGCTGGTCGCAATCTCCATCGCCATTCTCGGCGCGTTCACTGTCCTGATTGACCAGGTGTTCTTCACAGTCATTTTCAAAGGCCTGAGCGCACTATGAAAAGCCAGTGGTTCGTGATTCATACGCTTTCGGGCCAGGAACAGAAGGTCAAGGAAAGCATCGAAAAGCGCATCAAGACCGAGGAGATGAGCGACTACATCAAGGAAGTCCTCGTCCCGATGGAAAAGGTTGTCGAAGTGCGCAATCAGAAGAAGACCGTTTCAACGCGCAAGCTCTGGCCGGGTTATGTTTTCATCGACATGGTGCTTCTGGACGAAAACAAGCGGCTGATCGAAAAGCCCTGGTATTTCATCAAGGAAACGCAGGGTGTGATCGGATTCGTGGGCGGAGAACCGCCGACACCGACGCCGGCTGAAGAAGTGGAATCGATCAAGGCGCAGATTTCCGCCTCGGAAGAAACCGAGAAGCCGAAGGTCAATTTCGAAGTCGGCGAGACCATCAAGATCAACAATGGTCCGTTCCTGAACTTCAGCGGTGTGATCGAGGAGATCGAGCCGGAGCGTGGCAAGCTCAAGGTCACGGTGAATATTTTCGGCCGAAACACTCCGGTCGAACTGGAATACTGGCAGGTGGAAAAGGCATAGCAGATTTATGATTTGCGATTCGCGATTTGCGATCTGCGGGGAACTGGAAGCCGCTGATCGGAGTTCGCGCCGCGAGTCAGATCGTCAGTCGTAAATCGTCAATCGTAAATATTTGTATGGCAAAGAAAGTTACAGGACAGATCAAGTTGCAGATCCCGGCCGGACAGGCCAACCCGGCGCCGCCCGTCGGTCCCGCGCTCGGTCAGCACGGCGTCAACATCATGGCGTTCTGCAAAGAATTTAACGCTGCAACCAAGAACGACGCAGGTCTGGTCATCCCCGTGGTCATCACGGTTTATCAGGACAAATCGTTCACCTTCATCACCAAGTCGCCGCCCGCCTCCGTGCTGCTCAAGAAAGCCGCCGGCATCACCGCGGGTTCCAAGACGCCGAACAAGGAAAAGGTCGGCAAGGTGACGAAGAAGCAGGTCCTCGACATCGTGAAGATGAAGTTCAAGGACATGAACGCCACCAACGAAGAGGCGGCGTTCCGAGTGATTTCCGGCACGGCCCGCAGCATGGGCATCGAAGTTGTCGGATAAAAATTTTGCCGGCAGCGGGTTGAACGTCAGGATCTGATGCGCACCCACGCCGGCATTTAACATCAACCGCGGGAGAGCAGAAGCTCGCTTGCACCGCAAACCAGAACAATGCCCAGCAAACGATTCAAGAAAGCGCTCGAGCAGGTGGACGTTAAAAAGTCCTATCCGCTCAAGTCAGCCGTCGAAGTCCTGACCAAGTTCCCGAAAGCGAAATTCAACGAGACCATCGATCTCGCATTTCGCCTCGGCGTCGATCCCAAACAATCCGACCAGATGGTTCGCGGAACCGTTCCGCTTCCTCATGGCAGCGGAAAAACTGTCCGTGTGCTCGTTTTCGCCAAGAATGGTCCCGCCGCCGACGCCGCCCGCGCTGCCGGTGCGGAATTCGTTGGATTCGAAGACATGATCAAGAAGTGCACCGAAGGCTGGACTGATTTCGATGTCGCCATTGCGACTCCCGAAGCGATGGTGGAAGTCCGCAAGCTTGGCAAGGTGCTCGGACCTCGAGGCCTGATGCCGAATCCGAAAACCGGCACGGTGACGGAAGACACGGCGAAAGCGGTCAAGGAAGTCAAAGCGGGCCGTGTTGAATTCAAGATCGACAAGGCTGGCAACATTCATGTTCCGGTCGGCAAGGCTTCGTTTGCCCCGAACCAGATCGAAGAGAACGCGCGCGCGGTGATTGAAGCGGTGGCCAAGGCCAAGCCCACCAGCGTGAAGGGAACCTACATTCATTCCTGCACGATTTCGGCGACCATGAGCCCTGGTGTGGCTGTGGATATCCGCGAGTTCGCTGCCTAACCTTCAACGAATACGAACCATGCGTCTCGAAAAGAAAGCTTTAACACAGGAATACCTCACGCGGCTGAATGCCTCGCCATTCTTCATCGTGGTGGATTACAAGGGCCTCAAAGTCGCCCACATGACCGAACTGCGTAAGCGGCTCATGGGAGCCGGTGCCGAAGTTCATGTCGTCAAGAATTCCATCTTCCGCATCGCAGCGAAGGAAGCCGGCGTGGCCGACCTGAACGGGTCGCTCGCGGGCCAGCTCGCGGTTGTGACCGGCCAGAAGGACATCTCGACGGCGGCCAAGGTTGTGAAGAACTTCGCGTCGGAGTTCGACAAACTGAAGATCAAGTTCGGCTTCCTGAACAGCCAGCGCCTGGCCGACACCGACATCATCGCTCTGGCCGACCTGCCTTCGATCGAAGTGCTCCGCGCCACATTGCTGGGAGTGTTGAACGCTCCGGCGAGCAAGTTTGTCCGATTGCTGAACACACCCGCCAGCCAGCTTGCGCGCGTGCTTCAGGCCAAGGCAGACAAGGGCGAATAACGATTGCGTCCCGGAAATCGGGCGCAATTTGCACAAAATCGGATTTGATATAGATTTCCGCTCCGTTTTAGCCAGCGGAGCGGGATACAAACAAAAACAACAACGTAAATCGTCGGTTTGCAGGCAGTGAACTTAAAACTTCCGTGGCCACGGGAGACGACGAGACGAAAGGTAACATGGCGTTAGATAAAGCTACGATCATTGAACAACTGAGCAACGCGACGGTCATTGAAATCGCTGACCTCGTTAAAGAGCTCGAAAACAAGTGGGGTGTCTCCGCTGCCGCTCCTGTCGCGGTTGCCGCCGCTGGCGCTCCTGCCGCTGGCGCTGCCGCTCCGGCCGCTGCTGCCAAAGACACCTTTGACGTGATCCTCGCCTCGGTTCCGGCCGACAAGAAGATCGCGGTCATCAAGGCTGTCCGTGAAGTCAAGGCTGGCCTGGGTCTGGCGGAAGCCAAGGCTCTGGTCGAAGGTGCTCCGAAGCCCGTGCTCGAGGGTGCCAACAAGGCTGACTCCGATGCAGCCAAGAAGAAACTTGAAGAAGCAGGCGCCAAGGTTGAGGTAAAGTAATCGGCGCATTGATTTGGGGCGGCGGTGAATTCCCGCCGCCCCGCTTCGCCTGCTGATTCTAATTTAGGAAGTTTTTAGATAAGAAGACGGATAGACATCGAAGCCATTTCGATGGCTGTTAAGTCGGGCAAGTTCGCTGTGAATACAGGGTACTTGCCTTCTGTCGTTTAGAAGAAAAAACGGGTGTGTCCGTAAAACCACCCACAGTGATTAAGGTTAAAATGCCATCGCGAGCCACAGAACGAATCAACTTCGGAAAGATTAAAGAAATCATCGCTCCGCCGAACCTCATCGAATTGCAGACCAATTCGTACAAGGAGTTTCTGCAGGCGGAGATTCCGCAGTCCAAGCGGAAAAATTTGGGCTTGCAGGCTGTATTCACTGAAGTGTTTCCCATCGAAAGTTACGACGGGAAATGCGTCCTCGATTTCCATTCCTACGAAATCGGCGAACCGAAACTCGACTGGCTGGAGTGTCTCCGCGAAGGCCTGACCTACGGCGCGCCGCTTTACGTGACCTTCCTGCTGAAAGAGGAGAAGGGCACCAAGGAAGAAAAGGTGTTCATGGGCGAGCTGCCGCTGATGACGCCCCAGGGCACGTTCGTCATCAATGGCGCCGAGCGCGTCATTGTCAGCCAGCTGCATCGTTCCCCCGGCTTGGCTTTCGAAGCCACCCAGCATCCGAACGGCAAGACGCTGCATTCCTTCCGCATCATCCCTGACCGCGGTTCCTGGTATGAAGCGCAGTTCGACACGAGCGATCTGCTTTACGTTTATCTCGACCGCAAGAAGCGCCGCCGGAAATTTCTGACGACGACCCTCTTCCGCGCGCTCAGCTTCCTCGATTCTGAAGGCAAGGAAACCAAGGGCGGCAAGGATGCGGACAAGAGCCGCGGCACGGACGAAGAAATTTTGCGTCTCTTCTACGAAATCGAAGAGATGAGCGTGAAGGAAGCCGAGAAGCATGACGACCTTCCGAACAAGGTTCTCATCGAAGACGCTGTCGATCAGGACAAGGGTCTCGTGGTCGCTCGCGCATTTGAGCCGCTTTCCAAAGCGGTGGTGAAGCAGATCGCTGAACTCGGCGTGAAGACGATCAAGGTGGTCGATACGACCGCTGACGAAGGGATCGTCATCAAATGCATGAAGAAGGATCCCGCCAAGAATGAAGAAGAGGCGTTGAAGGATATCTATCGCCGCCTCCGTCCTGGCGATCCGCCCACCGCAGCCAACGCTCGTGCGTTGATCAAGCGCCTGTTCTTTGACGCAAAGCGCTACGATCTCGGCCGCGTCGGACGTTACAAGATCAACCAGAAGCTCGGCCTCGATGCGAAGAACGATTCCCGCATCCTGACCAAGGAAGATCTCGTTGCAGCGACGAAGTATCTCCTCCGCCTCAAGAAGGGCGAAGGCACGCTGGACGACATCGATCACCTCGGCAGCCGCCGCGTTCGTACTGTCGGCGAATTGCTTGCGAATCAGTGCCGCGTCGGTCTGGCCCGCACCGAACGCCTCGTCAAGGAGCGCATGACGCTCTTCGATCAGGGTGTCGAAGCGATGTCGCCGCAGAAGCTGATCAATCCGAAGGCGCTCAGCGCCGTGATCCGCGACTTCTTCGGCCGCAGCCAGCTGTCGCAGTTCATGGATCAGATCAACCCGCTCGCCGAGCTGACCCACAAGCGCCGTCTTTCGGCCCTCGGGCCTGGCGGTCTCTCGCGCGATCGTGCCGGCTTCGAAGTTCGCGACGTTCATCCGTCGCACTACGGCCGCATTTGCCCGGTTGAAACTCCTGAAGGTCCGAACATCGGTTTGATCGCGTCACTGGCGACGTTCGCCCGCATCAACGATTTCGGCTTCCTCGAAACACCTTATCGCAAGGTCGAAAACGGTCGTGTCACCGAGAAGATCGAATACCTGACCGGTGACCGGGAAGAGAACTACTTCGTCGCGCAGGCGAACACGCCGGTGGACGAGAAAGGTCGCTTCACACAGGACCGCATCGTGTGCCGAGGTCGCGGTGGTGACTTCGTCGATCTGGAACCGTCGAAAGTCGATTACATGGACGTCTCGCCGAAGCAGCTCGTCTCCGTTGCTGCATCGCTGATTCCGTTCCTTGAACACGACGACGCGAACCGCGCGTTGATGGGTTCGAACATGCAACGCCAGGCAGTGCCGCTGCTCGTCACGGAGGCGCCGTTCGTCGCAACCGGTCTCGAAGATCGTGTTGCACGCGACTCGCGCGCCGTCATCGTGGCGGAGGAATCCGGCCGCGTGGCATCTGTCACTGGCAACCAGATCATCATCACGGAGGACGGCAAGCTTCCGGAAACGAAGAAGAAGCTGAAGACCGATCCTGAGAAGGGCATCTGGGTTTATCCGGTGCGCAAGTTCATGCGTTCGAATGCGGCCACCTGCATCAACCAGAAAATCCTGGTGAAGAAGGGCGACCACATCAAGAAGGGCCAGGTCATTGCCGACGGCCCCTGCACGCAGGGTGGAGAACTCGCCCTCGGCCGCAACGTGCTCGTCGCGTTCATGCCGTGGAACGGTTACAACTTCGAGGACGCCATCCTCATCAGCGAGAAGATCGTGAAGGAAGACATCTTCACCTCGATCCATATCGATGAATTCGAAGTGGCCGCCCGCGATACGAAGCTCGGACCGGAAGAAATCACGCGCGACATCCCGAACCTCGGTGATGAAGCCCTGAAGAACCTCGGGCCGGACGGCGTGATCCGCGTTGGCGCTGAAGTGAAGCCCGGCGACATTCTCGTCGGCAAGATCACTCCAAAGTCCGAAACGGAACTCGCTCCGGAAGAGCGTTTGCTCCGCGCGATCTTCGGTGAAAAAGCCGCCGACGTTAAGGACACCTCGCTCAAGGTTCCATCAGGCACCTACGGCATCGTGATGGACGTGAAGGTTTCTTCGAAGAAGGAATCCGAACGCGAACGCGCTGTCGTCAGCGAAGAGAAGAAACACGCGAAGCAGGTTGAGGACGAATACAAGAAGAAGACCGACGAGCTGCGCGATCAGCTGACCGAGGCGCTCTCGAACATCCTGCTCGGCGAGAAGATTCCGCTCGACGTGGTCAACAGCGAAACCGGCGAGATCATCATCCCGGCGAACCGCAAGATCACCAAGACGCTGCTGCGCAAGCTTGCCATGGTTTACGATCGCATCGAGATCGACCCATCGCCGATTCGCAACAAGATCAACGAAATCATCGGGCAGTTTAAGAAGAAGTTCGATGATCTTCAGATGCAGTACGACGAAGAGATGGAGCGGGCTGAAGCCGGTGAAGGCACCGACAGCGGCGTGGTGAAATCTGTGAAGGTTTACATCGCCTCGAAGCGCAAGCTCTCTGTCGGTGACAAGATGGCGGGACGCCACGGTAACAAGGGTGTCGTCGCCAAGATCGTTCCGGAAGAGGACATGCCGATGCTCGCGGATGGAACTCCGGTGGAAATCGTCTTGAATCCGCTGGGCGTGCCTTCGCGTATGAATGTCGGTCAGGTGTTGGAAACGCACCTGGGCTGGGCGGCGAAGCTGCTTGGAATGAAGTTCGCCACGCCGGTCTTCGACGGCATCAAAGAGAAGGAAGTCCGCGGCTTCCTCGACCAGGCTGGATTGCCGAACCACGGCAAGACGCACCTCATCGACGGTCGCACCGGCGAACGTTTCGATCAGGAAATTGTGGTCGGCTACATCTACATGATGAAGCTGGGTCACCTGGTTGCGGACAAGATTCACGCCCGGGCGGTCGGGCCTTACTCGCTCGTCACCCAGCAGCCGTTGGGCGGCAAGGCGCAGTACGGCGGCCAGCGCTTCGGCGAAATGGAAGTCTGGGCGATGGAAGCCTACGGCGCGGCCTACACGCTGCAGGAACTGCTCACGGTCAAATCGGACGACGTGCAGGGGCGCACGCGCATCTACGAAAGCATCGTCAAGGGCGACAACTCGCTGGAGGCCGGCATTCCGGAATCCTTCAACGTGCTCGTCAAGGAAATGCAATCGCTCGGTCTCGACGTCAAGGTTGGCTACTCCAACCCGGTTGAACAGGCGGCTGCAGAACAGCAGACGGTGGCTCTTTGATCCTTTAATCGAAATTGATTGCGGGGAAACCCGCTGAAAGAACTTGTATGATTAGCACTAAAGAAAGCGCCCGTGAGTTGCTCGGGCTGGAGAAGGTGAATCAGGTGGAGCACGTCGCGATCTCCGTCGCGTCGCCCGACGCCATTCGTTCCTGGTCCAAGGGTGAAGTCAAAAACCCTGAAACGATCAACTACCGCACGTTCAAGCCGGAAAAGGGCGGCTTGTTCTGCGAACGCATCTTCGGTCCGGTGAAGGACTGGGAATGCTCCTGCGGAAAGTATAAGCGCATCAAGCATCGCGGCGTTGTCTGCGATCGTTGCGGCGTTGAAGTGACGCTTGCCCGCGTTCGCCGCGAACGCATGGGCCACATCGAACTCGCCGTTCCCGTCTGCCACATCTGGTTCTTCAAGTGCATGCCGTCCCGCATCGGCCTCGCACTCGACATGACCGCCCGCAACCTCGAACGCGTGATCTACTATGAAGATTACATGGTGATCGATCCGGGTTCGACGCCGCTCAAGCAGAACCAGCTGCTCAGCGAACACGAATATCGTGAAGCCCGCGAAACGTACGGACCGGATGCATTCCTCGCCAAAATGGGCGCCGAAGCCGTTCGTGAAGCGCTCGCGAAAGTGGATCTCGCCAAGCAGATCGATGCTCTCCAGATCGGCATGACCGAAACCAAGAGCAAGCAGATCCGCAAGAAGATCGCCAAGCGGATCAAACTGCTCCAGGGTCTCCAGCAGTCCAAGAGCCGTCCGGAATGGATGATTCTGACGGTGCTGCCGGTGATTCCTCCGGATCTCCGTCCGCTCGTTCCGCTGGAAGGCGGCCGCTTTGCGACCTCCGACCTCAACGATCTCTATCGTCGCGTGATCAACCGCAACAACCGGTTGAAGAACCTGCTCCAGCTCAAGACGCCGGAAGTCATCATCCGCAACGAGAAGCGCATGCTGCAGGAAGCTGTCGATGCGTTGTTCGACAACGGCCGTCATGGCCGCGCTGTCACCGGCGCCGGCAACCGCTCGCTCAAGTCGCTCTCCGACATGCTCAAGGGCAAGAGCGGACGTTTCCGTCAGAACCTGCTCGGCAAACGCGTCGATTACTCCGGCCGTTCGGTCATCGTCATCGGTCCGGAACTCAAGCTCAACCAGTGCGGTCTGCCGAAGAAAATGGCTCTCGTGCTGTTCGAGCCGTTCATCATTCGCCGCCTCAAGGAACTTGGCTATGTGCACACCGTGCGTTCGGCCAAGAAGATGATTGAACGCCAGACAAGCGAAGTGTGGGACATCCTCGAAGAAGTCACACGCGGCCACGCTGTCATGCTCAACCGCGCTCCGACGCTGCACCGTCTGTCGGTCCAGGCGTTCGAGCCGCAGCTCATCGAAGGCGAAGCGATCCGCATTCATCCGCTCGTCTGTACCGCCTACAACGCGGACTTCGACGGTGATCAGATGGCCGTGCACGTTCCGCTCTCGGTTGAAGCGCAGATGGAAGCCCGGCTCCTGATGATGGCGACGAACAACATCTTCTCGCCTTCATCCGGCAAGCCGATCATCACGCCGACGCAGGACATCACGCTCGGTTGCTATTACCTCACGGCCGAGCCCCGCACGCCGATGCCATCCGACGTGAAGACGCTGCCACTGTTCGGTTCGAAGCAGGAAGTTGTTTTTGCTTACGACGACGGCGCGGTGAAGACGCACGATCGCATCCGCCTCGCGAATCCGGATCTCGGCAAACAGACCGTTTACGGCGACGCGAACAACAAGGTGATTGTCACGACTGTTGGCCGCGTGCTGTTCAGCGAAATCTGGCCACCGGAACTTGGCTTCCCGAACAAGGTCGTCAAGAAGGGCGAGATCGGCGATCTCATCTGGCGCTGCTACAAGGTTTGCGGCCATGAGAAGACGGTCATCATGCTCGACAAGCTGAAGGAACTCGGCTTCATCAATGCGACGAAGGCCGGTGTTTCGATCGGCATCGACGACATGATCATCCCGGTCGAGAAGGACCAGGAAATCGAAGCCGCGCAGAAGCAGATCAAGGAAGTCGAGAAGCAGTATCGCAAGGGTGTCATCACTCCGGGCGAACGCTACAACAAGATCGTCGATATCTGGACGCATTGCACCGACCAGATCGCGAACGTCATGTTCCGCACGCTGGAAAAGAACCAGGGCAAGAAGGAATTCAATCCTGTCTATCTGATGGTCGATTCCGGCGCCCGCGGTAACCGCCAGCAGGTTCGTCAGCTCGCGGGTGTCCGCGGACTGATGGCCAAGCCGAGCGGCGACATCATCGAGAAGCCGATTCTGTCGAACTTCCGCGAAGGTCTGACGGTGTTGGAATACTTCATCTCCACTCACGGCGCCCGCAAGGGTCTCGCCGACACCGCGCTCAAGACCGCTGACTCGGGTTACATGACCCGCAAGCTCGTGGACGTGGCGCAGGACGTGATCATCCGCGAAGAGGATTGCGGCACGACCAACGGCATCTGGGTTCAGGCGATCTCCGAAGGCGACGACATCGTTGTCAAACTCGCCGATCGTCTCGTGGGACGTCTTTCATGCGACGACATCAAAAACCCGAGCAATCCGAAGGAACTGCTCGTCAAGGCCAATGAAGAGATCGACGAGGTCAAGGCCAAGGCGATCGATCAGTCGGGCGTTGAAAAGGTGAAGATCCGCTCCGTGCTCACCTGCGAAAGCAAGCACGGTGTCTGCAAACATTGCTACGGCCGCAACCTTGCGACCGGCCAGCTGGTCAAGCTCGGCGAAGCGGTCGGCATCATCGCCGCCCAGTCGATCGGCGAACCTGGAACGCAGCTCACGATGCGTACGTTCCATATCGGTGGAACGGCCTCCGCGCAGTTCAAGGTCCCGCAGATCAAGGCCAAGTACGACGGTATCATCCGCTACAACGAACTCCGTATCGTGCGGCTTGAGGACGGCAACAACATCGTTCTGAACAAGAACGGTTCTGTGTCGATCCTGGCTGACGACGGACGCGAACTTGAAAATCACAACGTCGTCATCGGCGCCGTCATCTCGGTCGCCGACGGTGGCAAGGTGAAGAAGGGTGAAACCTTCGTGCAGTGGGATCCTTACAACGTGCCGATTCTTTCTGAAAAGGCCGGCAAGATTAAGTTCCACGACATCATCGAAGGCGTCACGATGAAGCAGGAAGTCGATGAGCAGACCCAGCAGGAAGCCATGGTCGTCATCGAACACAAGGAAGACCTGCATCCGCAGATCATCATTCTCGACGACGAGAACGAGATCACGGCGAGCTACGCGATTCCGTCCGGCGCTCACATCGTGGTGAACGAAGGCGATCGCATCGTGGCCGGAACGCTGATGGCCAAGACGCCTCGCAAGAGCGCGAAGACGAAGGACATCACCGGCGGTCTTCCGCGTGTTGCCGAACTGTTCGAAGCGCGCCGTCCGAAGGACGCCGCGGAAATTTCCAAGATCGACGGTGTGGTCGATTTCGGACCGAGCGTTCGCGGCAAGCGCTGCATCATCATCAAGGATCAGCAAACCTCCGTGGAAGAGGAACACCTCATCCCGATCGGCAAACACGTCATCGTCTTCAAGGGCGACTACGTGAAGAAGGGCCAGCAGCTCACTGAAGGTCCGATCGATCCTCATGAAATTCTGGACATCTGCGGACCGCAGGAGCTCCAGGAGCACTTGGTGAACGAAGTGCAGGAAGTTTATCGCCTCCAGGGTGTGACGATTAACGACAAGCACATCGAAATCATCGTGCGCCAGATGTTGCGCAAGGTTCGCATCACTGAGCCCGGCGACACGACGTTCCTCTGGGGCGAGCAGATCGACAAGCTGGAGTTCGAAGAAGAGAATTCCCGCGTCGAGAAGATGGGTGGCAAACCGGCCGAAGCGCAGCCTGTGCTGCTTGGCATCACGAAGGCCTCGCTCGAAACCGAGAGCTTCCTGAGCGCGGCGTCGTTCCAGGACACCACCCGTGTTCTCACCGAAGCAGCCACCCGCGCGAAGGTCGATTACCTGCGTGGCTTCAAGGAAAACGTGATCATGGGTCACATCATTCCTGCAGGCACGGGCTTCGATCATCACCGCAAGGTGACGCTCAAGCCGCTCGTCGAACTGCCGGAAGAACCGCTGCTTGAGGAAAGCGGCGAGCAACCCGCGGCGGAGAATCCGCTCGTCGGCTGAACGATCAATTCACTCGCAAGGCCGGTCTCCCACGAGACCGGCCTTTTTCGCTTTTGAGGGGGCTTGGTTGAAAAGAGAGATTCACGATCGCTGGCTTGTCGATTTCTATCCTGTGTGTCTGAGCCCCTTGAAAACATCAGAGGCATGGGCTTTATTTCGAGGCCGCAATGAAGTTCGACGGAAGGCATTTGCTTTGGCCGGGGTGGACGGCTCGAAAAATGAGAATTGCTTGAAAAGTTCGGAGAATCTAGTTGCAACAAAAATGCGACTTGTTATATTCCGCGCTCCGTTTCTCCCGAGTGGAGGGCGGTAAAACGAATTTCAAATGCCGACGATCAATCAATTAGTTCGCAAAGGACGTAGCAAGATTCGCTACAAGTCCAAGTCCCCAGCTTTGGAAAACTCTCCGTTCCGCCGGGGCGTTTGCATTCAGGTGATGACCCGTACGCCCAAGAAGCCGAATTCGGCGATGCGCAAGGTGGCGAAGGTCCGCCTCACCAACGGATACGAAGTGATTGCCTACATTCCTGACGAAGGCCACAACCTTCAGGAACACTCGATCGTCCTGGTTCGCGGCGGCCGTGTGAAGGATCTTCCCGGCGTCCGTTACCACATCGTCCGTGGCACGCTCGATGCCGCCGGTGTTGAGAAGCGCCGCGTGAGCCGCTCGAAGTATGGCGTGAAGCGTCCGAAGGAGGCGAAGCCCGCCGGCAAGTAAGTTCAACGATTTAAACAGCAAACGACACTATGTCCCGTAGAAGACAAGCGACCCGTCGCCCGCTCCAGAAGGATGCGAAGTTTAACAGCACACTGGTTTCGCGCCTTGTGAACACCGTCATGATCAGCGGCAAGAAGAGCACCGCACAGCGCATCGTTTATGGCGCTTTCGATCGTCTGGCCGAAAAGAACCCGACCGTCAATCCCCTGGATGTCCTTCAGCGCGCTGTGGACAACGCCAAGCCTCGTCTCGAGGTGAAGGCCCGCCGCGTCGGTGGCGCGACCTACCAGGTGCCGGTTGAAGTGGCAACAGACCGCCAGTTCGCTCTTGCGATGCGCTGGCTCGTTGATTTCGCCGATGCCCGCAAAGGCACGCCGATGAAGGACGCGCTCGCTGCGGAAATCATGGAAGCCTATCAGGGGCAGGGGAACGCGATCCGCAAGCGGGACGAAGTGCACAAGATGGCGCAGGCCAACAAGGCATTCGCACATTTCCGCTGGTAGTTTCTGAAATTTCAAAACGCCCCGAGAATCATTCTTGTCGGGGCGTTTTTTTACATTCAACGGGCGCCGTTCCGTTGAGCAGTTGAACCGTTGAATCGGCGGTCAACCGAGGCGAGAATACGATTCACGATTCAACACACGATTTAGAACATGCAAGCAGCACCGGAAGCCACACCAGTCAATTCGCCCAATCGTCAGTACACGATGGAGCGGACGCGCAACATCGGCATTGCCGCGCATATCGATGCCGGCAAAACCACGACCACCGAGCGTATCCTCTTTTACACCGGTCTCATTCATAAGATCGGTGACGTCGATGACGGCAACACCGTGACCGACTGGATGGAGCAGGAAAAGGAACGCGGCATTACGATCACCTCGGCTGCGGTGACCTGCTTCTGGACGCAGAAATCCATGAAGCCGGGTGAAGACCAGATCTACAAGGCGTTCAAGGATATTCCGCATCGCATCAACATCATCGACACTCCCGGACACGTGGACTTCACAGCCGAAGTGGAGCGTTCCATGCGCGTTCTCGACGGCGCCGTCGCCGTGTTCTGCGGCGTGGCCGGCGTGCAGCCGCAGTCCGAAACCGTCTGGCGTCAGGCAACGAAGTACAAGGTTCCGCGCATCGCGTTCGTCAACAAGATGGACCGCACCGGTGCGAACTTCGAAAACGCGCTGAACGACATGCGCACCAAGCTGAAGGCGTATGCGTTCCCGATCTTCCTGCCGATCGGCGCGGAAGACAAATTTGAAGGCGTCGTTGACGTCGTGAACCAGAAGGAATTCGTCTGGGGTCCTGGCGACGTCGCCAATGAAGGTCTTAACTACGAAGTCCGTGAGATTCGTGACAGCCTGAAGGAAAAGGCCAAGACCGCACTGGGGGAACTGATCGATGCGGTTTCGAACAAGGACGACCAGATCGCCGAACTTGTAATCGAAGAAAAGCCGATCACTCCTGAAATTCTGAAGGCTGCGATTCGCCGCCTGACCTGCAAGATCGAACTTGTTCCCGTGCTTTGCGGCACCGCGTTCAAGAAGAAGGGCATCCAGGTGCTCGTCGATGCAGTCATTGATTATCTGCCGAGCCCGCTGGACATTCCGGCGGCGGAAGGCATCGAGCCGGGAACGGAAAACGTCGTGAAGGTTGAATCCAACGACAACGGCAAATTCTGCTCGCTCGCGTTCAAGCTTTGGACCGACGCCTACGCGGGCAAGCTGGTGTTCTTCCGCGTTTACTCCGGCGTGTTGAAGAAGGGAGACACGATCTACAATCCGCGCACGCGCAAGCGTGAACGCGTCAGCCGCCTCATGATTATTCAGGGCAGCGAACGCAAGGACATCGACGCCGTGTATGCGGGCGACATCGCCGCACTGGTCGGCCTCCGCAACATCACCACGGGTGACACGCTTTGCGACGAAAGCTTTGACGTGACGCTCGAACCACCGACGTTCCCCGAACCGGTCATCAGCATGGCGGTTGAGCCGAAAACCAAGGCCGACCGCGACAAGATGTCGGAAGGTTTGCAGCGCCTGGCGGAAGAAGATCCGACGTTCCGTTGCTTTACCAACGAGGAAACCGGCCAGCTGATCATTGCGGGCATGGGCGAACTTCACCTGGAAATCATTCGCGATCGTCTCATGCGCGAATTCAAGGTTGAAGCCAATGCCGGCGCTCCGCAGATCGCTTATCGCGAGACGATCACCAAGCCGGCCGAAGGCGAAGGCAAGTTCATCCGCCAGTCCGGTGGACGTGGTCAATACGGTCACGCCGTCATCCGCGTTGCTCCGAACGAAAAGGGCAAAGGTGTGGAGGTCGAGAACAAAATCGTCGGCGGTGCCATTCCGAAGGAATACGTCCCGGCTGTTATCAATGGCATCCAGGAAGCCATCAAGAGCGGTGTTTACGCCGGTTACCAGGTGATCGACATCAAGGTCGAAGTCATCGACGGTTCGTTCCACGAAGTCGATTCGAACGAACTGGCGTTCAAGATGGCGGGCATTTTCGCGCTGAAGGAAGCCTTCAAGAAGGCCGCGCCGATCCTGCTCGAACCGATCATGAAGGTCGAATGCACGACGCCTGACGAATATCAGGGCGATCTGCTCGGCGATATCAACCGCCGCCGCGGCATCATCAACGGCATCGAAGCGAAGCAGGGCCAGACGGTTCTCAACGCCCAGGTTCCGCTCGCGGAAATGTTCGGTTACGCCACGGCGATTCGCTCGCTCTCGAAGGGCCGCGCTTCCTACTCGATGGAGCCGCTGACCTTCGAACAGGTGCCGACCAGCATCCTGAACACGATCCTGGAAACGGCGGCCAAGAAGCCTGCCGCGCGCAGCTGATCCTGTCTCGATCGATCAATCAATCAAAACGCCGGAATCTCTCGATTCCGGCGTTTTGATTTAAGGGGTGGAAATTCCGAAAACGTTCCTAATTTTTCCGACACTTCGAATCGAGCAGTTCGACCGCGGCTTTCAGGAATAGCAGGATCAATATCGGGTTTTCTGATTCCGGATCGGCCCCTTTCTTTGTCCTGGAATTCCGACTGCTCAATACCATGTTTGCAAGGACGCGGATCAGTTCGGGCTGGGAATCGTTGTCGAGTAGATACTTGATGGTCGCGTCGGAGGAAGGATGCTTTTTCGAGAATTCCAGCATTCCGGCCAGATGCTTCGCACATTCATCATACAGTTCTTCAAAACTGATATCGGGTCCGAAGTGTCCCAGCGGCACAAACACGAACCAAAGCCGGATTGCAAGCGCTTCAAGAATGTTACGTGACTCTGATGTCAGCAGGTTGCCAGCGATCTCGACGAGATCGTCCGCCAGGTAACCGCCTGCCGTTTCCATCGCTTCGATTGCGTCGTCGGGATCTTCAAAGAAAAACGCGGCATTGAGACGTTTGACCGCCTCAGCGGCGGTGAAAGGCCTTGGAGGCAGCGAAGGCCAGGGCCGAAGTTCACCTTTGATATCATCGGCCGACGGCTGCGCCATTGAGGTGCGCAGCGGCGGTGGATCGGAATTGAGTTCATTGATCCCAAGCTCTCCGAGCATGCTGCTGAAATCGCGCGGTGCGATTCCATGCCTGAGCGCGAGTTCGTCCGCGCCTTTTATACGTTCCTTCAACAGAGCGACAAGTTTCGGCCGCAACTCCGGATCGGCCGCAGCGTCGCGTGGCGTTCTGTTATCGAGTGCGGGAATCGCTTCCTCAAGCCAGGCTTGATTCATCTCCAGATTGAAGTCATCGAGAACCTCCTCTTTCGATCTTCCGTGCAGATCCACTCGCTGAAATGAAAGCTGAATCTGCTGGGGAGATTCTTTCAGGTTCGGCGGAACCAGTGTTTCATCGTAAGCGGGCTGCTTCGACTTCATAACTGCCGCGAGATCATCCCGGCGTTCGGCAATGAAACGCACCCGATCGCCGAGAGCCTCTTCAAAGAGCTTCCGAAGTCGGGCGATTTGGTCGGAGCCGAGTGCCTCCAACCGCCAGTGCGTCTGACCAAGTAACACACGTCCAATGGATTTCTCAGAAGTTTCGGTCCCGTGCTCTTCTGCTGAGATCCATATTCGTGCTGCAGCGAATCCCTCGTCAGACTCCGCCGGGGCGAGAGCATCCTCGTCAATGTCAGGTTGAGCGTCGAGTAGCGCGCGGCATTCGGCAAACGGAGCGCGCAGTTCGTAAATCACCTTTGTAAACTCTGCGTTGAGGCGATCGAACATCAGACTCCGCCGGTGTAGGCTCGTTGCTGTCAAGGCGGTCAGGAAACGGATGCCATTGAGGCCGAACCATTCGTTCCACCAATTTCGATCTTCCGGACAGCCCACATGTCTGGCGATCTCGCGTACTACGAAAAGAGGTTCGAAGGGAGACAGCGTTGGTACGGCGATCCCGTTTCCATAGACCCGGTGAAACCAGGGCAAGGCAAAAGTCCAGGCCAACACGGTCGTGAAGCGGCACATGTGCGCAGCCATGGCGCGGTCACAGATGAGGATTGGCTGCGGATTTTCTTCCAACAAGTCCACGGCTTCGACGCGCAGGTCGTCAATAATTCGGCGAATTTCCAGCAGCCGCAGGCGTATGCCGCCCATGGCCTTCTGGATGATCACATGGTCGTTCTTCATTCCAGGGAAACCGTCGGAGGTCCAGCGTTCGAACCGCGTTTGTTCTCCTGGGAGGCGTTTGAAAAACATTTCATACACCTGGAAGGCAGCGGCCGAAGATGGATCGCTCCGGGAATGCTGTTCCACGTCGCGCAAGGCCTGATTGCGATTGGGCGACGTTGAAAGATACCATTCAAAATGCCGCTGGATGACCTCTTTTTCGATCTTTGTAAACTCGTCGTATCCGGTTGGTGAAAAGGGGTTGAATGGACACGTGACGGGACAAGCGTATTTGCTGACGCGGTTCTGCCCGCATTCCGCCGAGGAAATTTCTCGACCGATCGCGGGACACTGCCGTTTTTTCGAAACCTTGCTCACGCTGATAAGGTGCGGAAAAATATCGGAAGACGAAAGAATTGCCTTCCGAGTTCACCGTTTACAGTGACCAGTGCATTTGTTAGTCAGCTCTCATGTCTTTTCATGCACAGGGCGGCCGCTTCGGCTGCTTTGGCCTGTTGATCTGCTGCTGGATTTTTCTGCTGAGTTCGACGACGGGGCGCTGTGCGGAATCTGCAGAGTTCCTCCTCCAGGCGTGGCAAAGCGAGGACGGCCTTCCGCATCAGGTCGTCAACAGCGTGCATCAGGATCACCAGGGCTTTCTCTGGCTCGGTACCGAGACGGCACTGGTGCGATTTGATGGAATTGAGTTCAAGGATTTCACGTCGCCGCTCATAGGCAATCAGAAGACGGCCCGCATCCGCGCGCTCGCCCAGGAGGATTCCTCGACACTTCTCATTGCGCCGGACATCGGCGGTTTGGTGCGGTTGCGAAACGGGACGTTTTCGCAGCACCCGGCCAGCGCCGCTCTTCCAGCGTTGCCGATTGCCACGCTGTTCACGGAACGAAGCGGGGAAGTCTGGATCGGATTTCTGAGCGGCGACGTTGTTCGATGGCAGGATGGAAAACTTGAGTCGTTTGGCGCGAAAGAAGGGTTGAAGGGGCAATGGTCGTCCTGGGCGTATGACGCGGAGGGAAGGCTCTGGTTTGCCAACAGCACGTTCCTCGGCCATTTCTCAAAAGGAACGCTTCATCGTCTGCAGGAAGATCTGGGTGATCGGCTTTGCATCGCTTCGAGTCGTTCGGGCGGAATCTGGATTGCGAGCAACGAACGGCTTTGCCGCTGGGAAAAGGGGCGGATCATCGAATCGATTCACTCGCCACCATGGGCGGGCGCGGCGCGGGTGCGAACGCTTTACGAGGATCATTCAGGAAATCTCTGGATCGGCACCAGTGCGCGCGGACTCTTCCGTTTTGCGGAGGGCAGGTTGGAAGCGGTTGCCACGTCGCATTCGGCCATCAATCAGGTTCGGGAAGATTTCGAAGGCAACATTTGGGTGGCGACGCACGGCGGAGGATTGAATCGACTGCGACCGCGAATCTTCGATTTTCTGAATGCCCGCAGTGGACTCGCGGACGACATCAGCTATTCGGTTGCGGAAGACGCGTTGGGCCGTTTGTGGATTGGAAACTGTGACGGCGGATTGGCGCGGCTCAATCAGGGACGGCTTGAAATCCTGACGCAACGACCGGACTGGCCGCCGTTGCGGGTGTTTTCTGTCGAAACCGATGCTCAAAACGACACGTGGATCGGCACGCGAACGGGGCTGTATTTCTGGAAAACGGATTCGGAAACGCCGCCTCAACGCGTTGCCGAGGATCTGATCAAGGACGTTCACGTCGTGTTTCGCGCCCGGAACGGAGACATCTGGGTGGGCGCCAATCCGGACGTGCTGGTGCGATTCCGAAACGGACGTCCTGAATCGGCGACACATTTCACACGTGAGAATGGGTTTTCGGCGGACAACGTCCGGGCGATTTCAGAATCCACAGCGGGCGGCATTTGGATCGGGACTGAGGCGGGAGAATTGTTGAAGTTTCAGGATGGGAAATTCCGGCGATTCGATGCTGCGGACGGATGGAGCGGTGGATCAATTCGCACCATCTTTGTGGATTCGGAGAATGTGACGTGGATCGGAACCAGCGGCGGCGGTTTGTTTGTTCTGTGGCGAGACCGGTTTGTCCGAATCACGCAGGAACAGGGGTTGCCGGCCAATGCCATTTTCCAGCTGCTGATGGACAACCGCGGCAGAATGTGGTTCGGATCGCCCGCCGGGTTGTTTCACATTTCAAGGGAAGCGCTGCTGGCGGTTGCACGTGGCGAGGAGGATCGCGTGCATTCGATCGCCCTTGGCCGGAGTGACGGCATTGCCAGCGTGTCGTGTCTTGGAGGATATCAGCCGACCGCGGCCAGATCATCCGGTGGACAACTGTGGTTTGCCACGCGACAGGGCCTTTTGAAGGTGGACACGGACGAACACACGAACCAGCGTCCGCCGCCCGTGGTGTTGAACGAATGCATCGCAGACAACCGGCCTTTGCCGTTGATCCGGCAGCTCAAGGTTCCACCGGGCATTCGAAAACTCGAATTTGGATTTTCAGTTCTCAGTTTCGCTGCACCCGAAAAAGTTCAGGTGCGTCACCGGCTGGAAGGATTCGATTCCGACTGGGTGGAATCCGGCTCGGTGAGAAGGGTGAGCTATCCGAAGCTTGCGCCCGGGAACTACCGGCTGCGCGTGATGGCCTGCAACAATGACGGAGTTTGGAACGAAAGGGGAATCGACCTGGCGCTCGCCGTGTTGCCGGCATGGTGGCAGACGAGCTGGTTCCGTGCTTCAACGATTGCCATCGCCGTGATCCTGATCGCAGTCGTGGTGAGGTATTGGTCGCATCGCAGGCTTCGAATGAAGCTGGTTCGCCTGGAGCAGCAGCAGGCGCTGGAGAAGGAGCGCGCGCGGATCGCCCGTGACCTTCACGATGATCTCGGCGCGAGCCTTACCCAGCTCGCGTTGTTGGCGGAAATGTCGGCGGATGAATCGCTGCCGGCAGAGCGTCGCAGCCGGAATCTCTCCCAGGTGAAAACCGGCGCGCGCGAGCTGGTTCGCGAACTCGACGGCATTCTTTGGACCGTCAATCCCAGAAACGATTCCCTCGACAAACTCGCCAGTTATCTCTGCCAGTTTTCGCAGCAGCTCTTCCGCGTCACCAACATCTGCTGCCGCTTCGATGTTGCCGAACCGATCCCGGCATTCCCGTTGTCGCCCGACATCCGGCACGACCTGTTTCTTGCCGTGAAGGAGGCGATGAACAATGTGATCAAGCATTCCCGCGCGACGGAAGTCTGGCTGAGGATCGCTGTTCGGGAGAATGTGTTTTGCATCACGATTGAAGACAACGGGCGTGGACTTTCGGCCACGACGCTGCAAAACTCCGACCGCAACGGAATTCAGAACATGCGCACGAGAATTGAGAATGTGGGTGGCACGTTTGAAATCCAGAGTCAGCCCGGAAACGGGACGACGTTGCGCATTCGTTTTCCGTTGAAGTCCGAACCCATCACGCAATCCAATGGCTCCAGAAGCTGAATCGGCCTCCAAACCGTCAGGCCCCATCACCATCGCGATCGTCGAGGACAACGCCCCGATGCGGGAAACGCTCCTCCAATTGATTCAGGACAACCCTGAATTCAAATGCGTCTGCGTCTGCGAAACCGCGGCAAAGGCGTTGAAGCAGATTCCCAAGCTGGCTCCCGACGTCGTCATCATGGACATCCGGCTTCCGGACCGTTCCGGGATCGAATGCACCGCGCGGCTCAAACCGCAGCTGCCCGAGACGCAGATCATGATCTACACGGTCAACGAGGATAACGATCAGATCTTCGAAGCGTTGAAGGCTGGCGCGAGCGGATATCTGTTGAAGAGCGCGAGCCCTGCGGAAATTCGCGAATCGATTCTCGACATCCGGCTGGGGGGCGCGCCGATGAGCAGCGAAATTGCGCGCAAGGTGGTGCAGTCCTTCCGGCAGCCCGACGTGGCGAAGAATCCCGAACTGGACCAGCTCACCCGTCGTGAAGAGGAGATTCTCGCCCTTCTGGCACAGGGCTATGTCGCGAAGGAAATCGCGCAGAAACTTTTCCTCAGCTACGCGACCGTCCGCACCCACCTCCATCACATCTACGAAAAGCTTCACGTCAGCTCCAAGACGGAGGCTGTGGTGAAGTATCTGAAGTAATCCGGACAGGCAAAGCCCTGTTGTTGAGCCGAAATACACCATTTGGTGGATAGTATTTGCGGCGATGGGGATCGAATACTGTCCATCCAGCTGGAAGTATATGTAAATTTTCGGCTGCTCTGATCCTTAAGGTGCGAAGCAAGACGACAACTTTCATTCCGAAGGTCCCACTCAGAGGCCGTTCGGCACGACCTGCAAAGGTGTGACCGCGCTTTCTTCTTCGTTGCTGAATCAAAACCACAACCAACTATGATGACCGATCAATTCCGAATCCATGGACTGTCGGCGCTGGCAGCTCTTCTGGCCAGTGCATCTGTCGTTCACGCTCAAACCATCTGGACTGGCGCTGGCGGCGACGGGGACTGGAACACCGCAGCGAACTGGGACAGCGGTGTGCCCGCGGAGGGAATTCCTGCTGTTGTCACCAACGGGACAACGGTGAATTATTCCGCGCCGATGACGGCGCCAGGTTTTGCCGGACTCACGCTCTCGAAAATACTGAATGTCAATGCCGGCGGGTTCACCATCGATGCCTTCGGTGGCACTCCGCTGACGACCAGCTCGGGCGGCTTTCTCAACATTGGACCGAACGGTGTCGTCCTGATCACGAACTCAGCAGGATCGAGCATCGGCACCGACAGCAGCATTTCTGTTTCGGGAACGCTCATTGTGACAAACAACTTTGGGCCTTTTTCCGCAGGCCTTAACGGCAACAACAACGGCATGGGATTTACGAATGCCGGGGGTAATGTGGTTTTCAGCGAGCCGTTTCAGTTGCGCGGACGACACAGCCGGTTTGTGATGACCGGCGGCACGCTGGACCTTCAGGGAGGCGGCGGCATGTATGAAAGTTCCAACGACAACGAGCGGGGTTGGTTGATCAACGGAGGTGTGGCCAACCTTGGAGCGTTTTCGGTCAACCGCACGCTGCACGCGGCCGGAAACGGTTTGACGATCAGCAACGGCATTGTAAATGCCACGTCGCTGCAAATCGGTGTTGGCGCTTCGCGCGCTTCCGCCACAGTGGCCGGCGGTGTGCTGACCAACACAGGTCTGTTCGCAATCAACGATCGAGCCAACGCCGCAACGAGCGGTGAGCGCCGGGTGTTCTTCTATGTTCGCGGAGGCAGTGTTTATTCGACCACGCCCGAAGGCATCATTGTCGGCAATCAATCCAATGCAGGTTCCGCCGGGGCAAATATTATGGGCGGATTCTTTGAAGTGACGGCCGGTTCTGTCTGGGCGGAAGGCATCACGCTGGTTCGCGACAGTTCGCTCGTGAACGTTCATGGAACATTTACTCTGGGCGGCAGCGGGCAGGTTTATCTGGGACAGGTCGGATTGGTGGGAAATGTCGGCGAATCCGGCACATCCTACACGATCAATCTCAACGGCGGAACGCTCGGAGCTTTGGCGGATTACACCATCGCGGGCAATGCGACGATTGGCGGCAATTTGACAATCAAGGCCGCCGATCCCAACGACGTGGCCCGCAACATCACGCACGAAGGCGTCTTTAGCGGTGCCGGCACTCTCCGAAAGACAGGGGCTGGCACCCTCACCTTGAACGGAGCGAATACTTTCACGGGTCCCACCACCATCAGTGAAGGAACCCTCGTCCTTGGCGGATCGCTTGCCAGCAGCACCATTTCGCTGGCCGCAGGCACAACATTCGATGTTTCCGCAGCTCCCGGCTACACGGTCAATGCCAACCAGGCTCTTTCCGGATTCGGAACAGTCGTCGGCGATGTGGCGCTGGCCTCGGGCGGTATCATCAATCCCGGCAGCAACACCATCACCGGCACTCTCACCATCAATGGTTCCCTTACTGAAACCGGCGGCGCGATCAATCAGTTCAACCTTTCCGCCGATCCTTCCGGGCCGAACAACGACCTGATCGTCGTCCAGGGTGACCTGAACGTCAGCGGTTCCGACAACATCCTCGATATCATCGGCAGCGGTCCCGCCGGAAGCATTCATCCGCTGTTCCGCTATACAGGCAGTTTCAATGGCGACCTGAGCAGCTTCACAATCAATGGAGCTGCAGGAATCCTGACCAACATCACCACCAGCAGCCCGAAAGCGATTGCGTTCATTCCGACTCAGACCATCCGTCCCGCGACGGATGTCGTCTGGGTTGGTAATCCGGTCAACAATGACTGGGATGTCGTCAATACAACCAACTGGTTGAACAACGGCGTTCTCGATTACTTCGTCGCCAATGACAACGTATTCTTCAATTCGGTCGGACTGGCGAACCCCAATGTGAACATTCCCGCTGTTGTGGCGCCGGCGTCCATCACCGTGGATGCCGCGGGCGATTACGTCCTGAGCGGCTCCGGCACCATCAGTGGCTCGACGGGAATCCTGAAGACCAACTCGGGACGTCTTACGATCGACATGGACAACCTGTTCAGCGGAGGCGTCACCATCAAGGGCGGCACTGTGAGCGTCAGTTCCCTGGCGGACGAAGGTTCGTCGAGTCCTTTGGGACAATCGGGAACCATCCTGGTTGATGGCGGCACGCTTGAATATTCCGGAGACAATCAGACATGGACCCGTTCATTCACTGTAGGCGAATCCGGCGGCGCAGTTGCGGTGAGCAATGAATTCAGTGCATTGACCCTGAATGGCGTTGTGACGGGTAATGGAAGCCTCATCAAAACCGGCCCGGGAAATTTGATTCTCAATACCGGAAACAACTACGCCGGCGGAACCGTGGTGAGCAACGGTGTTCTCACGATCAATAATGTTTCGGGCGCAAGTTCCGGAACGATCACGCTCGGCGGCGGCGTGCTCGCGGTCGGCGCTGTCAAACCTGCCAACACGGTCCATGCGGCGGTGCCCGGAATCATCCGCGGCGGCAACGCAGGCGGTGCAACCGGCATTCGCAATGTGACCGGCAACGCTGATGTAACGATCGCCGTCACGACCGGAGTGTTCGACCTCACGGGCAACATGTATGACTACAGCGGAACCATCACGTTCAGCAACGCAGGTGGCGGCATTGTCCGCATGAACGGTTCCACTGGCAGCTCGCAGGCCACGTGGGATCTGGGTTCGGGCCCGATGGAACTGAATATTCGCACCGGTTCCACCAGCAACAACTTCGGTGGACTCATGGGCGGCTTCGATACGGTGCTGTCCGGTCGGAGTTCGTCCGACAACAACGGACCCACGACGCACTACATCGGTGCCAATGGCTTGAGCACAACGTTCGATGGCTCGATCCGCAACGGTGCCGGCGTGAACCAGATTCTGAGCATCGTCAAGGTTGGCAGCGGAACGCTTACGCTTTCGGGCATAAGCACTTACACCGGAGTGACGGACGTTCGCGAAGGTGTCCTCCGGCTGATTGATTCCGGCTCGATCGACAATTCGTCCAACATTGTCGTGGCTGCTGGCGCCGCAATCGATGTTTCGCAACGATACGATGCGACGTTGCAGGCCAGTATCGGAGGCCTCCAGGATCTTACAGGCTCGGGAACGATCCTTGGCAGCGTAGTCCATTACGGCAATGGCACGATCAACCCTGGATTGCCGATCGGAACACTCACGATCACCAATGGATTGACCGCTTACGGTCCGATCACGCTGGAGCTGAACCGGGCTGTTGGAGCCAAGAATGACAGACTCGTGGCCAATACGTTCGAACTCTACGGACAGGTCACGGTGACAAATGTCGGACCTGATCTTGCCAACGGAGACACGTTCCAGCTGTTCAACAAGGGCGTGACACTCTCAGCGCCGGCCATCCTGCCGGAGACGGATTCCACCGGCACGGCAACCTACGTCTGGGACGATCAGATCGCTGTTAACGGCACCATCACGCTGGTCAGCGGCGGATTGCCTCCGGTGGACAACACGCCGACGAACATCGTGGCGTCTGTCGCGGGAGGCGTGATGACGCTTACCTGGCCGGAAAGCCACATCGGCTGGACCCTCCAGGTGCAGACCAACAGCTTGAGTGTCGGTTTGAGCAACAACTGGGTTGATGTTGTGGAATCGGTCGCGACCAATCGTGTCGATCTTCCGATCGACAATGCAAATGGTGCGGTGTTCTTCCGCCTCATTCTTCCCAATCCGTAATTTGGTTGGTGGTTGTGGTATGAGTCCGGCGCGTGAATGACCAGTCACGCGCCGGCTTTTTCTCTTATGAAATTTCTGTTGTCCGCGTCAGTTCTTCTGTCCTCACTTTCCTTTGCCGCAACGGTGCGGGCGGCCGATTCCAGTCTCATCGCATTTCCCGGCGCGGAAGGCTTCGGACGTTTCGCACGAGGTGGCCGCGGAGGCGAGGTTTATCATGTGACGACTCTGAACGACGCGGGCCCCGGATCATTTCGTGACGCTGTCAGCAAGCCAAACCGCACCGTGGTCTTCGAAGTGGGTGGAGTCATCCGTCTCACCAGCCGCGTCGCTGTTTCGCCGAACATCACCATCGCGGGACAGTCTGCGCCCGGCGGCGGCGTTTGTATTTACGGAAACGGGGTTTCATTTTCGGGAGCGGATAACGCCATCGTGCGACACATCCGGTTTCGCATGGGAACCAAGGGCGATTCCGGAAAGGATGCCGTCACCCTTGCGCATGGAAAAAATCTGATCTTCGACCACGTCTCGGTTTCGTGGGGACGCGACGAGAATTTTTCAATCAACGGCGCGGCGACAAATGTGACGATTCAGGACTGCATTGTTGCCCAGGGACTCCAACATCATTCTGCCGGCGGCCTGATCCAGACCAGCGGTGGAGTGAGCATTTTGCGGACGCTTTACATCGACAACAACACTCGCAATCCAAAGGTCAAGGGAATGAACCAGTACGTGAACAACGTTGTTTACAACTGGGGCAAAGGTGGCTGCTACATTCTCGGTGACTCGGCGGGTCCGTCCTGGGCGAATGTCGTGAACAACTATTTCATCGCAGGCCCCGACACCGGAACTCCGCCGTTCACACGTGGAAACCTAAACTTCCGCATCTTCGCAACAGGCAACAAATTCGACGGCGATCGCAATGGCGAGTTCAACGGCGTTGAGATTCAGAAGGACGACTACGGCGTGGTCAGCTGGGAGGAAAAGGCGTTTGAGTATCCAGAAGTGAAAGTCCTCACTGCAAACGATGCCCTCAAACATGTGATCGCCAGTGCAGGCGCTTCTCTCCGGCGGGATTCCGTCGATCAACGGCTGATTGCCGAACTGTTGTCGGCCGGAAAGCTCGGTCAGATCATCACGAACGAAATGGATGCGCCGATGTTTGGTCCCGGAACAATGGCATCCGGCACCGCAGCTCCTGATCTGGATCGTGATGGAATGGCGGATGCCTGGGAGCTGGCGAATGGGCTCGATCCGGAAAATCCTGACGACCGGAATGCAATCGGCCCGAGCGGTTACACCCGGCTGGAGGAATATTTGAATCAGCTCGTGGACGGCAGTGTGCGCACGGCTGGGCGAAAAGATTCGGACGGGAAACCTCGCGCCGCTGTGGATCGCTCTGAGCATTCAACCGTCGGGGTTGTGCACAATTAACACTGTTTCGTGCCGAAAATTGGAGGGACTGGCGGATCGTGGCTGATGTAGGCTGACGGCTGCGTTTTCCCCGAAGCAGACTGCCCGGGGTGCGGTGATGACTATGACGTTCAAATCCTCTGTTGGCATGCTGAAGCGTTCTCTTTTCTTCCTGGCGATCATCACAATGCCTCAATGGGTTTCAGCCCAGCTTCCAGCTTTTCCCGGCGCGGAAGGGTTCGGAAAGTTCGCCACCGGCGGACGAGGCGGAACGATTTATCGTGTCACCAACACAAACGACTCCGGCCCCGGTTCCTTTCGCGACGCGGTCAGCGTTTCTGGACGCACCATCATCTTCGACGTGGGCGGAGTGATCGATTACAAGGCGCCGCGCTATGCGCCAAAACCGAACATCACGATTGCAGGCCAGACGGCTCCCGGTGATGGCATTACAATTTACGGCAACGGACTGTCATTCTCCGGCTCGCACAACAACATCGCCCGGTTCATTCGCGTGCGGCAGGGCATCAAGGGTGACAGCGGGACTGACGCAATCGGAATCGCGAACGGCAACAACATGATCTTCGATCACATTGCCGTGAGCTGGGGACGCGACGAAACATTCTCCATCAACGGCAACGTCTCCAATATCAGCATCCAGTCGAGCATCATTTCCCAGGGACTCCAGACACATTCCGCCGGCGGACTGGTCCAGGCTTCCGGAGGCGTCAGCATCCTGCGCAGCCTTTACATCGACAACGACACCCGCAATCCGAAGGTCAAGTTCACGAACGAATTCGTGAACAACATCGTCTGCAACTGGGAAACCATCGGCTACAACATGGGCGGCGATTCCGCGGGAGATTCGTACGTGAACATGTTCAACAATTACTTCATCCGCGGTCCCGCGAGCGGATCGACTGCAATCGGCGGCGGCAACCTGAACTTCCACATCTACGCCTCGAACAACTGGTACGACGGCAATCGAAACGGAATTCTGGACGGAGCCGAACTGCCGTTCGCGAACTACGGCACCATGGATCTCAAGGCCGCTCCGTATCCGTACCCGATCACGACTGCTTACTCTCCGTTGACCGCGCTCAAACTTGCGATCAGCGACGTCGGACCATCATTCCGCCGCGACAGCGTGGATGAACGAATGATCACCGAACTGATCTCATGGGGAACGCTTGGCGGAACGATCACGTCGGAATTGCTTCCGCCGATGAACGGCCCTGGAGTCATTCGCAACGGGACGCCTTACACCGATTCTGACAACGACGGCATGCCCGACTATTGGGAGAACGGAACCGGATCCAATCCCGCCGTCGCCAACAACAACGATCCGAGCCCGAGCGGTTCCGGCTACACGCGGCTTGAGGATTATCTGAACTGGCTCGCAGAACCGCACGGCATCGCGCGCATGAACACCAACGTCGTGGTCGATCTCCGCCAGTTCACGCGCGGCTGGGTGGTGTTGAACCGGAATCCGTTCTGGAGCGTTGGAAATCCGACCAACGGAACGGTCACCCTCATCAACGGATATTTCGCGCAGTTCACGCCAAACCCGGGGCTGAATGGCCCGGCCAGTTTCCAGTTCACAGTGAATGACAACGATGGCGAGTCGTTCACGCGCACAATGAACCTGTTCTTCACGCCGTCGGCGCAAGGCTACAAACCGATCTGGCGCGGCGATGACATTGCCAACAACTGGAATCACCTTGAAGACTACAACTGGCACGATGGCATCTCGCTGATGTACCGGTTCCACAACGGCGATGCAGTCACGTTCGACGATACCGGCTCCACCAATCCTGCTGTGAACATCGTTGGAATGCTTCAGCCCGCTTCGGTTCTCGTGGATGCCAGACGCAACTACACCTTCAGCGGGCCTGGTTCGTTGTCGGGAACGATGTCGTTGTTCAAGACGAACACGGGCACGCTCACGATCAACAACACCAACAGTTACACAGGGAACACGATCGTCAGCAACGGAACGGTTCTCGTTCATGGTTCGCTTCGCCAAAGCGCCGTGACCGTGCGCAGCGGTGGAAGCATCGGCGGCAATGGCACGCTCGGTAATGGAGTCACTGTGTTCTCCGGCGGAAGCATTGTGCCGGGCGGCGGTGTGGGTTCTCCGGGAACACTTACGATCACAAACCATCTGACACTCTCCGGTGGCGTCACGAACCGCTTCGATCTCTCCGATGATCCCACGGGCACTCTGAAGTCCAACGACGCGATTCACATCGTCGGCAACCTGAACCTCAGTGGCGTCAATACAATCCGCGTTTCACTGCTCGACGGACTTCCAGGCAACGGCGTTTACACGCTGTTCAAATACACCGGAACTCTGAGCGGCAGCCTGGCCAACCTGACGATCTCCGGCGTCAGTGGCACCTTAACCAATCCACCGGGCGAGATCGCAATCGTCATCGATGCGCGACGCCCGCCTGCCAGTCTCGTCTGGGCCGGCAATGGTGTGAACAACATCTGGGACACCGGCACGAACGCGCTCTGGCTCAATGAAGGCGCGCCGGACAGATTCCTGTTCCTCGACGACGTGACGTTTGACGACACCGGCTCGACCACACCGTCGGTGAATCTCAGCGGTGTTCTTACTCCGAACTCGGTTCTTGTGGAGGCGGACGTGAACTACACGTTCGCAGGCAGCGGCAGAATCACGGGCACAACCGGCCTTGCAAAAACCAACGCTGGAACCCTGACGATCACCGGAACTTCACACGACTTCACCGGCCCGGTGGTGATTGGTGGCGGAGTTGTTTCAGTGCCGCAACTGGCCAACGGCGGATCGCCCAGCGCGATTGGCGCCGCTGAAGCCGATCCTTCGAATTTGCAGCTCCTGAATGGAACGCTGCGTTACACCGGCGGTTCAGTGACGGTGAATCGCGGCGCAACATTGGGCGACGTCGGCGGAACGATTGAAGTGCAGAACTCCGGGGCAAATCTGACGTGGAACGGAACGAACGTCGGTTCCGGCGCGCTGATCAAGATCGGCCCCGGCACGCTGACTTTGTCCGCAGGCAACAACTACAGCGGCGGAACTGTAATCAAGGATGGAACCATTGCACTGAACGGTCCGGCCGGTGGCGGAACCGTCACGGCCAACAACTATTCCCTCGGTTCCGGGAGCGTCACTTTCCAGGGTGGCACACTGAAGCTGTTCGGCAACGGCGGAAGCACTTCTCCTGAATATGGAAACTTCAGCCGGCCGATGATCGTGCCCGAGGGCGAAACCGGCACGCTCCTGACGCCGCCGCGCTACACATTGAGCGCTCCGCTCAGCGGATCCGGCACCTTGAACCTCGAGGTGGATTATGTGCGCGGAACGATGAGCGGCAACTGGTCTGCGTTCCAGGGATTGATCAACATCAGCGGCCGTGTCGCCAATTCCGAATTCCGCATTGCGAACACCGCCGGCTACGCGGGTGCGACGTTGTTCCTGAACGACAACGTGGTGATCACTCGCTCCGGCAGCGCGACAACGATTGAAATCGGCGCGCTGGGTGGAACATCGAATTCCCGCATCGGACCAGGCAACTCCAGTTCCAGCGGCAGCAGCTATCGGATCGGATGGAACAATCAGGACGCCGTTTTCGCCGGACGCATCCTCGCCGATGGCGTGAACACAATCACGAAAGTCGGAACCGGCAACTGGACGATCTCCGGCGCCAACACCTACTCGGGCGGAACGATCGTGAACGGCGGGACGTTGACCGTGAATAACACGAGCGGAAGTGGAACAGGAACGGCCTCGGTTACCGTGAACGAGGGGGCGACGCTTGCGGGGAATGGAATCATCAGCGGCGCGGTCACGGTGAATGCCGGCGCGACGATTTCACCCGGAAGCCCGGCCATCGGCACATTGACCGTGAACAACAGCGTCACCCTCGCCGGTGGCAGCACCACATTCATTCAGATCAACCGCACCGCCGGAACGAAGGATCTGCTGAGCGTTTCCAGCACACTCACCTACGGTGGAACGCTGGTGGTTACGAATCTGAATGGCACGCTTGCGATTGGCGACAGCTTCAAGATTTTCAACGCCGGAAATTATGCGGGCGGATTCACGAATCTCGTTTTGCCCCCGCTGGCATCGGATCGCATGTGGTACACGGGCGAACTGAACAACAACGGCACGATCCGGGTCGTCAGCACCAACTTCACCGTGCCGCAGTCGATTACGTGGATCGGCGATGGCGTCGCGAACGTCTGGAACGCTTCGGCTTTGAACTGGCTTGGAACAAATGGTTCATCGCGCGCGTTCAATCCGGGCGACACGGTACTGTTCAATAACTCAGGTTCCGTCACGCCTCCCATCAACCTTTCCATCATCGCCGCGCCTGCAGCCATGACGGTGAATGCCGGTCTGAACTACACCATCATCGGAACCGGAGCTTTGTCCGGTACCATGACTCTGACCAAGAGCGGAAGCGGCAGACTGACACTCGCAAACTCCGGCGGAAACACATTCACTGGCGGCACAACAATCTCCGCCGGTTCGCTTCAGGTCGGCGATGGCATTTCCGTGAACGGCAATCTGCCCGGGCCGATTTCGATTGGCGGAACATTGATCTACGCCAATCCGACCGACGCGATGACCGTGGCAATTCACACGGGCAACGGCACGATGGTGAAGCAGGGCGGGGGAACATTGACCATCAACAGCACGAACAGCAGTTTCAGCGGCGGCGTGGTAATCGGCGGCGGCGCGATAACACTCGGCACGGGTGCCGCGTTGAACACGGGCGGTCTCACCCTGACCAACGGAGGCACATTCAACCTGCCTCCCAGCTCGCCGTCGTACAACTACACCGGCAGCATCACCGTTCCGGCGAATCAAAGCGGAACGATCTCCTCGCCTGGCCTGGCCAATACCCTGAGCGGAAATCTGTTCTCTGGAAACACGAACAGCGTGTTGAATCTGTCGAGCGGCGTCAGCATGGGCGGAACGACCTCGGCGCAATTCGACAACTTCACGGGCACCATCAATGTGCTTTCTGGTGCAACGCTCCGTTTCTCCGCAAACAGCAGTGGGAACACGTTCGGTTCGCTCGTTCCGACTTTTTCCGTGGATGGAACGCTCCAACCGCGAAATGCCGGAAACACGATTCGCCTCGGTAAAATCGCTGGAACAGGTTCTCTGACCGGACCGCAATCGAATGCCGGCACCGGCAACACGACGTATCAGATCGGCGGCGCGAACGTCGATTCCACCTTCAACGGCAGTATTCGAAGCAACACCGCGGTCGCCACCAGCGCGGTCGTGTTGCACAAGGTTGGAACTGGCAGGCTCACACTCACCGGCAGCAGCACCTACACCGGCGGAACCATTGTCAGCAACGGTATGCTGTTCGCGAACAACGAAACCGGCAGTGCGACAGGTTCGGGAACGGTCGCCGTCCGCAGCGGAGCCACGCTCGGTGGCAATGGATTCATCAGCGGCGCCACCACGATTGAAAACGATGCGACGTTGAGGCCGGGTGATCCGATCGGAACGCTCACATTCGGCAGTTCGCTCACGCTTCAGAGCGGCGCCATCACCGTGTTCGACCTCGGCGCCACAAGCGATCAGGTGGTTGTGAATGGCGCACTGTCCGCCGCAGGAACGATCCATGTCAACGCCAGCTCCGGTTTCGCTGCGGGAACTTACACGCTGTTCACCAGCGGCGGTGCGATGACCATTGGGGCGTTGCAGCTCGGCACGACTCCGGAAGGTTTCGACTGCGTGCTGAACACATCGACGCCCGGTCAGATCCGGCTTGTTGTGACTTCGATCGCTCCTCCGAATCCGCCGGGAATTACGAATGTCTATGCGGTTGGCAACGATCTGGTGTTGAGCGGCGATGGTGGAATTCCCAGCGGTTCCTACTACGTGCTTGGCACAACGAACATTGCATTGCCGATCGAGAACTGGTCGCGCATTTCGACCAACCAGTTCAACGCCAACGGATCGTTCAATCTCACAAACCCGATCGATTCGTCACTGCCGCAGTTCTATTACCGGCTGCAGTTGCCATAGCAGAGAATGCGGCAAGCGGCAGCTTTGCCTGCCGAGCGAAACATTGGTAGGGCGAACCTGCCGGTTCATCGAAATCTCAACCTGATCGTTCCGGCAGTCCTGCAATGAACAGTCCCCAAGTGTTGCGCTATGCAGCTCGCTGTTTTTTCGATGGTTGCCGAACCGATGCAGCGGAGGCGTTCGCCGTGTAAACCAAACGCAATCCTTCCAGTGTCAGATTCGGTTCCACTGCGGAAATTTCCGGCAACTTTGAAGCGATCAACCTGGCATAACCGCCCGTCGCGACGACCGGCAGCCGCTTCACGCCCAGTTCCAATTTCAGTTCCCGAATCAGTTCGCGAACGAGTCCGCGATAGCCATGCACCGCGCCAACCAGCATCGCATGTTCGGTGCTCTTTCCGATCGGGCTCGTCACCTCGCGAATTTTTATCCGTGGCAGCAGGGCGGTTTTCTCGTGCAGATAATCGGTCATTGCCGCCAGTCCGGGCGCGATGATGCCACCCACGTAGTTGCAGCTGCCATTCACGACGTCGAACGTGACCGCGGTGCCGAAATCGACCACCACCGAAGGCGCGCCGAAGTGATGACACGCCGCCGCCGCATTCGCGAGGCGGTCGGGGCCGATGCTGTTGGGCCTGGGATAATCGATGCCCACGATGCGAAGCGTTTTGGGTGTCAACTCAAGGGCGTCGAGCTTCCAGAGCTGCCACACGACCTTCAACACGAGCGGAGTCGCCTTTGGAACCACGCTGCACAGCGCTGCGCCTTCGATGCGGTTGCGTCCGACAAAATCCATCAGCTCATCGCGCACGCTGCCGTTCCTGAGTTCCGCCGTCGGAATGTCGCGCTGCTGCACAATCCGTCGATCGTTCGCGAGTCCGACGTGTGTATTCGTGTTGCCGATGTCGAAGAGAAGAATCATTGCGAACCGCTGATTACGCCCAATTCAGATTCCAGACAAGTTTGTTCGTGCGGAAGAGGATGGGCAAAGGCGGAAAACCTGACAGGCGGAAAAGCTGAAACAGTGAAATGCTGAGAAACTGAAAAGCGAAAGCTGAAAACGGAAATGCTGACAACCTGAAACACTGAACTCAAAACCCAAAACTCAAAACTCAAACTTCGGTGGGTTATTTTTCCAACGTCACATCGCCGCCAATGATCGGCTCAAGATGCCCGTGTTCCGTGCGGACCAGCAACGCGCCCTCCGGACTCAGCGATTCCGCGCGTCCCCGAATCACGCGGTCGCCCATGCGAATGCTCACGTTCTGCCCGATGGTGGAGCACTGCGCCTCCCAGTCATCGGCGAGTTCCGCGAACTTTCCGTTTCGCACTCGTGTGTAATCCCGGTCCAGCTCACGAAGAATAGTCACAGCGAGTTCCGCACGGGAAATTTCGTTTCCAGTTTCGGCACGAATCGAAGTGGCAACGGCCTTCAGCTCCGCCGGAAACTCATTCGCCGCCAGGTTCACATCCACACCGATGCCGAGCACGATGTATTTCACCTGATCCAGTTCCGCGTTCAACTCGGTGAGGATGCCCGCCACTTTGCGTCGCCGGATCAAAATGTCGTTCGGCCATTTGATGTCGGGCCGAATCCTGGCCGTCAGCTGAATGGCGCGGGCGAGAGCTGTCGCCGCAGCCACCGTGAGCTGCGTGCTTTGCTGTGGCCGAAGCTGCGGTCGCAACAGAACCGAGAACCAGAGTCCTTTTCCCGACGGCGACATCCAGCGTCGTCCGAGACGTCCGCGGCCTTTGGTTTGTGACTCGGCAAACACCACCGCGCCTTCCCGCACACCGTCGCGCGCGAGTTTCTCGATAATGTCATTCGTGGAAGTCGTTTCCTGAAAAACCTGAATGTGTCGGCCGATGGCATCGGTCGGTCCGAGTCGCGCGACGAGATCATCCGCATGAAGTGCGTCGGGCGAACTCGCGAGGCGATAACCGAAATGCGGTCCCGCCTCGATTTCGTAGCCCACCTTTCTCAATTCCTCGATGCGCGCCCAGATGGCGGCGCGGCTGATTCCAAGCTTCTGGGAAAGCTCGGCGCCCGAAACGGAGCCATTCCCCGCATTGCGCAGCGCCGCAAGAATCTGTGCGTCAGTTGTCATCGAAATTGAGTGTTAGTTTTGGGTTTTGAGTTTTGAGTTCGGCGGTTTCAGCTTTTCAGTTTTCAGTTTTCAGCTTTCGATTTGGCGCCTTCACGCCTTCATTCCTCACGTATCACGTATTCACTCGTCACGCCTTCACGCATCACGCTTGAAAATCCAACCCCACATCCACCGATCGCGCCGAGTGCGTCAGTGCGCCGACGGAAATGAAATCCACGCCCGTCTCCGCGATGCTTCGGACGCTGACGAGATTCACGCCGCCGCTCGCCTCCGTTTTGCAGCGGCCTTTGCATTTTTGAACCGCCTGTCGCAGCTGTGCCAGCGTCATGTTGTCGAGCAGCACGAAATCCGCGCCTGCTTCAACCGCCTGATCCACCTGTTCCAGCGTGTCGGCCTCCACTTCCACCTTCAGTCCCGGATACAATTTGCGCGCCCCTTGAACAGCCGCGGCGATCGCATTCGGCGTGGCATCACGCAGCGCAGCGAGATGATTGTCCTTGATCAACACCATATCGAACAGGCCGAACCGATGATTCGTCCCCCCGCCGCAGGCCACCGCATACTTTTCAAAACTCCGCCAGCCCGGAGTCGTTTTGCGCGTGTCGAGAATCTGCGCGGACGTGCCCTTGATGGCATCGACGAACTGCGCGGTCAACGTGGCGACGCCGGAAAGGCGCTGGACGAAATTCAATGCGACCCGTTCCGCCGTGAGAATGGCGCGGGCTGATCCCGAGATTCGGAGCAGAATTCCTTTGGCCTTCACGCGATCGCCATCGCCGGCGTGGGCTTCGATGTGGATGGCGGGTGAAAGTTCCTGGAAAGCGATCCTGGCGAAATCGATTCCTGCGGCCACGAGAGGTTCCCGCGCGCGCATCTCGGCAACGGCCGTTGCGCCTTCCGGCACCGTGGACAGTGTGGTGACGTCGCCGTCGCCGACATCTTCGGCCAGAGCGGCCTGGACGGCTTTGCGGACTTCATCAGAGCTGAGCGATTTCACACGCGCAGCATGGCGCAAAAGGTTTTCACCGCAAACCGGAATGTTGATCACGTTGACTACCTCCTCCGGAACGCAGACTGCTGACCGCCGCGCATGCGATTTCGATCGCGATCTCGATCTCGATCTCGGTTTCGATCCGTCCAGTAACCGCAAAAATTTCTTCATCCGCCACAAAGCCTCACGCGAAAGACGCGAAGGACGCGAAGGCTGTCAATCATTCCCCGGTAGGGCAAAGCTGCCGCTTTGCCATTCCCGCGGGCCGCTTTCCCAGGCGGGCATTTGATGGGAATTCGCCTCCCAGTCAATCCGCGTCTGGTGATCATCAGGCGATCGGCGTTGGACCTGGGATTTGGGGCATCGCGTCTGAAAAGCAGTGGGGAGGAATGGGACGAGGAATGAAATTGTCGTGTTGGGACGGTTCTGCTAAAGAGCACCCGGAGTCAGAAAGGAACTGATGAAAACCACTCGACCAATCGGCGATCTGGCCTGCCGAGGTGTTTTCTTTTGTCCTGAATCCGACAATCGATCGGCGATCGCAGTCCTCGGGCTGATTCTTCAATCGGGTATCGAGCTATTTCCACACTCAAACCACTCAACACATGAACCGCGTTTATCAAGGCCGCGTCAGCTACGTCGAAATTTTCACTGGCGATAACACCAACCCGTGGAAGCCATTCCATCCCGATCCGGAAATCGCCCGCAGAAGTGGCAGGATGCTCTCTGGCAACACCACCAACTTTTTCAGGACGCGGTGGATCCTACCCGATGACCGACGGAAATAGAAATTGTCGCAATGAGACAAAATAAACTAATCTCTTTGCGGCTACGGCTACTGACCACCTTTCTTCCGCCATTGGGAAGGCATGATCTCGGTTTTGAGGCCGAGCTTGTAAGCATGTATAAATTGCGTGGTTACCAGCTCGGTACTGCGACCGTCGGTCTGAGGCGGGCAGAGCTTGTTGGGAGATTTAGCCTGCGTCATTCTCATTTCCATCTGGCAAAGCACGGTTCCATACAACTAACGAGTGAATTTTCTTGCAATGTTATTAAAAATCTCCCAAGATAGCTCTGCGATGAAGCACATAATTCATGGAGAAAGCTATGATGCCGCGCTCTTTTCTGGCGTGTTCGGAGAACAGCCTGATTTGCATCCAGATATTTTAGACATTGACGACGTCCTTCTGAAATATGCGTCATCCGAGAAAATCGACCGCAATACGCTGCTAAACCTATCACCTGGAAATGGCGTGGCATTCCTGACCATCAGCCGCAACGGTGCTCATTATTTGCTGCTCGTTCCATTTCACGAATCAGAAACTGAAATCATCAAACTTAACCTAATTGTTCAAGCACTGCCCGCTTTGGCGGCTTAGAAACAGACTCACCACCATGAACAGAATATATTTCGGAAAGGTTTGTTTAGTTGAAACTCCAAATGGAAAAGATGAGTCCGGAAAACCGGCATGGAAGAAACTCGACCATTGGCAATCCGTTCTCTGGCAACACCACCAACTCTTTCAGGACGCGGTGAATTATTACGCACTCGCATTGGCAGCGATGGCTGCCGACTTACAGCCCGACACGCCTAAGGGAAAAGCCGCTCTCGCGTGGCGCGAACAGGTTCGGGAGAACTGGGTGGATGGTTACCGCAAAGCCGTTCGTTATGACGGTCCGCACAAGCGGCTTGCCAAATGGCTTAATGTTGATGCTGGCATTACCGACGAACACGCCGCCTTCGATGCTTCAGCGAACGCCATTCTCAGACCCAATGGATCAACACCTGTCCAGCGCGCAAAGGCCCTTCTGCAACTATTGGAAGAGGCCGATCAATCGGACTTGAACCAACTCTGCGTGTCACGCCTGCCATGGTTTTGCACTCCACACGGAAAGCTGGACGCAACACCAAAGGACGTTGCTCAGGCGCAAGAACGCCAGATGCTCGAATCCATCCGTGAAATTCATGAAGCGGACGTAAATCAAATTCCTGCACTCGCCGAGAAACTGGATCTCGGATGCTTTGTCACTCAAGCCCCGAAGGAACGGATGGTCGCCGCAGAAGCTCGCAGCGAAGCAGAGCGATTGTTTAAATCGGCCGCCACCAAAGTTAAAAGTCTGAATGCAATTACGGAGGATTTTACCAAACATCTAACCAAACTCGGCGATAAACTCGCCCTGCCTCGGTTAGGCCGCAAACCCAAGGGCACATATCCACTGGCAGTAGTATTCAAACTCTTTCCAAATGCGGAAACATGGGAGGCATTCAAACTCACCACCGCAAGTTTGCGAAAAAAAGCAGACAAGCTGAAAGATGCGCCAGTTGAAATCGTTTCCGATTTCATCGCCGAAGTCCGGACCGAGGCAGATCAACCACTCTTCGATTACTTCACAAATCGCGCGCTCTATCGCGAACCGAACAACGAAGACCGCGCGGTCTGGTTTGACTTTGATCTCGCAGCATTCATCGAAGCCATCAAGTCACCGCATCGCTACTTCCAGGACACGCTGACTCGTGAAAAAGCAGCGGAGGAAATCCGGAAAAAATTGGCTGAAATAGAAGGGCGTGGAGGCAAATCGGATGACGAACATGAAGAAGATGATGAATTCACGAGTGATTTTGGCTTTGAGGGTGATGAACGCATCAACCTGTTACGCGAACTGGTGACAGACACGCTGGGTTATGTAGCAGAAGCCGAAAATCCCAGCGAAAATTCGCAGCGCATCGAATACACAATTCAAGAGCGCACCTTGCGCGGCTTTGAAGAGATTAAAGCGAAGTGGCGTAAACTTGCCGAAAAAGGCCAAGCCACTCCGGAAAAACTCATTGAGGTGTTGAATGAACATCAAACCAAGCATCGGGACGATTTCGGAAGTGCCACGCTGTATCGAGCACTAGCGCAGCCCAAATATCAACCCATCTGGCGCGATGCCGGAACGCAGAAGTGGCATACCAGCGACCCGCTTAGAGCATGGCGGCTTTACAAAGAGCATCAGTTTGAACTGGCGGATAAGGAACGGAAAATTCGGTTCACTCCAGCGCACGCGGAATATTCCCCGCGCTATTTCATCATCCCCAAGCAAGGGCGACTGGGTTCGGATCATCAGCCGGGCCAACTGGCGTTCACCTGTGGCATTGTGCTCCAGCTTGAAAAAGGTCTGGAGGCAACTGAGGTGCGCATCACTTACTCAGCACCGCGACTGCGTCGGGATGCCTTGCGCCGGGATGGACATGAAGATTTGGAATCTGTTCCGTGGCTACAACCAATGATGCAGGCGTTGGGATTGCCAGAAATAGATCATCAAGACTTCTCGAACTGCCGGGTAACACTTCAACCAACTTCACCGACTAACATTCAACTCACTTTCCCGGTTGAGATGAACACGGAGAAGCTGGTGGCTGGAGTTGGCAAAGCTACAAAATGGGCCAAACAATTGGCCGGAAGAGTTGAGAACAAGATCTTCACACCAATGTGGCTGCCTTGGCCAAATGAGCCTTGGAAAGGAAAACCTGATCAGCCTTGGTGGGACTGTATTAACTCTTTTTCTGTAATCGCTACCGACTTGGGACAGCGCGACGCCGGAGCTTTTGCAAGGCTTCGCGCCAGTTGTGACCCATCGTTGAAGCGTCCTTCTCGATTCATTGGAAAAACCGGCAACAAGGAATGGCGAGCAACACTGGAACGTTCAGGACTCTTTCGCCTGCCCGGTGAAGACGCATTTGTCTGGCGTGCAAAGAGTCGCCTTGATGAAAACGATCCGGAGGACTCAGGCGAACCATTTGATTACCGCGAGGAACTCTGGGGCGAACGTGGACGCCCAGCACGAAATTGGGAGGCCGACGAAACCGCGGAATTGATGCGGCTGTTGGAAGCTGTTGAAAAAGACGCCGAAGGTAAAGAGCACTTCACGTTGCTTCCAGATGGCTGGCGCAAGGATCTGAGTTTCCCCGAACAGAACGACAAATTGCTTATCGCGATGCGGCGATATCAATCGCGCATTTCTCGTTTGCACCGTTGGTGCTGGTTTATTGCGGAAAAGGAATCCAAAAGACGTCTTCGAGGCCTGCGGGAAATCGCCAGTGAGCATAACATGCGTGAGATATGGATGCTGGCGAGAGCCCAAACCAAACCACACCGCATAGCAAAATTACGCTCTTTGCTTCACGATTTGCTCTCAATTAAGCGTCAAGAAATACCGCAACTGCTTGAAAAAATCGCCAACCGCATATTGCCGTTACGAGGGCGTTCGTGGCACTGGAAAAAGCATCCCGCCGCAACGGATGAGAATTTGATTCATCAACTCACTCAGGATGGCCCGAACCTCGATCGCGAGGAACGGCCAGTTTGGCTGCGCGGCCAACGTGGATTGTCGTTAGAACGCATTGAGCAAATTGAAGAACTACGAAGGCGTTTCCAGTCTTTAAACCAGACTTTGCGGCGCCAGATTGGCAGCAAACCACCCACTCGGCGGGATGAATCTATACCTGATCCTTGTCCAGATTTGTTGGACAAACTCGATAATCTCAAGGAGCAGCGGGTCAATCAAACCGCACACATGATCCTTGCAGAGGCATTGGGGTTACGTCTCGCGCCACCGCCAGCCAACAAGAAATTATTGCGTCGCGAACGTGACCAGCACGGTGTTTATGAGAAGATTCTGGATAAACAGGGTAACTGGATCGGTCCGGCGGATTTCATCGTGATTGAAGACTTGTCGCGTTACCGAGCCACGCAAGGTCGTGCACCGCGGGAGAATTCCCGATTGATGAAATGGTGTCACCGCGCTGTACGCGACAAGTTGAAACAACTTTGCGAAGTGTTCGGGCTGCCGGTTTTGGAAACACCGGCCGCCTACTCGTCGCGTTTTTGCGCACGCAGTGGCGTGCCCGGATTCCGCGCGGAAGAAGTCGCTGCCGGTTTCACCAGAACCGGTCAATGGGCCTGGTTGGCAGGAAAACAAGACGAAAACCAAAAACCCACGGAAGAGGCCGAACGGTTACGCGCTCTTGATGCCTTGCTTGGGCAAGCACAGGCGGATTTGGAGAAAAAGTGGGCCGAGGAAAAACGCCCCGGCAAATGTCCAAAACGGACTTTACTTCTCCCGGCCTCCGTCGGTCCGATCTTTGTGCCTGTTGTTGACCGTGTAAACGATGCAGATCTCCAGCCAGCTATCGTTCAATCTGACATCAATGCCGCCATCAATCTTGCACTTCGCGCTATTGCCGATCCCAAAGTCTGGAGCATTTATCCTCGGCTACGCACACAGCGGGATAAAAAGTACGGATCACTTTCCGCTCGCGAGAAACGGAAGTTCGGCGAGAAAAACCCTCCCAAGTTAACCGTCAGCGATGGCGAGTCGTCCATTACAGACACCACGAATCCCAATTTCTTTGCCGACTTCGCAGGGCTGGTGGATCTCGCAGGTAAACTGAACCTGGAGTGGTTAGGAAAAGAATGGACAACCGCTACACTGCCGGAGGACAAGGCTGCACCAGTTCCTTTGCTGCACAGCAAAAGCTTTTGGGGAACAGTAAAAGCATATCAGTGGAAACGCATTGAATCCATCAACGCCGCCCGGTTGGCCAAATGGAAAGCTAAAAGTTAACCTCATGCCCGACTGACCATGAGCGAATCTGCATTGCGCACGGATGGTTCATTGGAAGAGCAACCGAGGATGGGGGTGCGCAATCTGCACAACTTCAT
>CALBZA010000028.1 GCA_937890005.1 uncultured Verrucomicrobia subdivision 3 bacterium | reverse complement strand
GCTCACTGGTGAATTTTAATTGTCGCCACTGGGGAATTCTAATTGTCGTTGTTCACAAGGGCGAAGCCCCGCAGGCGCGGGCGCGCCGGAGCCAATACCCAGAGGGCGCAAGTCCCCGTTGGGTTTGGGAATGAACACCCGGAGCACGGGCGCCGGGTGATACGTGCCTGCCTGCAGGCTGCTGTGAATCCTCTCCCACTGTTGGCCCACGAACTCGGGATAGGCTTGAATGGTCATCCCATCCACGCCCGGAGCCCCGCCGTTTGCCTTCACCCGTTTCCATGCGCGAAGCATGTTCCGTGGGCAGAGGATTTGTTCCAATAGACCGTCTGTAGCCGCTCCATGCTTCCCATCCGTGGACCCAAACGCATCGGCTCGGCCAATCGGCTTCATCGCCAACGGTTGGGACTGCGGGGTCGAGCGACTCCTGTCCAGTTTGGTCCTTCCCGGGGTGTGAGACCCATCCGGGGTGTTCCCCGGCTCGTTGCTCCCGGTACTACGACCGCTGCTGACTTCTGCACCCACACGGCGATCCTCTCGGTCCGCCGCGCCCTCCGTTGCCGGAGTGCCCGGGGTGCAGATCTCCCTGAGTAAGAACGTGAACTCTTGCTGCGAAACCGGATCATTTACCTCCGGAACCAAGCACGGGACTTCGCTGTGTTGTGCCAGCTTGTCCATTCCGTCAGCTTTATATGATCTTTCTGTTCGTCGGCTCATCAGCTTTGACCGGTGGCTTCCTTCCCACGGAACTTCGCAGTTCCGCAGTTGCTTCGGTCTAATGTTTGGATCATCCTGCTCCTCGTTATGAGGAGCCTGATGACCGTGTTCACACATAGGGGACTTTCACCCCATCAGTTCACGCCCATGTCAGGCGCACACAAACCAGATGTAGTGAACCCGGCGATCGCGCTCTGGCTTGCGATGGAACATCAGTGGCGCCGGGTCACTGATCTGGAACGTTGGGCAAAGAATGAGTTCACCTGAAGACGTCTTCTTTCGCATCCAACGCGGTCTCGCAGGCTACATCAGCTATCTTGCGGCCTGCGAGATGAACCCCGCGTTCAGCGAGTATGTTCTCTACGAACCAGCGCTTCGGATCTTTACCGCTCGTGGATTTACCGTGCGATGCGAAGTTGCCTGTCCGGGATTAGTGCGAGCAGGCCGAGGTGATCAGAAGAAGCTCGATTTTGTCGCCGAAGGTCACGGCCACCATTTCGCAGTTGAGATGAAGTGGGCGCGCGCGATTCGTTGCGATATTTCCAAGGATCGCGAGAAGCTCGTTGCGTTCAAAGCGCATACGGCCGGCGCAAGAGCGTTTCTTTGCGTGTTTGGCCGAGATAGTCATCTGTCGAAGCTCGGAGCGGGAGCGGAATTCGCCCAATTTGGTCGCTACGTCGTCGCCGATCTTACGAAGACACGTTACGGCTGTTCTGTTTTCGAGCTTCGATGAAGAAAAGCCCAACAATAAAGGGTGTGTTGCCACGGAGCGGAGCGGGCAAACACGCCATTGGTTGAACAAGCCCTGTAAAGACCTGCGGTCCACGGGGCAAGTCCGGGAGAAGGTTCAGAAGGTTCGAGGCTGACTGGTCATTGCGCTATTGGCGCTTGTGTTTGCGCCCGGTCAATCCATCCGGGAGAAAAGGAAAATCTCCATCCCCGTTTGAGCGACGTTCGATTCCAGATGCCTCCATTTTGCCCCAGGCATCGATCTGATTCTTCAACGGAGTGTTTCATCCCGGACATTTTCATCGTGCTCTCACCACCAGGTCCCCATCGCCGCGCAGCGATGAACATACGATGCGTCACGTGATTGCCATAATTTTCGGTCTTCTCGCTTGTTGAAAAGGGCGAAACCGAGTCCAGGTGTCTTCTCAAGTTGGGGAGCTTCAGGGGGGGGGCGCATCGACGATCTACGATCCGTTGACATGATGAGCGATAGCGAACCAGGCAATTGCTCAGAGCTTATGTCCAGCGATTCACAGTAGCAGCCGATGTGAGTCGGCTCACTTTGAGCTGTTCTGCCGTGCGACCGTAAATATTGAGCGGACTTACGTCCACTGCTACAGGTCAGAAAGGTGGCTTCGTGATGTTTCCTGCGCTCGGATCGATTGCCGCTGAATAAAGTTTCCAGAACGTTTCCCAAAAATCTCGTTCCAGCGGATGCAGGCTTGGATAACCCGGAACAACTGCGCCGCAAAATTTCCGTTTTCGAGAACGCACCACCAATCCCTCCTTCCGGGCGTTGTCGATGACGTAGAAGCATACTTTGGCGAACGCATTGCGTTTTCGTTCTTCAGTTCGCAGAACGTGATCGTTCGTTGAATTGATCGGATGACTTCATTTGATTTAATCGAAACTCACGTCTGCTGCCGCGCGTTGGAAATCACGGTTCAAGGCGGATGCGATAATAACGGGCTGGAACGTTGGTGCCGAATCCTCCGGGGTGAAGGAAGTTTGTCGTCGATTCACCGAAATTGGTCACGGTGATGAGCGGGCTCAGGTCGGCGAAATTCGTTGTGAGACCGCCGGTCTCCGAGGGCGAGTTGGTTTGAACGCGATAGCTTTTGCCGCCGACAGTGGTCCAGGTGATGCGCAAGTCACCGGATTCCGGTTGAATCGCTAGAATTCGGAAAACGGAATTGGAACTGTCCGGGTCCGTGCCTGCGAGGAACTCAGCGAGATTCGAAGCGCCGTCGTTGTCCAGATCAAGAACCGCATCCAGAGCGTTGGCCTTGTCGAGGCCATATTGATCCTCCCACCAGTCGGGCAGTCCGTCGCCGTCGCTATCGACGATCTCGAGATTCGTCAGGCGCACGGAATTCGCACCGGCATAAAGCACCGTGAACCGGGCGTATCCATCCGTCGTGGTCAGAACACCCCCGCTCGCCACATTGGCGAACGAACCGGTGAACGGAGTGTTGTTGGTCATCACGGTGAAGCTGGCTCCATTCGTCATGACGCTCTGATAGTTGAGGACCAGGCTGGCCGAAAGTTTGCCGTCCAACACGACGTTGCCGGTCGTTCCAAGAAAATCACACGGAAAATCTCCGTGTCCGCTGATCGCAAACTGCAGGTCGGAACTGTTGGACAGGACGAGGCCGCCCTTGATTTCGAGGATTCCCATTGCGATGCCGAAGTTGGTGAAACCGGGGGCGATTACGCCGGAATTGGTCACCATGCCCGGAATGACTCCCGCGCCCTCAAGGACGGCGTTCTGCGCAATTCTCAATCCCCGCGGGTATGCATTCGTTCCGTTCGGAAGAAGAGTGTATATGGCAGCGTGAGTTCCATCGCCAACGACGAAGGTCGTGTTGTTCGAAACAACAGTTGAGCGCGCTGCGAGGGTTCCCTGATTGAAAATGAATTGGCTCGTTCCTGTCAGCGCCAGATGCAAGGCGCCTAAGCTGCCACCATCCATTGTGACAGTGCCGCCCGTGCGCGCTTCCAGGAAAGAAGTGGACAGGTTGCCGGCGTCGGTGAGTCGCACGAAACCGGTCGATTGAAAGCCCTCACTCACGACCACGCTGCCGCAATAGGCCGTTCCACCAGACGCGGTGAAGTGGCCCGCTGAATCCGGCTGCGATCCCACGAGCACCTGGCCGAAGCATTGGAAATTTCCGTTGGATATCGTGAAGTGTCCCTGCCCGAAAAGCCCGACGTATATGCTCGGCGTGATCAGTTCGCCGCCGGTCATTACGACTCTTCCCGTGGCGGTCAGATGATCTCCGAGGTCACAAGTGGCGTTGATGATGTTTGTGCCTCCGGCAATGTGCCACGTGCCATTTCCGCCGGGGTTGAGACCGAAGATCGGATAATAGGCTTCGAATGTTCCGTTCGAAACGGTCAGCGTCCCGGAATCGCCGCTGCCGAAGTAAATCTGACCGTTCGTGGCCGTGACCGATCCCTCCTTAACTGTGAGCTCGCCATTGATTTGACTGGGGCTGGAGAACGGTCCGTCGAGCGCGAGGGCTGCGTTGCTGACGACGAGTGCGCCGCCGTTGGTCAGGGTAAGCGCGCGAGTGATTCGCAAAGGGGTGGCGGTATTTCCATGCGCCAGAAGCAAAGTGTTGGTCGCCCCAGCGGGTGCGCCGATGACAAGGTTGCTGATCGTCAGTGTGCTGGGAAATTCGGTGGCGGTGATGGCGTCGTTAAGAACGGTTTTCGATCCCGCGTTGGTGATCAACACCAGCGCGTGGCCGATGTAAGGAGGAACATTCAAAGACCAGTTGGTTCCATTCTCCCAATTGCCGCCGATGTTGTTGGTCCAGCTATTGGTGCGTCCGGCGGCGACAATCATGCGTGCCTGGGAAAACTCCGTGTTTCCGTTTGCGGTCGCTGTGAGATAGAGACCCGGCGCGATCGGGGCAGGCCAGTTGAGAGTGAAATTGCCGGCGCCGTCGGTGCTCACCGCGGTGCTCGTCAGCCGGGTCTTGCCTTCGCCGTATCCGGATGGATCGGGAGCCGAATTCAGGAACACTTCCAAAAAGACACTGGCATTCGGCATGTGCGTGCCCTGGATCAAGGTTGTTGTGGTCGTGTTGCTGGCGAGTGTGATCACTGGATAACCGGCCGTGACGAGTTTGTCCGCGTTCACATCGATTCCGAGCCCGGCGTTGTCGAAAATGGAATTTCCGAGAATCGCATAGAACGTCGCGCCGGGTTTCACATCGACGCCGTTTGTCGTGAAGATTCCGCCGCCGTTGATGCCATTGAAGGCGATGATGTTGCCAAAGCCGTTTTGAATGGTGCCGACGGTGTTGAGCGATCCACCAATCTCAATGCCTGTGCGCGCGTTTCCGAGCGGTTGACCGGTGACAGTGGTTCCGATGCGATTTCCAAAAACGGAATTGTTTGAGCCATCCAACGTGATTCCGCGATCGAGATTGCCGGAGATGACATTGCCCGCACCCGGCACGCCGCCGCCGATGGTTGCGGTGGAGGCATTCATATTCACGACCACTGCACGGTCGCCGTTGCCGATTGCCTTCGTGCCGGTGCGATCGGTGCCGATGAAATTGCCCTGAACCACATTGTTCGAGGCGAAGCTCTCAAAGATTTCGATGCCGACAGCGCCTTTGCCCGAAATGATGTTGCGTGCCGCCGGTGTCGTCCCGCCGATGCGATTGCCCGGTGTTTGCACGAACACTCCAAAGCCGGGTGATGCGAGCGAATTCGTGCCGGTGGCATCGAGTCCGATGAAGCAGCCTTCAACGACATTGCTGCCGTTCGGAGCCGGCACCGCGCCGATCTGAATTTGTGGAATGACCAGTCCGCGCACGGTGCTGTTCGTGGTATCGATGACCAGGCTTTCCAGCACGACGATTTGCAGGACCGCGTTGTCGCCGTTGGTCAGGCTGTTGGCGCCTGCGCCGGGTTGGGAATAGCCATCGATCACCACGGGATCTGTAATTGTCGGCAGCGGAGTTGTCGGGCTGATCGTGAATGGTCCGGTGCCCGCGATGTTGAACTGGATCACGTCGGGAACGTTCGCCGTGGAATTCGCCGAGAGAATCGCCTGTCGCAGCGAACCGTCGCCGCTGTCGTTGGTATTGTTGACCACCAGCGTGGCGCTGTGGACAAGGTTGGCGCCTGTTACGCTGAATAGAATTGAAACTGCTCCTGCCACCCGGCTCAAACCGATCACTCCTCGTGTCTTCATGACTGTGCCCTTTCGTTATGAGTGGATGAGTGGGGATGGGCGCAACGCTCTCAGGGCGGACGTATTTCGTCAACAACTTCAGCGATGGCTTTTCGTAAGTGTTCCGAACCAACGGGTCAGGCTTCAAACCAGCCGAGTTCGTGCTTCTTTGCCAGATAAACAAGCCCGAGGATTCGCATCTCGACGACGGCGAGATAGAGAGAAAGCCATTGCGCTGCCACATCTGTCACGATCGGAACGGGCAATGCCTTTGAAATGATTCCATTCGCAAACCAGTTCACGCCGAAGATCCCAGCGAGGACGACCATCGCCTGAACGTAGGTCCAGCCACAATTGAGAACGGAAGGAACAATTGCGAGCGGATTCAGTGCGGAGAACGAATCGGCCATCGTCACGGCCAGAAACGCCATCGGAAAATAGAAACAGCCGAATAAAATTCCGCTCCAGTAAAGCCAGGGTTTGACCGCCAGTTCTTCGGGAACAAACAACTGGATCAGCAGGGCAGGGCCGAAGGAGAACAGAAGGGTTCCGATAAACTGAAGGATGGGCGAAAGCAGATCGCTCCAGTCTGTGAATTCCGGCCAGTCGGGCATGCGGTCTTCGCCGATACTCGTCGAAAGCAGAATGCGCTGGTAATACGCGAGCAGATACCCTGTGGCAAAGACCATCAACAAAAGTCCGACAATGGCCGAGTAACGCGCGAGAAACGAAACCACACAAAAGAACACAGCCCCGGCAATCAACAGAACGATTCCATCCGACTTGAATGGATACACGAACGCTGACCCAACCGATTTTGCAAAAACAGGCTTCGACTCCGATGGAATTTCCCTGATGAGCCGATCGCATTCGGTTCGGCACTTTCTGCAGAGCTTTGCGACGCCGCGACGATTTCCCAGTCGATCGACGCACAGGTCACAAAAGTCGGTGTTGCAGGTCGGGCAATGGTGGCGGGCAGGGGATTTGAGGTGATTGAGACAGAAACGTTGTTCGGCGTTCGCGGGGTGAGCGCCGTTGGTTTCGCAGCGGGCTTGCACTTCGCCGAGTTGCAGGATGTCTCCCGAGCGCAGAATCGATTGATTGACTGCGATGTTGTTGATGAAGGTCTGTTTGCCGGAGCTGACGTCCTTGAGCTGAATCCCGGAATCGGTCACGACGAGCTGGCAGTGGATGCCTTCAATGGACGGGTGATCGATTTGAAAGTCACTGGCCGGGCTGCTTCCGAGAAGATTCGTTCCGGGACGCAATTCAGTTTCCCACGCCGACGCGGTGTCAGGATTGATGATGAGCTTGGCCATGAACTGGCAGGGTTATATCCGGCTGACGCGGATGGTCCCATGGAAATTTCGCGGGGAATTTGTAGCGCGTGATGTTCGCGTTGGGGGAATTGAACACGCAAGATGATGAAGCGTTCGGCGGAAGCTTTACGCTCGCATCTCCCTCTCTTCCGAGCGAACGCCGGAGGAGATGGGCGGGAGAGGAGGTCCGTGTTAGCCCGGCTTGCAAACAGTCGCCGCTCTGAACATCGGCGACGCGCTTTTGGCATCGAACGGACGCTCTTTGTTTTCTTCGTTATCTTCTGTGAAAAAATTCTGTCAAAGAGGCGGAACAACGAAGTTTTTCCTTATGATCTGGTTCACCGGGAATGAAAAGATTCCACACCAGAGAATCCCCCGTTCGGGCACTTGATCATAGGTGTCAGCGCTGCATAACTTCCTTTTCAATGATGAAGATAGCTTCACGCTTTTGTTTCGGTGCATTGCTCATGCCGATGCTGGTTGCACCGCTGGGTTCTGGTGCTGCGGACGGTGCGGAACGAATTGCCATCCGTGTCGAAAATCAGCCAAAGCAGATCAGTTCGAATCTTTTTGGAATTTTCTTTGAAGACCTGAATTACGCCGCGGACGGCGGTCTTTACGCCGAACTGGTTCAGAATCGTTCGTTCGAGTATCAGCCAACCGAACAACCCTCCTGGACTGCGCTGTCTTTCTGGGAACTCGTGACATCCAACGGTGGGCGGGGGGCGATGAAGGTTACGGACGCCCATCCGGTTCATCCGAAAAATCCTCACTACGTCGTGCTCGAAACGCACGAGCGCGGAGATGTTGGAATCGCAAATCCTGGCTTCGACGGCATCGTCGTGCGCGCGGGTGAGAAATACGATTTCTCATTGTTCGGACGCCAGCTTTACACAGGCGGACGCTGGGGCGGTTCGGGCGCACTCGGTGAAAGCGCGAAGATGGAAGTGCGCCTTGAATCGAAGGATCGCACGCTCCTCGCGGCGGCGAATTTCGAAATTTCCGGCCGTGATTGGAACCGTCATTCCGTGGAATTGACCGCGACGAACAGCGACACGTCGGCGAAGCTCGTGGTTATTTCCCACACACGCGGTGCAGTGGCTCTGGATGACATCTCGCTGTTTCCTCGTGCCACTTTCAAAGGACGGAAGAATGGTTTGCGTTCCGATCTCGCGCAGGTGATTGCGGATCTCAAACCGAAGTTTGTTCGTTTCCCCGGCGGCTGCCTCGTGCACGGTTACGGACTCGGGAACATTTACAACTGGAAGGATACCATTGGCCCGATCGAACAACGCCGTCAGCAGCCCAACATCTGGGGCTATCATCAAAGCGTCGGGCTCGGCTATTTCGAATACTTCCAGTTCTGCGAAGACATCGGGGCGAAGCCGCTGCCGGTCGTTGCGGCGGGTGTCTGTTGTCAGAACGCTGACGATCAAGGCGGAACCGGTCAACGCGGCTTTTCAATGGAAGAAATGCCCGCCTACATTCAGGACGTTCTCGATCTCATCGAATGGGCCAATGGTCCGGTGACCTCCACCTGGGGCGCCAAACGTGCTGCGGCCGGGCATCCCGAACCGTTCAACCTCGAGTTCCTCGGTGTTGGAAATGAGGATCACATCACGCCGGTGTTTCGCGAACGGTTCAAGATGATCTACGACGCAGTGAAGGCGAAGCATCCGGAAATCACCGTGATTGGAACGGCAGGCCCGTTCTGGCGCGGCGAGGATTTTGAAAAAGGCTGGCAGATCGTAAACGAACTGCAGGTGCCAATGGTCGATGAACACTACTACGAGACGCCGGAATGGTTCTTCAACCATCTGAATCGCTACGACAGCTACGATCGGAACAAGGCGAAGGTTTATGTCGGCGAATACGCCGCGCATGACAACGGCCGCGTGAACACATGGCGCTCGGCACTGGCCGAAGCGGCCTATATGACGCAGCTGGAGAGGAATGGCGACATCGTCTCACTGGCTTCCTACGCGCCGCTGCTGGCGAAGCAGGGGCATACGCAATGGCGGCCGGACATGATTTATTTCGACAACACCCGCATTCTGCTTTCGGCGAATTACCACGTGCAAAAGATTTTCGGCGCGAACCAGGGCGATACGTTCTTCCCGGTCAACAGTGGCACAACCAACATCGCCGCGTCGTGCGTGCGCGATTCAATCAGCGGCGATTACATTCTAAAGCTTGTGAACGTTTCGTCGAAGGCCATCGCCGCAAACGTGAATCTCGAGGCGATTGGAGTCAGGCCGAAGGAAGCGGTGCGAACGGTCATTGCCGCGGAGTTGCGATCGAACAACACGTTCGAAAAGCCGGATCAGGTTGTGCCGACGACTGCAACGATCTCGGCTGGCGGACGTTTCGAATGCGAACTGCCGCCGTATTCATTCACGCTGTTCCGAATGAAGGGGCGGTGAGATGACCGCGGTTCAAGACCGCAGCTACAGCCTTGGTATCACAAACGCTTCGTTCGGAAGTCAGACTTCCATGAGCATCCGGGCGGGATTTTCGATTCCCTCCTTGATGCGGCGAAGGCACGAAACGGCTTCACGACCATCGACGATCCGATGGTCGTAGCTCAGAGCCACATACATCATCGGACGAATCACAACCGCGCCATTGAGAGCGATGGGGCGTTCCTGGATCGAATGCATTCCAAGCACGCCGCTTTGGGGCGGATTGACGATGGGCGTTGAGAGCAGGGAACCGTAAACGCCGCCGTTGCTGATTGTGAAAGTGCCGCCTTCGAGTTCGTCGGGCCGAAGCTTGTTTTCCTTCACGCGCTTTGCGAAGTCGCCGATGGCCAGTTCAATCTGCGCAAAGCTCATCCGCTCCGCGTTGCGCAAGACTGGAACGACGAGACCCTTGCCGCCGCCAATTGCCACGCCGATGTCGAAGTAGTTGTGGTAAATGATGTCGGTTCCGCGCACTTCGGCATTCACGGCCGGATATTCCTTCAGCGCATCGATCGCGGCCTTCACAAAGAACGACATGAATCCAAGTTTCACGTTGTAGCGTTTGAGGAACTTTTCTCCGTATTCCTTGCGCAGCTGCATCACGCTGGACATGTCAATCTCGTTGAAGGTCGTCAGCAAAGCCGCATTGCGCTGCGCCTGTACCAGGCGTTCGGCCACAGTTCGACGCAAGCGGCTCATGGGAACAACTTCCTGTTCGCGATCGCCGGAAGGCTGTTTCGTCGTGGATTTGGGCGACGGTGAAGCAGGTGGTTCTGATGAAGACTTCTTTTCTGCGTTGAAGGTTCGGGAAACCGGCATTTCCTCCTCTTCAGTCTGACGCTGGCTTCGCGGTTTTTCCTGGGCAGGCTCCTTCGGTTCGCGGGAAGCGGGTTTCTCCTGTGGTTGAGATTCTGGTGGGGCTTTCGCTGGAGTTCCGGACTCCTCGCGATTCTCTGCCGGTGGCTTCGCGGCAGCAGGTTCTTCAGTTTTCGCTGGTGGCGTCTTGGCGGAGGGTTTCAGCTCAGGCGCACGTGCTGCGGATTTCGAAGGTGCTGTTTCCGTTTTCCCGTTTTCCAGGTAGCCGATGACTTCGCCGATCTTTGCGATGTCGCCTTTTTTCTTGAGCATCTGGCTGAGGGTTCCTGCTTCGGGCGAAGAAAGTTCAACGGTGGCCTTGTCGCTCTCAAGAGAGACGATCGGATCATCCTTCTGAACGCTCTCGCCCTCCTTCCGAAACCAATCGCCGATTTCAACTTCGGTGATCGATTCACCCAGCTCCGGGACTTTCAGTTCGATGGACATAAAGTGATGCGTGAAACGTGATGCGTGATGCGTGATTTAAGTTTCGACGAAGGCGCGCTTGATGATTTCTGCTTGTTCGTGTTTGTGGCGTTTGGCGGAGCCGGAGGCCGGCGTCGATGACGGAGCGCGCGAGATGATTCGGAGCGGATGTCCAAGAAGGTTTTCACCAAAGTGAATCCGCAGGAAGTTCGCCGCACCCATGTTTCCCGGCTCTTCCTGAATCCAGAACAGTGGTGTGCCGGGCTGATACGGGTTCAATGCGGCTTGAAGCGCCTCGCGCCGGAGTGGATACAACTGTTCCAGTCGAAGAATCGCGACATCCTCGCGACCGGCTTCAGCCCGATGATCCTCCAGTTCGAAGTAAATCTTTCCCGTGCAAAGAAGGATTCGCGTGATGTTGGACGGATCGTTCAATTTTGAGTCCGCGAGAATTCGCTCGAAGCAACCCTGGCTGAGATCGCCCATGGAAGAAACCACCTTGGGATGACGCAACAGACTTTTCGGTGTCATTACAATCAGCGGTTTGCGCCAGGAACGGAGCGCCTGACGTCGCAAGGCATGGAAGTATTGCGCCGGCGTGGTGGGATAGATCACCTGGATGTTGTCCTCGACGGACAAGGCGAGAAAGCGTTCCAAACGCGCGCTGGAATGTTCCGGTCCCTGACCTTCAAATCCATGCGGCAGCAACAGCGTCACGCCGCTCAACTGGCCCCACTTGTCTTCGCCGCTGGCGATGAATTGATCGACGATCGGCTGGGCGACATTCCAGAAATCGCCGAATTGCGCCTCCCAAAGCACGAGTCCGTTGTCGCAGTCGAGACTGTAGCCGTATTCAAAACCGAGCACGCCGGTTTCGGAAAGCGGGCTGTTGTAGATCTCAACCGCAGCCTGTTCGGGCGCGAGATGCCTAAGCGGCATGTGAGGGCGCCCATCCTGATAATCGTGAAGCACCGCATGTCGATGGCTGAACGTGCCGCGTTCGCTGTCCTGTCCCGTCAAACGAACGCGCTCCCCTTCGACAGCGAGGGTTGCGAACGCAAGCGCTTCGGCCGCCGCCCAGTCCAGCGGCGCCTCACCGCGCGCCATCTGCTCACGCGCTTCAAACAGCTTCTTCAGTTTCGGGTGGAGATTGAAGCCTTCTGGGAGTCGATTCAGCGCCAACAACAGTTCGGAAAGTTTCTCGCGTGGCACGGAGGTGTCAGGCTCATCGTCGGTCGGTTCCGGTCCACCTTTCCACTTCGTGACAACGGGTTTTGGCTCGGTCGCCTCCTTCTGCGAGTGTGACAATTCCTTTTCGAGCAGTTCGCGCCGTTTCGCTGCGATCTCATCCGCTTCTTCACGTGTGACACCGCCGAGCTTCAACAGATGTTCGAGATAACCTTCGCGGACGGGCTTGCGTTTCGCGATCGCGCGGTAAAGCACAGGTTGTGTGAATGTCGGTTCGTCGCCTTCGTTGTGACCCAGCCGACGATACCCGAACATGTTGATCACGACGTCCCTCTGAAATTCACGGCGAAAATCCATTCCGAGCCGGATGACTTGCGCGACCGCTTCGGGATCTTCTCCGTTCACATGGAAGATCGGAATCTGAAGCATCTTGGCAACGTCACTCGCGTACTGGCATGAGCGGGCCTGATCCGGTCCTGCAGTGAAGCCGATCTGGTTGTTGACGATCACATGCAACGTTCCGCCGGTGCGATAACCGGGAAGAAGGCTGAGGTTCAACGTCTCCTGAACGATTCCTTCGCCGACAAAAGCGGCGTCGCCATGAATGAGTATTGTGAGCGCGCGCGTGCGATCCGAATCGCCGCGGCAGTCCTGTCGTGCGCGCGTGCGGCCCAGGGCAACGGGATTCACGAATTCGAGATGACTGGGATTGAAGCAGACCGAGAGATGAATCTTGCGACCGGCAGTCGTAACCCATTCGGAATCGTAACCAAGATGGTATTTCACATCGCCGCGGTGCGGAGTCGATCTCCAGTCGGTGTCGGCAAATTCGCGGAAGATTTGCCGCGGATTTTTTCCCATCACATTCGCGAGGACATTGAGGCGTCCGCGATGTGCCATGCCCAGAACGATTTCTTCGATGCCCTGATCGCCTGCTTTTTCGAGCGCGAGATCGAGGAGGGGAATGAGGCTTTCCGAACCTTCGAGTGAAAAGCTTTTGGCACCGACGAATTTTTTCCGGATGAACTCCTCGAATGTCACAGCGTCCGTCAGACGCGTCAGAATCCGGATCTGTTCGTCGCGGCTCAATTGAAGCCGGTTCTCCGTGGCTTCCATCCGGCGTTGCAACCAGCGGCGAACGTTCAGGTCGTCGATATGCATGTACTGCACGCCGATGGAGCGGCAGTAGGTGTTTCGCAACCGTTCCAGCAACTGGCCGAGCGTGAGATCGCCTTCATATTGAAACGTCTCGCTGTGCACCGGCAGATTCATGTCCGCGTCGGTGAATCCAAAGAATTCCGGTTTCAGTTCGGGCGGCATCGGCACCGGCTGACCGAGCGGGTCCACGTGGGCGATTCGATGTCCGCGGACCCGATACAATCGAATGAGAAGATAAATGCGGTCCTGCAACGCGGCGGTCTGTCGATCGGCGGAACGTCCGTCGCCGTTCTGATGAGAACGCGGCGGATCGAAGACGCTGAAGCGTGGAAAGGTGGGACCGAAGTGTGGACGGGGGAAGCGGAGTTCGCCGCGAGCGACCTCGCGAAAGTAAGCCCGCCAATCCTCGGAAACAGACTGTTCGTCCTTGAGATAGCCTTCGTAAAGGCTCTCGATGAAAGCCAGGTTGGATGGATTTGGAACGGCGGGCTCGGACATGGTTCGCTGTCTCTGTAGTTATTTTGCCGCTTTCAATTGCAGTGTGGAAATGACCTCCCTGACTCCGTCTGCTTCCATGGCGAGCGCCATTGCTTTGCCGATGTCGTCCGCGTCATCCACCGAGCCCGACAGCGTCACGATTCCTTCGGTCGTGTTCACCGAGATGTTCCATGCGGACAAGTCACGATCAGCCACGAGCTTTGCCTTGATCGCGCCGGTGATTCGCGCGTCGGCCGTGGCGTCGGCAATGGCTGTGGTTGCATTGGTGGCATTGCGACGGATCACCTGGCCCGTGCGATTGAGTTCCTCACGGATTTTGTCGCGGTCCAGATCCCACGATTTCAGCTTCTGCTCGATTTGGCTCCCCGCGTTGCTCGCGGCGGTTTCGGCTCGGTCGCCGGTTTCGCGTGCGCGAGTGCCGTCCGGGTTCGCGCGATAGAGCCAGACCGCCGCTGCACCGATCGCAATTCCGATCAAAAGAATCAAAAGTCTCACAGGTACCTCGACCCCAACCTACCGAGGAGGAGCGGTGCCAAAAATGGGGTGAGGACCGGTTATCTTCCGGCGGACCATCCGGGGTCTGGGGAAGTCAAAAGGAATGAAAATCGTTCGGTTAAGTTTGGCATTGAGAAGCCGATAGAGGAGGGCGTGCGCATCGGCAAGTTCATCCCCAGTTCGCCTTCGCTTTCAGCCTGGGCCGGCTGTTTTTTCCGGTCGTGTTCCGGGCATGTGTTCTCAGCTGGAGCAGTGTTCCGGCGACGGCTCTTCGGATGCCTGCTCGCACTCGGGATTCTGATTCTTTTTGCAACAGGAACTCGTGCCGCCGAGGAAACAAATGGAGCGATCGTCACCGTCCGCGCCTTGCAGCCGTTGATCGTTTTGCCGGCCCGGGAGGTGGTCCAGGTGTCGCTTTCCGGTCTCGTGCTCGGAATCGATCCGGTTCACGCGGGCATTGCGCTCCAGGACAATTCGGGCAGCGCGTGGGTGAATCTTGAATCGTTGCAGCCGGGAATCCAGCCGGGTGTTCGAATTTCTCTGCGTGGAGGCGCATTGGTCGGAAAGGGATCGGCTCAGTTTGGCTTCTCCCGATTGATTGACATCAATTACGCTTCAGGCAGCGCCTTCGATTCCGCCCGAATTCCACTTTCAGCCGGGAATCATCCATTCGAACTGTCGTTTTCCCAGAACGACGGCCCGAGCGCTCTTGAACTGAGGATCGTCAGCCCGACTCAAAAGCGACTGAATTTAACCAACGTTCTCAGTTTTGTTGATCCCGTGGATGGCCGGCGCAAACCGGGTGTCACCTACCGTTACACGGAAGTCGCGGACAGGAATGGCTCGGTGACAAACGTCATCGACGGAGTTGCATCCAGTATCGATCTCGCCATCGCCCGTCAGAGCAATCATTTCGCGATTCAGTTCAAAGGAGAATTGAAGATCGTTGAAACCGGGTATCATGAAATCCAGCTGCAGGCGGATGATGCGGCGAGCTTTGCTTTTCCGTCGGACACGACGTTTTCAGTTGATCTTCACGAAAGAGAATCGCTTCCTCAACCCCTGCAATTGGTCCCCGGCCAGCGCTACCCGCCGACAAACGATCCGTGCTGGGCCGAGGTGGAGGGATATGTGAAACAGGCGGGATCACACGGCAGCAATCTTCACCTCGAACTCGCCGCCGAAGTCGGCCGCATACAGGTGACCATCGCCGGTGCAAACCCAGTGCCTGCGGCGTTGCTGGTGAACAGTCGTGTCCGGCTCACCGGGCTTGTTTACGGGACGCTTCCGCCCGGACAGCCGAAAGTCGCCGGCGCCATGATCGTTCCGGGGATCGACAATCTCGTGATTCTGAATCCGCCGGAAACCATCTGGATGGGATATGCCGCCACGAAAGTTTCAGACCTTGGCGCGCCCGGGGCGAACCGGATCGTTCGCATCCGCGGAACCGTGGTTGAAGTGGTTCCCGGTCGTAAGCTTGTCGTTCGCGATGACACGGGGCATGTGGAGGCGATGACGCCACGCGCGGACCGGTCGATGCAAAACTCCGCAATCGATCTGCTCGGCTGCTATTCCGAAAGCAATCGTCTCCACTTTGTGTCGCATCGATCCGAAACGCAGCCAGGATTGCAGCAGGAGATTCTTCCCGTTCTCACCACCATCGAGCAGATTCGCCGCTTGCGGCCGGAAGAGGTCACGCGGTCATATCCGGTGAAGTTTCAGGGCGTGGTTACGTTTGTGTTCGACGGTGGGCTGCGCGCACACGTGCAGGGCGAGCGGGAAGGAATTTACGTTGCCTGCGTCCGAAACGCGCCACAGCCGGTGAATGTTGGCGACCTGTGCGAGTTTGAAGGCATTTCCTCGAAGGGAGCGTTCTCGCCGGTGGTGACTTATCGGGTGCGTCATCTGCTGGGTCGCGGTCATGTTCCTGAACCGACCCGTCCGGAGTGGAATCAACTCGCGAACGGCAGCCTCGATTCACAATGGATCGAAGTCGAAGCGCTGGTCTTGTCGGTGAACGGACGCGATCTGGCCCTCGGACTGCCGGGAGGCGAACTTCCTGCACGTGTGTTTGACGGCGATCCCGCCGAACTGAAATCGCTTCAGGACTCGGTGGTCCGGATTCGTGGCACCGTTCGCGGCTTTGCAAATGCGCGAGGTGTGCCGAATCGCGTTTTGCTTCAAGTCACGTCGCCAGCGCAGATCACCGTGCTCGATCCCGCTCCCGAGGATCCATTTTCAATTCCAGAAAGATCATTTGCCGAGCTGCATGAGTTCGATGCGAATGCCGCGGCCTTGCGACGGGTGCGCTGCCGGGGGCAGGTCGTTCACGTGCGTGATGACGTCGCCTACCTCTTCGACGGAACCAACGCCTTGCAGGTGTTTGCGAGGTCGGCCATGCAGTTGACGCCGGGTGACCTGGTCGAAGTTGTCGGGTTCCCGCAGATGGAAAACTTTGTGTTGTCGATGAGACAGGCATTGGTTCGAGTGACCGGGCATGTGCCGCTGCCAGCGCCGCGGATCGTTTCTGAAGATGACATTTTCAACGAAAACTACGAGTCGAGCCTGGTGCAGCTGCAGGCCGTTTTGGTCAACGTGCGAACCAACGAATCGGATTACCTGATCGAACTGCAGGCCGGACGACAGACTTTTCTGGCGCGGCTGGATTCGCGTCGCGGTTCGCTCGGAATTGTGCCCGTCGGCAGCAAGGTTCGGATCGCGGGCCTTTACACGACGGGCCTGAACGCGCCGAATCGAACGAACCAGGTTCGAACATTCGAATTATTGCTCAATTCGCCCGACGACCTGACGGTCGTGGAGACGCCGTCGTGGTGGAACGTTCAGAGAGTTTTGTCGCTGCTCGGTCTGATGACGCTCGTGCTCGTGCTTTCGGCCGTGTGGATCGGCACGCTGCGTCGCCGGGTGGAATTGCGCACGCGGGAACTGCGCGAGGAGATCGAGGTGCGCACTCGCACACAGCAGGATCTCGAGGAGAAAAAAGCACGGTTGGAGAACGAGATTGAGGAACGGCGTCGCATCGAACAGGAGGTTGAGAAGGTGAATCAGCAGCTTGTTCATGCATCGCGACTCGCGGGTCAGGCGGAGGTGGCTTCAAGCGTTCTTCACAACGTTGGCAACGTTCTGAACAGCGTGAACGTGTCGGCATCCGTGGTCGCCTCGGGACTTCATAACTGGAAAACAGTCAATCTCATCAAAGCGGCGGATCTGCTCCGTAGCCGCAGCACGATTTTTGAGTCGCTGCCAAAGGACGATTCGGTTCGCCTGCTGCCGGATTACCTGGAGAAGCTTGCCGCTCATTCCGATTCAACACGGGCGGCATTGATCAAGGAAGTCACGGATCTCACCCAGAACGTGGATCACATCAAGAAGATCGTCGTGATGCAGCAGAACTACGCGAAGGTTTCCGGCGTGTCGGAAGTTGTGCATCCGTCCGAACTGATGGAGAGCGCGTTCAAGATCAACGCACGCAGCTACGAAAGGCATGGAATCCGTCTCGAGCGCCGGTTCTCCGAGTCGCCGGAAATCACAACCGACCGTCACAAGGTTCTGCAAATACTCGTGAATCTGTTTAAAAATGCGAAGGACGCCTGCAAGGCGAAGGGCAGGGGTAATCACACGGTCGTGGCTCGAATCGGATGGGACGGTGAATCGGTTGTGTTCGAAGTGAGCGACACGGGCATCGGGATATCCGAAGAGAACATTAAACTTCTGTTCTCGCATGGCTTTACGACGCGCAGGGACGGACATGGCTTCGGTCTCCATAGCGCGGCGCTCGCCACAAAAGAACTCGGCGGCACAATCACCGCTTTCAGTGCGGGCGTCGGGTTCGGCGCGACGTTCACGCTGCGAATTCCCGTCGCAAAAACTGCTCCGCAACCGAATGAAGCGGCGCCGGTGTGATAGATAGGGCAGTCCGGAAAGCCTGCCCTACAACCGTTTGTTTTCTTCCAAATTCCCCTTACACTGGCTCCAGTTTGAAAATGGAAAAACCGGATACCGCTCGGCCAGCGAACAACATTCTCGTCACCGATTTTGACGGGACGATTTCACTTCTCGATTTCTATGACCTCGTTCGGCAGGAATGGCCGGTGCCACCCGATGACGATCCGTGGGAACAGTATGTGGCGGGAAAGCTGACGCACTTCGAAGCACTCGCGGCAATCTTCGCACGGATTCGAACCGACGAAGCCACGCTGCTCCGGGTTGTCGGACGCATGCAGATCGATCCGCAGCTGGGGCCGGCGATCAAGAAATTGCGAGCTGCTGGATGGGAGGTCGTCATCGCGTCCGCCGGATGCAACTGGTACATCCAGCACCTGCTCTCGGGTGCAGGTGTCGATGTTCCGGTTCACGCCAATCCCGGAAAGTTCTCGCCATCCCGCGGCTTGAAGATGTCGCTTCCAACGGAATCCAGATTCTTCAGTCGTCAGAACGGCATCGATAAACTGGCGGTTGTGAAAGATGCGATGAACCGTGCCAGGTGCGTTGCGTTTGCCGGCGACGGACGTCCGGATCTCGCTTCGGCGCTCACGGTGCGACCGGAGTTTCGATTCGCGCGCGGCTGGCTTGCTGAGGAGTTGAAGCGCAGGGGAGAAGCTTTCCATCCCTTTCATCGCTGGTCGGAAATTGCAGATCGAATTTTTCAATCGCACACATGCTGACGCACAAACAGGTTTCCATTCCTTCGCTGGTTCGACTCAAACGCGGCGCGTTGGATCGCATCGGCATCTATGCGCGACGGAATGAATTCAAACGCATCGTCCTGTTCCACAGCCAGGACCTGAATCCGATTTTGCTGCAACGGCTGCGTGCAGGTTTGGAAGCCGAAAATATTCAAACGATTCAGACGTCGCCTGTCGCGAGCGCGAGCTTTGAGCAGGCGGAGATGTTGTTCAGGGGCATTGCCGGCCCGGTCGATGCCATCATCGGTTTCGGCGGCGGCAAGGCGCTGGATGTTGCAAAGTACGTTTCATTCCTGGCGCGCCTGCCTTACATCGCAGTTCCGACGTCGCTTTCCAACGACGGTTTCTGCAGTCCGCAATCGAGTTTGACGATCGGCGGAAAACGTCGATCGCTTCCGTCGGCAATGCCATTTGGCGTGGTGCTCGACAGTGAAGTCTGCCTGAACGCGCCGGAGGTGCTCTGGCATTCGGGCGTGGGGGACCTTGTGGCGAAGTTCACAGCGGTAACCGACTGGAAGCTGGCGTTTCATGCATGCGGCACGCCGGTCGATGATTTCGCAGCGCTCCTTTCGGATGCCAGCGTGTTTCAGTTCATGGCACATCCGGTTCGCGATCTCGAAGGCGTTCAATTGCTCGGAACGGCATTGATGCTGAACGGAATTGCGATGGCGATCTGCGGTTCATCGCGGCCGGCAAGCGGAAGCGAGCATTTGATTTCACATGCGTTGGACAGCCTGAGCGCCCGTCCGGCGTTGCACGGTCTTCAGGTGGGCGTGGCGACTTACATCATGAGCATCCTGCAGGGGAAGCACACCGATCTGATCGGCCGACTGTTCGATGCGACCGGTTTCTGGCGATCGATTGAGTCCGCGCCGTTTTCGCGAGCTGAGTGGATTGAGGCGGTGCGTATGGCACCTTCGATCAAGGCAGACTTTCACACGATCCTTTCCGAACGCGATTGTTTGCCGGAGATCGAAGCCATTCTGAAATCGGATTCTCGTTTGAAGAATTGTTTCGTGTGAATGCAGGCCAGCCTGCAAGCCCGACCTGCAGTAGGTCCGTTGCGGACGACATTTCAGTCTTTCCGTTCCGTTTCGCGCTCGGGTAGAGTCGTGACGATGTTTTACTGGCTGAGAGTTCTGCTTCTTGCGTTGATGCTGACGGCTTCCGCGAACGAGTGTTCGGCGGCAACGGCCGAGTCGCGCGCGTTCGACAAGGCGGCAGCGAAGTTCACTCACGGCATGTGGGAATTTGCCGCGCAGGATTTCGGCGCGTTCGTGACGAATTTTCCGACGTCGTTCCGTGTTCCGGAGGCGATCCTGTTTCAGGCGGAGGCCTTGATCAAAAACAGGAATTTTGAGGAAGGCATCAATCTGCTGTCAGCAAACCGGCATCGCGCCGGAGAACTCGGCGATCTGTATCTCTACTGGATTGCGCAGGGACATCTCGGCCAGACGAACTACGAGGCCGCGGCGCAAACTTTCGCCACCTTGCTGGAGCAGTTTCCCGAATCGACAAACCGGATGGAAGCGATCGTGGCCCGGGCATCGGCTTTCGCGCGGCAGGAGCGATGGTCAAAAGTAACGGAGTTGCTCGGTGCGACGAATTCGCTGTTTCGTTCGATGGCCGCGACGAACACGAGCGACTGGGTTCCCCGCGGTTTTCTGCTTTTGGGAGAGGCCCAGTTGCTGGAGGGAAAGCCGCGCGAAGCTGAAGAGGCGATTGCAGGTCTCGATCTGAGCAAGCTGAAAAACGATTTCCTGTGGCAGCGCTGGCATCTGCAGACACGGATTAAACTGGCGGAAAACAAAATTGATGACGCTCGCGCCGCGGCCACGAATCTTCTCGCTGCAGCGGAGGCATCTGGAAACGGCCGGTTGCGCGGGGAAACCTATTCTTTGATTGGAAGCATCTTTGAGCGCACGAAGAGCTTCGATCGTGCTATCGGCTGGTACGAACAGAACCTGACCAACAGCGTTCCGGTCGAGCAACAACGACTCGCTCTTTTGAAGATCGCGGAACTGAGTCTGTCCCAGATGAGTTCGCAGGCTCCCGGCGCATCGCAGAACCAGGCAGCAGATGCCGTCCGTCGGCTGGAGCGGTATCAGCGCGACTATCCCAATTCGCCGGCCGGCGACACGGTCCTCCTCACACTGGGCGAACTTCATTTGAAACAGGCTGTCACATCGCTGGAAATTGCAACCAATCAGCTCTCCATGGCGCTGGCGCAATTCGATGCGCTGCTGCGGGATCATCCGAACAGTTCTCTCGCCGGCAAGGCGCTGCTCGGCAGGGGATGGTGCCTGTGGTACGCCGGGGACATGGTTGCCGCTGAAGCGGCTTTCGGCGCGGCGATCGGAAAGTTGCCGGTATCGGAGAGTCAGGCGGTGGCACGCTTCAAATTGGGTGACTCGTATTTCAATGCCAAAGATTTCGACCGCGCATTTGAGTCGTATCGCGAACTGGTCGCGACTTACGAGACGACTCCCGACATCCGTCCAGCGTTGCTGGAGCAGGCGCTGTATCAGGCCACTCGCGCCGCGCTGGCTGTGACGAATCTGACGGGTGCAGCCGAAGCGATGGAAAAGCTGCTCGACTGGTATCCGAACGGGCTCATGGGCGATCGCGTTCTGTTCCTGGTCGCGGAAGGTTACGCAAGGCACAGCAGACCCGCCGCAGCACGTGAACTTTTTGAGCGGTTCGAAAATTATTTCGGACCGACGAACGCCTTGCTGCCGCAGGTGCGGCTGGCGATTTCCCGGACATACGAACGCGAAGAAAACTGGTCGGCGGCGATTTCAAACTACAATGCCTGGATCACAACGTTCCCGGATCACCCGCAACTGGCCGAGGCAAAGTTCGCACGGGCCTGGGATCTTGCGATGTCCGGCGCGGATACCAATGCGCTGGCCGCGTTCACGAGTTTCGTTTCCGATTTCCCTGAGCACGAGCTGGCGCCACGGGCGAAATGGTGGATCGGCGATTACTATTTTCGACAGGGCAACAATCCCAAGGCGGAGGAGAACTATCCGTGGACGACGAATTACGCGAACTCCGAGTTGTATTTCCCGGCGCATCTGCGGGCGGGAATGGCGGCGATGGCGCGCATCAGTTACAAGGACGCCATTTCCTACTTCACAGCGTTGATGAAGAGCACCGATCCGCGCTGCACGGAGGAATTGCGGATCAAAGGGGCCCTTGCGGCCGGTGACGCCTACATGGCGCGCAACGAACCGGGTTCCACGAATCGATTGTCCGATCTTGAGGAAGCCGCGGAGTGTTTCCGGTTTGTCATCAAAACATATCCGGGACGACCGGAGGTTCCGCATGCCTGGGGACGGTTGGGAGACTGTTTCAAGGAGATGGCTTCCGCGAATCCGAAGAATTACGAGCGGGCAATCGAGGCTTACAACAAGGTTTTAACTGCGACCAATGCCTCGACCGGCACCTGGCGTCAGGCCAAGGTCGCGCTCGGCGTCGTGGCCGAGGCGCGTGCGGAGAAGCGACAGGGCGCTGAGCAGCAGGAACTTCTCAAGGAAGCTTTGCGCCAGTACAGCGACGCGTTCTTTGGCGAGACTCTCCGGCGGAATCAGGCGGACGATCTTTTCTGGTATCAGAAGGCAGGAATGGAAACCGCCCAACTGGCCGAGCGCCTCGGCGAGAATGCGCAGGCGGCGGAGGTTTACAGAACGCTGCTGAAAATTCCCAATCTGTCAACCGCGGTTCAAACGACCATCAATCGCCGGCTCTTGAAAGTGCGGGAACAGACGGCCTCGGCAAAGCCTTGACGGGTGGTTTGACAGCCATCCGCCCCGCGACTAGTGTCAACCGTGGTTCAAATGCAAACAGACTCTGTCACCGACCCAGTCATATCACTGACGCCGACCGCCGCTGAGGAAGTGAAGGCGATGCTCAATCGGCCGGAAAACAACGGCAAGATCATGCGCGTTTTTGTGGAGCAGGGCGGTTGCTCCGGGATGCAGTATTCGATGGTGTTCGATGAGAAACGTCCTGACGATTTTCTGGTCGAGATGTTTGGAGTTTCGGTGGTGGTGGATCCTTTCAGCGCGAAATATCTGAAGGGGACACAGATCGATTTCAGCGACGCGCTCACTGGCGGCGGCTTCAAGATCAACAATCCGAACGCCCGCCAGAGTTGCGGATGTGGAAAATCCTTTCAGGCCTGAACACGCGGTATCGTTTGGGCTAAAAAACGCCGTTCCGTGAGATGCGGAACGGCTTTTTTATTTTTCGATCGGTTGCTTTCAAAAAGACGAATGGCCCGTTTTCGAGCTGGCATTGTTTTCCGACTTCAGGAAAAGTGGACCCGCCGCCACTCCCGTAACTGACACTTCCGTCGCATGAAGTCTATTCTTTGCATTGTCCTGCCGGTCACACTGTTCGCCGCGTTCAGTCATGCAGGTCTCGTTCATCGCTGGTCATTCAACGATCCCGCCGGAGCAGCGCCTGCGGGAACGGTCATCGTCGATTCCATCTCCGGTTCCAATGGAGTGGTCGTTGGAACCGGAGCGACGTTCAATGGTTCTGCGCTCACCCTCCCAGGCATGACGAGCGGAAATCTGGCGCCGACTTCCATTTCGGCTTACGTGGATCTTCCCAATGGATTGATCTCGTCGAAGACGAATCTCACGATCGAAATCTGGGCGACGCTGGGTTCCGCCAAAAACTGGCAGCGGCTTTTCGATTTCGGTCGGATGAATCTTGCCTCAGGAATGGGAACCGGCGCCGTCGCCGGGGAGATTCGTCCGGACGCGGGAAGCGCGCCGGGCGGGACTTCGTCCACGGACAACCTGATGCTGGCCGTCAATCGCGGTACAAGCGCCAACACCCAGCGTCTTTCCGGCCGTGCCAACGGCGCCTCGGAATTGCTTGTGGACAGCGGAGCGACGATCAACAACGGCGTTCAATATCATTTCGCCATCGTGGTGGAGGATGGCGCGGGAAGTTTTGGAACTTCCGGGGCGCAGGTGCGCTGGTATCTCAATGGCACGCTGGTGCAGACGTTGAATCTGAACTTCAAGCTGCAGAACATTCGCGACGTCAACAACTGGATCGGGCGTTCTCAATTCACCGGAGACAGTCAGGCCAATCTGATCTGTGACGAATTCCGGATTTACGATCACGCGATGACCCCGGCGGAAATTGCGAGCAGCAGAACCGTCGGATCCGATCCATCGGCACCCGTGACGCAGAATGATTCGATCGTAATGCATCACAATCAAAAGGCGCTCATTCCGGTTCTTGCGAACGATTCCGGCCAGACGCTGGCGAACACGGTTTCGATTCTGACACCGCCGAGTTTTGGAATGGCGACGGCAGATGCGTCGGGACAAATTCTTTACACGCACACAGATGGTGCGCCTGAATCCGACTCGTTCACTTATCAGGTTGGCGGTGTTGGAGGAACTTCCGGTCCGGCCACGGTGACCGTCCAGTTTACCAATGCGTTACGGATTGCGAACGGTTCACTGAATGTTCCATCCGCGCCGCCCCCGACGGTTTATGAACTTCAAGAGGCGTTCCCGTCGATCAGCTTCAATCAACCGCTTTGCCTGCGCACGCCGCCGGGTGAAACGAACCGGTTGTTCATCTGCCAGAAGGGCGGTTTATTGCGCGTGATCACGAACCTCGCCAACGCCAGTTCAGCCAGCACGTTTTTGAATCTGCCGACGCTTCTGAATGGCCGCGGCGAGGCGCTGAGCACCTCCAGCGAACAGGGATTGCTCGGGCTCGCGTTCCATCCGGGTTATGCGACAAACCGGTTCTTCTTCATCTACTATTCGGTCAACTCCTCTGGCGTCACCTACGAACGTCTGTCGCGCTTCATGACGCGGGAAGACAATCCGAATCTCGCCGACACGAGTTCGGAAGTGATTCTTTTCCAGCAGGCGGATACCGCCGGGAATCACAATGGCGGCGATCTGCACTTCGGGCCGGATGGCTATCTCTACATTTCGCTTGGCGATGGTGGGGATCAGAACGATTCGCAAGGACACGCGCAAAAGATCAACGACGGTTTCTTCGCGGCGATCGCACGCATCGATGTGGATCGTCGTCCTGAGAATCTCGAACCGAACCCATTTTCCGGCGTGCCGCTTTATTCCGGTTTCGCGGCGTATAAAGTGCCGACGGACAATCCGTATGTCGGCGCGACGAATTTTCTGGGCACAACTGTCAATCCGAACACTGTCCGAACCGAACTCTATGCCGTGGGTTTCCGCAATCCATGGCGATTCTCCTTCGACATGGTGACGAGCAATCTCTGGTGCGGCGATGTGGGGCAGGGCCTTTGGGAAGAGGTAAACATCGTGACCAACGGCGGCAATTACGGCTGGGCTTTTCGGGAAGGAACGGGAATTGGTCCGCGTTCAGGCTCTGCACCGGCGAACTTCAATACGCTCTATCACAGCCCGCCGATTTATGTTTACGGACACGGCAGCGGTCCCAATGAGGGAAATTCGATCACCGGCGGATTCGTCTATCGTGGAAGCCGGATTCCGGACCTGTCCGGCGCGTATGTTTTTGCGGATTACGTCAGTGGCAACATCTGGGCGCTGCGCCAGACCAATTCCTCGGTTTCCGTCACGCGCATTGCCGGACAGGCAAACATCGTGGGTTTCGCACCAGACCCTTCGAATGGCGACGTGTTGATGGCGGACATCGGGGGCGGACGCATTTTTCGACTGGTGGTGGGAACTCCGGCGGGAAGTTATCCATTAAACCTGAGCGAGACCGGATTGTTCGCAGACTTAACGGACCTTTCTCCAGCGCCCGGCGTGCTGCCGTATGAGCCGAACCTTTCGTTCTGGAGCGATCATGCGCTGAAACGGCGGTGGTTCACCATTCCTGATGCCGTCAGCCAGATGACGTGGTCACGCGAGGGACTCTGGAACTTCCCGACAAATCAAATCTGGGTGAAGCATTTCGATCTCGAAATGGAGCGCGGCAATCCGGAGACGAAACGGCGGGTCGAAACGCGGCTGCTCGTCCGCAATGCCGCTGGAGTTTACGGCGTCAGTTATCAATGGAACGAGAACCAGACCGATGCGACTCTCGCGCCGGACGCAGGCGTGGACATTCCGTTTGTCATCACGAACGCCAGCCAGACGGTTACCCAGCTCTGGCGCATTCCGAGCCGCGCTGAATGCCTGGCGTGCCACACGCCGCAGGCTGGTTATGCGCTGTCATTCACGACGCGCCAGTTGAACCGGACGAACACGATCAACGGGTTTCATGGCAACCAGCTTGAGCTTCTCCATGCCGCGGGTTACTTCGCAAACGAACCCGAGCCTTCGAACGTTTTGCCGAAACATTTCACGCCGGACGATGAAAGTGTTTCGCTTGAATTACGCGCGCGGTCGTATCTCGACGTCAACTGCGCCAACTGCCATCGACCGGGCGGGACCGGCGGAGACAGCTGGGATGGACGCGCGTCCACGCCGCTCTTCGACACGCGGATGATCAATGGCGATGCGATCAACAACGGCGGTGATTCGGCGAACAAATTGATTGTTCCGGGCGACACGCTGCATTCGATTATTTTAAATCGCGTTGCGGCGACCAATGGATTCACCCGCATGCCGCCGATTGCGACGCGGGAACTGGACGAAGCGGCGATCGAGCTGCTCTCAAGATGGATCACAGAGTTCGACGCAAACCGGATTTCGTTCAGCGACTGGCAGGTCGCAAACTTCGGATCGACCAACGCCCCGAATGGACTTGCAGAAGATGATCCTGACGAAGACGGACGCAACAACTACACGGAGTACCTGCTCGGCACATTGCCGCTCTCGCTGAATACCAACATCGATCTGTCGATTCAGGTGACGCCGGAAAACGTGGTTCAAGTCGGGTTCGCACCCTCCGTCAACGCCATGGGCCAGGTTCTCGTTTCAACGAATCTATTCGACTGGGTGTTGTGGGACGTGCCGGGGAATTCCGGCTGGAACGGAGCGTTCGGACCGCAGCTTCTGACCGGGCCGGTAACCAACGGCGTCAATTTCTTCCGGCTTTGGCTGAAGGAATATTGAATGAACGAAACCGCGCTTCTTTTGAAAGCGTCCGCTGAATTGCCCTGACAACCAGACAACCACTGAATGAAACGAAATCTTTTGTTCGCATTACTGCCGGTGCTCGCGGTCACCTTGAAACTGTCCGCCGCCGATTCGACGAATGCTCCCATTGCAACGGATGCATCCGGAAAGATTCCGGTGACAATCCGGATCGATGCCGGCAGCGTGCGCGGTCCGATGAAACCGATCTGGCGATTCTTCGGTGCGGATGAGCCGAATTACGCCTACATGAAGGACGGGCGGAAACTCATCAAGGAACTGGGTGAACTCAGTCCGAAGAACGTTTATTTCAGAGCGCACAATCTGCTGAGTTCCGGGGACAAGTCACCGGCGTTGAAATGGGGCAGCAGCAATGCCTACACGGAGGACGCCAATGGGAATCCTGTTTACGACTGGAGCGTGCTGGATTTGATTTTCGACACGTATCTCCAGCGTGGCGTGCGGCCTTATGCGCAGATTGGGTTCATGCCCAAGGCATTGTCCATCCAGCCCGAGCCGTATCAGCACGAATGGCGTCCGGGCCTTCCTTACAACAGGATTGGAACCGGCTGGTCGTATCCGCCAAGCGATTACAGCAAATGGGCTGAGCTGGTTTATCAATGGGTGAAACATTGTGTCGAACGCTACGGTCGTGAAGAGGTGGAGAACTGGTATTGGCAGGTGTGGAATGAACCGAACCTGCGCGATTATTGGAAGGGAACGCCTCAGGAATTTCACAAGCTCCACGACCATGCCATCGACGCCGTCCGGCGGGCGCTTCCCACCGCGCGAGTCGGCGGGCCTGATGTGGCCGGAGCCGGCGGGAAGTTCATGGAGGATTTCATGACGCATGTTGCCCGGGGAACGAATTACGCCACGGGCAACATTGGAACGCCGACGGATTTCCTTTCGTTTCACGCCAAGGGCGCGCCGCGGTTTGTGGACGGACATGTGCGGCTTGGAATTCGCGAGCAGCTGGTGGAGATCAATCGCGGTTTTGGAATGATCGCAAAGGTTGCGGAACTGAAATCGAAGCCGATTGTGATTGGCGAATCGGATCCGGACGGATGCGCGGCGTGTCAGGGACCGCAACTCGGTTATCGAAACACAACGATGTATTCGAGCTACACCGCGGCCAGCTTTGCGCGGAAGTATGAACTCATGGACCGTCACGGCGTGAATCTGGAAGGTGCGCTCACGTGGGCGTTCGAATTCGAGGACCAGCCTTACTTCGCCGGCCAGCGCGTGCTGGCGAGCAATGGAATCGATCTTCCTGTATTGAATGTCTTTCGCATGTTCAGCCGGATGAGCGGCCAGCGCGTCGAGGTGAAAAGCACAGCCGAAGTTCCGCTCGACGACATCATGCGCGCCGGTGTTCGCCAGCAGCCGGACATCACGGGTTTGGCGACCGTGGATGGCAATAGAGCGGCCGTCATGGTCTGGCATTATCACGACGACGACGTCAGTGGGCCGGTTGCTGCAATCGACGTGGAAATTGAGCGGCTTTCGATTCCGGATGGCGAGGTGAGGATGACGCACTACCGGATCGACGAAAAATTCAGCAATGCCTACACGCTTTGGAAATCGTATGGATCGCCGACCGCACCGAACGAACGGCAGTATGACGCGATGGTGAAAGCCGGGAAGCTGGCGGAGTTGACTGCGCCCGAAACGGTGCGTGTTGCGTCGGGGCGCGCAAGGCTGCGTTTCGAACTGCCGCGCCAGGGCGTGTCATTGATCGTGTTGGAGAAACAATGAACGTGGCCCGTTTTGAACTCCAGAAAACCGGCTTTACCCATGGACGCAACCAGGCTCCCGCACCATGAAATGTTCCCTCTCCCCGCAGCGAAGCGCGGGAAGAGGGTTAGGAAGAGGGGAGCGTTACGGTCAATTCTGATTCGTGTGTTCATTCGGAGCACTTCGTCCATTTGCACTCATGAAAATACTTATCCCGTTCATCGCATTGGTTTCAATTTGTACTTCCTCATTTCCGGTTCTTGCTCAGCCGGGAACAGGCGCTGTTTCGAAAGCGCAGATGAACGGAGCGGTTCAGGCCGTGAAGGCGGGAAAACGCGCGCCGGTTCCGCTTTTTCGCGATCCGGTTTTCGATGCGCCGACCGATCCGGTGCTTTGCTTCAATGAATCGGAAAAGAAGTGGTTGATGTATTACACGCAACGGCGCGCCACAGCGACGAATGCGCCGGGCGTGACGTGGGTTCATGGAACTGAGATCGGAATCGCGGAATCAAGCGATGGCGGCGCGACGTGGAGATATCGCGGTGTCGCGGACATCGATTACGGGAAGGATACGCACCCCACGAACTACACCTATTGGGCGCCGGAGGTGATCTGGGTAACGAATGCGTATCACATGTTCCTGTCTTTTGTGCCCGGTATTTTTTCGGATTGGTCGCATCCACGGGACATCGTCCACCTGACGAGCACGGATGGCATTCGCTGGCGGACGATTGGCAAAGTGGATCTGCGATCGGACAAGGTGATCGATGCCGGCGTCATTCAGTTGCCGGATGGAAGCTGGCGGATGTGGTACAAGGACGAACGCAAACCGAAAGCACTTTGTTACGCGGACAGTGTGGATCTGCACAACTGGGTTCCGAAGGGAAATGCCGTAACTGATTACAACGGAGAAGGTCCGAAGGTGTTTCGCTGGAAGGACCGCTACTGGCTGATTGCGGACTGCTGGGCAAACGGCATGCGCGTGTGGAGTTCAGACGATTGTTTGAACTGGAAGATGCAGGAGAAAATGCTGTTCGGAAATCATGGCGACGTGGTCGTCAGCGGCGCTCGGGCGTGGTGGTTTTATTTCGCAGGACCGCATGAACCGCCGAGGCAGAAACGCACGGCGATTTATGTCGCTGAGTTGAATGTCGTGGATGGCGAGTTGACGGCGGACGCTTTTGAACCGGCTTACATTGATTTGAAATCTGAACGTGAGGAGGAACGGTAGGCGGGATGGTTCAGTTGAAGTTTGGGTTTTGCAGAACTCCTGGAGTCGTTGAGTTCAGCGTAAGGGAAATTTGAAGGGTTACGGAACGGGCCTTCGGTGCGGCACACAGGGTTGCGCAGCAGCGCGAGCCCTACGTTGATTTGGGATAGGGCGGAGCTGCTGCTCCGCCTTTTCCCATTCAACAATTGCTCAACTCAACGCCCCGAAGCTGTGAGCCGCTCCTTGAGCGCCTGCAATTGATTCCGAAGTTCTGCCGGCAGATGCGGGCCGAAACGGTTGTAATATTCCTCGATGTCCGCCACTTCACGCAGCCAGCCTTCGGTATCCACGTCCAGGAGTTCCTGAATGGATTCCGCCGAAATATCGAGTCCGGAACAATCCAAGGCATCCAATTCTGGAAGCCAGCCGATCGGAGTTTTTCGAGCGCGTCCGGAACCTTCCAGACGTTCGCAAATCCATTTCAACACGCGGCTGTTTTCGCCAAAACCCGGCCAGAGCCACTTGCCATCAGCCGATCTTAGGAACCAGTTGACGAAGTAGATGCGCGGCAACTTGTACTGCGGTGTTCGTTTCGCGAAGGAAAGCCAGTGCGCGAAGTAATCGGCGATGTGATAACCGCAGAACGGGAGCATGGCGAATGGATCGCGGCGCAGCACACCGGTCTGGCCAAGCGCGGCAGCGGTTGTTTCCGAGGCGCAGGTCGATCCCATGAAAACACCGGCTTCCCAGTCGAACGCTTCATTCACAAGCGGAATGGTTCGGGGCCGGCGTCCGCCAAAGAGAATGGCGGAAAGCGGAACGCCTTCGGGATTGTCCCAGTCTGGATCGATGACAGGACATTGTTCCGTCGGTGCGGTGAAACGGGAATTGGGATGAGCGCCTTTTCGTCCGCAATCCGGCGTCCATTCCTTGCCTTCCCAGTCAATGCCGTGCGCGGGGGGCGGCACGCCCATGTCTTCCCACCAGACATCTCCGTCCGGAGTGAGAAGCACGTTGGTGAAGATCGTGTTGCGCGAGCATGCCGCTAGAGCGTTCGGATTTGAGCGAAGCGAAGTGCCGGGTGCCACGCCAAAAAATCCGGTCTCAGGATTCACCGCGTAGAGACGGCCATCCTTGCCGACGCGAATCCACGCAATGTCATCGCCGAGCGTCGTGATTTTCCATCCCGGCAATGTGGGCTGCATCATCGCGAGGTTGGTTTTGCCGCAGGCGCTGGGAAAAGCGGCGGCGATATAATGCTTGCGGCCTTCGGGCGAAGTGATGGCAAGAATCAACATGTGTTCCGCCAGCCAGCCTTCCTTGCGTGCGATGGTCGATGCGATGCGAAGCGCAAGGCACTTCTTTCCAAGCAGCGCATTGCCGCCGTAACCGGAACCGTAGGACCAGATGGACGGATCGTCCGGGAAGTGCACGATGTATTTCTTCTGCGGATCCGGCTCACACGGCCAGGGAACGTCGGCCTGACCCGGCTGCAGCGGCGCGCCGACAGAATGCACGCACGGAACGAAGTCGCCGTCGGTTCCAAGCTTTTCCAGAACGGCGTTTCCAGTCCGCGCCATAATGTGCGTGTTTATGACGACGTAAGGCGAATCGGTCACCTGGATGCCGATTTTGCAGAAGGGCGAATCGAGAGGGCCCATCGCAAACGGAAGCACGTACATGGTTCTTCCGCGCATGCAGCCCGAAAACAATTCGTGCAGCCGCCGCTTCATCGCAGCGGGTTCCTCCCAGCGATTGGTAGGTCCAGCCTGATTGGGAGTTTTGGAGCAGATGAAGGTGCGGTCTTCGACGCGGGCGACGTCGCTGGCGTGCGATCGTGCGAGAAAGGAGCGAGGACGTTTCTGAGGGTTGAGGCGGATGAGGGATCCATTCTCAACCATCATTTCGCAGAGAGAATCGTATTCCTCCTGCGAACCGTTGCACCAGACGACGGAGTCTGGCGTGCAGAGCCGGGCCATCGAAGCGACCCACGAGGACAGGTTCTGATGACGGGTGACGCTGGGAGCAAGTGCGGCGTTCATAACACTCGAAGCGGAGAAGTGGGTTCTTGAGCCCGCTTCTGTTCAACGAGCGACCGCAATATGCCACGGCACCGGCTCCGTCCATAATCAAAAAAGGGGTCAAGTTAAACAATTCATGGGAGGTTTTGATGGTCACTCGGAAGTCTAATATATCAGACGAATGAGATGAGCATTGAGGACACAATCGGTTACCGGAACAACGCAATTACCTGTGTTGTCTGCGGAAAGAACGTCGCGAATGGCGGCGGCTTCGCCCGGGTTCGAAATGGAAACAGCATGCTGGAACTTTGCTGTCCATTGTGCCTCGAAACATTTCAGAAAAATCCCGAGCCGCACCTGAAACGGCTTCACCGGACGAATTACTTCAGAGAACTTTCCGAGCTGCAACAGAACAGCTGAAGCAGTCAGCTTGCAGCGGAATGTATTCAGCCGGATCACCGGCTTTTTTGTGTTGAATAGGAGTGCACCCCATTGGTTGACCGCTTGATTGCCTGATAGTTTGCCCGGACCTGTCGGAACGAAGCGGGTCAAAACCATTAACCCAGGGCAAACACATGAAACCGAGGCATCAGGAAACATCAACCGCACGATCCCGCTTGAGCCGGGACGAAAATCAAATCAGGGAAGAAATCATCGACTGGCTGCGTGACGCCTACGCCATGGAACGGGGACTCGAAGGCGCGTTGGAGAAACAATCGAAGAACGACGAACTCAGCGCTGAATTGCGTCAGGGTGCGGCGACACATTTGGAGGAAACCCGACGGCATGCGGAAAAGGTGCGTGATCTTCTGCAGTCGCTCGGCACCGATACCTCCGCGCTCAAGACAGGAATGGGAGTCATGGGACAATCCATGAAAGGGGCCGCCACCATGTTCGCGAAGGATGAGCGGATCAAGGATCTGCTGGACGCCTACTCGATGGAGCATTTCGAGATCGTTTGTTACACGGCGCTCGCCGCGGCAGCAGAACGGGCCGGGCTGACGCAGGTGGTGGAGGTCTGCCGCAGCATTATCGAGGATGAAGAACGCATGGCGGAATCGATTCTGGATTCCATTCCTGTCGAGATTGGAAACTACCTGTTCGAACAGGCGGAGCGATGAAATGAAAATCATCATCCAGCATCAACGGACACGGCTTTATCTGAAGTCGGATGGAACGTGGACGAAAATGCGGCACGAGGCTGAAGGATTTCCAAGTCCTGTCACGGCACTGACATTTGCAGTGGAACAGAAGCTTGATGATTCGGAATTGATCTTTCGTCCGGACAACGAATTCCAGCCGCTCGCCGCCGCCGAACCCCGTCCGGTTGGTCCGCGATTGAATGCATGAAAAAAGGGACGGCATTGCTGCCGTCCCTTGAGTAGTTGTTGGATTAGTACTGAAAACTACACGCTGTAGGTGCTGGACGACGTTGTGCCGCCGCGGCCGGTCCAGTTCGTGTGAAAAAACTCTCCGCGCGGTTTGTCCACACGTTCGTAGGTGTGGGCGCCGAAGTAATCGCGCTGGGCCTGGAGCAGATTTGCCGGAAGAACGGCGGCGCGATACTGATCGTAAAAGCCCAAAGCCGTGCTGAAGGCCGGAACCGGAACACCTTTCTTCGCTGCCGTGGCAACAATGTTGCGCCAGCCTTTCTGACAGCGCTTGATTTCGCCGCGGAAATAATCGTCCAGCATCAGGTTCGAGAGCCTCGCGTTCTTGTCGAACGCTTCCTTGATCTTGCCGAGGAAACGCGAGCGGATGATGCAGCCGCCGCGCCACATGAGTGCGATGCCGCCGTAGTTGAGATTCCAGCCGTATTCCTTCGCAGCGGCACGCATCAACATGTAACCCTGCGCGTAGCTGACGATCTTCGACGCATAGAGCGCATCGCGGATGTCATTGATAAACGCTTTCTTTTTCTCCGGATTCGCCGCGATGCTGGTCAGGGCAGGGCGGGGGCCTTTCAGTTTGCGCGCAGCTTTGACGCGTTCCTCCTTGAGCGCCGAAACGCAGCGCGAATAAACGGCCTCGGCCATCAACGTGATCGGGATGCCAAGGTCCTGTGAATTGATCACCGTCCACTTGCCCGTGCCTTTTTGGCCGGCAGTGTCGAGAATCTTGTCCACGAGCGGAGAGCCGTCTTCATCCTTCTTCCCGAGAATGTCGCGGGTGATTTCGATGAGATAGCTGTCGAGGTCGCCCTGATTCCATTCGGCAAACACCTGGTGCATTTCGTCGGCGCTCATTCCGAGGCCGTTCTTCATGATGTTGTAGGCTTCGCAGATGAGCTGCATGTCGCCGTATTCGATGCCGTTGTGGACCATCTTGACGTAATGGCCTGCGCCACCTTCGCCAACCCAATCGCAACATGCGGCTTCGGCGCCGGTCGTGTCCTGAACCTTTGCGGCGATCCCCTGGAAAATATCCTTCACATGCGGCCACGCGGCTTTCGATCCGCCAGGCATGATACTGGGGCCGCGGCGCGCGCCTTCTTCACCGCCGGAAACTCCGGTGCCGATGTAGAGAAGCCCCTTGCTCTCGACATATTTGACACGGCGATCGGTGTCCTGAAAAAGCGAGTTGCCGCCATCGATGATGATGTCGCCGGCCTCAAGGTGCGGCAGGAGCAGATCGATGAATTCGTCCACAGGCTTCCCGGCCTTGACCATGAGCATGACGCGGCGCGGGCGTTTCAACAGGCCAGCCATTTCTTCGATCGAATGAGCGCCGATGATGTTGGTGCCTTTGGCTTCGTTCGCGAGAAAGTGATCAACCTTTTCGACGGTTCGGTTGTAGGCGACCACGGTGAAGCCGTGATCGTTCATGTTCAAAATCAGGTTTTGGCCCATGACGGCCAGTCCAATCACTGCAATATCAGCTTTGGGTTCCATGTGGATATTTCGTTTTCAGGTGAGCTGATTGCTCACGGAGGCTAACGGTTACAAAACAGGGCAGGGGGCGCGAGAAGAATTTCTTCCGCAAATGTGCAGCGAACCCCGTCAGGAATGCACTTCTCTCACGACCCTTCAGGCGATGGCATCGGCCCGGCCATTGGGAATCTTGCCGAGATGAAAGATCAGGAAACCGTGCAGAAACCGGCGCAATTCCGCGGCCTGCGCGCTTGTGGCTTTGAGTTCGGCGATGGCTTCCCAGCTTCGGTTTGTGAGGTTTTCCATGAGTGAACGCGTTTCGGAACTGAGCCTTGTCTGATCCGCGTCCGGCTGAAGCCCAAGTTCCGAAAGGAGTTTGAGTTCGAACGCGAATACATTTCGCGGCTGCGGCGGGCGATTTGGAAGCATACTCAGGAAACCGTGGAAGAGTTCGTGAATTTCCGGCAGGGGCGTTTCCTTTTCCGTGGTCTGCTGAATCAACAGCGAGCCGTAACCTGCCTGCTGCACGTAAGCGATGTCTCGACGCAGGCCCGAATGAATCTCGCGCAACGTGACTTCGCTCAATGTGTGAAGCTCGGAACGTTTGCTTCGGGTGAAGCTGAAGTCGCATTCGTAGAAGAGATCGAGCTTGCCACGAAACGGTGATTTTTGACGGCGCGCGCCTTTGGCAACGGTGCTGATTCGTCCGAGATCAGGCGAAAGCCATTCCACAATCAGGCTCGTCTCAGTGAACGGCCGTGTGCGGAGAATGATGCCCTGGGTGCGCTCGATCATGCACAGCGTTTAACTTTTTGCCCGTCGTGTCGAACCGCCGAGTTTTCCAACGGGAAACTTTCTTGTGATCGTTTTCACCAGATTATTCTCCGCGTTCTTCATCACCTTGCGCGCGGCGGACGTCAGGTCGTCATAACCGCAGAGATGCAGAATGCCGTGAATGACATATCGGATGAGTTCGCTTTGCCAGGTGGTGCGGAACTCCCTGGCCTGACTGATCGCGACGTCGATGCAAATGAACAGTTCGCCATGAATGCCACAGCCTGACACTTCGGCCGCGGGAGTTTTTTTGGAAGACAAGATCGGTTTTGCCGGCTTGTCGGAATAGTCAAAAGTGATGACATCGGTCGGCCCGTCATGCTGAAGGTGCGTTTCGTTGACGTCCGCCATCCTGGCTGCGCCAACGAGATAAACCGCGAGATCGTAGTTGTTGAACCCAAGCTCCTCTTCAAGCAACGCCTGCGTCATCGTGCGAAGCCGGGCGGTGTCGATCCTTCGGGTGCGCTGACGATTCTGGATGAGAAGGCTTGGCTTCAATCTTCCTGATGTTTCGAGGCCGCAGGCTTGTGTTTGCCGCGATGTTCCTCGTAGGCGGCGATGATTCTTTGGACCAGCGGATGCCGGACGACATCCTTTCGGGAAAATTCAATCACAGCGATGCCGTCAACATGGCGGAGCACGCGATGCGCTTCGACCAGGCCGGATTGCTTGTGATGCGGCAGATCGACCTGGGTTTCGTCACCGGTGATCACCGCCTTCGAATTGGCGCCCAACCGTGTCAGGAACATGAACATCTGTTCCATGGTGGAGTTCTGCGCCTCGTCGAGGATGATGAACGCGTTGTTCAATGTCCGGCCGCGCATGTAGGCGAGGGGAGCGATCTCGATCACGCTTCGTTCCATGTGCTTCTGGATTTCCTCCGCCGGAAGCATGTCGTGCAACGCGTCGTGCAACGGTCGCAGGTAGGGCATGATCTTCTCGTAAAGATCGCCCGGCAAAAAACCGAGCGCTTCACCGGCTTCAACCGCCGGCCGGGTGAGAATGATTCGTGAAACCTTGCCTTCGCGAAGCGCTGCGATGGCGGTTGCGACAGCAAGGTAAGTCTTTCCTGTGCCGGCCGGGCCGATTCCAAACGTCACGTCGTGCGTGCGGATGGCATCGAGATATTTTTTCTGGCCGACCGTCTTGGCAGTCACGCCGGCTTTTTTTTCGGACGTCATGATGCGATCGCCCATGATGTCCTTGAGTGTGGAGACGCCTTCGTTCTTTACGATGTTAAGCGCGTGTGTGAATTCGCGCGAACGGACGTGAGTGCCAGCCTTGAGAGAGCTTTCGAGCGACAGGAACAGATGTTTGGCGCGTTCAATCGCGCTTTCTTCACCTTCGAGCCGGATCCAGCCTTCGCGCGAAGTCGCCTTGACGCCAAGCTGTGTTTCGAGCGCCTGCAGGTTGCGCGGATCGTTGTTGTAAAGCTGCTGGGCGACGCGAGCGTTTTCAAAATGAAGTGTTTCAGAAGCCATGGTGTGAGTCGGTGCGAGTGCGTGAGATCAGGCGGCGAGCGCCGCGCGAAGCCGGGCGGCGACGTCCCGAAGCGCTTCCGGCACAACCGTTGTCGAAGCGAGAACGGGCATGAAGTTAGTGTCGCCGTTCCAGCGCGGAACGATGTGGATGTGCAGGTGTTCGAGGATGCCGGCCCCGGCGCACTTGCCGAGATTGATGCCGATGTTGAACCCATCCGGGCGCATCACCTGGGTGAGCGCGTTCTGACAGCGTCGGGCAAGTTTCATCAGGTCGCTCATTTCCTCTTCGGTCAAACCGTTGAGATCGTGCGTCTGCTTGTAGGGAACCACCATCAGATGTCCGCCGGTGTAGGGGTATCTGTTCAGCAGGGCAAAGCAGGTGCGATCGCGGGCGATGACGTAATTTGCCTCGTCGTCACTCGATTGAGCGATGGTGGCAAAGACGCTTTGTTCCAGCGGCGGTTTTGGCGAAAGGATATATTCGATGCGCCACGGGGCGTGCAACGGTTCCATGGCCACAAGCTAGTGAGCGGTTCCGCGAAAGTCAAAACACCCGGGCTGGCGGATGACGGTGACGTGGCGAACGGTTTTGAATGAGTCCGTCGCGTCCCGGCGTTTTACTTCGTCAACGCTTCGGAGGAATCTGGCTGCGAAGGACGTAAACGAGGGCCTTCACGGCGAGTTCGATGAAGAGAAACGGCTTGGCGATGAAATCGTTTCCGCCGCTCATCGTCGAATTCGCCCGGGCTTCGAAATCATTGAGGCTGGTGACGAACACGACGGGGATTTTTTTGTAAGCCGGCAAGGCGCGGATCTTCGTGCAAAGTTCGTAACCGTTCATGTTCGGCATATCGACGTCGAGGAATACGAGGTCGTATCGGCTCAAAGCCACGAGGTCCATGGCACGGATTGGATCCTCGACAGCCACGGAGGAAAGCTTTGCTTTATCCAGGGCGTGAGTGACGGCGCGGCGCGAAATGGCTTCATCGTCCACGACAAGAATTTTCGCCGCGGAAACCTCCTTGATCTTCGCGTCCCGGTTTTCGAACAGGACGGCCAGACAGTCGAGGGCTGACGCCACGGTGCGCAGCGTCGATGCATTGATCGTGCTGGGCTTCTCGTAAAGTTCCTTGATCAGAGCTTCCAATGCGTCAGAAAGCCGGGCGATTTGAGACATTCCGACGATGCCTGCATTGCCGGTCAGTCCGTGAATGCGGCTGTACATCTGCTTGAGCTGCTGAATGCGAGCGGCCTCGTTTTCGACTTTGATGATGCTCTGCAGCTGGGTGCGAAGCGCTGTGACGAGCGCGGGAAAATCAGCGGCAAAACTTTGCTTCAATTCTTCCTGAACGTCGCTGTCCGACATCGGCTCGTCCGGAACTTCGGGTTCCGAGAGAGCGGCTGCGCTGGTTGAAGAGGCGTCCGGGGTTGCGGATGGAGCTGAAATGGATCGCAGCACGCTGATCACCAGGTTCGGCGTGCAGTTTGCCTTGGCCAGACATTTGGTTGCCCCTGCTTTCCACGCTTCCTGAATCGCGCTGGTGAGATAGGTGTTCGTGAAAACGATCAGCGGCAGTTTCTCGGTCTCAGGCGTGGCACGAACCTGTCGGATGACTTCGATCCCGGATGTCTTTGGCAGCGCCAGATCCAGAAGGACAGCGTCCGGCTGAAAGCTGCGGATCAAATCCAGGCCGCGGTCGCCATCTGGCGCGGCATCCACCTCGTATCCTTCGAGAATCAGTTTGTTTCGATAAACGTTTGCAAAGACGTGGTCGTTTTCGATTAGGAGAATCTTCTTCATTCCGAACTGTTCGCCGCAACGGTCGTTTGGTTCTTCAGATAATTGTCGAGATAGGTTCTGATGCGCTTGAACTCGTCCCCAATCCGGCTGGCAAGTTCCGTCGCGTTCAGCAGCTTCCCTTCATTGCCCTGCTTTTCAAGTTCGCGCAACAAAGGAACAATCCTGCCCATGCCGCATGTCGCGCTGGCGCCGGCGCAGCTGTGGGCCAGGCGTCGAACTTCGGCGGCCGCGTCTGCCCGGACTGCGGCGGTGAGCTGGTCGATCTGTTCGCCCGTCTGTTTCAGATAGAGCGTCACGAGCTCGCGCAGATCATCCGGATTGCCGTTTGTGAAATCAAGCAGCCGTTCCATGTCCACAGGAGGTTGTTCAGGCGAAGCGGGCTCCGAGGATTGAGCAGTCGCAGCGGTCGCGGTGGCCGTCTGCGCTGGCTGTGGCGCGGGTTCAGGCACCGTGGCTGTCGAAGCCCAGCGTTCGATGACTTTTCGGACGTCTTCAGGACGCACCGGCTTGGAAAGATAATCATCCATTCCCGCTGCGATGCATTTTTCGCGGTCGCCGGTCATCGCATTGGCGGTCATGGCGACGATGACGATCGACGACTTGTAATTGGGATGCTTGGCGCGGTCCTTCTGGCGTTCGCGGATTATGCGCGTGGCCTCCATGCCGTCCATTTCGGGCATCTGGATGTCCATGAAAATCAGGTCGTATTCCTGCTTGTCGATTGCGGCGAGCGCCTCGACACCGTTCCCCACGATGTCCGGTTTGTAACCCATCTGCTGCAAAAGTCGGGCGGCGACCTTCTGATTGATGGCGTTGTCGTCGCACAGGAGCATGCGCAGCGGCAGACGCTGAGAGAGGGTGGGGTCGAGTTTTGATGGCACGGGATTCTTTTTTGCGACCGGCTTCGCCCCGGAGATTACGCGCAATAGAACTTCATGCAACTGCGCAGGCTTGATCGGTTTCGTCAGGCAGCTCGCGAAGGCGGCATTGGCGAAATCCGGCGAATCGGCGCGAACGCCCATCGAAGTCAGAAGGACGAGCGGCATGGAATTGGCCGCGGGCAGCTTCCGAATCTCGCCCGCCAGTGTGAGGCCGTCCATGCCCGGCATCTGCATGTCGAGAATCGCGAGGTCGAAGGATTCGCCCGACTTGAGCAGCTCCAGCGCCTGGGCGGCGTTCTGCGCGGCGCGGGGAATCATTCCCCATTTTCCGGCCTGCAACGTAAGAATGCGGCAGTTGGTCGGATTGTCGTCCACCACCAGCAATCGGAGTTCGGAAAGCTGCGGCTGGCGTGTGTCCAGACTGACCTGGCGCAGTTCCGGCGCGGGCGCCGCCTGCATCGGCAACGTGAAATGGAAAGTCGATCCTTTCTGCGGAACGCTTTCGACCCACATCTTTCCATCCATCAATTCAACCAGCCGTTTGCTGATCGCCAGGCCCAGTCCCGTTCCGCCGTAATGCCGTGTCGTCGAAACGTCAGCCTGGCTGAACGATTTGAACAGGCGCGCGAGCCGGTCCACGGGAATGCCAATGCCGGTGTCGCGAACGGAGAAGTGAAGATGCCATTTGTCGGTTCCGGGAGCAGGCGCGGACAACAGTTTCACCTGAACGACCACTTCGCCAGTCTGGGTGAACTTGATGCCGTTGCTGAGAAGATTGACCAGAATCTGGCGGAGCCGGGTCACGTCACCGATCACATGTGGAGGGATGCCATCTTCGAACTGATAGGCGATATCGAGTTTCTTTTCAGCCGCCTTGGCCGCGAGAAGATCGAGCGCATCCTCAATGCAACTGCGCAGGTCGATCGGCTGGCGTTCGAGTTCGAGTTTGCCGGATTCGATCTTGGAGAAATCGAGAATGTCGTTGGTGATGGTAAGCAGCGATTCACTGCTCGCGTAAATGGTATCGACATAACCGCGTTGTTCGGGGGTAAGCGCGGTTTCCAAGAGCAATCCGGCCATGGCGATGATGCCGTTCATCGGCGTGCGGATTTCATGGCTCATGTTGGCCAGAAATTCTGCTTTGGCGCGCGCGCCGGATTCGGCGGCAACGCGGGCAGTCAACAGTTCACGATTGGTCTGGCTCAGCTGATCCTGAAGGTGTTTTGTGCGAAGACTGCGACAAACGCGCGCGCGGAGTTCGGCGGCTTCGAATGGTTTGGTGACATAATCGTCCGCGCCGAGTTCAAATCCTTTCAGCTTGTCCTGCGTCCCGTTCCAGGCGGTGAGCACGATGACCGGGACCGATTCTGTCTCCGGCTGTTCCTTCAACTTCTTGAGAAGTTCGAAGCCGTTTGTGTCCGGCAGGCCGAGATCGAGAAGGATGAGGTCGAACTGGTTTTTGCGTGTCAGCGCCAGGGCCTCGGCGCCGCTGGTGGCCTGGTCGAGAGTGATGGAGTCATTTTCCAGAAGAGAGGAAAGCAGCTCGACGATCTTGAGATCATCTTCGATCAGCAGCACGTGCGATGCGGGCACATTCATATATGGCTATGTCGGCAGTTCAAACGTAAACCTCACCGGAATCTGCCTGATCAGAACTCATTCAATACAAATCGGGGCGACCAGGCCAACCCCGTTTTTGCATCGTCATTTCATCGCAGCGCTGAACCGGAATTTCGGAAAATCTGTGGCTGTCGGACGGAATCCGGGATGAACCGGGTTCTCTGCCGAGACGAAAATCCGCCCTGACTCCGGCTGGGGGCGTTGCAAAAAAATGCTCCACTGTTACTGTTGCAGACCATGCAAAAAATCCTCCGCTCGAACGGCGCGCGGCGCCGAAAGACTGCGAAAGCTCCGGTGTTGATGCACGACAAGCAAAATGAGCGCGATACGCGTGAACTGCGCATCGACAAGGTTGGCGTCCGCGGCCTTCGGTTCCCCATACAGGTCCGCGACAAGGCTCACTCGACGCAGAACACCATCGCCACCATCGGAATGTTTGTGGATCTGCCCAAGGAATTCAAAGGCACCCACATGAGCCGGTTCATCGAGGTGTTGAATGCCCACGGCAACATGATCCATGTCGAGAACATCACCGACATTCTCAAGGCCATGCAGGACAAGCTGAACGCCGCGACGTCGCACCTGGAGATCGAGTTTCCCTATTTCATGGCCAAGAAATCGCCCGTCACCCGGAAGGAAAGCCTGATGGATTATGTGGCCCGGTTCGACGCCGCGGCGTGCGGGAAGGACATCGATTTTGTTCTGACCGTGAAGGCCAACGTGACCACCCTGTGTCCCTGTTCCAAGGCGATTGCCCGGTATGGTGCGCACAATCAACGCGGGCTTGTGACGGTGGCGTTGAAGTTCAATCAGATCGTCTGGATCGAGGAGGTTATTGCAATGATCGAGCAATCGGCGAGTTCAGAACTGTATGCCCTGTTGAAGCGTCAGGACGAGAAGGCGGTGACAGAAAGAGCTTATGAGAATCCGGTTTTTGTCGAAGACCTCGTCAGGAATGTGGCACTGCGGCTGAACGCCCATCCGCTGGTCACATGGTATAAAGTTGAGGCTGAAAATTTCGAAAGCATACACAATCACAATGCCTATGCCTGCATTGAAAAAGGCTGATAAAAGACTGAAGTAAACGGACCGAAAAAAAATTCACTTTGTTGTGGAATATTTGATCTCCTTTGCTACATTCGCGCACTCTCGATTCGGAAGGGAGTCGCTCAATTGCGAGCGTGAGAGGAAATCGTAAACGAGATTTAGCAAGTTGTGACTACGAAGAAGAAGAACGAAAAGCCGGCACCGAAGGCAAAATCTCCGGGCCTGGCAACTGCAGCCGCAATCCTCGGTCGTCCGATGACGCGGGGAAAGAGCAACGGCGCTGCGAAGATCAAGCCCGAGTGGCAGGTGTTCTATAACAACCTCCTCGAACTTCGCGAGCAGCTGCTCCGTCAGATGAACGGCCTTGCGAAGGAATCGGCGCAGGAAATGGCCGGTTACAGCCTGCACATGGCTGATTCCGGCACCGATAATTTCGATCGCGATTTCGCCCTCAGCCTTCTGTCATCCGACCAGGATGCCATCTATGAAATTGAAGAGGCGCTGAAACGCATCGAGAAGAACACCTACGGTGTTTGTGAACTTACCGGAAAACCGATTCCGCGGGCTCGCCTGGAGGCGATTCCGTGGACCCGTTTCACAGTTCAGGCCCAGGCTCAGCTGGAGAAGGAAGGCGCATTGCGCCAGCGCCGTCTCGGCCAGCTTGGCACTGTGGATTCTGTCGGCGTGAGCGAAAGCGACAACGACGACGACGAACCGGAAGAGAAGACCAAGGAAAAGGAATAAATTTTTATGCCACGGGAAATTATCACCATCGAATGCACGGAAGCCCGGAAGGAAGGCAAGTCTCCTTCCCGCTACACCACGACGCGGAACAAGAAGCTGCAGACTGAGAAGCTGGAGATCAAGAAGTACAATCCGGCACTGCGTCGGCACACCCTGCACCGCGAAATCAAATAACGTCTATGCCACGCAAAACTCATACAGACAAATCCGACAAACGCGGCGGCCGCCGTTCGCTTTCAGAAGTCCGCACCCCGCGGCCGAAGCCGAAGATTGATTTCACGGTCGATTCGCTCGATTACAAGAACGTCAATCTGCTCCGCCAGTTCGTGACGGACCAGGGCCGGATTCTTCCCCGCAAGTACACCGGACTTCCCGCGCATTATCAGCGCCGTCTGAACCAGGCGATCAAGCGCGCCCGGCAGATGCTGTTGATGAAGTAGCTTTCGCCCCGCCGCCACTTCCGGCTGCGGGGTTTCCTTTTGCAAACGAACTGCAAATGATTTGCAGTTCGTTCAAACTTTCGGCGACATCAGTCATGGACTACCTGATTCTCCTTTCGAGCATTATTCTCGGTGCGGTGACGGTTCTGGCCTTTCGTCTCCACGAACCGAGACATGTAAAGGTCTTGAATTCATTCACGGGTGCGTTCCTTCTGAGCCTGACCCTGCTGCATCTCCTGCCTGAGCTTTATCACGACCACGGTCATGGCCACGACCACGGAGAAGGGGGCATGGCCAGTTCCGCGTTGCTGCTGGGCGGACTGATGCTGGGCGGATTTTTCATCCAGCTTGCGCTCGATTTCATCTCAATGGGAATCGAGCACGGACATTCTCATCATCTGCACGGGCACGCGCCGTATGGCGTGATTGGCGGGCTGTGCATTCATGCTTTTGTCGAAGCGCTGGCGCTTGGAAATCCGGAGACCACCTACGATTCCCAGTCCCGGCATCTCCTGCTGCTCAGCATCGTGGTTCACAATTATCCCGTTTCCATCGCGTTGCTCGGAATGCTGCTGCATTGGGGAATGCGCAGGAACCAGGCGCTTGGCGTGCTCGCGGTGTTTGCCGCAATGGCACCGGCAGGAATGTTCCTCAGTGGCCATTTCCACTGGCTTGCGGAACATTCGCGGGAGCTGATGGCGATTGTCATTGGAATCTTCATGCACATTTCGACGACCATCCTGTTCGAAAGCGGCGATGCGCATAAGATCCATCGCGGGAAGCTGATCGCCATCATCATTGGAACAGCCCTTGGCGTCGGGGCGGTCTTCCTGCATTGATCGCCATGCATTCGCATCGACATTCAAGTCCCAAATCCGACATGCCGCGACTGGCGGAACGGTTGAGACGGAATTCCCGCAAACTGACGGGTCCGCGCCAGGCCATTCTGGAGATTCTCCGCCAGCATCCGCATCCGATGTCGAACAAGGAGATTCACTCTGCGCTGCCACAGGGCGGGGGAGACCTGGCCACGGTTTACCGCCTGATGCATCTGCTGGAAAAATCAGGCATGGTGAAGCGCTTTGATCTGGGAGACGGCGTCGCCAGGTTCGAACTGATCGAGGAGGGCGATGACGGCCATCACCATCATCTCATCTGCACGCGCTGTTCAGGTGTGGTTGAGATCGAGGAATGTGTGATGGGCGAGCTGGAGGAAAAAATCGCCGCGCGCAACGGCTTCAAAGCGGTAACTCACAGGCTGGAATTCTTCGGCATCTGCCCCGATTGCCAGAAGTGAACCGGTGCATTTGCCGGAACTGCCAATATGAAATTCCCAGCAGCCGGATCACGGCCTCGCTGAAATTTCCAGCATCCGTTCAATCGGGAGTCGCGCCCGCTTCAGAATTTCCGGCGGCAGTTCAATTCTCGGCGCGAGATTCTTCATGCAGTCACGCAATTTGGTAAGCGTGTTCATCTTCATGTATTTGCATTCGCTGCAACGGCAGTTGTCCGATGGCAGCTGCATGACGTTGAACGTCGGCGTGCAGATGAACTGTTTGTCCGGGCATTCCTTCTGCATCCGGTGAATGATTCCCGACTCTGTGACAATCACGTACTTTTTCGCCGAATCGGTTTTGCAAAACGTGATCATCTTCTCGGTCGAGCAGACAGCGTCAGCCAGATCGCGCACCTCGCGAAGGCTTTCCGGATGAACGATGACTTTCGCGTCAGGAAACTGCTGCTTCAGTTGCAGCAGGCTGTCGCGACGGAACTCAACGTGCGCGTAACAATTTCCCTTCCACAACGTCATTGGCCGGCCTGTCTTTTCCATCACCCATTGCCCGAGGTTTTCGTCGGGAACGAACAGGAGATCGCGATCCTTTGGCGCGGCGTTGACGATCTTTTCCGCGTTGCCGCTGGTGACGATCACATCGCAGAGCGCCTTCACTGCAGCGCTGCAATTGATGTAGGCGATCGTCCAGAAATTCGGATTTGTCTTCTGAAGCTCCGCAAGCTTGTCCGCCGGACAGCTTTCTTCCAGCGAACAACCGGCGTCTTTGTCGGGCAGCACGACGATTTTGTTTGGGTTCAGAATCTTCGCCGTTTCAGCCATGAAATGAACCCCGCAGAACACGATCACGTCCGCGTCCGTCTTCGCCGCCTGTTGCGCGAGGCCAAGCGAATCGCCGACGAAATCCGCGACATCCTGGATTTCCGGCACCTGGTAATTGTGTGCCAGGATCACCGCATTGAGCCGCCGCTTGAGGTCGAGGATCTCTTGCGCAAGCGGTTCCGCCTGCGAGCGGGGCATGGCCTGCCGGAGCTGGAGTGATTCGGGACCGATCGGCTGAATTTCTGTCGTGTTGATCACGCGAAAAAGCCTACTGCCGAAGAGAGTGGAGGTCAATTGATCCGCGGATCGCCGACGATGTGCCACGGGGACAAGACCCGATGCTCGATGAGGGCTTTTTCGGAGGCCGTTTGGCTTGCCGTCGTGAATGCTCACGTTTAGCTTCGCGCCGCACCCATGAACGAGATTCTGGTCATCGGCCATAGAAATCCCGATACGGACGCGATTTGTTCCGCGATCGGTTACGCCGAATTCAAGCGGCGAACCGGAACGCCGGAAGCCGTTGCGGCCCGATGCGGCGATACGAACGACCGCATCGATTTTGTCCTGAACACATTCGGCGTGCCCGCGCCTCGCTTCGTTGCCGATGTCGCGCCAAAGGTGCTGGATGTCATGCAGCGGCGCATCATGAGCGTGATGCCTGAAGCCACAGCAGCGGAGGCGTTGCAGTTGATGGACGAACGAAGCATTCGCATTCTGCCCGTGCTGGATGCCGAGCGACGATGCCGCGGCCTGCTGTCGTTGTTCAAGTTGAGCAAGTTTCTCTTTCCCGCAGGCAACCGGCTTGTCGATTCCCGACGCGTGCTGTGTTCGCTCGACAGTCTTACGTCAACACTCCAGGGCGAAATGCTCGTCGGTTTCGAAACGGACCGCGAAGAGGATCTGATCATGTTCATCGGCGCGATGAGTGTGGAATCCTTCGCCGAACGACTGGAAACCTTTCTGCGGGAAAAACTGATCGTCGTGGTTGGTGACCGTCAGGACATTCAGGAAACAGCCATTCGCGAAGGTGTGCGCCTGGTCATCGTCACTGGCGGATTGAAGGTGGAGAAGCGTCTGGTCGAGGCGGCGCGCCGCAAACGAGTCAGCATCATCACCTCGCCGCATGACACCGCAACCACAGCCGCCCTGGCCCGTGCGTCCGTCGCGGTGAGGCATGTATTGAACGAGGAATTCGTCTGTTTCCGCGAACATGCCCCGCTGGCAGCGGTCCGAGAACAGGCCACTTCATCCGGACACCAGATTTTCCCTGTGCTCGATGCGGATGGACTGACGATTGGAATTCTTTCCAAAACTGATTTTCTCAAGACCGTTTCCCGCAAACTGATTTTGGTCGATCACAATGAACTGTCGCAGGCGGTTCAGGGTGCGGACGAAGTCGAGATCGTAGAGATTATCGATCATCATCGAATCGGCGCTTTGACCACACAGCAGCCGATTCTTTTCCGGAACGAACCGGTGGGATCGACAAGCACGATCGTTGCGGATTGTTTTTTCCGGTATGGCGTCGAACTGCCGCGCCACATTGCCGGGCTGCTTTTGGCGGGACTGGTGTCGGACACATTGAACCTGACTTCACCCACGACCACACCGCGCGACGGCGAAGTTTTGAAGAAACTCGAGACGCTGGCCGGCGTGAACGCCCGGGAATTTACGGAGAAACTCTTTGCGTCCGGCTCGCTCCTGACGCTCAAACCCGCGCCGCAGGCCATTACCACCGATTGCAAGGAGTATCGCGAAAACAATGTGCTGTTCAGCGTCGCACAGATCGAGGAGGTCGGATTCGATCAGTTCTGGAAGCGCAAGGACGAGTTGCTCCAGGCGCTGGAGAATTATCGCAACCAACGCTCCTATTATTTTTCGGCGCTTCTGATCACGGACGTCACCACGCAGAATTCACTGCTGCTGGCGGTGGGCGACGAAGCATTCACCGACCGCATCGATTATCCGAGGATCGAGCCTGGCATTTTCGAACTGCGGGATGTGGTGTCGCGGAAGAAGCAGTTGCTGCCTTACCTTACCCATTGCCTGCGTCAGGCAGCGGCGGGAACCGTGAAATAAACGGCCTCAGTTCTCAGATTGTCTGGAGGACTTCCACCGGTTCGGGCAACAGCGTGTTGTCGTAAAAACCGCGCCACTTGTTGTCTTTATCGCGAAATGCGAGGCAGCGATAACCACGACAACGAACCCATGCACATTGCCGTGGGAGGTTCATGCCGAAGTTTTCCTGCTCTCTGCGGAAGAACTGACTGTCAAAACTCACCGTTCTTTTTCGGATTCCACGATCTCGAGCTACAGGCGTTTTTTGGACAAATGCTTTGCAGAAATTGGGCAGACAAACAGTGACCTTTCTGACGGTCGGGACGTCTGATACAGTGACTGCCGCCGAATACCCAGCAACTGCGGCACAAATGCAACGTGAAATGAAAGCAAGAGCAACATCTACCGGCGGATTGAAACGCCTGAGGGCGCAACTGGACGCCGGCATCATGAAATATTCCTTCGCCCCGCAGCGAAGCGCGGGGAGAAAGTTAGGGAGATGGGATTCTGAGCCGAAAACCTCCTCTTCCCGGCCCTCTCCTCCGGCATTCGCTCGGAAGAGAGGAGGATGCGAGCACCTCGCTTCGCTGAATGCTTTCTCAATTCTGGTGCATGTGTTCAGTCGCGCCCGACGTCTGGCCATCCTCGGATTCATCCTTCTGTTCGCGCTGTCAAAAACGGAAGCGGCTCCCAAAGCCAATCGCGCCGGCGCGGCACAGGTGACTCAAATCGGAACGATGACCGCGCGGGGACTGATCGAAAGTTCGGGTGTCGTGCTGTCCAGCATCGCGCCCAACCTGTTCTGGACGCACAACGACGGACGCAGCCCGATTCTCTTTGCCATCGATCGACAGGGATCGAACCTCGGTCAGTTCACGATCGATGGTGTCCCGGTGTTGGATTGGGAGGACATTGCGCGCGACGATAGTGGAAATCTTTATCTCGCCGACATCGGAAACAACAACGCTGCGCGGGATGAGCTGGCGGTGCATCGTTTTCCGGAACCGAAACCCGGCGAAACCTCCGGCCGTATCAAAGTGAACCGCTCCTGGTATTTGAAGTTTCCAAATGAACCGTTCGACTGCGAAAGCCTGTTCATCTGGAAGGATTCCGGCTACGTCGTCTCAAAGGTTTTCAAGAACGCCCACGCCTCCATTTACCGGTTCGATCTCTCGATAACGAACGGAGCCCAGACATTACAACGCGTAGCGGATCTTCCGGTGACGTCTCCGGTCACGGCCGCCGACATTTCTCCCGACGGCCAGAGACTTGCGCTGACTGCGAAGAATGGTGCCTACCTTTTCCAGATCGATGGAGATGTCGCCAAGGCTGGACGTGTGAAACCCGCGTTTGTGAAATTCCGCGAAGGGCAGATTGAAGGCTGCTGCTTTGTTCCGGAAGGTGTCCTTGCCGTTTCCGAGAAGCGGGAAGTGTTTCTGTTTCCGGAAAGCGCGTTCAAGTCCGGTGCCGCCGCTGAATGACGCTGCGGTCAAAGACCGGAAAATATCTCGCCGATTCCACTGAACACAGATTCGAGCACGTCGCCCGCAAGATCGCCTGCACTGGAAACCAGATCGATCGGGTTTGGGATCAAATCCACTCCGTCTATCGCAGAATCGAGGATGCTCGAGCGTTTCTTCGATTGAATCAGACGTTCGAGTTCACCGTGATCGAGCCACACGCCGCCGCATCCAAGGCAGACGTCGATGGTTACCCCTTTCTTCCGCACCACAACCAGCGGCTGCCGATCGTCCGGACAGCAAAGCATTCCGGCCCCTTGTTGATTCGAGCCAACCTCCAGTGAGCCAAGCACTGCGCGAACGGTCTGTCCCGAAATCCAGATTCCTTTGCAATCGCCGCATCGGTGAATCACCACGTTTTTGTGATGCAGCATTGCCAGCGTGACATTGTGATGAGGACATTTCAGCTGGCCCAAGGGATTGCCAACAGATTGAGACACCATCGTTTTCATGCCGACGACATTGCCGTGGCGGACGAATCGAGGCGAATGGAAAGGCTCCGGAAATTTGTAGCGATCCGGCTTACTTCACATGAATGGCTTCTGCGACACCTGCCATCGTCGTCTTGGACACCGTTGGTGTTCCGGAAACTTCCACTCCGATCGAAGGTACCAGTTCGGTTACACGAATATCCGGACGATCCAAAACCTGGCCGAGCAAAGAGGTCAACCGTTTCAATTTTGCGAGGGCGATCTCGCGCGGGATGACGTCAATCTTGTGCTCCAGATAGAGCGCGATTTTTGAAGCCCGTTCGGAAACGAAGCACGCGAGATCAAACTGCGCCGCCGGCGGGAAAATCGGTTTTGGCGTCACGGCAAGGTCCGCCATTGAGAATGCCTCCAACGAATCCATTGGCCCGAACCACGTTTGAAAGAGGCGTGTGCGATGATCTCCGGAGGATTCCACCAGCGCCTGCACTTTCTCAAACGGAAGATCGGCATTGGCGAACGCATCGACGGTGTTCGAGCGGACCCGTGCGAGCAGAGTCTTGAACGTGTCGTCCGGACGAATCTTTGTTCGAATCGTCAGCATGTTGACGAAGCAGCCTTGCAACGTCTCGGTTTCGAAACGACGGCGTCCGGATTCGGGCGAGCCGACCGACACATCCGTCGCGCCAGCCCACTCGGCGAGCAGGATTTTATACACCGCGAGCAAAGTCATGAATGACGTGGTGTTCTTCACGGTATTGAATGCGCGGAGTTTTTCAAACAGCGCATTTTCAATCTTGAATTCCTGCACTTCGCTTTCGTCTGAACGGATTTCTGCATTCGTTGCGCAAAGCTGAAGCGGCGCCGGAGGGGATGCCAGTTCCTTCTTCCAATAAGCGATCTGCTTTTCCAATGCAGCGTCCGAGAGCCACCGCTGCTGCCACGATGCGTAGTCAGCGTACTGCACCGTCAACGGTTCAAGTGGATTGGCTGTCGCATCCGATACGAGGTTCGCATAGGCCTGCGAAAGCTCCTTTGCAAACAGCCCGAGAGACCATGCGTCGGTGACGATCTGGTGCCAGGTCAGCATCAGGACGTGATTGTCGTCGCCGCAGCGAATCAGCTTCGCGCGCAGCATCGGTCCGGTGGAAAGGTCGAAAGGCCGCGCGATTTCGATGGCAAGTAGATTGGCAACGACCCGTTCCTGTTCAGCCGGAATCAGATGGGCGAGATCGTGGCGTGGAAGCGGAACCGGCATTTCAGGAAGAACTTTCTGAACCGGCATCGATTCGAACTCATAAACTGTCCGAAGAATCTCGTGCTTCCGCACGATGGCCTGCAGCGCCTTCTCCAGTGCTGTGAACTGAAGCGATCCTTTGATCGAGAACGCGCGGCCGATGTTGTAAAGCGTCGAACCGGGCGAGATCTGGTCGGCCATCCAGATGCGCAGCTGCGAATTCGAGAGTGGCAGCATAGCGGGGCGGGGATGCAGATGAATTGGCGGGGGAACGTCAGCGTTGCCTGCCTGTCGGTTTTCCTCAAGCCACTTCGCCATCCCATCAATCGTCCCAGCCGCATCAAATAAAAGGTGGAACGGAAAATCCGTCTGCCAGCGTTCGCGGATTCGCGAGGCAATCTGCGTGGCGCGCAATGAATCGCCGCCGAGTTCGAACAGATGAGCCGACCGGGAAAGTCTTTTTCGTCCGAGAACGCTTTCCCAGATCGCTGCGATTTCACGCGAATATTCCGATTCCTCAATCTGTTCCGCTGCGTTGGATGTCTCAGTCTGGCTTCGGAGTGCTTCATCGAACGCGCCGGCTTCGAGCAATTTTTTGAGCTGGGTGCGTTGAATTTTTCCACTCGTGGTTTTCGGAAACTTCTCGCGCGGCAGCGGAACGATGAACTGGGGTGTGATTCCAAGGCTGCCGGTCACCGTTCTGCGTATTGTCTGAACGATTTGCGCGGCCGATTCGCTTTCAATTGGAACGAAGAAAATGGCGAGTGATTCGGTGCCGGTCTTGGAGTTTCCGGTGCCGCAAGCGGCGGCGAATGTCGGCTGCACTCCGGAAATGCCGTTCACGACGTCCTCGACTTCATAGCAGTAGAACTTCGCGCCCCGGATGATGATCATCTCCTTCTCGCGTCCGGTCAGATACAGTTCGCCATCGGCAATGAATCCGAGATCGCCGGTGTTGAACCAGCCGTCGCCGACGAATGCATCACGGTTCGCGTCCTCGTTTCGATAATAACCGGGCGTGACCACTGGACCCCGGATCTGCAGCCGGCCGATGTGATTTTCCGGGACCACCTGGTTGTTCGAATCGGCAATCCGAATCGCGACGCCCGGCGACACTCTTCCGAGGCTGACAAATTCCACCGAATCTTCGGAACCGGAGTCCATTGGAACGAGCTGTGCGTTGAGCGATGATTTCGCATAACGCCGCGCGCCTGTGCTCAGACTGAATTGATTCGCATAGGTCATGCACGTGCAAACCTCTGCCATGCCGAACGCTGGTTGCATTGCCGATTCGTTTACTCCAAACGGCGCGACGGCGCGGAGGAATTCCCGAACGACAGGCATCGTCACCTGTTCGCCGGCGTTCATCAGGAATTTGATGGAAGAGAGATCCCAGCGTCGTCCCATCACGTTGGCCAGCCGGTCGGCCACCAGCTTGAAACCAAAGTTCGGCGCCCAGGTGTGGGTGACGCGGAACTTCGCCATCAGGTCGAGCCACAACAGCGGTTCGTTCAACACGGCACTCGTTGTCACGTGAACCTGCTGGCATCCGAGATAAGTATCCTTGAGATGACAGGTGAGAATCGGCACCACGTGATCCATTGGGAGCCAGTTCACCGACACGTCGTCGCTGGTGTAGCCATTGAAGATCGCCGAGGAATGAATGTGCGCGATGATTCCGCTGTGACGCTCCTGAATGCACTTCGGCACGCCGGTACTGCCGGAGGAAAGTTGAATGAAAGCGATGTCGTCCGGTGCAACGGCATGCAGTTGGTTCGACGGGGCGTTTTGTAGAAGCTCCTCGATGACAACCGTTCGAAAACCGTTCATTGATGCGACGTTCTCCAGCTGTTCAATCTGCTTCCGCAGTCGTTGGGTGGTGATGGCGAGCGGTGAATCGAGAAGATTCCAGGTGTTCGCCAACTTATCGACCACGCCGTTTCGCTCTGAATATGTCGGAGCAATTGCGACGGTGGTGGGAATGATTCCGCCCAGAAGACAGCCCCAGAACGCGGCGAAATGAAGGTCGAGCGAATCGATTTGGAGAAGCACTTTCGAACCCGGCTGCACTCCAGTTTTCTGCAATCCTCCAAGAACTGATCGCGCCCGTCGCAACAGTTCGGGGTAGGTGACAAAGACGCTTGAATCCGCTGAGGCGAAGAAATGAATTCCCTTCCGAGGATGCAGTTCCGCGGTGTGACGCAGCGCTTCGGTCAAGGTTCGCGGCGCTGAAGGATCGATGGGGAGCGGGGCGCCTTCAGCGTATGCGACGCGGTTGGTGGTGGAAGTGGTCGCGGTTTCAGTCGGAATCGTCGTGGGTTCCATATCGGTTCAGTAGGTCAGTCAGCTGAACCATTCTTAACACCCGCAGCCGAAGCGAGAATCAGGTTTGAACCCCAAGGGGCTGTGAAATTGTTCTTTTAGCCGTTATTCACCGCAGGCGCAGAGAAGCCTTTGATTTTGTTGCTCTGCGTCTCTGCAGTCGTTCTGAATTTTTGAATTCCGTTCCGGTCTTTATCCGCGTTCTCCGTGTCCATCCGTGGTTGATTCCCTCCCATTACGGAAAGGCGTTTAATCGCGGATAGAAACACTAACGCGGCTGAAGCTTCAGAAAGTTTTTCAGAATCTGCCGCCCGTTCTCGGTCAGGATGCTCTCCGGATGAAACTGAACGCCCCAGATCGGATACTCCTTGTGCTTCACGCCCATGATCTCGCCCTCGTCGGTTTCTGCAGTGATCTCCAGCGAATCGGGAAGGGTGCTGCGTTCGATCACAAGCGAATGATAGCGCGTGGCGGCAAAAGGATTCGGCATGCCTTCAAAGAGGTCTTTCCCGTTGTGGCGGATTGGAGATGTCTTCCCGTGCATCATCCGATGATTCACGATCACGTTTCCGCCAAAGGTGTGTCCAATGCACTGGTGTCCGAGGCAGACGCCGAACAGTGGGAGCTTGGGACCGAACGTTTTGATGATCTCGTTCGAAAGGCCGGATTCGCGCGGCGAACACGGGCCCGGCGACACCAGGATGCGCTCGGGATTCAACTCAGGGATCTGGTCGATGGTGATTTCGTTGTTCCGTTTCACCATCAGTTCAACCTGCATCTCACCCAGGTATTGCACCAGGTTGTAGGTGAACGAATCGTAGTTGTCGATGACCAGAATCATAGTTCGCGCGTCCGCGGAATGTAGTGCAAGGGAAGGGGAATGAAAACCGGAAACCGAATTGGGATTTAACCACGGATGGACATGGAAAACGGAAGAGGATTCAAAATGATTCTCGAACGCCTGAGTTCACCGCCGAGGCGCAGAGTCGCAGAGCAACAAAATTAGATTCTCTCTGCGCCTCTGCGTTTATCCTGAAACTTCCTTTGAAAACCGTTTAAGAAATCCGGTCCGGTCTTTATCCGTGTCCGTCGGCGTTTATCCGTGGTTACCTTTTCTTCTCCGGCCTGTTTTGAATAGTTCGAGCTGCGGTTCCTTGAAAAATTCGTAGTTCTTCAAAATGCGAATGGTCTGGAGCAGGTCGGACTTCTGATAGTTCCGGTTCGACTCCGTTCGCGCGACGAGATCGGCAAGCATCGCGCGGAATGGCAGGACGGCGTCGATTCCCTTCGAGCGAAGCAGCGCAATGCTTTCCTCTCGGGCGCTGGCTGTTTGCGGCAGTGAAGGCACAACCAGAATTTTCGTCGGCGCACCTTCTTCACCAAAAACCTTTGCTGCCTGTTGAAACACGCGCGTGCCGACAAATCGAAAAATTTCCGGCGTGCTGGCCAGTCGCGCGGAGCTGAACGTTTCTGTGTGCCAGCCTTTCACCACCACGATTGCGCGCCGGATTTTCGCAACATCTTCCGCCGTGAGAATGAACGGAAGTTCCGGCTCCGGCGTTTCCGGAGTCGGGTTCAGAACGAAGAAGTCGATGTCGTCCTCCTCACGCCGGGTTTGTGCGATGTACTTCCGATGCTGCCGGACGAGAAATCCGTGTTGCTCGAAGAATTCTCTGACAATCGTTTCGCTGACGGCACTCATGATCTAATGATCGGTTCGCAGGTCACTTCCAGCGGAAAGTCATCCGGTTAACTCACAGCATCCAGTGCTTCGTGAATCAACTGGTCTGGAACACTCCGGCCCCAGACGGTTTTGCCCAGCGATTCGGCGAGAACGAACTTCACTTCGCCACCGCTCACTTTTTTGTCGAGGCGCATGGCGGCGAAAAGTTTTTTTCGCTGCGCGTCGTTCAACTTCACGCGAACGGGCAATCCGGCGCGTTCAAACAGATTGCGGACACGCTCAACGTCTGTTGTTGGAAAACCGGCCAGCCGGGCCGAAAGATGCGCCGCGGCAACTTGTCCGATCGAAATGGCCTCGCCATGCAGATATTTTCCGTAGCTGGAAATCGCTTCCAACCCGTGGCCGATTGTGTGGCCGAAATTCAGAATCGCACGCAGGCCGCTCTCGGTTTCGTCCTGGCTCACGACGTCCGCCTTGATTTCACAACAGCGGGCGATGACCGATCCCAGCGGATCCACCCGACGCTTCAACAATTGCGGCAGATCGCGCTCGAGCTGCTCGAAAAGTTTTGCGTCGTAGATGATTCCATACTTGATGACTTCCGCGAGGCCGGATCGATATTCGCGTTCGGGGAGTGTTCGCAGTGTATCGAGATCGCACAGGACGAGCCGCGGTTGATGGAAGGCGCCGACAAGATTTTTTCCTGCCTTGAGATTCACGCCCACCTTGCCGCCGACGGAACTGTCCACCTGCGCCAGCAACGTGGTGGGAATTTGAACGAACGCGATGCCGCGAAGATACGTTGCCGCTACGAATCCAGCCAGATCGCCAACAACGCCGCCGCCGAGCGCGACCACAAACGATTTCCGTTCGAGCCGATGAGCCGCGAGTTGTTCGTAACAGAACTGAACTGTTTTGACGCTCTTTGCCGTTTCGCCGGCGGGAACCGTAATGAGCACGGGATCGATGCCGGCTTTTTCAAGAGTGCGAATCGCTTTCGCAGCGAAATGCGGCGCGACGTTGCTGTCGGAGATCACCGCGCAACGATTGCTGCGGAGAACGGAGGACACGGCTTCGCCGAGCTGCGGGAGAAGCTTTGAGGCGATCTGAATGTTGTAACTGCGATTGCCGAGCGGAACGTTGACGGTGCGCACGCGCAAAGAATAGGCGGGGTGCCGGTGCCTGCAAGCCTGTGATTGGCGCCATGGAGGTCGATCGGATCAGTTCATGAAAATCAATGCGGACAGAAACGCTGAATTTTTTCAAAAAGCACTTGCGCCGAAAAAATCCTGCGGCAATATACAGCTCCCTTTCGGAACGCGGGGTGGAGCAGCCCGGTAGCTCGTCAGGCTCATAACCTGAAGGTCCTAGGTTCAAATCCTAGCCCCGCAACCAATTTCAAATCAGCCCTGAGACGTGAGTTTCAGGGCTGCTTGGTTTAAGGAGCAAGGGAATGTCCGATCTCGAGATTTATCAGGTGTATGTTTTGCGCAATCCGAAGGGGCAGTTTTACATCGGGTTGAGTGAGAATGTTCCAACCCGCGTTCAACAGCATAATGAGGGGATGTCGAAATGGACCCGAGGAAAAGGACCGTGGGCTTTGGTATGGGAAAGCTCACGACTGAATTTGAGTGAAGCGCGAAAGCTGGAGAATCTGCTGAAGCGCCAAAAAGGAGGCAGCGGATTTTATCGAATAACGGGCTTGGCACGATCGGCTCATAATCCCGCGGCCGCGGGATCCTAGGTTCAAATCCTAGCCCCGCAACCAATTTCAAATCAGCCCTGAGACGTGAGTTTCAGGGCTGCTTGGTTTAAGGAGCAAGGGAATGTCCGATCTCGAGATTTATCAGGTGTATGTTTTGCGCAATCCGAAGGGGCAGTTTTACATCGGGTTGAGTGAGAATGTTCCAACCCGCGTTCAACAGCATAATGAGGGGATGTCGAAATGGACCCGAGGAAAAGGACCGTGGGCTTTGGTATGAGTCGCCAACGCGGTTGCCATCCAATTAGAAGAGGGTTCGATTTACCCGATGGGTGCGGCGTTTCTGGAGGATGCCCGCTCCATTGAGGAAGCGGGGTGCTTTTGCTGGTCAGATTTCGACTGCCGGAGGCTGGCTCCGGCAGTCACATTCCAAATCGCAATGGTTCAGCGCAGCGAACGGCGGCGCGCGAACAGAAGCATCCCTCCCGCAAAGCCGAGAAGTGCGATGGCAGACGGCTCGGGAACGGCCGTGATGCTGGCCTGGTATTCGGGCGCGCGTGCGGCTTGGATGGTGCCGAAGGCCAGGATGTTTGCGAGGTAATCACCCGTCACGGGATCTGCGGGGAAGCCGTCGAAGCGCATGGTTGAAACCGTGGTTTCCAATCCCCCAATGGCGGACGTGCCGGTTTGATAGACAAAGTAGAGCAGGCCGGAGCCGGAACCGACGGTTGAATCCACCGTCAGGTTGATGCCGCTGAAGTTGAATTGCTGCCAGCTCTCGCTTGCGGCCGCCGTAAAATCAATCGCATTGTCGGAAACCCCGAGAAACCCGGACAACACCCCGCTGCTGAAACTGCTGTAAACTCCCAGATACTTGGGGGACGTGTTCGCCTGGGCTCCGCCGTAGCGAATGGAAATCGAATCCAGCGAGTAAAGTCCGCCGGAAACCAAAGCCGGGCTCCACGGAACGGCCAGGGTGGGCGTCGCGTCGAAATCAATCAAAAATCCGCTGGCATCGCCGTAGGCTGCCGTTCCCGCATCGGTAGCTGTAACAGTTGAGGTCTGCGCTCCAGCAAATCCGACCGTCAGCACGGTCGCCACAAACACTGCGAGGGTTTTCTTCATGGTTGGTATTAGTTTGGTGTTTCAGTTCCGATAAAGCAGGCGCGGCTTATGTTCATCACGGCCTGCGTGGACTTGATTGGCAGGGCGCATCGTAATCCGAGTCCCTGCGCGCCTCCATACGACGAATGTCGTAGGGGATGTCCGGGTGGATCTGGTGAAGTGCAGGCGCAGCATAGGGAGCGTGAGCTTTCTTCGGCGCATCGGCCATGATGATGCCTGATAGCATGCTGTGCATTTGGGATATGGGCGGATGGGGCGGCTGATTGTTTCATGACGGCATCCTCATGATGACCTTGAACACCTTCCGATTCTGCCTTCTCACGAGTGTGATGTTGTTTCTTGCCGGGACTGGTTGCTGCACGAATTCGTCGGTTTCGAATCAACAAGAAGCTGCGGCAAATCTCCCGCCCGTGACGCGGCCGCCGGAAACGTTTTTCGAAATTGTGCGCGAACAGGATCGCGAGGCGGCGCGCCGGTTCTACGGCAAATACATTTCTGTCATGGGCATTCCCGTGCTGGCGTCGGCGGAGGTGGACGATGCCGCGTTGCAGCGAACGCACTGGCTCGTCACGCATCTGCTGGCCGGACGGCCGGACATTTCGCAGGCGATGTCCAGCAACGGGATGTATTTGATCATCATCGGAAAGGATCAGGTTTACACCGACATGCCGGAGTATCGGAACAATCCCAATCCCGACTACATGAACGAACGCGTTCGCGGCACCGGCGGCAGGCCGACGAGTTTCGGTGAGGAGAACCTTCTTTGTCTTCCGCTCGATCGTTACGACGACGAAAGCATCGGACTGCACGAGTTTTGTCATACGATCGACGGAACGCTTCGGGCGATGGATCCGACGTGGAATCAGCGGAAGAACGCGGCCTATCGCAACGCCATGGACAAGGGGCTTTGGAGGAACGCCTACGCAAGCTCGAATGCGGGCGAGTACTGGGCGGAAATCTGCCAGTCGTACTTCGATTGCAACCGGGTGAACAACTGGAACCACAATCATATCGGCACGCGCGAGCAGCTTGAGGCGTATGATCCGGTCGGATACGAACTGGTTCGCAGCACGTTCAAACTCACCGGCACGAATGACTGGCGTTACAGCTTCCTGAGAAAACAGCCGAGCGTGATCGCGCCGCCCGCGAAGTTTCGCATCGATCCTTATTACACGAAATTCAGCTGGGCTCGGGAATTTCCCGTGGTGAGCCGGGGCGCAAGCGATGAGGCGATTCTGCACGCCAACGACACGATCCGGAAAATGTTTGCGTATCGTCACGATGTGTTGAAAGCGCTCATTGCCGAGGACTTGAAGCTCGTTGTCCTCGGACGCCGGGAGAAGCTGTCGGACCTTCCGGAGTTTTCGCGTCTGAAGGCGGCAGGTGTCAGCGGCGACTCCCGCAAGGTGGATTACGTGCCCGACGCGAAGGTGATCGTCGTCGCCGAGGAAAGTATTCTTCAGGGCAGGGGAAAGGCTGCGGGCGAAGAATGCGAAGTCATCCGGCAGATGGCGCGCGCAGCTTATTTCAGCACCTGTCTGCGTCCCGTGGACCCGAATTGGAACAATCGTGGTCGCAACGTGCAGCAGTATGAGCTTCGCGTGACGCGGCTGGACGAACGATTCGATGCAAAACTGAAGGAGCTTCACAGTTCAGCGAAGGCGAAGAATCTGTGGCGTGGAATGCCGGCTGCGGAGGATCGGGTGGAATACCTCACTGCCGGAGTGCTCGCATATTTCGATGCCGGCAATCGAAATGGAAAGGATGGAAAACCGGCCGTCGCGACACGTGAAACACTGCGCGATTACGATCCGGATTTGTACGAGCTTGTCCACGAAACCATGGCTTACGAAGGTCGGCAGGAATGGCGTTACTCGGCAGCGAAGAGAAAGTAGCCGATGCGAGTGAATTTGCCGCGCGTCTGTCATCTGTGTTGAGTTGTGTTCATCTGTGATTCAGATCGCTTCGTTTTTTCCCATCAGTAAAAACCGATTCGGATAAGGCCCTATTTTTTGGCGCCGGCCCGCTGCCTAATGTCGGACGGATGAAATCAATCGTCGTCAGCGGCGCGGAATCACAGGTGTTTGGTCAGAGGACCGCGAAGGCGTTGAGTTACTGGTGTCTGGGCTGGCTCATCATGATTGCGGCTGACTACATGGAGCTCACTTGGCGCTTCATTGCTGAACTCGACGGATTTCAGTTTGTTCTCTTCGTCAGTCCGTCGTTCTGGCTCTGGATTGGAACATTCGCCACCGTTCTGGTGGTGGTGCATCGTTTGATGCAGATGCCGTGGTGCCGCTTTGAACCTGGGCTCAGTCTTGCAAAGGCGGGCACGTTGATCGTCACGCTTCCGGTTCTTCTCTGGCTGCTGCTGCACGAGACGATTCCCTATTTTTATCCTGCGCTCGACGGATACGTGCGGCTGATTCCGTTTCTCGGCGGCAAAGGATATCTCTGAGGCGGAAGGATGATGCTGGATAGTCCGGAGTGGATTTTTGACATGGGCTGAAGGCGCCGGCGGGTTTTCAATGCTTCGACGTTTGAATTCCGTTGAAAGGATTCGGAACTTTTTGTGTCCGGTCGCGGTGGATTGAACGATTCAGCGAGCCAATGCCAAATCCAATTCCGTTCAGAACCGTCGGCTGGGTTACTGCGCTTCTTTTCATGGCCGCGGCGGTCTTCGCGGCGGAGTCGCCTCAAGGACGTGGTGGATTCGGCGGAAGCGAACGGGGTGTTTACAAGGCTCGCCTGGCGCCGCACTGGTTCGGCGACAATTCGAAGTTCTGGTATCGAAACGATCTTCGTGGCGGCGTGCGTGAATTTGTTCTCGTCGATGCCGTTTCGGGAAAGCGCGGTCCGGCATTCGATCATCAGCGCCTTGCCGCGGCGCTTTCTTCGGCGAGCGGTTCGGAGTTCAAGGCAGACCAACTTCCATTCACCGAAATCAGTTTCGTCGATTTCGAGAAGGCGCTTCAGTTCGAAGCTTCCGGCAAGACATGGCGCTGCGATCTGAAGAGCTACGAATGCGTTGCGACGACGAATTCCCAGGCATCGATCAAAGGCGTGGAAACGGACGCGGAAACGTTCATTGCCGGGACTGAAGCCGAGGACGACTTTTTCCGCGCAGCTTCATTCGATGAATCTCTTCCTTCTCCACAGGCGGACGCCAACCGTTCGGCAAATCGTCGCGGACAGACGGGAGGAAATTCCAGCAGCGAGAACCGCCGACTTTCGCCATCGCGAAGATCGCCCAACGGGAAATGGACCGCGACGATTCGTGATTTCAACGTGGTTCTGCGAGCCGAATCAGGCGGTGAGGAAATAACGCTCACGCAGGACGGCGTTGAAAACAATTACTACGGCCAGCTGGAATGGTCGCCGGATTCGAAGACGCTCGTCGCGTGGAGAATCGAGCCGGGCGATCGCAAGGAAGTTTTCCTGGTTCAATCGTCACCACCCGGTGGTGGCCGTGCCGTGATGCGGCAACGTCCTTATTCGTTGCCCGGTGACCGGTTCAATCGCTATGAACCGAGCATTTTTGACATCGCTTCGCGAAGGCAGAGCCGCATTGAAGTGGATCGTCTCGAACACGAGTGGGAGCGTCCGCAGTGGCGCTGGTCCAAAGACGGACGTCGCTTCGCGTATCAGCAGGTCGATCGGGGGCATCAGCGTCTGCGTTTGATCGAGGTCGATTGCGATTCCGCCAAAGCGCGCAACATCATTGACGAAAAGTCCGACACCTTCATTTGGACGGCGCATACGGAGAACTTGAATCTACGTTACATCAACTGGCTCGAGAAAACCGAGGAGATCATCTACGTCTCCGAAAAGGACGGCTGGCGGCATCTTTATCTTGTCGATGTTCCGACCGGGACGATTCGCAATCAGATCACCAAAGGCGAATGGGTGGTGCGCGGGATTGATAGGATCGATGAGGAGAAGTGCGAGATCTGGTTTCGCGCCTGCGGCAGGAACGCGGATCAGGATCCCTATTTCATTCATTATTACCGGATCAACTTCGATGGTTCCGGGCTTGTGGCTTTAACGGAGGGGAACGGAACGCATTCCGTGCAGTTCTCTCCAGATCGTCGGTTCCTGATCGATACCTACAGCCGTGTCGATTCCCCACCTGTTCATGAACTGCGCCGCGCCTTGGATGGGACGCTCGTCGTGCCGTTGGAACAGGCAGACATCACTGAGCTGAAAGAGACCGGTTGGGAGCCGCCGGAAGTTTTTGTGGCGAAGGGAAGGGATGGGAAGACCGACATCTGGGGAATCATTTGCCGACCGGGAAATCTTGATCCCGCAAAGAAGTATCCGGTGCTTGAGCAGATTTACGCCGGTCCGCAAAGCGCGTACGTGCCGAAGTCGTTCAGCGCGCAACGCCGTTTTTCGTCGATGACCGACATGGGATTCATCGTGGTTCAAATGGACGGGATGGGAACCGCATTTCGGTCGAAGGCGTTTCACGATGTCTGCTTCAAGAACCTGAAAGACGCCGGTTTTCCCGATCGCATCCTCTGGCACAAGGCCGCTGCGGAGAAATATCCATATTATGACATCACGCGTGTCGGTGTTTATGGGACGTCGGCCGGTGGACAGAATGCCGGTGGAGCGGTTTTGTTTCATCCCGAGTTCTACAAAGCCGCGGCCGCCAACTGCGGGTGCCATGACAATCGCATGGACAAAGCTTCGTGGAACGAGCAGTGGATGGGTTATCCGGTCGGGCGGCAGTATGCGGAGAGTTCAAATATTGAAAACGCCAGCAAACTCGGGGGTGCGCTGTTCCTGATCGTTGGCGAGATGGACAGTAATGTACCGCCGGAATCGACGCTTCGGTTCGTGGACGCGCTGATCGCAGCGGGGAAGGACTTTGACATGCTCGTAGTACCTGGGGCTGAGCATGGAACCGGCGGACGCTATGGTTCGTATGTTCAGCGCCGAACACGGGAGTTTTTTGCACGCCACCTTTTGAATGTTCCAGCCGGTGAAACAAAAACAGCCCAGACAAGTCGTAACTAGTTGGGATGCTTCAGCGTCTCCCGAGGTTGTGCCGCATGATCCAACCGTAGAAAAATCCATGCGGCGTACTACTCATTAAAATAGAGGCACGACGACAACCTATCTATGAAGACATCCATACTGTTCAGCGTTCTGGCATTGGCGGCTTGTTCCGTCATGGCGGCAGATTCCGGCTCCAAAGACGAAATCAAGGCTGCAGCCAAGAAGCTCGGTGACAACTATTCCTGGAAGTCCACCGTTGAAAATCCTGGTGGTGGCGGCGGCCGCGGATTCGGCGGCGGACCTGTTGAAGGAAAAACCGCCGGTGGAACAACCTGGGTTTCCTTCGCCCGGCGCGACAGCACTGTCGATGCGTATTTGTCCGGCACCAACAAGGGCGCGATCAAGACTGAGGACGGATGGACGTCGCTGGCTGATGCCACACAGGACGGCGGCGGTGGATTCAATCCAGCCGCATTCACAGCTCGCGCGGCGCGCAACCTGAAGCTGCCGGCGGTTCAGGCGGCGGAACTGGCAGACGCCACATCATCGCTGAAAAAGGAAGGCGAAGCATACGTGGGCGATCTCACGGAACAAGGCGCCAAGGACCTGATGGCATTCCGCGGAATGGGCGGCCAGGGACCTGAAATCTCGGGCGCGAAAGGCTCTGCGAAGTTCTGGGTCCAGGACGGCAAGCTCTCCAAATATCAATATCAGGTGAAGGGCACCATCAACTTCAACGGCGAGGATCGTGAGATTAACCGCACGACCACGATTGAGTTGAAGGATATCGGATCGACGAAGGTCGAAGTTCCGGCAGACGCCAAGAGCAAGATGTGATTCATCGGTCGCAATGCTCTGACAGTTTCCGGATTCTCCTTGAGCGGTGAATCGGAAGTTGGCGGAGATGCGGTTGAGTCAGCTTGAAGCCCTTTCGCAGTGATTGCGGAAGGGCTTTCTGTTTTCCACCGGCACACCGGCGGAAAAAACTGCAGGCACAAAGTCCTGCCCCGTAATGGCGAAACGCTGTCTGGATCATGATGCGTGGGAATGACAGACTGCGGCGCCTGATGCCGACCGCGTTCGCAGTGAAGCAGCGCGTGGTTTCAGTCGGATTGTGAATGTGAAGTGTGAAGTGAAAATGATCGATTCAATGACGAAGAAATGTCTGCTGTTCCTGATGACGGTTGGAACGTTGGTTTCAGCTGCCTGGTCTCAAACCGCGTCCACCAATGCGCCGCAACTCTACCGCGATCGCGTTGAGCCGCATTGGTTCGCAGATGAGAACGGCGAGACGAACCGTTTCTGGTACCGAATCAATCTTCCTGCCGCGCAAAGCGAGTTCATCGTCGTCGATGCCGTCAAAGGAACCCGAACCGCAGCGTTCGATCACGCCCGGCTCGCGGAAGCGTTGTCCGCTCAAACCGGAAAATCCGTCGATGCAAAGAAGCTTCCGATCGATTCCCTGGAATTTTCCCGCGATAACAAAACGCTGAAGTTTCGTTCGGCCGGATCGGATTGGAGCGTGATTCTTTCCGATTACACGTTGGCCCGATCGACCAGCACCGGTAACGAATCGCGCCTACCGGCAAGCCGCACACCGCGTCCATCACTCACAACCGGTCCGGAAACATCGATTCATTTTGAAAATAGGCTCGCTCAGGAAGTGAACCTGTTCTGGATCGACCCGGATGGAAATCGTCAGCCGTATGGAAGTCTCAAGCCGGGCGGGACGCGCGATCAACACACTTACGCGGGCCACATCTGGATGGCGACTGCGCAGAACGGAGACGTTCTCGCCGTGTTCGAAGCCGAAGCGCGTCGGGGAAATGCGATCATTGACGACCGCATTGATGCCGAACCGCCGCGACGTCGTGGCCGCGGGTCGGGATTTGCAGCGCGTCCATCGGTCGGAGTGCGGTCGCCCGATCAGCGTTGGGAAGTTCTGGTGCGCGGCGACAATCTGTTCCTTCGCGATTCACGAACGGGCAAGGATCGCCAGCTGACACACGATGCCAACCCCAACAGCACTTATGCGCGCAGTGCGGAGATCGAGCGTTCGATGCAGATGAATTACGATGCGCGCGATCCGGAAGTACCGGTTCCGGAAGTTTATTGGTCGCCCGATTCGAAACATTTCGTCGCGATGCGATTGAAACCCGGAACGCAACGGCGCGTTTACATCGTTGAATCGTCTCCGGAGGATCAGCTTCAGCCGAAACTGATTTCGTATCCCTACCTCAAACCGGGCGATGAAGTTCCCATTCGCAAGCCGCACCTGTTCGAAGTCGAATCCGGCCGACGAATTGAAATCGATGATCAACTTTTCTCGAATCCGTGGTCGATCAGCGAACTGCGTTGGAGTGGTGATTCGAGCCGGTTCACTTTCCTTTACAATCAGCGCGGACATCAGGTGCTGCGTGTTCTTGCCGTCGATGCGGCGAGCGGCGAGGTCAAGCCGATCATCGATGAGCAGAGCAAAACGTTCATTCATTACTCCGGAAAGTTTTTTTGCGAGCACATTGACGCCACGGGCGAAATCATCTGGATGTCCGAGCGCGACGGATGGAATCATCTTTATCTCTACGACAGCAAAACCGGGAAGGTGAAAAATCAGATCACCAAGGGCGAATGGGTCGTGCGCGGCGTGGAACATGTCGATCGCGACAAGCGGCAAATCTGGCTGAACGTGAGCGGCATTCGATCGGAGGAGGATCCTTACTACATTCATTTCGCCCGCGTGAATTTCGACGGCAGCGGATTCACAGTGCTGACCGAAGGGGACGGAACGCATTCCGTCCAGTTTTCGCCGGACCGACGTTATGTGGTCGATACCTGGTCGCGGGTGGATTTGCCGCCGATTACAGAATTGCGCCAGACCAGCGACGGGAAACGGATCTGCCGACTGGAAGAAGCGGATGCATCGGAGCTGTATGCAGCCGGCTGGAAACATCCCGAGCGATTCGTCGCGAAGGGACGTGACGGCACGACTGACATTTATGGCGTCATATTCCGTCCGAAGAATTTTGATCCGAACCGGCGGTATCCGATCATCGAAAACATTTACGCCGGGCCGCACGATTCCTTTACGCCGAAATCGTTCCGGACGGCGTATCAGCATCAGAAGCTCGCTGACCGCGGATTCATCGTGGTGCAGATGGACGGAATGGGGACTTCAAATCGTTCGAAGAAATTCCACGATGTCTGCTTCAAGAATCTCGCTGATGCCGGATTCCCGGATCGCATCCTCTGGATCAAGGCCGCCGCGGCGAAATATCCCTACATGGATCTGAACCGCGTCGGCATATACGGCACATCCGCAGGCGGACAGAACTCGCTTCGCGCTTTGCTGGACCATGGCGATTTCTACAAGGCCTGCGTGACTGATTCCGCGTGTCACGACAATCGCATGGACAAGATCTGGTGGAACGAACAGTGGATGGGCTGGCCGGTGGATGAAAGTTACGTTCGCTCTTCGAACGTCGCCGACGCGCACAAGCTCAAGGGGAAAGTGCTGTTGATGACCGGCGAAACCGACCGCAACGTCGATCCCGCCAGCACGATGCAGGTGGTCAATGCGTTCGTGAAAGCGAACAAGGATTTTGAACTGCTGATCGTTCCCGGCGTTGGCCACGGAGCGGCTCGGACGCCGTATGGCTCGCGCCGGCTGGAGGAATTCTTCATTCGCGCCTTCCAGACCGAACCGTTGGACAACGTGAGCGCCTCAAACTGAATTGGACATGATGAAACTGAAAATGCAGCGCCATTTCCTGCCGGTGCTCGGTTTTGTTCTGCTTCTGCTGAATTTCTCCGCAGAGGCCATGACGGAAGACGAGCGATTGACCGCATACTTCACGAATTATCTCAATCAGCGATTTGAGCTTTGTCCCACCGATGCCACGCGTCTGGGCGATCATCGATTCGATCATCTCCTCGACGACATTTCGCCTGCGGCGAGAAAACAGTGGCTCGCGTTTGCCCAAAAGACGCTGAAGGAACTGCCGAAAGCGGTGAACTATCAGCGCCTCAGCCGCGACGGACAGATCGATTTTGAAATGTTCCGCACCGATCTGCGCGCGCAGATTTGGAACCTCGAGAATCGCAAACCGTTTGAAGAGGATCCGCGCGTTTACGTTGGTTACATCAACGAAAGCGTTTATCTGCTGCTGACGCAATCGACGCTGCCGAAGGAAACCAATGTCTCGAACGCGATTGCGCGCATTCGAGAGATTCCGCGAATTGTGCAGGAAGCCAGACGCACGCTGACCCATCCGCCGGCTTCGATTCTCGATACCGCAATCCGGCAGAATCGCGGTGCAATCGGCTTTTATGAAAAGGAAATCTTCGAACTGGCTGGCGACACGCCGCAATTGGAGCGATTGAAAGCGGTTTCCGCATCAGCCGTGGCGGCGGTGAAGGATTTTCAAGATTTCCTTGAGAACGACTTGAGCAAACGCGCCACGGGCGAATGGCGGCTCGGACGAAAAAAGTTCAATCAGAAGTTTGAACTCGAAGTGGACGCAGGTGTTTCGGCGGAACAGACGCTCGCCGATGCGGAAGCGGAGTTCGATCGCGTCCGGCGCGATCTCTATGTGATTTCGCGGCAGCTCTGGAGCCGTTATTTCCCGGGCAAACCGTTGCCGACCGACGATGCGGATGGACGGCATGAAACGATCACGAAAGTGATTCAGGCCGTCAGCCAGGAACACGGCAAACCAGAGGATTTGCTGAAGGACGCGCAGGCGACCGTGGCGAACATCAAGAAGTTCATCGCCGAGCGGGACATTCTGCGGCTGCCTGATCCGGATCGCTGTCAGTTGATTGAAATGCCGGAATTTCGCCGCGGCAATTCGCTGGCGTACCTCGAAAACGCGCCGCCGCTCGATCCGATGGCCGACAGTTTTTATGCGATCAGCCCGCCGCCGTCCGACTGGAGCGCTGAGCGCGTGAAAAGTTTTCTGGAGGAATACAACCATCACATGCTCCAGATCCTGACGATTCACGAGGCGTATCCCGGTCATTACGTGCAGCTCGAATATGCGAACCGCATCAATTCCCTGATCCGCCGCGTGCTGATGTCGGGCGTGATGGTGGAAGGCTGGGCGGTTTACACCGAGCAGATGATGCTGGATCAGGGTTATGCGGATGGCGACCTGCGTGTCCGCTTGATGCAGCTCAAGTTTTATCTTCGCGCCGTGGTGAACGCGATTCTCGATCAGAAAATGCATTGCGAGAAGATGACCGACGACGAGGCGATGAAACTTCTCGTGAAAGGCGGTTTTCAAGGTGAAGGCGAAGCGCGGCTCAAGATCATTCGGGCCAAGCAAAGCTCGGTTCAATTGAGCACGTATTTCGTCGGCCGGATGGCGCATTACCGGTTGCGAATGGAGACGCAGCGGAGGCTGGGCGACAAGTTCAGCCTCGGACGTTTCCACGAAGCGGTGATGGAAAGTGGATCGGTTTCCGTGAAATATCTGCCCGAACTGGTGGCGAAGAAACTATGAGCATCCGTGAGCCGTTACGTTTTGAGAGCTCTGTCGCCCCTTCGGGGCGCATATCCTTTTCACTCCTGTCCACGGGTTTCGCTCCGCTTCACCCGTGGCTACGTGCTTTCGCTCCTCCGGAGCCGGGAAACGGGTCTGGCAGCGATTCAGGCGTTTGGAACACGAGCAACGTTCAAGGCAATGAGAGTTGAACTATTGGCACTGCAAAAATCTCATTCAGGTTTCCGCTTTCGGCTTTCCCCCTTTCCGTTTTTTTCCATTTCCCCATGAGTGTCGAAGCTGTTCCGATCATTCCACCGGCCGCCGCGACTTCCATCCGCCACCCGCGCGGACTTTACACGCTGTTCTTCACCGAAATGTGGGAGCGGTTCAGTTACTACGGAATGCGGGCGCTGCTCGTGCTGTTCATGATCGATGCCGTTCGGGGCGGCATGGGGATGGACGAGAAGACGGCGAATGCGATTTACGGGATCTACACCGGCGCGGTTTATCTTATCGCGCTGCCTGGCGGCTGGCTTGCGGACCGTCTGTGGGGCGCGCAACGCGCGGTCTGGTATGGCGGCATCATCATCGCGCTCGGACACTTCACGCTCGCGATTCCGCGTTCGGAAACGTTCTTCCTCGGATTGATCCTGGTTGCGCTCGGCAGCGGCATTCTGAAACCGAACATGAGCACGCTGGTGGCGGATTTGTATCCGGAGGGCGGATCACGTCGCGACGCCGGGTTCACGATTTTTTACATGGGCGTAAATCTCGGCGCGTTCCTCGGGCCGATGGTTTGCAGTGCGCTGGGAGAAGAGGTGAACTGGCATTACGGATTCGGCGCTGCAGGAATCGGAATGGTTCTGGGACTGATTCAATTTCGTCTGACGCGAAAGCATCTGGGCGAAGCTGGCATGCATCGCGGTTCAGACGCGCCGCTGCACTGGTTTGAAAAGCTCGGCCTGTACGTCGGAACGGCGTGGGCCGTCGGCGTGATTGCGTCCGGTTTTAGTGGTGTCCGGTTCGATGCGGTTGCGATTGCTCATGCTTTGAGCGCGATCATCATCGGCATTGCGATGGTTTACTTCGGATATCTGTTTCTGTTCAGCGGGCTCGGAAACGTGGAGAAGGAACGGATCGGCGCGATTCTGGTGCTGTTCATTGCATCGGCACTGTTCTGGGCTGGATTCGAACAGGGCGGTTCGTCGTTGAACATCTTCGCCGAACGGTTCACGGATCGGACGGTCGGTCTGTTGAACAAGGAAATTCCCGCCGGCTGGTTTCAATCGCTCGGCGCCATCTTCATCATCGTGTTCGCTCCTGTGTTCGCCGCGTTCTGGGTCTGGCTCGCGCGTCGCAATCTCGATCCGTCCATCCCAGTGAAATTCGGCCTTGGCCTAGTGCTGCTCGGCATCGGTTTTCTCGTCATGGTCGGTGCGGCCGCGATTGCGGCCAAGGGGCATAAAGTGATGCCGACCTGGCTGGTGATGACGTATCTGTTCCACACGTTCGGCGAGCTTTGTCTGAGTCCGGTGGGGCTGAGCTCCGTGACCAAGCTCGCGCCGCGACGCCTGGTTGGGCAGATGATGGGAACGTGGTTTTTCGCGACATCGTTGGGCAATGTGCTGGCCGGTGTGATTGCCGGCGAATTCAAGATCGATGCGATTGGGACGTGGTCCGGACTGTATCTCAAGGCGGTGATTCTTCCTGCCGCGGCTGGATTGTTGCTGATCTGTTTCGCGAAACCGATCAAGCGCCTGATGACCGGTATCAAGTAGGTCGCATGAATTCGTTTGGACTTGCTCCGGAGACTTCGGCCGGTGGGTGTTTTTCCAACATGCCAACGTGCATCGACATTATTTCCTGAACTGCGTTTTCACTGCAGCATTTGCGGCACTGAATCCCGCTGCGATGAAAACGCCTGTCCTGATGTTCCTTCGTGTTTTGCTTTTGCTCAGTTGCCTTCTGCTGTCGGGAAAAAAATGCGTGGCGCAGACGACGCTTTCGGATTCGTTTTCAACTTCGCTCGATTATCTCGCCAATGGCATTCAAGGGACGATCTGGGACGGTGTCTATCTGGGCGCCGGGGAATTTGCGAATACCGGAACTGGAGGCGGGACAGCCGGTGCCACGATCAATTGCGACGCTAACATCACTGCGAATGGCGTGCTGTCCGTGACGACGACAAGCACGGCGTGGGAAGGAGTAGATGACGACGGATTCTTTCTCTACAAGGTCGTGCCGGGAGATTTCTCCGCGGTGGTGCGAGTGGTCAGTCCTTACGACAATTCGGCGTACAACACGGCAGGGCTTCTGGTGCGCGCCTTTTCGCCGGGGGGAAATCCGCTGGGTGGCAGCGAGGACTATGTGTCGTGGACGCGGTTTGATCAGTTCGGCTACGCGAACTATCTGCGCAACGAAGTGAATGGTGCGGTGGCGCAGATCAATCCAGGTGGATTTCCGAACAACAGCTATTGGCTGCGCATCGACCGGATCAATGGAACGAACTTTCAATTCTATCAACGTGCGACAGCGGGCGATCCATGGCAGCTCGTGAATTTCCCCGCGCCGGTGAGTGGAACCATGCTGCGGCGTGCGGATTTCGCGGGCCTGCCGCTTCAGGTGGGAATCATGCACGCGACGTTCAATAACGCTTTGAGCGTGCGGTTCAGCGATTTCAGCATCACATCGCCGCACTTCGATTCAATCGCAACGCCGCCGACGCCGGTCACTGATCTCGCCATCGATGTGGGAACGAATCGCAACGCGACACTCAGCTGGGCGGCTGGTGCGGGCAGTGCGGGAACGCTGATTGCGATGTGGACGGGTGCGAATGTGTTGAAGCAGCGTCCGGTCGATGGATTCACCTATGCAGGTAACGCAAGTTTTGGCACCGGTGACCGGCTGCTTGCCACGAATTATTTCGTCGTTTATTCCGGAACGGGAACGAGTGTCGAAGTCACCAATCTTCCGGCGGGAGAAACCTGCCATGTGGCTGCGTTTGCGTACTCGGGTGCCGGTTCAGCAACGGCGTACTCGCCTGTCGCGGCGCTTGGATCGTTCCTCGTTTTGGAAGGCGTTACCACCATTGCCAGCAACATCGTTGTCGATCCAGTTGCGCCAGCGCTGACGAACTTTGTCACGATCGGCGGTTGGGAAACCAACGGCAATTTTGAATCGTGGACGACTTCAGGCATTGCCGGAGCCACTGTGTTCGACGGCGCCATTGGCGGCACGGCTTCTGGCGCGAATCCGCAGTTGTCGCGATTGAACTTCGCCGGCCCTGATCTCGATCTTGGCTTTTTCGATCAATTGGAGATTCGAATTCGGGTTCCAGCCACATTCGCCGGGAACATTCAGATCTACTATGGCGTTACCAACACGCCCGGCATCAACGCCGCACGGGTGATCACGATTCCGAACGCATTGATTCCGAAAGACGGCGCGTTCCATGTTTATCGTGTTGAGCTTGGATTAGAACGCTATTGGCGCGGGAACCTTCGCGATCTTCGAATTGATCCGCTCGGGAATGCCGCATCCGTGGGCGATGCCTTTGCGGTGGATTACATTCGCGTTGGCGACAAGGCCGGTGATGTTTACCTGCCGCGTTACAGCACCGAGTGTCCGGCGCCGGGCGCAATGAACACGTTTGGTCGCACGGTCTATTCAATGGAATCGAAACACTTTCGGTTTCTTTGGGACGATTCAGTGGCGTCGAGCGGTTTCTGGCATCCAAACATGCCGCATCACACACTGCGCAATCTGGAGGAAACCTGGCAGGTGTATGTGAATCTGCTCGGTTATCGCGAGCCGGCGGAGTCGTGGAATCCAGCGAATCGCAACGGAAACAAATACAAGGTGAACATGATCACCTGGCACAGCGGTTACTGGGCGGGCGGCGATGGCAATACGGCGTTCGGTTATCTCAACATCACGCCCGACGGCTTGCGCATGGATCCGCCCACGTGGGTGATTCCGCATGAAGTGATGCATGTGTTCCAGTTTCATCAACGGGACGGAGGACAAACCGTGGACGGTTCATGGTCGGAAGGACACGCGAATTATGGACGCGAACTCTGGCTGACCTACTATCGCAATCTGTTCCCGAACGACAGTGGCATCGACGCGAACTACATTCACAGCGCCCACATGATCGTGGCTCACGGGCGCGACTATTATCTCTCGTGGCCGTTCTTCCTTTATCTCGACGAAAATCCGGACGGACTTCCGGACCTGGGCTTTGGAACGATGGCGAAGATTTGGAAGCAAAACCTTCCCGGCGTTTACATGTACACCACGCTGGAGAACCTCACGCCAGTTTCGAATGTGAAGGACATCATCGGTTACTTCGCGCGCCGGCAGTTGACGTTCAACTACCAGAATCAGGTTGCGATCACGAATGCGTTGAATTCGCAAAGTCCAACGCTCTGGCGCCGATTCATCACAACCGATCTGGTGCGGCGCCCTGACGACACGAACTGGTGGCGCGTGCCGATGGAAATGGCGCCGATGCAGGGCGCCTACACGATTCACGAACTGGTTCCGCAAGGAGTTGGAGCTGGCCGAGTGGTGACGGTGAATTTTCGTGGGTTGCCGGATTCATCGCGCGGAGCGGACTGGCGGGCGTCGTTCATCGTGATTTCCGATACAGGTGTCGAACGCTATTCGCCCTTGTGGAATTCTGGCAGCAATTCCGTCACACTCGTAGCCAACGAGAATCGCGTTTATCTCTCCGTCGCAGGAACGCCAAACACGATTCAATTCACCGGCTTCAATGACCTGACGTATCCGTATCGATCCCACGGTTCCAAGCAACGGCTGCATTACGAATTGCAGGTGTTCGGCGCTACTCCGTGTGAAAGCAACAACGGCGGCACGGCAGGATTGGTGCAACACGCGAATGGCGGTGGCTGGCGCGCGCTGACGGCGACGGTCGATCCGACGGCTTACGTCGGTCCGAATGCGCGCGTCCTGAACACAGCGAGAGTTCGGGCCAATGCGCGTATTGAAGATTTTGCAGTGGTTCGTGATTCCGCAATCGTGACGAACAACGCGGTCGTCAGTGGCCATGCGTTGGTGATGAACTCGGCGGTGATTCGAAACAATGCGAAGGTTCGTGATTGGGCGGTGGTGAGTGGCAGTTCGGTTGTAGGAGACTATGGACGCGTGTTGGAACGCGCACAGGTGCGGGCGGGCGCAGTCACGAACTGGGGCACAGCGAAAGGCAGCGCGATTCTTGAAGGCGGATACGTGGCGGGCTGGGGTGTGATCGATGGCGATTTTCAAACCGGACGAATTGTGACCAACGGATTTGCGTTCGGGCACCTTCCGTTTACCGGCGTTCCGGACAACTGGATTCGCGTCGCGCCGGACCGGCAGTTTGCGAACTATGAATTTGCAACTGCGAACGATTCGATGACGCGCGATCAAATCGGCGTCACCGATGCCTACCTCATCGGAAGTCCTTCGTGGCGGCTGTCTGATTCCGGTCGGACAGGAACGTTGTATTTCAACGGAACGAACCAATACGCCGTGCTCGACAAATCGCTGCTGGATCACAAGGAATTGTCGATCACGGCCTGGGTGAAATGGAGCGGGGGCGTGACGAATCAGCCGGTCTGGTATTTCGGGTCGGCGCCGACGAATTGCATGTATTTCACGCCGGCTGACGGTTCCGGCCGCGCCAGATTCATTCTGCGCCGTTCAGGCGGGGAGGAGACATTGACCGCGAATGCTTCGCTTGCAACAGGTATCTGGCATCACGTGGCCGTGACGTTTTCCAACAGCATTGCGGCTCGGCTTTACATCAACGGCGCATTGCAGGAGGAAAAATTCTTCAGCTTCACTCCGGATCAGTTGAACGCACCGAACACGGCCACAGCCACACCACATCATTATTTCGCGCGCGGCGCCGATCCAGATCAGCCGTTTTTCAACGGTTCGATCGACAGCGTGATGTTCTATTCGAGACCGCTGACGAATGCGGAAATTGCTGCGATGGTACCGGCCAATTCCGCGCCGGTTCTTTCTGCCGTGACAAACCGAACAGTCAATCCGGGCTTCAATCTTTCGATCACGAACACCGCGACCGACGCCAATCTTCCGTGGCAGGCCCTGACGTATTCGCTTATTCAAGGCCCGGTGGGATCGGAATTGAACCCACAAACCGGAGTGTTCACATGGCGACCAACGATGGCACAGGCAGGGACGACGAATGCGGTTTCAATCCGTGTCGCCGACAACGGCGCGCCGAGTCTTTCGGCGACGCAGAGTTTCTCGGTGATAGTGAATCCGAATTTGCCTCCGCAGCTCACGCCAACATTCGCGGATGACGGTCAGTTTTCCATCCATGTCGATGGAATCGAAGGCCCTGATTACACGGTCGAAACTTCAACAAACCTGGTCGATTGGACAATCTTGTTCAGCACGAACTCTCCGGCGCTGCCGTTCGATTGGAGCGATACAGTTTCGGATCCTGCGCGTTTTTATCGCGTGCTGATCGGACCGTAGTCGAAGTTCCGCAGCAGCGAACGCAAGTTCGCTCAAACTGACGTAGAACGTTTCATTAACGATGTCTGAATTCTCGTTTCTCGCGCGTTTATCCGAGCCGCATTTGATTCGACTTCGTTCTTTTTCCATGAAAACGTATCGCCCGTTTTCAGGCATTGCAGCCTTCGTGGAATGAGTGTTTTAGAAGTTGAGACAGTTCCGAGTCCGGCAACCGGTCAGGAGACGCGCGCTGAAGATGAACTGGCGCCGACCTTTTACGTGATCTGCTGGAACGATCCGGTGAACATCATGTCTTACGTCACCCATGTGTTTATGAAGGTGTTCGGCTGGAACCGTGAGAAAGCCCAGAAACACATGATGGAAGTTCACGAAAAGGGGAAGAGCGTGCTCGTCAGGGAATCGGCGGAAAAAGCCGAGTTCTACGTCCATCAGCTTCACATGTACAAGCTTCAGGCCACCATGGAACGCGCGGAATGAAACTCTTGAAGACGGTGGAGGAGGTGCGGCTCTACGAGCTGACAGCACAGGAAGGCTCTCTGCTGATGCAGCTGCTTCGTCACTTTCCCTTTTCGGGATTGAAACCGGCTACGATTTCTCAGCGGCGAGACGAGCAGACAGCTGAACGGGAGCTGTTGCTGAACGAATCGTTGAAGCAGCATCGGGAGGAGCTGAAACGCGCCGCAGCCGCAATCGCCGCGCGGATCACGCCATCTCGGCGCAGCTATTCGCTGGAGCTGGATCCTGCGAATCGCGAGGTGTTGATGCAGATCATGAACGACATCCGGGTTGGAGCGTGGCAGGCCCTCGGTGAGCCCGAAACCTTTGAAGTCGATCCATCGCAACTTTCGAGCAACGAACAGGCGCAATGGCAGCTGATGCATCTTGCCGACTTTTTTGAAGTGGGCTTGATCGAATCCGAATCGTGACTGCACCGGAGAGTGCGTCGGAATTCCGGCGAGTTCGACGTAACGGTCCTTGCCAGGCGCTGCCTTTGTCGGATCGTCCGCTATTGTCCGAGCTTCACGCCGAGTCTGCTGCGCATCGTTGAAATGACTCCCGGCGGGCAGTTCTGATTCGCATCCGCCAATCCTGCTGCGATGCCCGATGCATAAGCGGTCGCTGTCGATGTGCCGCTGATGACGTACGATTGGCCGTTGAAGGGCACGACACTGGTGCCTGGCGCCATGATGTCAACGAAGCTTCCGCGGTTGGCGTAGTCGGCAATCTGTCCAGTGTGATCGCCGGCTGTGACAGCAATCACTTCCGGGTAGGCGGCTGGATAGACGGGTGTTGTCACGGGCTGATTCCCGGCGGCTCCGAAGAACACGATGCCTTTTGCACTCGCTTGTTGAATCAAATTGTGAAGGGCAGGGCTGTCGCCGGGACTGCCGAGGCTGAGATTGATCACATTCGCTCCCGCATTGATCGCGCGGTAGATACCCTCAAACACTTCAGCGGTGCTCGTGGTGCTGTTGTTGCCGTAAACATTCACAGGAAGAATTTTTGCCGAAGTCTTCCCACCTGTCGTCGCTTGAAGACTTCGCAGAATCGTCTCCGCCATGGCGGGACCGTGTCCGATTCCGTCGCTGTTGGCGGTGGCGCTGCCTTCGACAACAGAAATTCCCGGCAGGAGAAACTTGTCCAGATCCTTGCCAAGCGATCCGACAGGCGTATCGATCAGACCGATGATGATTTTGCAGTCGCCGCTGGACTCTTTCAGGTCGAGATCGATGGTTGATGCCGCGTTGTTGGCGAGAAGTTCGGGATGGTTTGGAAGTTCGAAAGCGAGGTTGGATTCGATGGCTTCCACATCCGGATTTCCTGCAAGGCATTCACGGGCGAGTTTTGCGGTGCCGGCGTCGCGAAGAATGATTCGATACGTGTTGGAATTGCCGAGACGTGTTTTGCGTGTGGCATTCTGAAGGCAGTCGAGCGCATTGATATTCGAACCGGGCTTGAGAGTGATGAGCAGTTCGTTCGGGATGACATTCCGTGACTCTGTTGTGTTCGCGAGTGAACCGGGAGTGACGTGCATTGTGGCGTTGCGTTGAACCGTGTGGAAAACGTAGAGCCGGGGGCGGGCATTTGTTTGTGGCACCAGGGCGAAATTCAAATTTCCAAGAAGGATTCGAAGTGCTTCGCCGGAAGGAAGCTCGTTGAACTTCGCCGACACCTGACGAGTGGCATTCGATTCGATAAACACGTGCCATCCGGTGAGCTGCGATACGCCTTCCAGGACGCGAAGGACGGGGAGGGACCGAATGTCGGCGCTGACCCGGCCGCTGTTGGTGTTCCAGGTGATGGTGTCGGCTGCATGAAGTGAAACGCCGCGAATCGCCGACAGCATCAACAAAAGACTGAATGCGAAGCGATTCAGGCGGTGGAGGCATTTCATGGGCGGCAATATATCGGACGGACATTGAAAAGAAAGGGCGCGATCCATTCCGTGGTTCCAAAGGCGGATTCGCGGGCGAAGGGGCGTTGGGCACGGAGGTTGCGTTGAGCGTCAGGACCGAATAAATGCAACGTCCTGTCTATAAATTAACCGGACCGATGGCCCGTTTGTGGGCAAACGTCCGTCGGTGGAAAGTTTTTGCGGCGGGTGGGTTTCAAGGTCCGGAAGCTGTTCCTGCGAACTTTTCGGGTACCGCCACCGCAGAGTTTTCGCCGGATTTGATCGGGGAATTATGGGGCCCGCGCCTGCGAAGGATTTTTTGTGTTCCAAACCTGGTTGCAGCGGTGGCTGTCGCGGGATTGGCCGGATTGATCTGGTGTCGCTCTATCTTGCGGCAATGCGGGTTTATCAGGTGGGCGAATGCATGGAAACGTTCGTTTCCAACATCATCGCGACAGCTTCAGATAAATCAGTTGTTGGTCAAGCGACATTGTTCCAGATGATACTTTCTCTCTTCATAAACACAAATGGGGGGGCGATCGATCTGTTGGCATTAGGACGAGTGGTGATGCTGATGGTCTTTTGGATCAACTGGCTATTGATGGCATGTGCGACTGGCATCCGACTTCTTTCAAGGCCTTGGATTTTTGCTCTGGCGGGCGCGGCTACGCTCGCACCGATTTGGGATTATGGACTATTGAGATACCGGGGAAGACAATAGCAGAGTAGTCACCACAGTCACCCATGCGTGTTGATGAGCGGCATTGAAAAATCAAATCTTGAAACGTTCGCTGCAAAGCCGCCGACCGTGATGGCTTGGATTGGACGCGTCCGTGAATGGAGTTCAAGCCGTCGAGAAGGTTTTGCACCGATTTTCAACCGGGTGCTTTTGCTGTTTGGAATACTTTGCGCCGTCAAGATCACAATGTTCGTCGGGCTCAGACGTCATCTGTACGAGGTTCATTGGCGCGTGGATGGGCAGCCGTTTTCCTGGGTCAACCATGCCGTCTTTTATTCACTTGTTGCGCTCACGACGCTGAATATCTGGCATTTTTCCAGACGTTGTCGGGCAATGGGTTCGAGTTCTGTTCGAAACGCGAACGGTCTGGTGATTGCACTGGCGGCGGTTTTTATTCTGATGACATTGCACGTAGGCGACAAAAATTATCTGTCGCCGATAATGACCGGGATTCTCTCAATTCCGAGTCTGGGTTGGTATCTGGTCTGTGATTTCTTTTTCCGGCCGCCTTACCTTGCGGCATGGATTCTGGCCTACGGAATTGTTTACGCGATTCTGGTTGTCACGAAGCGCAAGGATCTCGCGCTGAATGTGACCGCGCTTTTCGCTGGAATATATGGCGTCGTAGCTCTGCGAGACTGGATGAATTTCCGCGATGCTTTGATTGTCGTGAATTGTTTTGCCCTTGTTTCGCTCGCCAGCCTGTGGCGACCAGCGGGCACGGAAATCGGAAATTTGGCGTGGATCGCGGGATTGCTGGCGGGAACCGTTTTCGTTTTTGCGACATTCACAGGATGGAACACGCTCTGGTTTCTCGGGAAAATGAATCCCGTCTTTTTGGTGATTTCCGGAAGCGTTGTCGTAGTCCTGGCCGGAGCGTCTGTTTTGGCGTATCGGCTCGGATTTTGGAGGCCGTGGTGTGGGATGCTTCCGTTCGTATTCGCGGGATTTTTTCTTCTGATCAATGTCAACTTCGATGGTTCTGCAAATTACAATCATCTCCTGCGGATCGGGTTTACGCTGCCACGTTATTTCCTTGGAGAGCTTTTCGTTTCTGCGTGTGCGACGGCATTAGGAATTCTCTACCGCTGCTGGAAACCGCGCGGCGGTCTGATCTGGTTTGATTTGGGCTGTCTGTTGCTCGTGGCGTGGTCGCTCGCTGATTTGCGCCTGACGCAAGTCATGGGCGCGAGATTGGATTGGATGGCGCTTTCCCTGGCCTGGGGCGAAACCCCACAAATGATGTGGCGCATGGCGGCTCCCTATTTGCCGCTCGTTGTCGGCGTCCTGACAATCGTGACGATCATTTACGCCGCAGCGCTTTGGTTCATGCGCCGTGTTGTCGATTTGGATCAGCAAACTGGACCCGACATGGAAACCCAAGGCAGCCTTTCAATGGGGGTCGCAGCTTTCCTTTTGATTGGCCTGGTCGGCAATTGGTTGATTGATCGAGACAAGGCCAATGGCCAGTCACTGGTCGTGCTGGCGAAAAGCAGTCCGCTCTGGGAGCGTGCGACTTATCCTGTGATGGACAAAACAAACTTCATCGCAACCGCGCAACAGTTGGGAATGACCGAGCTGTTGGAGAAACCGGTGGCGACCCATCCGGCACCCCGGCGCGATCTGAACGTTGTCCTGATTTTTCAGGAATCCACCTACAACAAATACCTGTCGCTGTTTGGAGGTACAGAAGGAACACAGCCGCTGTTGTCGGAATACAAGGATCGGATGGAATTGTTTCCGAATTTTTACTCCAGTTTTCCGGGATCCATTCACGCGCGTTTTGCGGCATTCACGGGATTGTATCCCGTTCTGAATTTTCATGCGTTCACGTTCCACAGGGTCCCCGTCAAAAGCATTTTCGAAGTGCTGCATGAAAACGGGTATCGGAGTTCGTTGTTCTACTCGTCGTTTTTTGATTACACCGGATTTCGGGATTTCCTGAAAGGGCGGGGAATCGATGAAATGTATGACGCGGATACCATGCCCGGGGCACAAAAATCCCGGCGGGTTTCGTGGGGATTGCACGAAGATGAAACCCTGGGCGCGATCCAGAACCGCATCAGACAATATGCCGCTGAGGGCGACAAATTTTTTCTGACGTACATCCCGGCGGCACCTCACAATCCTTTCGACGGCGCCCCGGCTCGATTTCGTAAACATCGCAAGGAATACTTAAATGATTTCACACCGGCTTACCTGAATGAACTGCTTCATATGGACTGGGTGATTGCGTCGATATGCGATCAACTGAAGGAGTCTGGGCTTTTGACGAATACGCTGGTTGTGATCACGAGCGATCACGGAGAGTTGCTCGGTGCGAACGGTGGACCGATTGGGCATGGATGGGCCGTCGATCCAGAAATGGCCAATATTCCCTTGATTATCATGGATCCGAGTTCGCCAGGTTTTCGCATCAACCCAGGCATTGGTTCCCATGTAGATTTACTGCCGACAATTGCGAAACGACTTGGGATTTCCCTGCCGCAGGGACAGCTTTATCAGGGACGATCGATGAGGGACGGTCACACGAACCGAGTCATTTATCTGAGTTCATTTCAACAGTATGGAATCATTGAAGGCACCCAAATGCTCTGCGGAGAGCGGGGTGTTTCGAGGTTGAACGATGCCTTGAATATCCACCCATTGACCAACCGGCTTGGCAACAGTGTTTTGTCACAGATTGAAGAGGAAGGGGACAGGGTTCGACGCATTCAGATGTTCGACAGTTTTCAGGAGAATTTTCTGAGAAACTACTCGTATTACTGCGAGATGCTGCAAACTCCCGATTGAATCGGAGGCTTCAGCAAGGCGGATTTGTCACGCGATGTCCCATGCCCCGGAGCAGGCGCATTCTGCGATTTCATGGACCAGAGTTCTTTCGAATGACTGCGTCGAATGATCCAACCCTCGGCAGACTGCGCGTTTGTCCTGGGTCCGACACAATGGTGTCCCGACAAAGGACAATTCTTTGGGAGGAGGCGAAATTCGACGTGCCTTTTTCAACTTTTTCGAAACAAAATGCGCTCGGTCGTGTTAGCATATTCGCGCCAGAGTGGTTGGCACCCGCTCTGCTAAATCGAAAAGCGCGGTTGGCAGCAGGCAATCAGTGAACGCAAACTGTAGTAATGATAATCCGCCTGCGGCTGTGTTCACGCCGCGCATGAAAGGTTAAACAGTTAGATATGAAAATTAAGACCTCCCGTAAGGCGGGCTTTACGCTCGTGGAAATTATGATCGTTGTTGCGATCATCGGCCTCCTGGCTGCCATCGCTATTCCGAACTTCGTCCGGGCCCGCACCACATCGCAGACGAATGCTTGCATCAACAATCTTCGCCAGATTGACGGTGCGATCCAGCAGTGGGCTCTTGAGAACAACCAGAGCGGTTCAGCCGGAGTCTCCACTGGAGCTCTTGCTCCGTACCTCGGTCGCGGAAGCGGTGCCACCATCAATACCGACATCAAATGCCCTGCTGGCGGTACATACAGCGTCAGCTCGGTGAATGAGAAGCCGACTTGCAGCGAGAGCGCAAAGGGCCACGTCCTGCCTTAAACGATCTTTTGATCACCAAGCCCAAGGCGTCTGCGCTTTGGGCTTTTTTTTGTTTCTCGGTCAAAACGTTTTCGACAAAGCTGGAACAGAATTCATGGGTGCCATTCTTAGAACTGAAAAGCTCCGTGTTGAATATCGCAGTCGTGAACTGAGGGCTGAAACGAAGCTTGCCTTGAAGGAATTGAATCTCACCGTCAACGCTGGCGAGGTTTTCGGGTTTCTCGGCCCAAACGGCGCCGGGAAAACCACCACAATGAACGTTCTGCTCGGCTATGTGAATCCCACAGCCGGCGACGCGTTCCTGTTCGACGTCAGCGTCAAAAACCCGATCGCACGTCAGCGCATCGGTTATCTCCCTGAGCTGACGTATTACTACAAATTCCTGACGGCTGAAGAGCTGTTGCGTTTTTACGCCAGAATTTTCGATCTCCCCAGAAGCGAAACGGAAAAACGGATCGACCAGCTTTTGAAGTTGGTGGAGTTGGAGCATGCTCGCAAGCGCCCCATTCGCACGTATTCAAAAGGCATGCAGCAGCGGGCAGGCATTGCACAGGCCCTTATCAACAATCCTGATCTACTGCTCCTGGATGAGCCAACCAGCGGACTCGATCCATTGGGCCGCATGAAAGTCCGCGAGATCATTCAACGGCTGAAGGACGAAGGCAAAACCGTTTTCTTTTCCTCCCACGAGCTTGGAGAAGTGGAAACCGTTTGTGATCGTGTTGCGATTCTCCACAACGGTGAGCTGAAAATGGAAGGACGGGTCTCGGATCTTCTTGCCCAATACCAGACCAGTCTCGAACAGATTTTCCTGAAGATTGTCGGTTACAGTGCCCAGGCACCGGCTTGATATGAACAAGATTCTTGCAGTCGCAAATGTTGTCATCAAGGAGCTGTATCGCAGGAAGGACTTTTATGTCCTTTTCATCCTGACGGTGCTCATCACGGGCCTGGCGGGATCGCTCCGGTTTTTCGACGATGAACGCATCGCCCGATTTCTCAAGGAAGTCTGCCTTTCACTGATCTGGCTTTCGGCGCTGGTGGTGGCGGTGACGACCACCGCGCGACAGATTCCGGCGGAACGGGAAAGCCGGACCATTTTTCCTCTTCTGGCGAAACCGATCAGCCGGACGCAGGTGCTGTTGGGGAAGTTCGCAGGTTGCTGGCTGGCGTCAGGAATTGCGTTGCTGGTGCTGTATGTTTTCTTTGCGATCGTGAGTGCTTCGAAGGAGCACGCCTTTCCGGCCGTGAATTATGTTCAGGCGCTTTGGATGCACTGGCAGATGCTTGGGATCGTGATTGCCATGACGCTGCTCGGCTCGATCGTGCTCACCACGCCGGCAGCGAACGTGACGATCATGTTTGTCGTGACAACAGGAATATTGTTTGTCGGACCGTATCTGAACAAGGTTGCCGCAAAGATGACGGAACCGTCCGGAAGCATTCTTTCGGCGCTCTACTTCGCGATCCCGCATCTGGAGTTCTTCGATTTCAGAAATCGAATCGTTCATGGCTGGCCGCCTGTGGATTGGAAGTATGTCGGAGCGGCCACCGCGTATGGCTGGGCTTATCTCGCGATTTTTCTGCTGGCAGCCTGCGTTGCGTTCCGGAGGAAGGCATTGAACTGATATGCGCAAGCAGATCCTTTTTGCTGCATTCCTGTTTGTCGCGTGCTTTTCCCTCGCGGTGACGATGGAACTGTGGCGCGGGGGGATGACGAAGGATGCGGCTCGCTCGGACAGCACATTGGCAATGATCTTCGGCGAAGGACGCACTCTGATCGCGAATTCATTCATCGCCAAGGCGGACGCCTATTTTCATCGTGGAAATTATCCATCGATTTTTGAATCGCAGCGCGTCGAAGAAAATCACATGGCGGAAGCCGCCGACGATGATGATTCACATCCGGAAGAAGCCGATCATCACGATCATTCCGAACACGAGCACGACGCCGAGCATTGCACCGATCCGACTCATTCTCACGGAGACCACGATCATGAAGGCGGTCATTCAGACGCGAATGGCTCGGACTGGATTGAGCGGTTTGGAAAACATTTCCGGGCGAACAAGCATGTCCATCTCGAGGCGGGCGAGGAGCGTGAGATGTTGCCCTGGCTGAGACTTTCGGCAGAGGTGGATCGCAGCAGCATTGAATCGTACACGGTCGCGGCCTACTGGCTGCGGCGGCTTGGAAAACCTGAAGAGGCGGAACAGTTCATTCGATCAGGGCTCAGGAGCAATCCTCAGAATCCCGATCTCTTGAATGAACTGGCGTGGCTGCAGTTTGAAAGCCGCAAGGACTTTGTGCGGGCTCGAAACCTGTGGCATGCAGCACTTCGTCGATGGGTTGAATCCGAGGGAATGAAGGAGAAACCGGATACCACGGTTGTGAGCAAAATTTTGCGCGGTCTTATTGAACTGGAGATGAAGGAGGAGCGTTGGGATGTCGTATTGAAGTATCTCGAACAGCTCAAAGTATTTTCTCCGAATCCGGAAAGTGTTCAGAAACGGATCGACACCGTTCGCGAGAAAATGAACGAGGGCCGCTGACACGCCATCGGTTCCTGCCCGCACGTCATTCGGGCTCATCCGATTTCCTGAAAAAGTCGAATTTTGTCCGGGAGGATGCGTGCATTGACTTGCCCTTTTTGCACGGATAAGCTCCTACCGTCCAATAACACTCCAGACTAAGGACAAAATGTTCGAGACGATTGAAAAACTGCTGATTCTTCAGGACCGCGACAAAAAAATTTCCCGGGTCAAAACCGAGTTGGATCACATCGGTCCTGAACGGCAGGCGCTGAAGTCGAAGTCATCGGGCGCCCAGACTGCGCTCGACAACGCGAAGCTGAAGGTCAAGGAACTGGAATCCCGCCGCAAAGATCTGGAGCTCGAAGTGCAGGCCAAGAAGCAGCTGATCGAGAAATACGCCAACCAGCAGCTTCAAACGCGAAAGAATGAGGAATATCGTGCGCTCGCCCACGAGATTGAGATGTGCAAGGAAGCCATTTTCAAGATCGAGGATCAGGAGATTGCGTTGATGGAGCAGGGGGAAGCCGCGCAAAAGGAAGTTGCCGCAGCAACACAGCTTGCGGCCGAGGCAAAGAAGCTGATGGACGATCAGGTGGCACAGCTGAATGCGCGCGAAGAGAATTTGAAGAAAGAACTTGCCGCCTTGCAGGCGAATCGCGAAGAGCTTGCCACCGCCGTGGAAGAGTCCGTTCGCAGCCGCTACGAACGGCTCCTGAAAAGCAAGGGTGACAATGTGGTGGTCGGTGTTCAGCACGGTGTCTGCGGCGGATGCCACATGCGTCTTCCGACGCAAATTATCGTCAGCTGCCAGGCGCAGCAGGAACTTGTCACCTGCACAAATTGCGGTCGCATTCTTTACTACACGCGCGACATGAATCTGGCCGTTGCGGACTAGGCCGGTTCTTTTGTTTTGCCACTGTCGAGGGTTTCTTGTCAGTGGCAGCTTCGACGACTACATTCACTTCGGTTTTGGAAGGGCGGAGAATCGCTTTTCCCGGTTTCCGGGAAAGGAGGAAAGTCCGAACACCACAGGGCGCGATGCCGCGTAACCGTGACCATGTCACCGATACACGCGGAGGCTGATGCCGCGAGGCGTCACCATGGAAAGTGCCACAGAGAAAATACCGCCGCCTTGGTTTCAAGGCGGTAAGGGTGAAAAGGTGGAGTAAGAGCCCACCGCTCCGAGCGCAAGCGAGGAGGCATGGTAAACCCCATCGGGTGCAAGGCCAAATAGGGAACCCTGGAGCTGCCCGCTCCGGTGCTGCGAAAGCAGCCGGGTTCCGGGTACTGGCTGCTGAGACAAATGATTCTCTCCGTCCGCCAGGACGAAGACAAAATTCGGCTTACAGCCCTTCCAAAACCTTTTTAACGCCTTCACAGATTCCGAAGGCTCCGATCACTGCGGAGAACGAGAGCGAATAGGAATCAACTTTCTCGCCAATGCCGCATCTCCGAAGTGAACGGATTGAAGAAGCGTTGTTCTTGTTCAGAACCATTCCAGTTTCACTTTTACGTCGGCACGCTTTGAAGCTCGCTCGAACTCGAGTCCAACAATCTCCGCCGATTCTGAACGTCCCTGCCTGAGAAGAGATTCCTTCAATCCATACAGGCCCCAGATGTTTCGTGGCCAGAGTGAAAGATCTTCACGGAAAGTTTTCTCTGCCTCTTCATGGCGGCCCGACTTCAAATACAGCGCTCCCAAGGCAGGCCTCACCGGTATCGGCCAGAATGCCGGTTCCATGTAAGGCAGGGCATCTTCGGCAGCGACTGCTTTTTTGAAATGTTCGATGGCTTCATCCGTTTTGCCTTCAGCGTCGGCAACGCGCGCCGCCAGCCAGTGTTGCGCGACAGTGAGAATTCCGATCGCAGGAAATGTTGGCGCATCCAGTTGTTTGGCTTCTTCACTTCCGACGAGTCGTGTCAGTTCGGCCGATTCGATAGCCGCAGTCTGGGAGTTGCTCTGTGCGACCAGCGCAAGGCCGCGCACGAAATGCCACATGGCGCGATCAATCAGGAAGTCATTCGTCGCGGCCGGTTTGGGAACGGAGAGCACTTCGTTCCAGCGACCAAAACGCGCCTGCGTAAGCCATGGCAGATGACGCAAACGCGGAGCTTCAAGGGCTTTGTTTGGCCCGCAGTAATTATCAGGCGCAATCTGGGCTGTCTTGTTGGCGGTTTTCAAGGCATCGGCGCTTCGCCCCTGGAAGAGTTGGGCATACCAGAGGAAATGCTCATTATGCGGATAGTAAACACCGGGATAAAAACCCTGAGCGGCACAGCTGCGAATGTAACTTCGGTCCGCCTTCACAGCTTTGATGTTTGCAATTTCCGCATCCTCATACTGCCCGACTCGCATGTAGATGTGGGATGGCATGTGCACCAGGTGGCCTGCCTGAGGGGCGATGTGCATCAGGCGGTCGGCGCTGGGAAGACCAAGTTCCGGGTTCGGTCCCGCTTCAACGGCGTGGATGTAGTAATGCGTGGCTCCGGGATGATCGGGATTCCGCTTCAGGACGGTGCGCAACGCGGCAAACGCTTCTTCAGTCTCGGGTTTCGGCGACCGGTCCTTCAACCAGTAATCCCACGGCATCGTGTCCATCAGCGCTTCCGCAAAAATGGTCTGGGCATCCATGTCATCGGGAAATCTGCGGGTCACGTCACGCATCGCGACAGCGAACGCCTTGTCGAGGTCAGCGCGGTCCGGCTTGAATTCTTCGATGTAGCGGGTCGCCATCGCATCGATCATCGCCTTTTCAAGTTCAGTAAGCTTCGATTTCAGGGCGAGCGCCTTTTGTATTGCCTCCCAGGCGCGCGTGTTGTCTTCGGGCTCCATGGGGCGATTCACATGCGGGCCGCTGGCGTAGGCGATTCCCCAATACGCCATGGCACACTCCGGGTCGTGATGCAGCGCGGCGCGGAAGGATCGGATCGCCTCGGGATGATTGAATCCATAGCAGAGCGTCAATCCCTGGTCGAAATAGCGTTGCGCCTTTTTCGATGTGGTCGTGATGGGATAATGGTGCTTTCCAAGCCCGTCGAAGATCGGAGCTTTTCCACGCGCCGATTCGGCTGCGTGCATCACACCGGGAACCTGGACATTGATCAACGTCAGCAAAGCCAATGAAATAATCTGTTTTGGTTTCATAAAAATGACAGTGCCTGCCCGTGAGGGCGGTTTTAGTGATCAGGATGGTTCGGATAATAGCGCTGTCGGACAGTTTGGGAAGAGGGGAATCTCAATTCAATGGAACACGGGACCAGGACATTAGACCGGGGCGAAAACCGTGTTCCAGGTAAAGAAGCGGATCACGGAAATTGTAACGCGCTTGTTGTCAAAGTTGTCTCTCACAGCGTATGACTCATCGAACCCGGCGCAGCTTCATCAGAACAACCGCCCTCACTGGAGCGGGGATTTTCAGTGCTCCGCTGCTCATCCCCGCCAATGTTTGGGGCGCTGAAACGAAACCGAACAGTCGATTGGCCATTGGGTTCATTGGAATGGGGAGGCATTCGCGCGGACTGCTTGGCGCTTTTCTTCACCAGGACAACACGCGTGTCGTGGCGGTCTGTGACGTGGACACCACCCGTCGCGAAAATGCCAAACGGACGGTTGATGAGCATTACGCGGAGACATCGACGAGCTCAGGTTCCGGCTGTGCTGCTTACAATGATTTTCGCGAACTGATCGCAAGGAAGGACATTGACGTGGTCTGCATCGCCACGCCGGATCACTGGCATGCGATCATCACCCTGGCAGCATTGCGTTCTGGCAAGGATGTCTATTGTGAAAAGCCGCTGACGCAAACGATTCATGAAGCGGTCGCTGTGATGAAGGCCGTCAAGGAAACAGCCCGGGTATTGCAGACCGGTTCCATGCAGCGTTCGAGCAGTGAGTTTCGCGTGGCCTGCGAGCTGGTGCGCAATGGCGCGATTGGAAAAATTCGATCGGTAGTGTGCTCGTTCGGACCGCCCCCGGTTCCATGCGATCTTCCCGAGGAGACTCTTGAACCCGGTCTCGACTGGGATCTGTGGCTCGGACCGGCTCCTTTACGGTCCTATCATTCCGATCTCAGTCCACGCGGCATGCACAATCATTATCCGGCGTGGCGCAATTATTCCGAATACGGCGGAGGCAAGGTGACTGACTGGGGCGCGCATCATCTCGACATCGCGCAGTGGGGATTGGGAATGGACGACAGCGGGCCGGTGCACGTGGTTCCTCCCGAAAATCCGGATGATCGATCTGGGGCGAAGCTGGTTTATGCAAACGGAGTTTCGGTGACTCATATGAATGGTTTTGGGGTTGATTTCATTGGCAGCGAAGGACGCGTTCGCGTGAATCGCGGCAAGCTGATTGTCGAGCGCGAGGGCAGGGAGATAGCCAGATGTGAAGGTCTCCCAAATGAAGAAACCAGCATCGGGCGGGAAGTTCAGAAGGCTCAACGCGAGCTGCTTCAGGACGCGAAGATCAAACTTTACGTCAGCCGAAATCATGTGGTCGATTTCCTTGCGTGCGTCAGATCGCGTCAGCAACCGATCGCCCATGCCGAGATTGGCGGACGCAGTGTCATTTGCTGTCATCTGATGAACCTTGCCTATCGTCACGGCAGGAAACTGGATTGGAATCCGGATCAGCTCACCTTTGCAGACGGAAATGGCGACTCGACGTGGCTGACGCGCGACTATCGTGCGCCGTGGAAGGTTTGATCCGATATTCGGTGAGTCTTCGCGTGGCCACTTCATGCCACGCGCATTTGATCTCAGAACGAAGTATCAAGGAAATCTGCCGGTGTCCGAACAGGCGAAGTTGTTTCTTCGTCTCGTTGTTCTAAATGGACCGTTCCGGCAGATCTTAAACTCGACATATGAATAGATTCCGATCGCTGGTTTGTTCTTTGATCGTTGTTGCGGCCTTTGGGTTGAATGGGAACGGAACAGTCGCGACGGAGCCATGCCGGATTGAAGTTATGGAGAAAGGCACGGGCTGGCCGGTGCCACTCGTGGAACTGCGCACAACGCATTTGATGCGGTTTATTTCTGACAACGCGGGCGCGATCGCCTTGGATGCGCCGGAGCTGATGGGACGGGAAATCTGGTTCGATGTGATCGGCCATGGGTATGAAGTGCCGAAGGACGGCTTCGGTTATCGCGGCGTGCGATTGAAACCCGAGCCGGGCAAGACGCTACGTGTGGAGGTGGATCGCGCGATCATCGCGCGAAGACTGGGCAGGATTACCGGCGGCGGGTTGTTCGCGGAAAGTCGGAAACTTGGTGACAATCGTTTTGACGCCGCGGAGACGGGCGTGATGGGATGCGACACGATACAGAGCGCGCTCCATCGTGGCAGGCTGTATTGGTTTTGGGGCGATACCGGATTTGCGAATTATCCGCTTGGGATATTCGATTGCTCGGGTGCAACAACCTCTCTGAACCCTTTGGCGAACTTCGAGCCGCCAGTGCAGTTGTCGTTTGATTTCTTCGTTGATACGAATCGCCGACCGCGTGGCGTCGCGCCGATGCCCGGTGACGGACCGACCTGGATTTCAGGATGCGTGAGTGTGCCGGACTCGAATGGCGTGTCGCGACTGGTTACTGTGTTTTCCAAGATCCGCGGCTTTCTCGAGCCGTATCAGAAGGGCTTGTGCGTCTGGAACGATGAATCGAACAAATTCGAATTGTTGCGTGTGATTTGGGAGAAATCGGCGTCCTCGCCCAAACCACCGTTGTGTCCCGAAGGACATCCGGTGTTTTGGAAAGATGAACGCGGAAAGGAATGGCTGCTCTTCGGCGATCCGTTTCCGGCCCTTCGCTGTCCGGCGACGTTTGAAGCCTGGCAGGATCCGTCTCAATGGGAAACGCTTCAACCGCAGAAGAATCTTGTCTCCGCGTCAGATCATCAGCCTGTCGTGCCGCACTCGGGTTCGATTGCGTGGAATGCATGGCGAAAACGTTGGGTGACTGTGTTCGTCCAGTTCGGCGGCAAGCCGTCGCACCTTGGTGAAGTCTGGTATGCGGAAGCGGATTCGCCAATGGGGCCGTGGGGCAGAGCGATCAAAGTTTTGTCACACGACAATTACACATTCTACAACCCGTGCCTGCACCCGGAACTCACTCCGACAAATTCACCGGTGCTGCTCTTTGAAGGCACCTATTCGCAAACGTTCGCCGATCGTCCTCAACCGACGCCTCGATACGATTACAACCAGATGCTGTATCGACTTGATCTCGACGATCCGCGACTTCGTCCGGCGCAGGATAGGTGAGGCAGGGATTGGATCTCTGATTCTTCCGGTTCGTTTGATGGTTTTATGTTTTAAACGACGCAGGCGATTGAATGGTCCGATTTTGGTTTGATCGGAACTTCGTTTTCAGCGGCGGCGTTGATCTCCTTTTTATTCTCATTTGCATGGGAGGAATGCGCTCCAGGTCCATGTGGAAAAGTGCGTTCTACCCTGATTTTACAGGGGTTTTGGGCAACAGACCCTATGGAGAAATAGAGTGTTCGAACTATGGTGAATCAGGTTGGCAGAGAAGCTCAAAAGCGAATCGAAAAACGAAAGAAAGAAGTTATGAGCCTTGGAACAATTCTGGTGATTCTTCTGATACTGGCGTTAATCGGAGTGCTGCCAACGTGGGGCTACAGTTCCGGATGGGGTTACGCCCCGGGCGGAATTGTTGGGTTGCTCCTCGTCGTCGTCATCATTCTGGCGCTGTTGGGAAGAATATGAACTGGGTCCGATGGATCGCCTCAACCTCAACCAAACAGAAAGGAAAAATGAAAACATTCACCAAAACGATCATGTGCCTGATGCTGTTGGTCGCAAGCATGGCCGCTTTCACAGGCTGCAAGACAGCGCATGGCTTCGGCGAAGACATGGAAGATGCTGCTGAAAGCATCCAGGACGGCACGAAATAGTTTGAACAACCCGGACAGTGATGTCCGGACGTTCCACCGGCGCGGGACCTCTCGGCGGCGCAAATTTTTTTCTGTAAATTCGTCGAGCATCAAACAGAGGGCTAGGT